>JAZLJS010000023.1:0-21752 GCA_045617945.1 Lachnospiraceae bacterium
ATTATAACATTGGAGGTATTGGTGTCTTAAGGCTGAAGCTGGCTGGTGTCCACTTGCATAGCAAGTGGTTTATTTGTTTTTAGGACTATTTATTTTTCCTATCATTATTGATACCCAAGTCCTAAAAACAGGCCATACCAAAAATAAATCCCTCCCACTGATGTGAGAGGGATTAATATCGTCATGCGACATATTTCTTATTTGTTTGCAATAGCTGCCTGTGCTGCCGCAAGTCTTGCAATAGGTACTCGGAACGGTGAACAGGATACATAATCCAAGCCAAGTCTATGGCAGAACTCAACAGAGGAAGGATCTCCACCATGTTCTCCACAAATGCCAACATGAAGTGAAGGATTAACAGGCTTACCAAGATCCATGGACATCTTCATAAGCTTACCTACACCATCACGATCCAGCTTAGCGAACGGATCATTCTCAAATATCTTGGTATCATAATAAGCACCAAGGAACTTACCGGCATCATCACGGGAGAAACCGTATGTCATCTGCGTCAAATCGTTTGTACCAAAGCAGAAGAAATCTGCATTAGCAGCAATTTCATCAGCAGTAAGTGCAGCTCTGGGGATTTCAATCATTGTACCAACTTCATAATCAAGTTTGAAGTGAGCTGCCTTAATCTCTTCTTCTGCAGTTTCAACAACAATCTTCTTAACAAAATTGAATTCCTTTACATCACCTACAAGCGGAATCATAATTTCAGGTTTAACGCTCCAATTTGAATGCTTCTTGGAAACATTAATAGCTGCACGAATAACCGCACGAGTCTGCATTCTTGCAATTTCAGGATATGTAACGCTCAAACGGCATCCTCTGTGACCCATCATCGGGTTAAACTCATGAAGGCCGTTAATAATAGCCTTAATTGTATCAACAGACTTATTCTGCGTCTTTGCAAGTTTCTCAATATCAGCTTCCTCAGTAGGAACAAATTCATGAAGAGGAGGATCAAGGAAACGAATGGTTACCGGATATCCTTCCAATGCTTCATACAATTTCTCAAAATCGCCCTGCTGATAAGGAAGAATCTTATCAAGAGCCTTTTCTCTCTCTTCAACAGTATCCGAACAAATCATCTCACGGAATGCATCAATTCTATCTGCTTCAAAGAACATATGCTCTGTTCTGCACAAACCAATACCTTCTGCACCAAGTTCACGAGCCTTACGTGCATCTGCAGGTGTATCGGCATTTGTACGAACTTTCATCGTACGATATTTATCTGCCCAGCTCATGATACGTCCGAACTCACCGGCGATTGTAGCATCAACAGTAGCAATCTTGCCATCATAAATATTACCTGTTGAACCATCTATGGAGATAAAGTCACCTTCCGTAAACTCTTTACCGCCAAGAGTAAATTTCTTGTTTACTTCATCCATTACGATATCACCGCAACCGGATACACAACACTTACCCATACCTCTGGCAACAACAGCTGCATGAGATGTCATACCGCCACGAACAGTCAAAATACCCTGTGCAGCCTTCATACCTGTAATGTCTTCGGGGGATGTTTCCAAACGAACCAAAACGACCTTTTCGCCCTTTTCGTTCCAAGCTTCTGCATCTTCTGCCGAGAAAACAATCTTACCGCATGCAGCACCGGGTGAAGCGCCAAGGCCTTTACCAAGCGGTGTAGACTTCTTAAGTACAGCTGTATCAAACTGCGGATGAAGAAGTGTATCCAGATTACGAGGATCAATCATTGCAACTGCTTCCTCTTCTGTCTTCATACCTTCATCTACAAGATCACAGGCAATCTTAAGGGCTGCATGAGCTGTTCTCTTACCGTTACGGCACTGGAGCATATACAACTTACTGTTTTCAACAGTAAACTCCATATCCTGCATATCATGATAATGTTTCTCAAGAATAGAACATACTTTAATGAACTGTTTGTATGCTTCGGGGAATCTCTGTTCCATTTCATCGATCTTCATCGGTGTACGGATACCTGCAACAACATCTTCGCCCTGTGCATTAACAAGGAATTCACCCATCAGTTTCTTCTCGCCTGTAGCAGGATCACGTGTAAATGCAACACCTGTTCCTGAATTATCATTCAAGTTACCGAATACCATCGGCATAACCGATACTGCTGTACCCCAGCTGTAAGGAATATCGTTATCACGACGATATACATTGGCACGAGGATTATCCCATGAACGGAATACAGCCTTTATGGCTTCTTTCAACTGAACGATAGGATCAACGGGGAACTCTTCTCCAAGTTCTTTCTGATATTCTGCCTTAAACTGTTCTGCAAGTTCCTTCAAATCTTCTGCAGTAAGTTCAACGTCGTAAGTAACACCCTTTTTCGCTTTCATCTCATCGATGAGTTCTTCGAAATGCTTCTTGCCGACACCCATGACAACATCAGAAAACATCTGAATAAATCTTCTGTATGAATCATATACGAATCTTTCAAACTTCGGATCCGGATTGGCTGCAATCATTGCCTCAACAACTTCATCATTCAAGCCAAGATTCAAAATAGTATCCATCATACCGGGCATAGACGCACGAGCACCGGAACGAACGGAAACCAAAAGCGGCTTATCCAAATCACCGAAATATTTATCATTAATCATTTCGATACGACCGACAAATTCCATAATCTGACCCATAATCTCATCATTTATGGTTCTACCATCTTCGTAATATTGTGTACAAGCTTCCGTAGTAACGGTAAATCCCTGCGGAACAGGAAGACCGATATTGGTCATTTCAGCAAGGTTTGCGCCTTTACCACCCAAAAGATTACGCATTTCAGCATTACCTTCGGTAAAAAGATATACCCATTTCTTCTTTCGTAAATTCATTCTCTTTCCTCCTAAAATCATTCATATTTATTTATATGATAATCCGTAACGGAATAGTTTTCTTACGGTAAAGTTAAAAAAAAGCCAATCTTCCCCTATGAAAAATTGGCTCTTTCTATTAATTTGTCAGATAAAATCGCGGATTGTAAAACAATCATAAAGCGGTTTCCTCGAATCATCATATATAAACATAATTGCGGTTACCTTCGCAACCGCAATCACATTATATCACGTATATTACGTTTCTTGCAACTTAAAACGTAAACTTATCAGCAAAATATGCGTCCAAATCAGCAATCTTTACACGTTCCTGTTCCATTGTGTCACGGTCACGTACTGTAACGCATCCATCTGTTTCCGAATCGAAATCATATGTTACACAGAACGGTGTTCCGATTTCATCCTGACGGCGATAGCGCTTACCGATATTACCTCTGTCATCGAACTCACAATTATACTTCTTGGAAAGCTGAGCAAATACCTTTTCGGCGCCTTCATTGAGCTTCTTGGAAAGAGGAAGAACACCAACCTTAACCGGAGCAAGAGCCGGATGGAAACGCAACACGGTTCTCATATCCGGAGCTTCTTCCGTACCAAGGTTCTCTTCATCATAGGCTGCACATAAGAATGCAAGAACAACACGATCCGCACCAAGTGAAGGTTCAACAACATAAGGAACATATTTCTCGTTCTTTACATCATCAAAATATCCCATATCCTCACCGGAAACATTCTGATGCTGCGTCAAATCATAATCGGTACGATCCGCAATACCCCACAACTCACCCCAGCCAAACGGGAACAAAAATTCAATATCCGTTGTGCCCTTTGAATAGAAGCACAGTTCTTCGGGATCATGGTCACGAAGACGCATCTCGTCTTCTTTAATACCGAGTGAAAGTAACCAGTCACGGCAGAAAGCTCTCCAATACTGGAACCACTCCAAGTCTGTTCCCGGTTCACAGAAGAATTCCAACTCCATCTGCTCAAATTCACGTGTACGGAATGTAAAGTTACCGGGAGTAATTTCATTACGGAATGATTTACCGATCTGACCGATACCGAAAGGAATTTTCTTACGTGATGTACGCTGCACATTCTTAAAGTTTACAAAAATGCCCTGGGCTGTCTCGGGACGGAGGTAAACCGTGTTCTTTGCATCTTCTGTAACACCCTGAAAGGTCTTGAACATCAAATTAAACTGTCTGATATCTGTAAAATTGTGTTTGCCGCAAGAAGGGCACGGTACATTATTCTCTTCAATGAAATTCTTCATTTCTTCCTGAGAAAATGCATCAATCGGTTTCCCTAAATCAATTCCCTTTTCCTGCGCGAAGTCTTCTATTAATTTATCTGCACGGAAACGTTCTTTACATTCTTTACAATCCATCAAAGGATCGGAAAATCCGCCCAAATGACCTGATGCAACCCAAGTCTGAGGGTTCATAAGAATTGCACAATCAACGCCGACATTATACGGATTCTCCTGCACAAATTTCTGCCACCATGCTTTTTTAACGTTATTCTTGAGTTCAACACCAAGATTACCGTAATCCCATGTATTCGCAAGGCCTCCGTAAATTTCAGAACCCGGATACACAAATCCTCTTGCTTTTGCCAGTGCAACAATCTTATCCATCGTCTTTTCCATAACATTTCCTCTCTTTCCAATGCATTTTGATGCCATAACAGCAATCATTATACAGAAGGGCTACTATAAATTCAAGTAAGTAGTGCCCTACTTTTCAATTCTCTGTCAATATATTTATCCATATACGAATCGGATATTTCTTTGAGTTGAGACAATACCGCTTCATTTACGGCAAAAGTATACAATTTCTCAATCGATGAATTAACAATATATTCTATCGCATATTTGGTCGCATCAAGCAACTCCTTTTGCGTCGGAATACCCGGAAATTCACCGTTTACAGAAAGTGCTTTCATCTCGTATATCACTCGCACCAGTCGATTATCAAGCGTAGGCTTAATAATCGCTCGAATTGACTGATACAGAAGTTTAAGCATCTTCTGTTCATCATTATTCTCACGAGTATAATAATCGGCAAATTCCAAAAAATACATTCCCAAAAAAGCGCCTTCGGGATCAGTGCGAAGTTCTTCAAAATAATTCATCACTTCCACATCCAAAAGTTTGTATGCAGTTTTTGTTTCATATACTTTAAAATTGCCAAAAACAAACGGATTGGTAGGCGCCATCATTTTACTTCCCTGCCGCCTTGCTCCCTGCGCAAATACAGTGATTTTGCCTCGTTCCTTCGTTAATATGACACAACGTCTGTCATAATCATTCACCGGTCCTACAGACAAAATCATTCCCGTAACAAGAGAATCATTCACGCTTATCTCCTTTATCATCATGATATCCGAAATTCTTAAGAAACAATTCGGAATCACGCCAGTCCTTTTTCACTTTTACCCAAAGTTTCAAATTCACTCGAGACTCGACCAGTCTCTCAATCTCATATCTTGCGGCAGAACCGATTTTCTTAAGCATCTGACCGCCTTTTCCGATAATGATACCCTTATGAGAATCCCGTTCGCATATTATGGTAGCATCAACATTTACAATAGTTTCGGTAAATTCCATACGTTCAATTGTAACGGCAATACCATGCGGAATTTCATCCGATAGACATTTTAAAGCTTTCTCACGTATAAGTTCTGCCGTAATCTGTCGCATGGGCTGATCCGTTACCGTATCTTCATCATAAAACGCTTCACCGTACGGAAGATATTTGTACAGAACATTTAACAATTCATCGGTGTTTGTCCCCTTTAATGCCGACACCGGGACAATTTCCGTAAAGTCACACAAGTTCTTATATGCATCAATAACACCAAACAAGTCATCCTTCTTCACAAGGTCGGACTTATTAATCACAAGAATAAGCGGCTTATTACATCCCACAAGCTGTTGGGCAATATGTTTATCACCCGGACCTACAAATGTTGATGCTTCAACAAGCCACATTACCACATCAACGTCATCCAATGTCTTCTTGGCAACGGAGACCATATATTCTCCCAACTTATTCTTGGCCTTCATCAGTCCCGGTGTGTCCAGGAAAACAATCTGCCCGCGTTCATCCGTATAAACAGTTTGAATACGATTACGCGTTGTTTGCGGTTTGCTGGACGTAATAGCAATTTTCTGCCCAATCAATTGATTCATTAATGTCGACTTACCGACATTCGGTCTACCGATTAACGTAACAAAACCTGATTTTGAAGTAGAAACATCCATATAAAGCCTTCTTTATTCTGTCTTATTATCTGCATCACCCTTTGGCGTGCTGCTTACTTCCGGTTTGTTTGCATTTGCCTGAGCCTGAGCCGCTTTTGCTGCAGCTGCCTGCTGAGCCTTATACAATTTAGCGGCCTTCTTGACTTTGCTCCTATTTACACCGGAAATAATTCCTTTAACAATCAGGAAAATAATTAATCCGATTATGCCGATAACAACCAATACAATCACAATAATAGGCAAAGCGGAAACAAAACCTACCAGGAAATCCTGGAAGCCTCCCCATGCATTCTTACAGCTTCTTGTAAATCCTTTTGAAATTCTCTGTCCGAACGTCTCTTCTTCAACCGGTTCGGGAGTCCATTCCTTAACTTCATTCACATACAAATAAACCGTGCTGTAATCTACCTGATTATCCATACTGCGAAGTCTTGATTCATATGATTCCAGTTCATAACGAACTTCGGTAAGGCGTTCTTCAAGAGCAATAATCGTCTCCAAGCTGTCAGCTTCCGCAAGAAGTTCGTTTAATCTCTCCTGCTCAACACGGAGCGAATCTCTGTGAGCCCGAACATCCGTATACTGCAAAGTAACATCTTCCGTATTTTCGTTCTTATTGGTTATATTCGAATTATCTTCAATTGTAGAAACAAATCCATTCAAATTCTGCGCGGGAATACGTGCAACAATATTGGCGTTACGCGTGGAAACATAATCGCTTCCGTATGATCTGCCCGATACATTCATGGATTCCATGTATCCGCCCAATTGTTCTATACGAGCGGTAATCGTAGCAATCAAAGAATCAAATTCCTTCGTTTCAACATCCATGCTTACAGTCTTAATCAATTTGCGATTGGATACCTTCGCCTCAAGTTGAGAATCCGAGCCATTCATATCACCATTCATCTCTGCAGCAGGTTCTTCGACAGCCTCTTCCACCATATCCATCTCATATACATCATCCGAGCGATAATTCATACCCGGTGCTTCCATACCCATGGCTTCTTCATATGCTGCAGTGGGCGCATATTCCGCAGCCTTGGCTGAATCCGAAGCCGCAGATCCACATCCGGACAACAGATAAGCAAATGCAAAAGTGCTCAACAAAACAATACTTAATTTCTTCTTCATAATTTCCTCCCTTTCAATCAATCTTCCTGTGCCATCATCAGGGACTGAATGGAATCAAACAAATCCTTCTGTTCCATAATCGCTTCTTCCCCGCCCACGACACAAATCAATGCATCTTTCATAATACAGTCAATATACTCTGCCAATTTACGCACATCATCCTGGGTTGCTCCCAACAACTCGTCACGTTCTCTTTGTGCGTTTTCGTACGAATCACCTGTATAATACAGACTCTTTCCGCGATCTCCCTTCATCTTCGGAGTCAACGGTGTGTCCAATATGGACATTGCGCCAATAATAAGCTTGGTAATACCTCGTTCGTCTGTTGTATAGTCACGCAAAAACGAAGCCACACTATCATAGACATCCAATGTCCGCTTCAGATTCGGGTCTCGGTAAGAATAGAAATACGATTCACCCGTCCTTCTGAACGAAGCGTAGCAGCCATATGCACCGCCGCGTACACGAACTTCATTCCACAAATAATCATAATTCATAAGTCCCGTCAGAAGAAGCAGACTGCCAGTATACGGTGTCTTCTCGGAATAAAAGTCACCCGCCTTTATAACATACTGAACTTTTCCTGCACATTTATATGCGATATTCTTCTTAGTTCTCTTAAATCCATATGTCGCAGGAATTATCTTTCCTTTCGGAAGTTTATCAATAAATGCCTCTGCCAATGGTTTTAATACTTCAATGCAATCCTTCTGTCCGATAAAATCAACAAGTACATTGTCACGAACAAAAATGATATCCATCAATTGATGCAGTTTGGCAATCAAATCATCTGCATATTCATCAAAATTTTTCTCCAGACGACTAAGTACTTTGTATGCTGACAAACCGGATGTTTTCTCGGTTAAATATGACTTTTCGGATAACTGAGCAGCTGCCTGCTTAATTGCAACCGCATGCCCGGCAGACATAAGTGATTCCTGATATTGCGAAACAAGCATGGCAACAATTTCATACAACCGCTTCTTGTCGGAAAAGTCTGACGAAAATGCTATCTCCTCCAACAATTCAAATGCTTTGGGCATTGAATCCATCAATGCTTTTAAAGAGAAAGTAATAGTGTTGGTATACTTCTTGGGATCATTAACCTTGTTGTACGAACCGCCACCGATATATATACCACCCGTATATATATCAATTTCATTATTCAGTTCCGCATAACCATAATTCTTAGTATCAACCGCACCCAAAACATCCTTCAATATGTAAATATACGGAAGTAATTCTTCGGGAACGCCGCACAGATCAAAGTCAAATGTTACATATCCGATTCCGTTTGTAAAAATATCATGTGTCAAAAGAACCGTCTTGCCATCGTTCATAGTGGACTGTTCAAGAATAAACGGTTGTGCCTTTTTCTCCATATCTGCAACGGATAAAAGCGGTATCTTTTCTAATTCTTCCTTAGTGCCGGGATCTTCCTGATACTTTTTCAAATGCGCCGTCTGTGCAACAATATCAGCAATCTGCTCCTCGGAAAGAGACGCCTTGTAATCTGCAAGTTTATTTCGCAGTGCTTCATCCTTTTCCACGGAAAGTCCCTGCTTCGGTGCCATTACAATCATCGTTGCATGGGTATTGTCAATGACATATTGCTGCAACAATTGTTCATAATAATCCGTATCAATCATTTTACGAAGAAAAGCAAATGTCTCATTCTCTTCGATATGCATAAACGGTTCATTATCATCATATAACCAGGAATCCAATATCTGAAGGCCAAACACCAATCCTTTCGGACGTGTAAAGAAGTCTGCTTCACGGTAAGAAAATTCCAAACTGTTCAGTGCCGCCAACAAAGATTTCTTGTCTATTCCATGCTCAACAAGATCCTTTACGGTGTCCATAATAATGGATACAAAACGATCTTTGTCGGACTCATTTGCATTCTTTGCCACAACCGACAAAAACGGCTGATAAATACCGCATTCATACGAGCTTTGTATATCTTTGCCTATGCCTGCATCCAAAAGTGCCTGCTTAAGCACAGCTCCGGGCGTATCAAGCAATGCATACGAAAGAACGGAAAATGCCAAATACAACTCACGATTCAAGCTTGTATCCAAGCACATGTTGTATGACAAATATGTATTATCGTTAAGCGGTTCATCCTCCGTTATCGGATATTCACAGGAAATATTCTTGACTTTTTCAAATGAATCCTGCGAAGGAATCCTTGAATCAACAACAATCGCATCATACCGGCTTAAATACTCACGGTCCAAATATGCCAAACGCTCTGCCATATCACCGTCACCGTATAAATAAATATAGCTGTTCGACGGATGATAGTATTTCTTGTGAAATTCAATAAATTTCTCATAAGTAAGTGACGGAATATCATCCGGATCTCCGCCGGATTCCACACCATAGGGGGTATCCGGGAACAACGAATTCAGTATCATTCGCTCCAAAATACCGTCAGGGGACGAAAAAGCCCCCTTCATTTCGTTATATACAACGCCGTTGATTGTCATTTCATCATCTGCAGATGCAAGATCATAGTGCCAACCTTCCTGCATAAAAATCTCCGGTCTTGTATAAATATTGGTATGAAGCACAGCATCCATGTAAACGTCGATAAGATTCATAAAATCTTTATCGTTACAACTCGCGACAGGATATACGGTTTTGTCCGGATATGTCATAGCATTCAGAAAAGTATTCAAAGAACCCTTGGCCAATTCAACAAACGGATCTTTTGACGGATATTTGGAAGAACCGCACAATACCGAATGTTCCAAAATATGCGGTAAACCGGTTGAATCATATGGCGGTGTACGAAAACCGATATAAAAAACCTTATTATTATCATCATTTTCAAGAACGAATACTTTTGCCCCGGTCTTAACATGACGCAATAGATATCCCTGAGAATTCATGTCCGGAACAGTTTTCTCCGTAATAAGTTCATAAGCCGATAATTTCTGTAAATCCATAACAACCTCCATTTTACTTGCTTATTGTCCGCCACAATACAAATCATTGATGTGTATGCGTAAACAAGTGATCCTGACAATATTCATAATTTCCATTACATTTGGAGCAAAAACGGAATTCCAAATTCGGATCATCTTTCTCCGTTCTGCCGCATACTGCACATTTATGCTTGGTAATCGTCCCTCCTGCGCTTGCATATCCGCTTGCGGAAGATGCCGCACGTCTAAAATCAGCGCGACGTTTATATTCCTTAGGCGACATTTTCTTATAATCCCTTGTAGAAAAGAAATAAATAAGAAAATGCAACAATGAAATAACAATCGCAATTTTACCGGCAACAGATTCCATAATAAACTGGAATATAATACTGGCAGCAGTGAAATATCCAATCCATTTGCATTTCAACGGAATAATAAACATAAAGAGAAGCTGTTGATTCGGATATTCTGCCGCAAAAGCCAACAAAAGCGAAACATTAATATAGTATGTAGAAAAAGCATTGCTGATACTATATCCAATAATTCTCATATCGGATGCTGCTAACGGAATATCCATAATCGAAGCCTTAAGGATATAATAGCCGAACATCAAAAAGGCACCAAGAAATGTAAAAATCACACCTGCAAAAATATACAGATTAAACCGAAAGCTTCCCCATGTATGCTCCAAAGTATTCCCTAAGCTGTAATACAAATACAGCATTAACGCAATAAAGAAAATATTAGATTCGGCCGGCGGAATTAATACCCATGTTATAATTCGCCACACCTGACCATGTAATATCAGATATGGATCCAAACTGATATACGACTGTAAATTTAAAAACGACAGAACATATCCGACAACATATGCCAAAACAATATATCGGGATAATCCGATTATTGCAAATTTGCCGAATTTACGTTCCATTTTGTTGATTAATGCATTCATTTAATATATCTCTCCATATAATAATTCATATTATTTTATCATCTCGCCATAAAAAAGTAAATCTTGGGCCCTTTTGTCACATTGTTGCTTTTTAAACCGTCTTCCCTTATAATGTGAATTGTTTTTCATGAGTTTCTACTTATAAAATGGTTTTCAAACAGAAAGAGAATAAATATGAATTCCAATTCTTACATGCTTGGCATCGACATCGGTTCTACTACGGTCAAAATCGCTCTGCTTTCAAATGATCATACCGTTTGTTTTTCCGACTATAGAAGGCATTATGCCGACATTCAGGTAACACTGAAAGAATTATTAAACAAGGCCCTTGAAATGACCGGCGATGCAACAATCTATCCCATGATTACCGGCTCCGGCGGGTTGACTCTCGCAAAGCATTTAAACATACCCTTTGTTCAGGAAGTAATCGCTGTTTCTTCCGCTCTCTCCGACTATGCGCCTCAAACAGACGTAGCTATTGAATTAGGGGGCGAAGACGCCAAAATCATTTATTTCGAAGACGGTAATGTCGAGCAACGCATGAACGGTATATGTGCCGGAGGAACCGGCTCTTTTATCGACCAAATGGCCGCTCTTTTAATGACGGATGCATCCGGTCTGAATGAGTATGCCAAAGACTATCATTCTCTGTATACCATTGCCGCAAGATGCGGTGTATTTGCCAAATCCGATATACAACCGCTGATCAACGAAGGCGCAACCCGCGAAGACTTAGCAGCTTCCATTTTCCAGGCTGTTGTCAACCAGACAATAAGCGGATTGGCATGCGGAAAACCGATTCGTGGACATGTTGCCTTTTTGGGAGGACCTCTCCACTTCTTATCAGAACTTAAGAATGCATTTATTCGTACTTTAAAATTAGATGACGAACATATTATTGCACCGGATTGTTCACATCTGTTTGCCGCAATCGGTTCAGCACTCAATTATAAAGAAGATACTCGCATTGAGTTATCCGAACTAATTCATAAACTTTCATCACCCATTCATATGGAATTTGAAGTTGCCCGTATGGAGCCTTTATTCTCCGACAGCGATGAATATGAAGTTTTTTGCAAACGCCACGAAAAAGCCAAAGTAAAAACTTCCGAATTAGCCAATTATTCGGGAAAATGTTTTTTGGGAATCGATGCAGGTTCCACCACAACCAAAATAGCCCTGATTTCCGAAGACGGCAGTCTCCTGTATTCATTTTATTCCAACAATAACGGCAGTCCTCTCTCGACCGCCATTACTGCAATCAAAGAAATTTATTCCCTTCTTCCAGATACGGCAAAAATTGTGCATTCATGCTCTACCGGATATGGGGAAGCTTTGCTCAAATCAGCTTTAATGCTTGATGATGGCGAGGTTGAAACCGTTGCGCATTACTATGCTGCCGCATTCTTCGAGCCTGATGTTGACTGCATTCTGGACATCGGTGGTCAGGATATGAAATGCATCAAAATCAAGAATCAGACAGTCGACAGCGTACAACTAAACGAGGCATGCTCTTCCGGATGTGGTTCCTTTATTGAAACATTTGCCAGATCACTGAATTATTCCGTTACCGATTTTGCCAAGGAGGCACTCTTTGCAGAACACCCCATTGATTTGGGAACACGTTGTACCGTATTTATGAATTCAAAGGTTAAGCAGGCACAGAAAGAAGGAGCACAGGTTTCCGACATATCTGCCGGCTTGGCATATTCTGTCATCAAAAACGCCTTATTTAAAGTTATCAAAGTTGCTGATGCATCCGCACTTGGTAAAAAAATTGTTGTTCAAGGCGGAACTTTCTATAACAATGCGATTCTTCGAAGCTTCGAAAAAATCGCAAAATGCGAAGTAATACGGCCGGATATTGCCGGAATCATGGGTGCCTTCGGTGCAGCGCTCATTGCAAGAGAACGCTACGAAGAAACACCTTCCACTACCATGCTTTCCATCGACATGATTAACAATCTTGTATTTTCCACATCGATGGCCAAATGCAAAGGTTGCACAAACAGTTGTCGATTAACAATTAACAAATTTTCCGGAGGTCGACAGTTTGTATCCGGCAACCGTTGCGAGCGTGGAATCGGCAAAACCAAAAACGAAGACAATATCCCGAATATTTATGATTATAAGTTAAAGCGACTCTTTGATTATGAGCCGCTTTCACCGGACGAAGCACCACGCGGCGAAGTAGGTATCCCCAGAGTACTCAACATGTACGAGAACTATCCGTTCTGGTTTACTTTCCTGACGCAGCTCGGGTATCGTGTTGTTCTGTCTCCCACCGGCTCACATAAAATATATGAACTCGGTATCGAATCCATTCCAAGCGAATCGGAATGCTACCCTGCCAAATTGGCACATGGCCATATCGAATGGCTGATTGCGCGAAATGTTCCGTTCATTTTTTATCCATCCGTATTCTATGAGCGAAACGAATTTGAACAAGCAGGCAACCATTATAACTGTCCCATTGTTACTTCATACAGTGAGAATATCAAGAACAATGTGGAATCCATTTGTGAAGGGAAAGTCATTTTCAAAAATCCTTTCCTCTCCTTCTCCAATTTCAATATTCTAAATAAGGGCCTTATTGCGGCTTTTCCCGAAATTCCTGCGGATCAGATTTACTCTGCCGCCCAAAAAGCGTGGATTGAATTAGAGAATGTTCGCTCCGATATCCAGAAAAAGGGGGAGGAAGTACTTGACTACCTGACACGTACCGGAAAACACGGTATTGTTCTTGCCGGACGTCCTTATCACATTGATCCCGAAATTAATCACGGAATTCCGGAAATGATTAATTCCTATGGCATGGCCGTACTTACCGAAGATTCGATTTCCCATCTGTCCGAAGTGGAACGTCCGACCATTGTATCCGACCAGTGGATGTATCATTCCCGCCTGTATGCCGCGGCAACATATGTCAAAACACGCGAAGATTTGGACCTTGTCCAGCTCAATTCCTTCGGATGTGGTTTGGATGCAGTTACTACCGATCAGGTAAACGATATCCTTGCATCCGGAGAAAAAATATATACCTGCTTAAAGATTGACGAAGTAAACAATTTAGGGGCCGCCCGAATTCGAATTCGTTCACTTATGGCAGCTATTCGCATTCATCAAAAGCGTTGTATAAACAGAATGATTGTCAGCAGCGCTTATCACCGTAGAATCTATACGGAAGAAATGAAGAAACAGCAATACACCATTCTGTGTCCGCAGATGTCTCCGATTCATTTTGATTTGTGCGAAAAAGCATTTCATGCCGAAGGATATAATGTTGTAATATTAGGCAACTCCAATCGTAAAGCAATTGATATGGGGCTGCAGTTTGTAAACAATGACGCTTGTTATCCGTCACTTATTGTTGTCGGTCAAATCATGGATGCCATTCTATCCGGGAAATATGATACGGATCACATGGCAATCATTATGTCACAAACAGGCGGCGGTTGCCGTGCTACCAACTATATTGGATTTATTCGTCGCGCACTTGCCAAAGCAGGCTATGAACATATTCCGGTTATTTCAATGAATTTATCCAAATTGGAAGCAAATCCGGGATTCAAAATCACGCCCCATGTACTTCTGCGTGCAATTGTATCTATCGCATTAGGCGATGTTTTCATGCGTTGTTTATACAGAATGCGTCCCTACGAACTCGTAAAAGGAAGTGCGGACGAACTTCACAGGAAACTGTTAATACCTGCTATAGAATTAGTCAGTAGCGATCATATTTCCATTCCGGGATTTACAAGACTATGCAAAACGATTATCCGCGAATTTGATGCATTGCCTATAGATGAGACTATTCGCAAACCCCGTGTCGGCATCGTCGGAGAAATCCTTGTCAAATTCTCTCCGCTCGCCAATAACGATTTGGTAAATCTGATTGAAGCGGAAGGTGCCGAAGCCGTAGTACCCGATTTGATTGACTTTCTGCAATACTGCTTCTACAACCAGGTATACAAGGCTGATCATCTTGGCACAAAGCGTTCCTCTTCCACCATTGCGTCGGCAGGAATATGGGTGATTGAACAAATTCGAAGTACAGCCAACAAAGCCTTTGCGGAAAGCAAACACTTTACTCCTTCGGTTCATATCAAAACATTGGCAGAATACGCACAATCCATTGTCGATATAGGGAATCAGACCGGTGAAGGTTGGTTTCTGACAGGCGAAATGATGGAATTGATTCATTCTGATGTGATGAATATCGTATGTACACAGCCATTTGGCTGCTTACCGAATCACGTAGTCGGAAAAGGTGTAATAAAAGCCATTCGTAAAAAGTACAACAAAGCAAACATTGTTGCGATAGACTATGATCCCGGTGCTTCCGAAGTCAATCAGCTTAATCGCATCAAACTGATGCTGTCCACCGCTTTTCGAAATCTGAATAACTAATCAAAGGTTTACTTACCGGCCGAAAGTACTTCAGTGATATCGGCCTCAAGTTTACCAAACAATTGCTCCATCTGTTGATAATCCTCGTAGATGCATGCGGATTCCAAATCCGATGCCATCTCCTGGATATCAGCAAGACCCAAAAGAGCACTATCACGTTTAATTCCTTTTACACAAAATTGAAACATCTCATATTTCTTTTGAGAAAACATGCGATGTGCATCTTCCAACAAATTACTCAACTCATTGTATTGTCCGGACCACGCATTATTCGGAGAAACTTCCGGTTCATCTCCTTCAAAACGCTGCCATGCCCATCTCGTCAAAACTGCCTGCAATTGTTTGCGGGAAACAGGTTTCTGCAGGTAATCACTAAATCCGGCATCCAAAAAATCCGCAAAAACATCATTTATATCCGCCGTTGTCAAAAACACAATCGGCACTTGTCTGAAATAATCACCCGGAAGGCTGCGAATCTTACGAACCAGGTCTGCACCACTCTTATGGTTCATCTCATAAGATACAAAAATCAAATCATAAATATTCGTTTGTGCAAGAGAAAACCCATCAGCATCCGACACGGCACGCGACACAACCGTCTCATATTCCTGTAAAACACGTTGAAAATCATTCAAGAAAATAATATCTTCATCAATAGCAAGAATTCGTGCGCCCTTGGCAATATTTACAGCATCTTCCATATCCTTCATACTGTCATCGGACGTATCTTCAAAATCCGAACTATCCAATTTCTCACGAACTTCCATATTGTAACAAATGACACATGTAGCCAGTATATCGTTATTATGGTCAAATCGATGTTGCAGCACCATATTCACATTACGGTCACTCAACACGTATACGCCACTGATTCCGAAAGGATTAACATTATCAGGATTGCTAATCTGTGCTATTGCCTCCGGAGACATTTTGAAAATATCACCGAGTTTCTTACCTTCATAAGAGTCATGTACAATCTGTCCCAAGACACGGGCGCGTTGATTCATATACAGAACGCGTTGATTATCATCCAGAATAAATACGATATCCGTTTTATTCGGTGCCAACTCTTCCGCAAAATCTTCTTCACTAAGAATAATGCTGTGATGAAATGCTAATAACTTCCATACAAATCCAATGGAAACCAAATTTCCGATTACCGAAAGGGGCGCATATTCCAAACGATACGCAACCATAAACTCTTCTGCTACCATTGCGATTGCAGAGCATCCGTATACAATAAAGATATATACGAATTCTTTGCGCTCACGTTTACGTGTATTGTATGTAACACGAAATACACCGATTGATAAAAGTGATACAATATACATCAATACAAACAATACATTTAACAGTTTAAGTACAGCGGATTGTTCATAAAAGCATACCCCAAACATAGACTGCGTAAGCTCGCCTTTACTGATGGCAGTATCCAGGAAATACAAAAGAACCGAAAAATATGCAAGAAGCGTAATTGAAACGGATACAAATTTCGGCGGAATCTTTACAATCGAAGACGAAAGCAAAATAATTTCAATCATTATAATGACTTTGCTGAATCGATCCAGTGCATAGAAAAAATAACAGATTGTTGTTCCGAACGTAACATTCATAAGAACGTTGGAAACTGCACAAATTGCAAGGCCGTAGCACAATACGGAATAACGAAAGCTATGTTCTCTGTCAACCTTTCTGTTACGAAAGTTCATTTCCGTTGATACAGCAAAAAGTGCACATAACAATAATATGCAATTCACAATTAATTGGCCCATAAGTAACCCCTGTTAATTCCAAACAAATATATACAATACCGCTCGAAGTAAATCCGAAAAGTAACCGATAGACATAAATTTATTATATCAGTTCTTACGCGATAAATCACTCACGGAAATAAATACGATAACTGTTCCTATAGCGGTTGCTATGCTTCCGATAATCAGCATGACTTTCGGACCGCACAGATCCAGCAATCTGCCGCAAATCAAGCCACTGAATACACCGCCAAGTGTAATAGCACTGTTAATAAATGCCTGCCCTTTTACCTGATCAAGCTCATCCATTTTCTTATTTACATAGTAAGCCGCAACGGGAATCAATAATGCATACGCACCTATCTGACAAATTTCACTGATATATACACCAATGATACTCTTGGCACATGTAATCAAAAGAATCTTAACAAGAAACATTACTGCACTGATTTTTAATAATGTTTCACACGATAATCGCTTTAGAAAAACGGATACCAGCGCCATCGCCGGAAGTTCCAACAGTGCCGCAATAAAAATGGCATACCCCATCTGAGTCTCATTACCGCCAAGCGGAGTAATAATCTGAATCAGATAGTCGTTAATCATATTATGCGGGAAGAAAAAGAATACAACGCCAACCAAAAAGAGCATAAACTTAGGATACAGTCTGGCAAATTCGATTATATTATTGTGTGCCTCTTTGTCCGTATCAGAATGGTTATCGACAAGCTCTCCATTATCCTGTGGTTTGCGAAAAGTAAGCAGAATGAAAAATGCAATCACAAGAACAACGATATCCGAGTACATAAGCACATTTACACCATACCCGGTAACAAAATTGCCTATAACAGCAGAAAATACTGCAAACCCGGCTGATCCCAATCCTCTGCACAATCCGAAATTAATATTACAACCTGCCTGCGCATATTCAAAATTCATCGCAATAATCAACGGCTGATATGCCATCTGCACCATATAAATCAATCCAAATATTAGAAAGATTGCTACAGTGGAATTCTTGATCAGAATTAACAACACCGATCCAAAAATGAGAATCAACGTTGAAGCCATTGCAATACGTCTGTTGGTAAGCGGTCCGGGGCGATCAATCCATCCTGCGACCAAAGGTTGCAATAACACCGATATAATATTGGCTGACGCCAAAGTCAAACCAATCAAGGTATTGCTGAACCCTTTACTGAGCAGAAAGACGGAAGAATACGCATGTATTCCGCAAAAAACCATAAAATATGTAATGTTAATAAGCGCATATCGAAATGTCCAAAAATGATTTTGCTTTACAGAAGTCATTGTATTTGCCAATCCTTTATAAACATCGTTAAATCAATTTTACACCATATTATTTCCATATGATACAAAAATGTTGCCGTTCTTCCGTCAATTCTCCTCATTTTATGAATGTGGCATTCAAATAATCAATTGAAATATTGATTCATACTCCGCCTCACTGTGATATCCTACTTCACGATATAACAATTCTCCGTCTTTAAACAGCAATACCGTCGGAACACTCATAACCCCATACTCAAACGCCAGATCACGTTCTTCATCAATATTCACCGAACCAACCTTCAGTCTCCCGGCATACTTGCCCGAAATACGCGATATAATCGGTGCCAAAGCCTTGCACGGACCGCACCAGGCTGCCCAGAAATCAACAAGTACCGGTGTTTCAGATGATAAAACTTCGTCCTTAAAATTATCTTTATTCAATACTAATTCTGCCATACGCTTCCTCCATCACTTATGCTCTTTCTGCATGAAAGAATCGCGTTCATTAACATCGGTATAACGAACCGACACGGTATTCTTCATCTTGTCCCATACAATCGATACATCCGTATCATAATCAAAATAAACAATACCCGTAACCGCATACTCACGAATCTGTATAGGCAAATGCTGTACATCATCTTCTTTCAGTTCATCATAATAATCATACACTGCCTGCACATAATTTATCGGTAATTCAAGAAGCATTGCATTTCCTTCGGAAAAATTTTTCTGAACAGAATCCATTTTATTCAATGCTTCAAAAACCTCTTCTCTACGGTCCTTTCCTTTCTTTAAACAAAAACCGAAAATAACAAGCATCACGGTAATAATAGCTGCCAATACAATAATTAATACTTTTTTCATTTTATTCTCCTTAAAATAACGATTTATTATCAAAACGTTTTGTGCACTTAACGTTGACATTATTATCATTAATTGAGGCAAGGTATAAAATATTATCGACCGTACAGTTTGTTTTCAAAATGAATAGCATTCGTATGACACATCATACACAAATAGAAGACCTTGAAATAATTCAATAGAATTTCATGTCCATGTGATATAGAATATAAGCAGATATTGTCACAAGCAGTCATATCGCATTTCAAATTTATAGGAGTAAAGCCATGAGTAATGCAGACAAACATTTCTATGACGTATATATATACAAATATAACGGTGTACGGAATTTTGCGGAAATCGAATCCGATTTACGTATGCTGGATGGTTCGGTCGGAATAACCGTTCAGAATATTTCTCAAAAAGAGAATGCTGAAAAGGTCAGCTTTATTGACGCTGCCATTATGAATGAACGTTTCCGCGTGTACAATCCCTCTCGGGAAAAGTCAGCCTACGTTCATTTGGTTGAATATACCCAAGATCGCTACCTTCTTATCATAAGTTATCACCCCGCCCAGGATAACGAATGCAGCATTGCATCTATTTTGGAAACAGTTACACATCAAAATACATATACACATATTTCTTTCGGCCAGCCGGCAAAAGATTGCATCGACTACTGGAAGCATAAACTTTCCTTCTTAACACTTACGACAGGCAAGGATTACGAAACAACATATGTATCAAACAAAGAAGAATCCTTTCCGATTACCGTTTCGAATTCCGCCGAATTTACAAGACTTATACAGGAGAATCCCCGCCGTATCAAAGCATATTTTTCGGACTGTCTGGGAAAAGCATTATGCAATATGACCGATTCCGGAGCTGTACTCGGTGAAGATACGCAGGATGGAGGGTATCTGTCCGCCATTCCCATTTACGTTAGCGATCGGATATCCAAAGATGTCCCCGAATCACTGTACAGTTATTTAAGAGACGCGGAGAAATACAGCAATATTCCATATGATGAACTTAAAAAGCAGTCCAAAATTGATCTGGCAGTCTCCACTCTTTATTCACAAACATTCTTCTACCAGAGAAATTACGAAGAATTCTTCCGCAAAATGAAAACGGATGTTACTTACAAAATTGAACGCGTCGAATTTAATAATTCACCGCTTCACGTTCTATTCCATTTAAATTGCGACCATCCCGGAATACAGTATATATATGACTCCGGGTTCTTTAAGGGAACAAGCATAGAAGGATTTCATAACGCAATATGCCAATTATTTAACAATGCATTAAACGATACATTTGTATTGATTGATTACAAGAAACATTTCACAAGCGAAAATATCAATGCAGAAAAAATGATTGAAGCCAAAGCAGCTCTTTTAAAGAACACAGGATGGTTTACCTCCTATTCGCCTACGGAACTGTTCCGACTGGCGGAAAGTTTCCGCCTTTCACGCAGATACAGCCAACAGACGATAATCAACATGGATAAAGCGGCCGACCAACTGTATTTTACTGTAAAAGGGAAAGTCATTATGGCCGGACATGATCTATCAAACTTTTTACAAACACTTATGATTATCAAAGAGAATGATGCGTTCGGAATTGAATGTCTGTTGGATAATTCCGTATCTTCCATCGACTATATCGTACAAAGTGATGAAGCCATTTTGCTGTCAATTAGTGCCGCAGACTTCAAGAGCGAAATAAAACAGCACCCCGAGCTTATGCAGAATATTCTCACGGTTCAAACAAACCGTCTTACGAAATTCCAAAAGCTCTGGGCGCTGTCTTAATTAAGCTTCGTGACTTTTATCTATTCTATTTCATAAATTTCACAAGTGTATTTACAAGTTTTACAATATCTATCGGTTTCGCAAGATGCTCGTTCATGCCTGCGGCGATAGCGTTCTGACGATCCTCTTCAAATGCATTGGCCGTCATTGCAATAATCGGAATAGAAGCCTTTTCCGAATCTTTAAGTGCCCTTATTGCCTTTGTTGCTTCAAAGCCATTCATTCTTGGCATTTGAACATCCATCAGAATTAAATCATACTGACCGGGAGCTGAATTCTTTACCATCTCGACAGCTATATCACCGTCTTCGGCTGTTTCGATAATCATTCCATTATCTGACAGAATCTCTTCGGCTATTTCACGGTTCATCTCGTTATCCTCAACAAGCACAACCTTCATTCCGTCAAGCTTAACGTGATTTTCAATACCATCTTTTTCTACTGTCATTTCAGTTTCAGTATCCCACTTCATCGGTATGCTGACAGAGATAGTCGTTCCGTTACCCTT
>JAZLJS010000024.1:0-6115 GCA_045617945.1 Lachnospiraceae bacterium
AACATCTGCGCGAGTTACGGAATTAACGTTGGCGTTTAATGCTATATTTGTTTCGAAAACGAAATAAGGGGACAGAGTATATGGGCAGTAAGTTTTACGGAGGTGCCGTTGAAGAACATTATGAGAAAGATTTAACTAAATTCAGACCGCGTGATTGGGTTGCACTGTCGATCCTCGGAGTGCTGATAATTTCTGCATTTATTTCCGGCATTTTGTCGCATGTGGGTATAACGGTTGTAATTATCGGAGCGATTTTTTGCTATTTGTTTATTTTAGTCAGAGTGATTTTCGATAAAAAGAGCAGTCTTCTTCTTATTTTTATAGCACTCGGCATACTTGCCGTCGGTGCGGGCATCATAGTGGAAGCTGAGCTTTGGGATGTTTTTCAATACTATGTCGTTTTTCTTTTTATGTTTGTCTCTTTCGCGGTTGGAGTTATCTGCTTGAGAATTAAGGTTAAAACCGCTCGAAAGATGAGAACATATTCGCTTGAGGTTACGGCGTCAAGCGAGATGGTCGATATCAGAAGAATTAACCTCGGCAGGTTCGATGATCTTCCGGGCACTTCTTATAATTCGCCGATTAATACGAATACGATGTATAAACCGGGTTTCCATTATGCGGTAAACGGACAGGAGTATTTTACCCCGTCCGAGGTATACTACGGCGATTTGAACAAGGGCTTTGTAGAAGGTAATAATGTTCGTCTTAAGGTTAATCCTGATAATCCGACAGAGATATTACCTGTAGATGCAGACAGTTCTTTGGCAAATACGGCAATGGTGATGGGAATTTGCTGGCTTTTGGCAGGAATCGGCGGCATTGTTGTGCTGATTCTTATGGCAGGCGGCGTGATTTCTTTCCTTTGATGGACCGAATAGGGTGCGTGAGGTTTGGTATTCTGTGCAATATAAGGAGCTGACAAAGATATGATTTACGTTATTTCCGACTTACACGGTTACCCTTTGGAAAAACTTCAGAAACTTCTCTGTGCGGCAGAATTTGGAGAGGACGATTTTCTTTACATTTTGGGCGATGTTGTCGATCGTAACGGTGACGGCGGTGTGGCAATATTAAATTGGCTTTTGTTTCAGACAAATGTTCAGCTGATTTTGGGGAATCATGAGGCGATGCTTCTGGGCTGCGAGTTTGTTTTCGATGAGATAAGCGACGATATCGCTAACGTTCTGACCGCTGAGCGTCTTGATATGCTGGAACGATATATGGCGGACGGCGGGGATGTTACTTTGAAATCGATGCAAAAACTTCCTAAAGATTTGCAGCAGGATATCTTAGAGTATCTTCACGATTGCCCGTTATATGAGAGAATCAGCGTTAACGGCAGAAAGATGGTTTTGGTTCATTCGGGTTTTGATGATTTCTCACCCGAGCGTGAGATTGAGGACTATAGTATCGATGAACTTCTATGGGCATGGCCTGAACTTACCGATACGTACTACGAAGACATTCTTACGGTCCTCGGGCATACGCCGACATTGTCTTTCGGCGAGGAGTTTAAAGATAAGATAATCAAGACACCGACGTGGATAGATATTGATATGGGAGCGGGCTTCGGTCATGAGCCGGTGCTTTTGCGTTTGGACGATATGAAAGAATTCAGGCTCAAACCGTAAGAATCCTATATAATTATATCGTGAGCGGAGGAGATAAATATGCCTTTTCAAATTATTCGTAACGATATAACTCAAATGGCGGTAGATGCCATAGTAAATACGGCTAACCCGAATCCTGAATACGGTTCGGGAATTGATTGTGCGGTTTATGAAGGCGCGGGGAAAGATGCGCTTTTGAAAGCAAGAAAAGAAATTGGATCGGTCGATGCAGGTAACTCTGTTATTACCTCGGGCTTTAATCTTCCGTGCAAGTTCATAATTCACACGGTCGGCTGTACTTGGCAGGACGGAAACAATGGCGAGGAAGATATCGTAAGAGAATGCTACAAAAGCGCCTTCAAACTCGCTCTCGAAAACGATCTGGAAAGCATTGCATTTCCGCTTATATCTTCAGGCAGATACGGCTTCCCGAAGGGAATCGCCTTAAGAATCGCACTTTCCGAGATTTCAACCTTCTTGAGCGAAAACGATATGGATGTTTACCTCGTCGTTTTCGATGAGAAATCCTTTGAACTTTCGGGCGAATTGTTCGGAGGCATTGATTCTTATATTTCACAAAACTATGTGGAAGAGAAGAAGGCTCAGGAGTACGAAGCATATTCCATGCTGTCCGAGAGCCTTGATGAAGTAACCGATTCGGATTTGGGTCCGGTAAAAAATCACAAAAGAAGAAAATCTCCGCTTTTCGGAGCGCGGGCAGGAGAAGCCGGCGACGGTTGTATGCCGAGGAGCTGTGAAAACTTATTTGCCAAGCCCGCAAGGAGTCTCGACGATTGCATAAAAAATCTCGATAAAACTTTTATGGAACTCGTTTTCTCGTTCGCCGATGCAAAAGGTTTTACGGACGTTCAGGTTCAGCGCCAATCGAATCTCGATAAGAAAACTTTCTCCAAACTTAAATGCGGCAACAGCAAAAATCCCAGTAAATCCACGGCGCTTGCGTTGGCGGTTGGACTTGAACTAAATATCGACGACACCAAAGACCTCCTTTCGAGGGCAGGCTTTGCGCTCTCTCCGTGCAGCAGACGCGATTTGATTGTTCAGTATTTTATCGAAGCAGGGGTGTTTGATATCGATACCATAAACGTGGCGCTTTTCGAGCACGACGAACCTCTTTTGGGTTCTTCGGGTAAAGATTGAAAAGTCGATTGCCGGTAGACCAAACCTGTTTGTATAAGGGCTAAGATTACCTCAAGTAAAGCAAATAAATCTTACGGAGGTAATTTACTATGAACGAGAATTTAACGGAATTGGTATTCATCATTGACGAAAGCGGCTCCATGAGCGGTCTCGAGCAAGACACCATCGGCGGTTTCAATTCACTTATCGAGAAGCAGAAGAAAGAAACCGGCAAAGCTTTGGTATCGACCGTTATGTTCAGTAACGAGAGCAAAGTGATTCATGACCGCCTGGACGTATCCCGCATCGAACCTATGACCGACAAAGACTATCGTCCGTGCGGAAGTACGGCTCTTCTTGATGCGGTAGGCGATGCGATTCACCACATTGGAAATGTCCATAAGTATGCAAGGGAAGAGGATAGACCCGGTAAAACGCTTTTTATAATCACAACCGACGGCATGGAAAACTCCAGCAGACGCTACACTTATTCCGAGATTAAACGCAAGATCGACCGCCAAAAGTCCAAATACGGATGGGAGTTTTTATTCCTTGGTGCCAACATCGATGCGATTGATGTTGCAAGCCGTATGGGAATAAGACGCGATAACGCGGTAAACTACGAATGTGATTCGGACGGCACGGCGCTTAACTACCAAGTCCTTGAACAGGCTGTAACAAGAGCTCGTAAGATTTCTGTCTCCGAATTTAAAGAAGGTGCTGCCTTCGGAGGCGGCGCTTGGAAACAAGATATCGAGAAGGACTACAAGAAGCGCCATCAAAGACGATGACATCGCACATCGTAAGAACGCACAAACCGGGGGGGAACCATAATTTTCCGTGAAAAACGTGAAAATTATGGTTTCGAGCCGATTAAACCGACAGGAGCGATTAGACGGTCAGCTATATTTTGAAGCGTCACCGTTTCAGTGCACCAAAGTGAGAAAAGGCGAAAACAAGATTATTGTGTCGCAAACTTGATTTATTAAATGCATAAATTATTAGTTCTACTAGAATTCTACTTGAATGAAACATTCTTTTAACATTGGGTTAATACTATATGTTGTTTTTAAAGCTAAAATTATACTGAGAATAATTATGGAGTGATATGCGTTTCAGAGGAGATTTAGTATGAATAGACGTAGATTATTAGCCGGTATTTTGACTCTTGCCGTAACATTGAATTTATTTTTTGTAAATCCGCAGAGTCTGGTTTCCGCTGACAGCGGAGATACGCTGGATGTTACAAAAACTGTAACTTGGGATTATACAAATCCGGGTACTGCCACAATTGAGATTACCAGTGACGTTCCTAGACTTGACGATACCAATGTTATGTTCCTTGGTTCCCGTTGTACTGCGCATGGTATGAAGGTGGGCACGCTCGAAGATTCTATTAATGCGATAGCCCAAAATGCAGACGTATCATACTGGATTTTCGGCAAAGACACTATTGTAGGAGGAGATCTCAATAACAGAGAGGGCGATATTCTTACCAGTGGCACAGTAACTCGTGGAAAAACGTTAACCGGAACCTTTGATTATCAGGAAGGTGATGCACACTCTGTAATAAACGGTTTTGCAGAGACAATTATTAAAGAACTGACAATGGAAGGGCATACATACGATTACATCGTTATGGAGTTTGATGCTTCGAGAGTTTGTTGCGATGATAAGTTATCAGCGCAAGAAATGTACGACGTAGCTACTGCGCTTAAACCTTATTACGAAGAGAATAAAATAATTTGGATTACCGATGGTGCGGGTTATGCCGATAGGAACTTGCCTAAAGACGACAGATATGGAAAGACCCCTTACGTTCCTACTAATTTCTACTACAGATCCAGCGATGACATGTGGTATGCATTGCTTGCAGACGGTTACAAATCACTTTGTGCTGTGATGGCTCCGGAATATTATTTGGCTAATGCTAATGCCGGTTCTGATGTGTGGGGCTTTTCATCGAATCCTAAGGCTGATGGCAGAGTTATGGAATGGGATGATATTTGTCTCTACAGCAGTGGTACAAAACCTACTGATGATGAGCTAAATTCATATGTAAAATTTCTTCCTGATTCGTATAGTCTGAAAGAGGGTGTGAGATCAAAGTACGATCCTATTAACGGTGTTGACGCTTATGGGTTTATGGTTTATTCGGGTGATTCCCGTCAGCTCTACTATAACAAGGCATCCGAACTTGCCGACTTCCTCTATATGGCTATTCAGGGCACTACTATGGTGTTCGATGATCAAATTAACGTAACCGATGATGATTCTATTACGGTAACTGATGTAACGGTCTATGTTTCAAAATCTCCAAGCATGACGAATGCAGACTGGTTGCAGAAAGCAAAATTGACCGTTTCCGGCGCTACAGTTCTTACAGATGCTAATGGTATTAAGTATGTAACTGAGACCAATTCGTCTGACGTTATAGGCGATATTAAAGTTACGACAGGTAACAGCAATTCAGCTGATAATAATAACGTTATACTTAATGTTCAGGATTTGAAGAATCAGATTAATTATGTAAAGGTTATTATTAACGTTGCCGATACCGCCGGATTTGAATCATGTCTTTATGTAAAGAAGGATGCCAGCGGAAATCGTGTCGACGCTGACGGTAAAATTTTGAATCCGGGCGATCCGCCGTATTATGAAATGAATCCTAATGACGGCCCTGTTGATGTAAAGGCATATAAGAACGGTAGAACTGCATCAGGTACTGCCGATGCTACGGGTAAAGGAAAAGCAAAAGCACCTGCTATACCTGGTTTTCATGTAACCGGTACTGTAGAAAACGGCAGTGTAAGCTATACCCCTTCACAAGGCGGTGTCATAGAATCTAGTGATCCGCTTGTTATATCGACACCTGCAACAACCGATCCTGAACTTTTGTTCACACCGAATACCGGTTACGCTCTTGAAGAGATTCAAATTGATGGAGTAAAGATTGATTTAAGTGCTACAGGAACTGATTATACAGTTACCAAAGATTCTACAACCGGTGCTGTAACAGTAAAGTTCCCTAATATATCCGAAGACAGAACCGTCTTTGTTAAATTTAAATTGTTGGAGCCTGACCTTTCCATCGTTAAGTCCGTTGTGTCTCCGACATCGGGTTCTGCAGTAGCAGGAAGTACTATTAAATATAAGATTACAGTAACAAACAACGGTACGTTGGAAGCGAAGAACTTCACAATTACCGATGCTATTGATACAACTAAAGTTTCTTATAAGAGTTCCACACCTACAGGTTCTTATGATAGTAATACAGGTGTGGTTACTTGGAGCATCTCGAGCCTTGCTATTAATGGTACGGTTGACCTTTATTTGGAAGTTACCGTACTTGATACAATAGA
>JAZLJS010000025.1:0-1760 GCA_045617945.1 Lachnospiraceae bacterium
AAGTCAGATGTATTATTCTGCCATGGCTCTTGTATGGGCCGTAACAATTCAAAAAAGAGTAAGTGACCGAAGAATTAGAAATCGTCTTCTGGTTACGGTAAGTTTGATGCTGTTGATGTTTATGCTTCAGATATGCTCATATAAATTGTTGGGTGAGGAATTGAATCCACTTAGATATTCCTGGTACGGATATTATATTCCGGTGATACTTGCGCCTTTCTTTATGTACAGGATAGCGATTTTGGTTGGTACCGGTGAAGACACACATCCTAAGGCTAATCCTGTTATTACAGTTTTTTCGGTCATTCTACCGTTGATGGTCATGACAAATGATATTCATCAATTTGTATTCAAATTTCCGGAGGGTACAAAGCAGGGGTATTATGTCAATAGCCACGGAATCGGATTTTACCTGATATATGTCTGGGTAACGGTTCTGTTTATTTGGTCATTAGCGATTATTGTGGGAAAATGTCGTGTTATGGCAGCTCAAAAACAGGCCTGGTTACCTGTTGCTCTGGCTTTGATAGGCGGAATCGCTGAGATAATTCATATGCTTGGAATACTGAAAATTAGCGGTAAAAGCATATGGAATATGGGTGAAATCTTTTTCTTCTGGTTGTTCGGATTTGAAGAATCATGTATCGCCATAGGGCTTATTCCGGCCAATACAGGTTATATGCGGCTCTTGGATTTTACCGATAAGGCTATAGTTATCGCCGACAGCGAAGGAAATATAAATTACAGATCCCGAAAGGCTCTTGATATATTGGAGGATACGGAAAATGTGCTGACCTTTACGGAGGAAATAAGCGGAGGTACGGTATCCTGGGCGGTAGATATGTCCAAAATCTATTCTCTTAACAGGCAGATAGAAGAAACAACCGAACAGATTGAAAGCCGTAATGAATATCTTCATATTCAGAACGATTTGAAAACCGAGCAGTCAAAACTCGATGCCCGAAACAATCTATATGATAATATTGCGAATATACTTAATCCGCAAATCAAGGAGATTAAGAAGCTTTTAGAGACTTCGCAAGATGATGATTTTGACGATAAACTTCGCTACATAGCAGTTCTTAACGCCTATATAAAGCGTAGAAGCAATATGGAACTTCTTCGGGCGGACAAAGATATACTTTCTCTTAAGGAACTGTATACTGCAATTGCTGAGTCTTGCGAGTACCTGAAACTATGTAAGGTTGAAACAATGGTTTCTCCTGTTCCGGATAAACTTCTGCCGGCCGATATCGTTATTCTGGTATATGATTTCTTTGAAAATGTTGTGGAAAATCACCTTGAAAAGCTTGAATCCGTATTTGTTACATTGAACTTTACGGACAATGAATTGAAATTGCGATTACTGGTAAACGGTGGTGAAATCTTGCTTGACGAGAATTGGCGCAAAAAGGAACTGGAACAGTTTGGCGGAAAAATCAGCTTGTCATCGGAGGACAGTGATACGCTGATTGTGTTTTGTCTTAAGGATATCGTAAAAGAAAAGATATTAACGGAGGTGCAAAATGATGATTAATTTTGGCGCACTTCCAATTCCTGTTTCGGCACTTATCGGATGCTGGTTTTTTATATTGTTTTTGGCCATGGTATTTCTTCTTATTATGGAAGGCCAAAGAGGCCATTCAAAAAGCTATCCGGAGATTATCCTGATTTCAATCTCTGCGCTCATAGCATATTCAATGCTTCAACTTATAATGGAAGCTGTCAATGAAGTGCAGGCAAGCACAACACTACTTCGG
>JAZLJS010000026.1:0-1375 GCA_045617945.1 Lachnospiraceae bacterium
GATTTCCGCCTTCGGAACCAAAGCTGCAACCGAGTCGATAATCACGATATCCACCGCACCGGAACGTACCAGTGTCTCCGCAATTTCCAGTGCCTGTTCTCCGTTATCCGGCTGCGAAATGTAAAGATTATCCACATCGACACCGATTCCTGCCGCATATACAGGGTCTAACGCATGTTCTGCATCGATAAATCCGGCGATACCGCCTCTCTTCTGTACTTCGGCAACCGCATGTAACGCAACCGTTGTCTTACCGCTGGATTCCGGTCCGTAGATCTCAATCACACGTCCCTTCGGAAATCCTCCGATTCCCAATGCTATATCAAGACTCATGGAACCGGTCGATACCGCCTCCACGTTCATGGCCGTTCCGCTGTCTCCCAGCTTCATAACAGCCCCCTGTCCATATGCTTTCTTAATCTCAGACAATGCCGATTCCAATGCTTTTAACTTCTCTTCACTAGCCATCTCGGTAATTCCGCCTTTCCGAACATTTGTTCTGTTTTTATATTATACTCTTTTCGTTCTGTTGTCAACATAAAGTTAACGGAAATCTTCCGTTTCCTTTCGCATGCAACTCTATTGTACCATATAACCGTCGGAAATCCATTCGCAGTCTGACCAAAATGCAATATCGCATTTTGACCATACGCTCCCGCGCTCCACCGGAACAACCGCATATCTTTGCCATACTGCCGAAAATGTTTCCCTCGGTTTGGTACATTTGCCTTGAATGAAAAACTAATACCCTACTGAAACATCGCCTAATAACATAAAATCGATTTATGAGCCTTCTGGAGACCAAATTTAGGTATCACCTTTTAAAAAAAAGTGTTATAATCAAAGCATTCCAAATGCAATGGTTATTCTTTTTGGCATAGCAAACAGACGACTCGGTACTGCTTGTGCAAAAGTAAACACGACCCGTCTTTTTAACCTCTATTGACAAATCGATTACTATCTGCATTAAAAATCTATCTTACTTATTTATTACGAATAAGTCTGGCTTCAAATGGACTTCATCTGGCGGGATGAGGTCCATTTTCAGTAGTTTCCATAACGCCTGCATATCTTCATCATCTTCTGATACCAGTTCATATGGTGCCTTGCCTTTCAGGCTCGTCCTACGCGTTGAATTGATATGATTCATAAGAAGTGTCATATCTTCTTCTGTATAGGCATTAAAGCTTACTCCCTGAGGAATTACGTAGCGTATATATTCGTGGTTCTTTTCAATGTGTGGCTTCTGCCAGGATGCCATTGGATCACAGTAAAAAATCCTTGTTCTGTATTCGTAATCATCATTCAATTCCAGTTGGTCAACCTTCTTGAACTCTCCACCATTGTCGGTAAGTATTATTCCAAACAGCCTTCT
>JAZLJS010000027.1:0-16917 GCA_045617945.1 Lachnospiraceae bacterium
TGGATGTTTGCGATTAATGTTCAAAAGATAGAGATATCAAAAGTGAATTTCGTTCCGGTTGTATTAAAAAGCAAAGGAACTATTGAGCAGTATCCTGACTGGGATGATTTTGAGGGTTAAAAATTACAGGAAGTTAAGAAAAAGTATACAGCAGGCATATACAACAGACATATACAACAGGCATATACCAAACATACACTCTCCCCTGCAGAAATGTAGTTCTCACCTGCAGAAATGTAGTTCTCACCTGCGGAAATGTAGTTCTCCCCTGCGGAAATGTAGCTCTCCCCGGCGGAAATGTAGTCCTCCCCTGCAGAAATGTAGTTCTCCCCTGCAGAATTGTAGCAAATAATAGTCAGCCCCCAGCACCCCAAATTTGTGTTATATTAATAAATGAAATCCAACCACCAACCAGCACATAATTCAATTACAGGAAGATCACTCAAACAGAACTCAAATACACGAAGATCACTCAAACAGAACTCAATTACACGGAGATTACTCAAACATAATTCAATTACACGGAGATCACTCAAACAGAATTCAATTACACGGAGATTACTCAAACAGAATTCAATTACACGGAGATCACTCAAACATAATTCAATTACACGAAGATCACTCGAACATAATTCAATTACACGGAGATTACTCAAACATGAAAACTCTCACAAAAATCAGTTCTTTTGTAGGAAAATATATGGCATTCATTGTCTTGGCAGTAGCAGCACTGGCGCTGTTCGTACCATCATCACTAACATGGGTCAAGACCGGCTGGATAAACTATCTGCTTATGATTGTCATGTTCGGAATGGGCCTAACAATGAATCCGACGGATTTCAAAGTTGTATTTACGCGTCCCAAAGATATAATTATCGGATGTCTTGCACAGTTCACAATAATGCCCCTTCTGGCTTTCGGACTGGGAAAATTGTTTCATCTCGATGATGCCCTTATGGTAGGACTTATTCTGGTCGGTACATGTCCCGGCGGAACCTCCAGCAATGTAATAACCTACCTGAGCAAAGGCGATGTCGCTCTGTCTGTCGGGATGACAAGCGTAAACACTTTGCTTGCGCCCTTCGTTACTCCGGCAATAACGTATCTTCTGTTAAAAGAAACTGTTTCCGTTGATATTCTCAGTATGTTTTTGTCAATAATAAAGGTAGTTATCATTCCCATCGGTTTGGGCTTCATTATCAATCATTTTTTCGGCAAGCACACCAAGAAAGCCGAAGGCATCCTTCCCTTGATTTCGGTTACTGCAATAGTCTTGATTGTTGCATCCGTTGTATCTCACAATTCTGAGAAAATCCTTTCAACGGGAATACTGGTATTTGCTGTTGTCATTTGTCATAATCTTTTGGGATATTTGGCCGGATACCTTATCGGCGTAGTATTAAGAAGAGATTTGCCTAAGAAGAAGGCGCTTGCAATAGAAGTGGGTATGCAAAATTCGGGGTTGGCAACATCCCTGGCCGGAACTGCCTTCCCCGATTTGGCTATGGCTACAGTGCCCGGAGCAATATTCTCTGTATGGCACAATATCTCCGGAGCGATTTTGGCAAATATCTGGAGCAAATGACTTTTGCCCTGCATATTTTGAGCAAATGACTTTTGACCTACATATTGCCCCCAAACTCATGATCATGTTCCTTGAAAAAGTCATAATACGCCCGGACATTTCCCAGCTCCGTCCATTTCTTCACATCAACCGGTTCTTCGTCAAGGTCGTAAATCTTTGCTCCCCGCATCGATAACAGAAATGGGGAATGTGTTGCAATCACAAACTGGCACCCATAAAATCTCGCCGAATCTTCAATAAATTGAAGAAGTTCAAGTTGACGCTCCGGCGAAAGGCTGTTCTCCGGCTCATCCAAAAGGTACAATGCATTTTCCTTTATTTTCTCCTCGAAATAAAGCATCGCGCTTTCACCATTAGAATGCTCTCTTGTATTTCCCATAAGATTATTGCGGACATATTGCGACTGCGTCTTGGATCTGGCCATCGTGACTTTCTTAAGCTGCTCGTAATCATCAAGAGATTTCATCTGAAATTTAGAATGCTTCGCCTCAAGATAATCCTCGAAAATCTCTTCACGCTTAAGATCAATCCCATTATTAAGGCTTCGCAAATTAAGCATAAAGTCAAACACATCATCACTTGTTATGATTCTGCTTTCCCTAGGAATCGCGCCCTCGGTTTCATATTCGCAATATCTTAAATAATCCTCATAAAAATTAGATCTGTTATATAACGAGCCCCTACTAAGCCCCAATTTCTCGCAGATTACATTAAGTGCTGTCGATTTGCCCGAACCGTTTCCACCATACAGAATGGTAACCGGTTCAAAGTCAATCTGCCTGAATCCGTTCTTAGTCATAATTCCAAAAGGATACCAAGAATCATAGCAGGTCCTTCTTATCCCAAATCGAAAATCATATTCCTGTTCTTGCGAGGCAAATACAAATTTAGATAAATAAATCATAAAGCCAACCTATTCATATATCCAACAAATGCAACACCTATTCATGCTGCCAACTTATACAACACCTATTCATGCTGCCAACTTATGCAACAGTCCTTTTCTGATTCGTGCAACAAACATATTCATGCAACAAACATTTTCATACAACAAACATATTCATGCAGCATGCCAGCACAATCATCAATCATTACGATAACGTAATAATTATAACACAATTGCATTTATACCAATTTAAGGAATTACCCCGGGATTGACAAAATGTGTTAGATTCCGGGGTATTTCTTTAAATTGATGATTCCCAAGCTTTATCAATTCTTCTTCATCTACCCCGGGATTGACAAAATGTGTTAGATTCCGGGGTATTTCCTTAAATTGATGATTCCCAAGCTTTATCAATTCTTCTTCATCTACCCCGGGATTGACAAAATATGTTGGGTTCCGGGGTATTTCCTCAAATTTTTCCCACTTGGGCATCGAACCATGCCCAGATTATGGCCTTCCGATGCTTTGCACAAAAAATTGATCAAACTTAGGAATTACCATTTCTTCATTTTTCCCACTCGGGCATCGGAACAAGCCCAAATTATTGCTTTCCGATGCTTTTCACAAAAAATGAGATTCTCTTCAAAAAAATTAAAAACCAAAAATGAAAATAATTTTCCCCAAACATTATTAATTATAAAAAATCGGGAGTGCCGATTTACGGCACTCCCGAACTCATTCAACAAATATTCACCCACGAACTTATCTTTCGGCATCGGGCGATCAAAATAATCACAAATATTTCGCTTCAAATTGGTCTTTCGGCATCGGACGATCAAAATAGAATCCCTGAACGAGGCGGACATTCATACCTTCCAACACCTTATACTGCTCAATTGTTTCGATACCTTCAACACAGATTCGAACGCCGAGTGCATTAGCCAATTCACCAATCATACGAATAAATGACTGCGCGTACTGGTCGATAGCGAGGTCTGTCACGAAGCTTTGATCCACCTTGATCACATCCAGCGGAATCTCACGAATGTGGTTGAGCGACGAATAGCCGGTACCAAAGTCATCCAGCGCGATGTTCACACCGAGGCGTTTGATATCTGCCAAAATCTTCTTCATACGGCCCATGTCGTTGATTGCAAGCGACTCGGTAACCTCAAGTGTAAGATTCTTGGGATTGATACCTGTTTCCATAATAACTTCTTCAATGCTGGCCGCCACATCGGTCTGCATCAGCTGAACAACCGACAGGTTAACATTCACCTTGTAGTACGGATGTCCCGACTCATTCCAATGTTTCAGGGCCTTGCAGGCCTGTCGAAGCACATGATGGCCAATCGGATTAATCAGTCCCAAATACTCCGCAAGCGGGATAAAGTCAGCCGGCGATACGAATCCGAGATCCTCGGAGTTCCAACGAATCAGGGCCTCGGCACCGCAACACGGCGCACCGGGCTTGCTGACATCCACAATCGGCTGATAATACACTTCAAACTGGTCATAATCCTTCGCCGTCGCATCACGCATGGATTTCTCCATATCCAAACGCTTGTTGGAAAGAGAACCTGAATCCTCTTCGTAATGTGCAAGCTTATTCTTACCGGATTTCTTGGCCTCATACATGGCTACATCGGCCTTTTTAATAAGGTCTTCAACCGTATCACCCTCATCCGGGAAAGTCACAATACCCATACTGCTCGTGCAATAATAATCGCCGCCCTTCAAGAACCAAGGCTTGTTAAATACTACACGAATATCTTCGATAATATCTTCAAAACGATGGTAGCTCGTATGCGGAATAATGATAACGAACTCATCACCGCCCATACGATAGCACGTATTCTCCACGCCGTTAATCTTCGTCAGATTCGTGGAAATCGCCTTCAGCAAAACGTCACCGTACTGATGTCCCAAACCATCATTAATATGCTTAAAGTCATCCAAATCAAGGTAGAGAACCGCACCTTTGCCGCCTGCTGCCTTTGCTTCGTCAACAAATCGAACCAAGTCACGCTCACAGCACATACGATTGTACAATCCGGTCAAAAAGTCATTGTTTGCCTGCTGCTCAATCTTGCGCTGATACTCTTTCTTCTCGGTGACATCGATAATGGCATACAGCGCCACACGACGTCCGTCCACCCACTGAATATATGTAGAATTCACATCATACCAGCGTTTTCTGACAGGATAATATACCTCGTTATATGACGAATTCGTATTGTACCGCGGTGATGCTTCAAATATATCCGCAAGCTTTCCTTCCTCAAGTTCATCCGTAAATGTATTGCGAACGACACGATTGGCAAACAGAAGCTCACCGGTTTGCGAATCACGCACATAGATAGCGCAACCCACGTTATTAAGAATCATTTCCAGTGATTTGTATGAACCGGTAATGGAATTGTTCTGAATACGACGCGTCATAATGGAACCGAGAATCTTAATGGCATCTCCGAAGAATTTCAATTCTTCCATATCCCACTCACGGTTCATTACACTATCTAAAAAGAACGCCGTCATTCCCTGCGAATCTCCGCTTCTGCTCGACACAGTAATCGGAATAATTACTGCAGCGGAAATGCCGATGTTGTCCATCCATTCACGTGTACTTGCGTCAATTCGTGTCTTATAGGAAATAACACTGGTTTTGCCGGCCAGTGACTTTAGCATATCGATCGGAATATTGCCAATCACAGCATCAAGAGGTGCCATATCGGAACGAATGAAACGACCGATTACATCGATTGTCTTGCCATTGAGATTCGGGCGCAAAATGTAAGCATGCGAAATACCCGTGTAATGTCCGCAATAATCCAAAAGTGAATCTGCAACACGGCTGATGGACTCGTCGGAATCCAATAGTTGAACGATTCCGGTCATTGACTCACTGCGCTTGAGGGCATGTTCCATACGCGCGGATTCGTCGGTCGCACGCTTTGTCTGCGCTACCGCATTGGCCGTCGTGAAGGCTGCACCATAAACACGCTTGGACATTTCTCGGATAAAGTCAACCGCCTTTACGAAACGATCATACTCTATGGTTGATGTGATATTAAGAACATTGCCTTCTTCACCATCATCCGGCATAATACCACAAATAAACCAGCAAAAAGAAGGGTCCCCATTGATTCGAACCCCTACGCTGGCGATTTTGACATTTGGATACGCAGTATCTTCGATTACCTGTTCTTCTACGGAATGTCCCAGAACGCGTGAAATCACAGTCTTAATTCTGCTCTCGTCGAGAAGCGATACAACCCGAACGATTTCGTTAGGATTACCGGACATCTCCGTAATACGCTTGCCGCTCTCATTCACGCAAAAAATGAACAAATTCGTCACTTCGGAATATGCATCCTGCATATCCTGCAACTGCGCGGTATCGATTACCATTTTAGGAAAAGTGTTGTCAAGTTGATCATCAACGACAAAACTCATAATACAAAAACCTCTGTCTCGTTATGTTAATCTAGCCTACCTTTTATATTACAAAATGATTGATAATTTTTCAACAAAGAATACTCCGAAAACATACAATGTGACAATTATTACGGCACAACCTGACGAAAGACTGTAATAAAAAAATCACATTCTTGTAAAATGTGATTTTCGTTCAAAATTCTTTTCTATAGAAACCTATTCTATCTATATGATTCAGTTCTAATATGATTCAATTTATATGTAATTCAATTCTTATGTGATTCGATTTGTATGTGAATCAGTTTTAACAAATCAATTTATGCTTATCTAGATTAATTTATGTTTACACAAATCAGTTTACTTTATACCCAATCTATCAATGAAAAATTTACTGATTTTTCTTGCGGTTATAACAAATGCAGCCAACCACGCATGCGATAACGGAATAAACGATTCCCACTACCACAATCAACACCGTATTACGTTCCGGATTAGCGGGATACGGAATCAGGCTGAAGTTCTGCGAAATCAGGAACTTACGAATGAATCGGCAGGGTGCCCACTGCAAAGGCTCCGCAGCAAGTTGCATAATCACACGCGGGATCAGAAGAGTTAATACGAAGAAATAAATAAATGCCTTCTTCTTGTTCTCAAACATGAACAAAAACATATTTCCAAAGCATATTCCTGCAAACCACAACGGAATAGCCAAGGCCATCTTAGAAAGAAAATCTGTAATGGAATACCAGCTGATGGTTCCGTCCTTAAACTGAAATACCGTTGTTACCAGAATAAGCACAACAAATGCGAATGCCATAAAGATAATGCTCAGCAAGATCTCACAAATCAGCTTGCCAAAGTAAATCTTTGTGCAGGACAAATCCTTCGTAAAATGATCTTTGATAAAAGGATTGGGATATTCCTTACCGAATCCCATATCTGCAATAAAAATGCAACTATAATAAGGAAGAACGAAGCACCATGTTGCATACTCAATCAGATTATACGCAAAAGTGCCTTCATTGGAGCCGTAAATCATACGGAATCCGACAACCGCCGCATTGGCAATAATTACAAGACCCAGAATCCCCAAGAAATATACATAAGTATACTTACTCTTGATTGCCTTTTTAAATTCATTTATCGCATACGAAAACATCTGTTTATCCTCGTTTAGAAACCGCTCGCTCTGAAACTACTCATTCAGAAACTACTCATTTAGAAACCGCAAACTATATACATAATCACGCAGAAAGACAGAGTCTGCCTTTCTGCGCTTGCTTGCAAAATATAAACCATTTACGGCTTACTGTCAACATATTTCTGATAATGTACACAGCTTACTATTAGCAATTCTGTTGCATCATCTATCATCAAATGTATTACACAGTTTATGACTGACTGTCTACGCTGTAGTTCGGAGCTTCCTTGGTGATCTGAATGTCGTGCGGATGACTTTCCTTCAGGGAAGCTGCGGAAATCTTAACAAATCTTCCGTTCTGCTTCAAATCTTCGATTGTCGGCGTACCGCAGTAACCCATACCTGAACGAAGACCACCGATCAACTGGAAAATCGTATCCTCTACGGTTCCCTTGTAAGCAACACGGCCTTCTACGCCTTCGGGAACGAGCTTCTTGGCATCCTGCTGGAAGTAACGGTCCTTGCTGCCGCTCTCCATCGCGGAGATAGAACCCATGCCACGGTAAACTTTATACTTACGGCCCTGATACAGTTCGAAGGATCCGGGACTTTCCTCACATCCTGCAAAAATACTACCCATCATGCAAACGTTTGCGCCGGCAGCAATAGCCTTGGTCATGTCACCGGAGAACTTGATACCGCCATCAGCGATAATGGGAATGTCATATTTGCGAGCAACTTCGTAGCTGTCCATAACTGCCGAAATCTGCGGAACACCGATACCTGCAACGATACGGGTCGTACAAATGGAACCGGGGCCGATACCAACCTTAACCGCATCAACGCCTGCATCAATCAGAGCCTTGGTGCCTTCGCCGGTAGCTACATTACCACCAATCAACGGAAGGTTCGGATATGCATCCTTAATCATTCTTGCGCAACGAAGAACGTTTTCGGAATGACCATGTGCGGAGTCAAGAACAACAACATCTACATGTGCATTAACAAGTGCCTCCACGCGTTCCAGAACATTTGCTGTAATACCAACGCCTGCACCGCACAGAAGACGTCCCTGGGCGTCCTTGGCAGACAAGGGATACTTAATCTGCTTCTCAATATCCTTGATGGTAATGAGACCTTTCAGATTGCCTTCATCATCAACAATGGGGAGCTTCTCCTTTCTTGCCTTGGCAAGGATGAGCTTCGCCTCTTCAAGTGTAATACCTTCCTTCGCCGTAACAAGGTTCTCGGAAGTCATACAATCCTTTATCTTCTTGGAAAAATCAGTTTCAAACTTAAGGTCGCGGTTAGTAATAATTCCGACAAGCTTCTTGCCTTCCGTAATGGGAACACCCGAAATACGGAATTTGGCCATAAGTTCATCGGCATCCTTCAAAGTGTGTTCTGCAGATAATGAAAACGGATCTGTAATAACACCGTTCTCAGATCTCTTAACCTTATCCACCTCATCAGCCTGCGCCTCAATGCTCATATTCTTATGGATAATACCGATACCACCCTGTCTGGCCATAGCAATTGCCATTCTATGTTCGGTTACAGTATCCATCCCCGCACTCATCATCGGTATATTCAAACGAATATCCTTTGTAAGATAGGTCGTAATGTCCACCTGATTACCGATTACGTTTGAATAACCGGGAACCAAGAGCACATCGTCAAATGTGATGCCTTCTGAAATGATCTGTCCCATATTCGCCTCCTAAATAATAATAAATTGTATTATAAACGCCGGCACAAAATGCCGGCGCAATAATCTCCTAATAATCTAATACTTTTCTGGGCAGAACAAACTTGATAGCCTTAAGCATTGCCTCGTTCGGCTCAATCACAGCTATCTCCTGTCCCTTCTCTGTCTGATAAACGATTCCGTAAGGCTTGGATTCCGGCATCTCGGAATCATAGTGCTTCATAGGAACCTTTCTCGCAAAAAAGTTATCGAACTCATGAGAAGTCAGGGGAGCCATAAACTCCATCTTGTTCAAGTCAATTACAGTAACTCTCTTTCTCTTCTGCTTGGACATTACCTTATCAATCGTAATCTCTTTGTCCAGATACAGATATTCATATTCAATATCAAAGCGCGGCACAACAAAATACGCAAGCACAGCTGCCGCGATACCAACAAGAAGTGGAACCACTGAAGAACCGCTAAACACAAGGCCCATAAAAATACCAACAGCCGCTACGGCATAAATCAAATATTTCAGCAAAATCAATCCAAAGCTTGTCTTATGATCTACGAGACACTCAACATACGTATCGTTCATACAACGCTCCTTCGTAAAAACAAAATTTGCTTTTCGATAATATTCTGTATATTATAATAGGCATGACGAAAAATCGCAAGGCGTAAATGCCTACTAATTGCAAATTCATACAAGTTCACAAAAGTGTTCACAAAACATTCACATATGTTTGTAAAAATGTAATGCATACTCGCATTTTCCAAAACATGCCGGGATAGCGCACAGTATTTCCAAAGCATGCCGGGATGGTGCAAAGTATTTCCAAAGCATGCCGGAATAGCGCACAGTATTTCCAGAGCATGCCGGGATGGTGCACAAAATGTGTGCATATGATTGGGCACAGAATTATAGAATAGAGAAATATAAAGGAAACAACTAACATGGCAATGCACGATGAAATAATGCAGGAAACAAAGAAGATGAAGGATATGACTTTCAAAGGGAAATTGAAGTACCTATGGGACTACTATCATATTCATTTTCTCGTAATCATCGTGCTGATTGTTGCGCTCACAGTATTGATTCGGGATATGATTCGCAACTCCTATCCTACCTATGTATATACAATCATGGCGAACACAGCATTTTCATATGGTGATACGAACACGATAGAGGATGACTTTATCAAAGAAATCGGATTGGATATGAAGAAGAATAATCTCACCATCGATATGTCCATGTATCTCGATAACGGAGTAACCGGCGGTACATCCGCAACTCTTGCTTCACGCGAGAAGCTGGCTGCCCTCATTATGGCGCGAGATTTGGATGTATTTATTGCTCCCAAGGAAGTTGCAGACAACATCGGCAACATGGAAGCATACGCAGACATGACAAAGGTTCTGCCTCAGGAACTGTATGACGAAATGATTGACCGTGAATATGAACCTTATTATTATACGATACCCCTTGTCGATTCATACGGCGAACCGACCGGTTCCACCGGCGAGCCCTATGTGGCCGGCTTCTATCTTGATTCATGCCGGTATCTCAACAATCAGGGACAATTCGGTGCCTACGGCGCTCCCACAGAAGACGCCAAGCGCCCCGTGTTCACCATCATTGTGAACTCAAATCGCATAGATCATGCCATTGATTTCCTGGAATTTCTAATTAAATGACCCCTTGAAGTGGTCCCTTGGGCCCTGGGGTGGTCCCTTGGGGACGGGGTTAGGGGGTCATTTTGACCTCTTGGGGATGTCGACTTTGCGCAGACCGAAGCGAAACGTAGACAAGGATCATTTTCAATTCGTACAACATATCGGGAGCAATATCATTTCCTTTTCATTAATAAGCTAAACTAGGTACTAATTTCTTCCGATTTACATGGCATATGTCCCTGAATTGTAGCTTATAAAGGTTATATGCAGTTTTTGAATAGATGTCAGGTTTACATAACTCGACTCTATTTCTCTTATTTTCATCGAAATCTTTCCAATCATCTCAATTGCAAGATTTTTACGTGCATTCCCATTCATTTCGCCCATTTCACCCGTAAAAATATCATATATTCATATGAACTTACCGTATCACCATCTTGTTTAGTTAACATAACATATATTTCATTCCGTAAATTACGGGTGGAACCAATCGATTCGACAGTCTCACCCGTAATCAATAAATATTCATTCAATATTATCTCAAAAAATGAAAGCATTTACGGGTACAGCATCAAGATCCAGCCAAAATACCCGTAATATTCGTGCAAACTACTTTTCACAGCACAAATTAATCCGCCCGCCGGCGTTTCAAACCTTCTTCACTTCGCAACAAGAACTCCGCCGGCACTTCCGTCCCAAAGTTTCTTCATCTTACAGCATCATCCGCATGCCAGCGTTTCTTGTCTTCATACATACTCTCGTCGGCCGCTTTTGCCAATGCGTTGAAATAGTGTGCTTCCGAATCATATTTCATGGACGCATACCCCATCGCCGACGAAACCATATTTCTATGATAACGGTTATGATTGAAAAGAGTTTCCTCAAAGATCCTGCGGAGTTCGCCTTCGGACAAACGGTCATTTTCAATAATAACAGCGAATTCATCCCCACCCAGACGATAGCACTTACCCAATGATCCAAATGCTTCTTCCAGGCATTCGCCCAGCGCAATCAACATTCTGTCGCCGGCCTGGTGTCCTTCCTTATCATTCGTTTCCTTTAGATAATTCATATCAAACATCAAATACGTAATGACATCTCCGGGTCCCAGACGCTTATGAATCTCGTCAAACTGCTGCTCCATAGCCGCACGATTCGCCATTCCCGTCAGCACGTCCATATAAGCCATACGTTTGTAGGTTTCCATGAACTTCTGCTCCTGAATATACCCAATCTGGCGATACAGAATCAGCCAGAACAATGCCAGAATAAACATTACCAATCCAACTGAAAATGCAATCGCATCATATCCCATACTGGGCGCAACCGCGAAGCAAATCAGCCCGGCAACAGCGCACAACGCCAATACAACGGAGCTTACAAGGATCAGCCATGCGGCAAAGTCATTATGCATCTGTTTGATGGCAAACCAAATGGACGAGACAACCGCACAGATAATATACACATGCGTGATCGGCAAAAGCGTCAGCGGATCTGCGATATGGAATACCAAACAGATCAGCTGAAAAAGCGGATTCAGCCAACCCAGCAAATATAGCGCCATAAACACCTTCCTGCCTGTAGGCAACACCTTTTCACAGAATCCCATATACGGAATCGCCATCATCGACAAACTGAAGAACGAGACTAAACATACCGATTCATTGGCCGACGTCACAAACTGCGGCAGATCCGAGCTGCAAATAATCCAGCACAATACTCCCAGCACAAATCCAAAGAAATATCCCAACACATCGAGCGCAATAACCTGCTCGGAAAGTCGCTGATACAGCGCTATGGCCACCGTAAATAACAGAATTGTCACCAAGAATACGCATACGCACAAACGGAACAAATTCTCACGAAGAACCGTGTATTTTAAAGAATCCATCGGTCCGTACTCAATCTCGGGAATATCCATGTGCTGCGAGAAATACGGCACAATTCGAATCTTTAACTGCTTGCCGGCATCATCTGCGCCTATCGGCAAAATCACACGAATATTGCCTACCATACTTCCGAAAGGAAGCGGCAAAACACTGCCATACGATCCAATCGGTGCCTCATCCACATATCCCTCCACACGGCAATATGAAGAACGTAACATCACGCCGTATCCATCCCCCACTTCCGAAGGAATCGTTGTTTTTAAGACAATCGGCTTACCGTTTACACTACGCAAATCATAGGGAAGTTCAATATAATCACTGCCTTCCAGATACCAGGTATCAAACGGCATATCGGAAGGAAGCGAAAACTGTGTATTCTCACCTTTCTCTTTTATAAAGCAGAAGCACAACAAAATCACCGTCAGTCCAATCACAACAAACGGATAAAAATTAAGAATTTTCGAATATTTTTGCATAAATTCCTTCATATGAACCTCTCTATACTCCATCCCGCCAAACGGAACCCGAAGCTACCCCAATACTCTTTAGAAGCAGTACTATCCCGCCCCCGCTGAATCGACCTTTCTATCTCGATAAAAAATGATTCCACAATGCCAAATACTGCACGACACTAAATGTTGCCACAATGCAAATTTCTGCCACGACACTAAATGTTGCCACGATGCAAATTTCTGCCGCGACACTAAATGTTGCCACGATGCAACTTTCTGCCACGACACAAAATGCCGACACCAACAACAGCAAGTGCCAACAATTCCGCAATCCAAGCAGCCGTGCAGAATCCCGGCACGTGGTACTTTAGTATAACAATACGCGCTTCCTGCGTCTTAGGCAAATACACGCGCACGCGATTTCGATCGCCCTTCTCTATGGCAAGATTCTCGCCCAAATCATTAACGGCCTCATAGCCATCATAATAAAACTGCGGGAACTCCGCATACACACCATCTGCGCTGCATGTGTATGTATAATCTATTTCGGTTCCCTTGCGTCGATAATCAATAGACGCAACGCTACTTTCATCGGAAATATATCCCGTATCCGTCGAATACCACTCGGACTGCGTTCCGTCAGGCAGATAATCCTCGGCATTTTCGGAATAGATGTTTCCGAGAATCTCATCATACACCAGCGTTTCTCTTCCGAAATAATTCTCCAGAGGAAAAGTCAGGAAAACCGCAGTTACAAACAAAAGTACAAAATATGTCCATCTCTTACGAGGCAGCATGCCGAATGCGTCGGTTACCGCATAAACAAGCAGAGTTCCCGTGATTGGCATGAATCTGAACGGAAGCTGAAGCATCTTCATAATGTAATCAACCACGCCGATACCGGACAGAAGGCGCCAGGGGAACAGACGGGTAGTGAAAAGAATCATGATGAAGGAAACAATCAGTAAGAGAAATAAAACAGAATTACGAGGAGCATCCGGACAAGTCGGGCGCCGGTCGCTCAGACAGTCCTCACTCACTACTCTCCCTACAGAACTTTCTTCACAACATCCCGATTGCTCCGGATACTCAGCCAAGTTCTCACTCACTACAGCCCCTACAGAACCCACTTTGCCAGCACAACTCCACACCAGAATTCCAACACTCACGAGCAAATATATGATCGGCATCGTCCACATTGGATCTGAAAAGAGTCCCGCGAATCCCTTCAGTTCTCCGAGGAAATCACTCCACTGCAGGTTTTCTTTGCCCCAGTCGGAGAAGTAGTAATAAATGAATGTCGTAAGGTTTCCGACAGAACAGATTAAGAATAATCCTGCGGCCTTTGCGAGAGAGATAATACACTCGCCGCGTTTGTTTGCGGTCATAATGAGACCGACAATCACCAGAAGTACCAGGGCAATACACGTTACAAATGCAGAGATTACATGAGCAGATACAATGCCCCACAGCCCGATTGCAAGTACATACCACTTCTTACGATTACCAAAGAAGATATTTACAATGCCGGCAACAACAAGCGGATAGAACAGATTCGCCAATCCGCCACCGCCAAAGGTTCCGCCCGGATACAAGCCATAGAAGCGATTATATTCCAGCGCGAACAGAGCCATGGCAAGAGCCGCCTGCCAACGTTTCTTAAAGATAATCGTCCCCGCATAATATGCCATGCCAATTCCCAACGCATTAAACAGGAAAAGGAACAATTTATACGACAACAGCATCGACATACCGCACAAACGGAAGAATGCCGGTACATACAGGAAAATACTCGGATATAGTGCGCCCAGCATACCATAACGGTTACACCAGTTCGGCAGAATTACCATCGGGAACTGCCCATCCTTCATGCTCATGAAGATACCTTCCATACGCATCATATGGAAACGCGTATCCACCGCAAATGTCAGCCCGGGACGAAGAATAATCGGAAGCGACGACATAAGCACCGCCGCTATGTACAGTAACCAAATGAAACGGTTTGGCGAATTCTCATACAGCAGGAAGAATATCCATACACACGGAATCCCCAATGCCGCCAAAGCCGCATAGAACAGACCGTCACGTACCATGTGCCGTGAAGCGGAAATGTTCATTGCCGTAACCGTAAACGTAACAGATTCCGGATAGTAAAAGGAAATACGTCCATGATCTGCATCTTGCGTAATCGTAAAATGCTGCGTCGTTTCGCCACTTCCGGCCGGCAATTCCTGCCCGAAAATGCTGTCATTATCCATTTGTCCGGACATCGAAACAGATTCGCCCATCCCCTCTATCGAATAGGCCACATAGAGATCATATTCCCCGGGAGGAAGGCATACCCCATCATAATGGACATACATTGCGCCGTCCTGACTTTCGCTGATAGCAGCCCCTAACGGAAAGTCATAGTGTGCGGACGCTTTGTACTCGCGCAGTCCCCCATAAATGCAAACAAGCAGCAGTATGGAAAGCACCGCCGCCGTAATGATCTGCCACCTTTTCAAGGGCTTGTTCCAAAATTTATTCAACTGCAATCCCATCAATTTCATAGCGCAACATTCTCGCAATTTGTATACTTATAATCATTTCCATATTAGCAGAAAAACGTCACATTTTCCATGCAATTTTACAAGTACAATTCTAAGGTACTTTACGTGTATGATTAACCGCAAAAACGTTACAAATTAATAAATTGGCGAATATAAGAAAATGAAAAAGTGGCAGGATTAGTGTCCCGCCACTTATTATATACTTCACTGTTTCGATAGAATTCACTTTTAGAATTTCACGTCCCAAATCTCTTGTGTCATCAGCTCACGTGAATGCTCTTCTTCGGTAATTCCATAATAATTCTTCTTACCCCAATTGGAATCGCCAAAGGACAAATCATAAATCAGTTCAACCCCGTCAGCATCCGTAATAACACACCAGCTGTGCGGTGTCCATGTGCCCTTCGTCGAAGTACACTGTCCTGCATGAACCGTCACATCATACCCCAGTTCCTTGGCCATATATGCAAACATGGATGCGTATCGATAGCAGTTACCTTCACCGGAGAAAAATGCCTGCAGAGCATAATCCTTCATTGATGTCTGCTTACCGGGTGCCGTATCGCGCAAATACTTCATATGCTGAATAACATATACATAGCACTGATACAGCTTCTGATCGTCTGTCATCTCCGGTGTAATGAATGTATTCATAACCAAATTAACATACTTGTGCATTACTTCGGGAGATACGTCCTTCGCCGAAGGATACGCTGCCTTTGTTGACGCCGTCGCCTTCGGAGCCGCCGATGCACTCATGGGAGATACAGCAACAAGAGCCGCAACCAATCCCAATGTAATAAATGTTCTGGCAAATACTTTCTGAATCCGCATTTTCACTTACTTCCATCTCTATTTTTATCTATTTTCCATAAAACACACCAACACATTTTATCAAATATTTCAAAATTTGCAAGAAATTTTGCTATACCTGTAACTCCTTTTCTTTCATCACACTCATGTATGCAGGTCTGATTATCTTGTTCATACAAATAAGTTCTTCTATTCTGTGCGCACTCCAGCCAACAATACGTGCCGAGGCAAATATCGCAGTATATAGCTCAGCAGGAATATCCAACATGTCATAAACAAACCCACTGTAAAAATCAATATTCGGACATACGCCTTTATATATCTTTCTTTTGTCCGCAATGACAAGCGGTGCCAGTTCTTCTATGTTTCTGTAAAGAAGAAGTTCCTTTTCCCGTCCCTTTTCAGCAACCAGCTTTTCAACGTATTCCCTAAATATCCTCTCTCGCGGGTCAGACAAAGAATAAACTGCATGTCCCATTCCGTATATTAAACCGCTTCGATCGAAAGCTTCTTTGTCAACAAGTTTCTCAAGATATGCACGCACTTCGTCCTTATCTTCAAAATCCGATACATTTTCCTTGATGTCCTTCATCATTTCCATAACCTTGATGTTGGCCCCGCCTTGACGAGGACCCTTAAGCGAAGACATTGCCGCCGCTATCGTTGAATATGTATCTGAACCTGAGGACGTAACTACCCTTGTCGTAAATGTAGAATTATTTCCACCGCCGTGCTCCATATGAAGAATCAGCGCGGTATCAAGTACCTTGGCTTCCGTCTTTGTATATTTCTTG
>JAZLJS010000028.1:0-1027 GCA_045617945.1 Lachnospiraceae bacterium
AAGTCCTTTTTCGTTAGCTGCCCGGATATTCATATTCATGATATCGTTTACAACGGAGCTTAAGTCATACTTGATGGCTACGATTTCAAGACGTCCCTCGCTAAGCTTAGTTCCCAGTGCAGACACATATCCGGTTGATGCGATTTATAACAGTGATACGAATATTTCCAACAATCCATATAACTGGCGACTTCATACCGGATTTGAGATGGTTGATGGCCAGTCGGGAAACAATACGATTCTTCAGGATGTCAGTTCGGGGTCCGTTCTCAGATCAAACATAAACATTATTGCTTATGTCTGGATTGTCGGAATGGCTGTTATGATTATTTATTCCGTCATCAGTTATCACAAATTAAGGGATAGTGTTAAGGCTTCAGTTCCGTTTAGGGATAATGTCCGTATCTGCGATGACATTCAGTCTCCGTTCATCATAGGTATTATTAAACCTATTGTTTATCTGCCTTCTTCTTTGGTCGGTGAAACGTTGAAAAATGTTCTGACTCACGAAGCTGCTCATATCAAGCGCCACGATCACTGGTGGAAGCCACTCGGATACCTTCTTTTGACAGTATACTGGTTCAATCCGCTTTGCTGGCTTGCGTATATACTATTGTGCCGTGACATAGAAATGGCCTGCGATGAGAAGGTTATCCGCGATATGGATAATTCTGCAAAAGCTGCATACTCTCAGGCACTGCTTAACTGCAGCTTCCCCAGGAAAAGAATTGCATCCTGTCCTTTGGCTTTCGGTGAAGTGGGTGTAAAAGAAAGGGTGAAATCTGTGCTGAACTATAAGAAGCCGGCATTTTGGATCATTGCCGTTGCTGTAGTGACTTGTATTGTTGTTGGTGTGTGTTTTATGACTAACCCCAAAGACAATGAGCCTGATTTGTCATTCTTGAATTATGAAAACGCTATTTCAACGCTTGCTGATATGACAGATGTAGATGCTATATATTATCCCGTTACCGGGAAAAACGAGGATGGAAAGATATGCTTAGGATATGTCAATGGTAATGAATTT
>JAZLJS010000029.1:0-4098 GCA_045617945.1 Lachnospiraceae bacterium
TCTCCGCGGGTTTGCTTAATTTTCATCGTCGTCCTCCCTGTCTCACCAAAGGCTGGTTTCGGAGAGAGCCCTGCTGATCGCGTTGGAGCCGGTCAGGAAGGCAAACCCGATCACCGAGGTAAAGAGGCCTACCGCGGTACCGTAGTTGAATCTGGAATCTACAATGCCTCGTCTGTACACATAAGTGGAGATAACATCGGCCACTTCCTGCGTGGAGCCGTTATACAGCAGAAGGATCTTTTCGTAGCCGACATTCATGATCTGACCGACCTGCATGATGAACAGCAGTACGATCGTCGATTTGATTCCGGGAAGAGACACATGCCACATTTTCTGCAGACGTCCCGCACCGTCCAGCGTAGCGGCCTCATACAATTCGGGGTTTATGCCGGTCAAAGCCGCCAGATAGACGATCGAGTTCCAGCCGAAGCTCTGCCAAATGCCCGAACCGATATAAATCGTTCTGAAATACTGAGGCAGCGAAAGGAACGGCTTGGGTTCACCTCCCAAAGCCACGCGAAGCATGTTGAAAATACCATCCGACGCGAAGTAGGATTTCAGCATACCGCAAATAACAACGGTGGAAATGAAATGGGGAAGATAAGTGACAGTCTGCACAAATTTCTTGAACACCACGTTCCTCACGTCATTCAGAATCAACGCAAACAGGATCGGAATCGGGAAACTGAAGATAATCGAATACAAGCGGATAATAACCGTGTTCCTGACCAGCTTCCAGAAATAGGGATCCGTGATATATTCCGCAAAATACTTGAGTCCCACATAAGGAGCGCTCAAAAACTCGCGCAAACCCCTGAACACCTTGACATCGAAAAACGAAATCAGAATACCGTACAAAGGGACATAATGAAACAGGATATAGTACACTACAGGCAACGCAATGATCATATAAAGGTACTTATCACGATTAAGCGCCTTCTCAAATCTCTTTAATCTTGAACCTTTTATCATCCTATCCCCCGCCCAAAGTCTCTGATTCGTACGGCTGCAAACACTATTCCGGTCCCGTTACGGGTGAAGCCGACTGATCACATCCATTTTCGGACTCATGGTGCCCAAACGGGCACACAATTTATACGACTGCGCTGAATTCCGACCATAACGACATTGCGGAAATATGTGATTTTTACGTGATTATTCTAACATTCCTAAAATTGCGTGTCAATGGAATACGCCTTTGAATTCAATATTTTTTTACGCCGTTCATCATTGTTAAACATAATGTATATCATTGACAAACACATCCTGCATGGGTCAGAATATTTCATCAGATATATCATGACACAATACTCACAGATTCGTGCACCAGATTCTGCATATCCCGAATTATTTCTCTGTATTCCGTATCAAGTGAAATTGCTTCATCGAATGCCTCATCTAAATCACTGTGGAACCTGTAATACCGGCAAAGTTCATCAATGATACATTTTCTGGTCATAACCAACGTTCCGTAAATGTTCTTCTGATCAGAATCAAATACCGGCAATAGTTTTGATTCGCCTTGATAAACTTTAGCCAAAAGCAGTATCTTTTCTGCATTAATCCAGGATGTCTCTGCAGATGTCCGGCTAAAACAATATTCTGCAAATTCGATAAAGTGCTGCCTTCCTATCTTTGAGTTCTTAAAGTGACCGCCGGCATTTTCAACCGGGCCTTCATCAAAGACATTAATATTGTACTTCTTTTTCGGGTCAAACCGGAGATAGATTGTTTCATTCGATTGGTCTTCGGGAGCCGATCGAAATGAATAGTAGACCTGTGATTCGGGCAGACGCTCATCTAAAGCCAATGATACCGGTTCAGGCAAGTCAAAATTCTTTAGTTGAGCCTTTACCTCTCTGGGCATCGATTTCCCAAGCTGGGCATATGTATACTTCCTCGTCAGCATATCAATCGGGACAATATTGTCCGAAGTGAAATGCGAAAAGATAAACATATTGCACAGACATTGCCAGTTCGTAACAGGCGAACGTTCGATGTACTTTTCATTTGTATTTTTAGGATCGAACAAAGAGAGATTTCTTGTAGCCGTGAATATCCTCCACGCCGGCATGTGTTCCTTGATATAATCATCGTTTGGATTTGCCCGAATCTCCTCCGGCAGCTTTGCAAACGCCTGCTCATTTATCTTTTGTCCCGATTTGTGATATCCCAATGCCATAAAGTAATTATTCGTCACTCCACTCATGGAAACACATCCGCAAATTCCCACATGCAATATGGAAAGAATCATTGTCATATAGCCGCCGGCGCTGAAACCCGAAAGCAGGATTTTCTCTTGTGCAATTTCATTTTGCTTTCTTAATTCGTACAATACAGCATTATTGAAGAACAGATCATCATCCATCCACTCATGGTTCAAATCCGGATACATTTCCGGTGTTGCAATTGCCCATCCTTTATGCAAATAATCGCAAAAGTCTGATGAGTTTTCAGAAAGCACATAGTGCACATAAAAAATACAAGGCAATGGTGTCGGAACATTCTCCGGAATATAAAGATTGAACACCCTATTATGTATTTCCCCGTTTTCTCTCAAATAAGAAATTCCTTTATGTATGATTCGGACGTTTACCCCGCAAATGTTCTTAATTTCTTCTGTATTCATGATAATAATCCTTTCATCCATCAAATGCAAATGAATATGAAACTACCTTAGCATATGATTTACAGCCATGCTGAAATTCGGGTATTACGACATTGCAGATGTATATGTTTTTTATGTAATTATTCTATCATTCACCAAATTGTGTGTCAATGGAATACGCCTTTGAATTCAATATTCTTTTACGCCGTTCATTATTGTTAAACATAATGTATATCATTGACAAACACATCCTGCATGGGATAGAATATTCGCAGAGCATGAAAGGGGTGCCTGCAAATGTACGATGATTTCAAAGTTAAATCCCTGGCTAAGGCAATGGCCGTGCTGGATTGTTTTACGATCAAGACTCCGGAACTGGGTATTACGGAAATCGCAATCCAGCTTGGCCTGCAAAAAGCCACTGTCTTCAATATCCTTTCCACACTGGTCAGTCTGGGACACGTAGAGCAGAATCCCAACAACAACAAGTACCATCTGGGACTCAAGATGCTTCATTACGGATATATCGTCAATTCCGCGTTGGATTACCGCAGAGTATTCGAACCGTATCTTCAAAAGATCTCCACGATGTGCAACGAAGTGTGTTATCTCGGAATTCCCAACAACAACGAAGTTTTGTATCTGGATTCCGCTTCTCCGAACTTCATCACACCGGGAAGAGTCATTACAGGCGAACACGCGCCTATGCATTGTACGGGTCTCGGAAAAGCAATGCTCGCCTTTATGCCAAAGGAAACGGTCAGTGAAGTTATGTGCCTGCCTATGCAGCGATACACCGAATGTACCATAACGGATCCCCTTACCCTGCACAGTGATCTGATGAAGACCGGTTCCCGCGGCTACGCCGTGGATAATATGGAGCATGAGTATGGCGTTACATGCGTTGCCGTTCCGGTCATCGGAATGCAGGGGTTCCCCATAGCTGCCGTCAGTATTTCAGGACCCACACCACGCTTTTCCCAGAGCCGTATTCCCGAACTCGCGCAGATCCTCAAGGATGTTCTAAATCCGCTGCAGCATAGTTTGTAACAGCTGCTTATTTATCAACCAATAAAGAAGTAAACGTATACTGTATTCCATACAATTACCCCCAATACCGGTTGTCCGGTATTGGGGGGTACATATCATTTTGGTCCACGGGCTGGTTTTTTACCAAATACAATTTCGGCTTCGTTGCCACAGATTCCCGTATTATTGGTTTGACGAATAGTATTTTGCCGAAAAAACGCTGAGACAATCCCGCGAGATGACTGACATGCATGATATAAAATTCGTCTCATGATGATAACTATATTATCAGTGTGCAGTATTCGAAATGAACACGATTGCGTACCCTCTGCTATGTGGAAAGGATCATTCATCCCTTCTCCGCCCATAACAGAGGGCATTTGAGTATTCTGCGTGAGATTGAGCATCGCCACCGCGCATTTTGAGCATTGATTCCGCCGTATTTGAGCACGCTTCCCCGA
>JAZLJS010000030.1:0-4510 GCA_045617945.1 Lachnospiraceae bacterium
TGGGATGTACAGAAAGCTTTGCGTGACTGGAACACAAGGAAGGAAGAAAAGAAAGATGATTGAGATTACAAAAACTCATGTGTACGGTTTTGAAGAAGCGTTCAGAGGAATGAGGAATCCGATGGATAGCTGGTCAAAGTCTGATTCCCTGTTTGGGAAGGATATAACGAAACTTGGAGAAGCGGACAAGGTACTTGCTCTGAAGCTGATTCGTGGTGGTACGGTGCATTCAAAGTTCATGCGAATGATCACGGTCACGGCTGATATGAAAGCACCGCTTTATTGGTGGAAAGAATTTGATACATACAAGGTCGGGACAGTTGCGAACAGTTGTAGTACGATGCACCGGATTCATGCAAAGGACTTTATTCTGAACGATTTTAGCTTTGAACATTTAACGCCGGAAAATGTTGATTCGCTTTTGTCAACGATTACAAGATTAAATGAAGCACGGGATGCGTTTATCAAAACGAAGGATAAGGAACAATGGTGGCAGATGATTCAGCTCTTGCCAACAAGTTACAATCAACTGCGGACGGTTCAAATGAACTATGAAGTGCTGCGGAATATTTACCGTTGGCGTAAGGATCATAAATTGGACGAATGGCATACGTTCTGCGATTGGATCAAATTGTTGCCGTATAGCGAACTGATCACGGAAGGAATTGACAATGGCAACGATTGAATCTGTATTACAACACGTTAGCAGATTGAAGCACGAAAATGCGGATTTAAAACGGCTTATAAGCGATTTGATAAAGAACCAAGACAAATATACCGAAGATCGTTGCAGAGCATTAGAAGACGAAAATAAGCGGTTAAAACAAGCGATTATAAGGCTGGTGACAACGGATGGAAAGAATGACATATCCAAGTGAGGATGCTGAACAGAAAGCGTTCTTTCAATGGTGTGAATACCAAGAACACACATATCACGGAATCACAAGGGCGTTTCATATCCCGAACGGTGGCAGACGGGATGCGGCTGAAGCGGCGAATTTCAAAAGATTGGGGGTGAAAGCTGGTGTGCCGGATATATTCATTCCAGTTCCGTCCGGTCGCTGGCACGGGATGTTCATCGAAATGAAGAAGCGCAAAGGCGGTCGAATCTCCGAAGCACAGTATGACATGATTCAGTTTCTCAATGGAATGGGATATTACGCCGTTGTCGCACATGGAGCGGCTGAAGCAATCGAATTTGTGCGGAAATATTATCGACAAGAATTCTGATTTCAAACGAGAATCAAAGCATATTGTTATTGTGCATAGCACAGAAAGGAATGAAGGAAATGGAAAAAGTTGAAAATGCCGGAATGGAAATGCTGAACAGACTGCGTACACTGAACAAGAAGATTCCTGCACAGTTATTTAAGATTGAGGTTGCGAAAAGCAACGCAGAACCGAAATCTCCGGTGATTGATGGGATGCCGCATGAAATGGGCGGTTTCCATAGCAAGACGGAAAGCGGTGCAATCAGATTACAGGAATTACAGGATATGTACATTGAATTGCTGGCAGAACGGCAACAGTTGGTTGAACGGCTGGACAAGGCAGTGGAACAGATGAAAGAACCGGAAGAACGTGCCATTTTACGAATGCGGTATATCAGAGCGATGAGCATTGAAGATATTGGGGATGTGTTGTATCGGTGCGAAAGACAGATAAGGCGGTATCTGCGTAAAGCCGAAGAACACGTAATCGAATATCTGTGATCATGAGCCGAGCGGAAACGCTCGGCATTTCTATATTATTTATCATTTATAATAAAAAGCTTATAAAATATAGATAATATCTATTGACAAAATATAGAAAATAATTATAATAATATATGTAAGATAAATAAACGGTCGGGCAAGACCGGAATGTTCGGAAAGGATGGACAGAAATGAAGCAAGTTAAATTGACAGCCGCACAACAGAAAGTTATGGACATTGCGAAGCAAGAAATTGATAACGCAAGAAATCACACAATTGAACAGTGGGCTTGTCATTGTGTTGAGTTTGAATATGAAATTGAAGATTGCCAAATTGTAAAGAATGCTGAATCTTACGGACTGAATCATGATAAAGCGGTTGAAAGAGTAAAGGAAAGGATCACAAAATACATAGAAAACTTGGGAAAGTATTACTATGACGAATGTCAAGGTATTGTGTTAACCCGTTGCAGTAGCAAAACACTTGAGAAGCTTGAACAGTACGGTCTTATCGAAATTATTGAAGATTCAAAAGGACAGTATATGGGAATCGATGTTGTAAAGGTTCTAAATTATTGATAAATAAGCCGAGCCGGAGCGGCTAAACTCCGGCAGAAAGGATGGATGATCGTGAATCGTTGGTTTGAGACAGTTTTTCTCCCGTCCTTGTTTCAGAAGACAGGATATACACCGTTATTCCTTACACGGTCGCAGACAAACGTTTGTTGCGAAAACATGGAACGACATGAAGCACGGGTGACGGCATACCAAGGCGATTACTACAAACACACCTATTACACGTATCGTTGGAATGATCGGGATGTGCGGCTTGACTTCAGCAAGCTGAACGGGTGCGGTCAAATCCGCTTCGGAATGAACGAAGACGATCAGATTGACGGTCTATTGGATGCTATGAAGCGCGAACAGGAATTGGAAGAAACACGAATTGCAAACAGAATCAGATGGTACATGGAAGGTAAAGACGGTATCGTCAAAAGGATGCCGAGATACATTAAAGATTTGCGGGAAAAGATTGAATCCATTGAATGGATGCTTGAAGATTCCGTTGAAAATGGGGATGACAAGGCGGTTATTGACAGATACGAATGGCAGTTGATGAAGATCAGAAACGAACTGGCAAGATATGAAGCGGTTATTTGATTTTATTCGGGGTTAATACCCCGTTTTGCTATGTGGATTGGCACTATAAGAAAGGAAGGGCAAAAGGATGGACGATATACTTGAAATGATGGAAGAAGTTGGGTTCTTTGATGATGATTGTATCGAACCTGACACGGATTATTGCAATCCAAAGCACGGAAGGATCAAGGAGCGCAGATGGACGGCGTACACCGATGAAACCGTGTACGAAGATGATTATGTTGATCGCTACTATATCTGTGATTAAGAAAGGATGGACAAAGATGGAGTACATCACAAAAAAGATTGATCCGTGTCCCTTCTGCGGTTCAAAAGCACGGATTACAAGAAGCAGTGGTTCAAGATGGGGCAAAGAGTTGTACGTGAATGATTTGATTTGTTGCAGAGAGTGCGGAGCAAGGATTTTCAAGAGTGTTACTGTTTCCGAAGAAGAATTTGAAAATTGGCGTGAGATTTCAACAGGAGCGATTGAAGCATGGAACAGGAGAGCAAATCAATGATTTACAAGGAAGAATTGCTGATTGCGATGACACGTAGGCTCACAGAACTTATCTCGCCGGAGAACAAATACATTGCTGAAGAAATTCTCGCAGTGATCGAAGAAGCACCGGAAGTCGAAGGTACATCGGCAAAAATATAGTGTGAGGTGATGCAGAATGGAAGATCTGATAAAGAAATTGCATAAGATGTATATTGATGCTGAAGAAGAATATCAGAAAAAGTTGAATAAGGATTATTGGAAGGAAGCATACAAGATGAAAGCTGATGGTTATGACGATGCAGTTGATTGGTATACGTACGATCTGTACTTTATAGATGGTAAAAGGCACATGGCATTTGAAGCGTACAAGGCTGCTTGCGAATCGGCTGGAATTAAACCATACACGCTTGATTTTGATTAAGGAGGATAACGAAATGAAATGGCACATTGTTGCTGAAGAAGCATATACGCTGATTAAAAATCTCGAAAGACGGTGAACAAGATGATTGAAATCAAAACAGTTAAATCATGTTATGAGTGTAGTATTTGCTACTCGAAAGAAAAGCTTATCGAATTTGTATTTAGAGGAAACGAATCATTTGGCGGTACTTCAATAAAACTGTGCAGAAAATGCAGACAAAAACTGTATTATTTAATCGAAGAATTGGAAGGTGATTCAGATGAGGTTAATTGATGCTGATGAAGCAATTAGTACTCTTGAAAATACTCCGTGGTATTCGTTAAATAAAAATGGAAAACTTCTTAATGGTTCTGCAAGTGATAAAGTTGCATTTATTCACTATTTAGATACAAAAAAGGCAATAAATAAACAGCAAACAGTAGATGTTATGCCAGTGGTTCATGGACATTGGGAACAAAAAGAAAACATGAGATGCAGATGTTCAAATTGTCACGCATTAAAGGAACAGTACCATGATTTGTTCTGCGGTAATTGCGGTGCAAAAATGAACGAGGACGGTGAGCAGGATGAAAATTGAGTTTTACATTCCGAAAGATGAAACGATCCCGACCAAAATGCGGTTGAAGGTCGACAACGAAATTGACGTGTTTTACGACCCGCTGCAGGAAATTGGGCTCGGATACAGCTTCAGGGTATATGACACTTCAACGGAACACGCTTTGGAGATCGTTGAGGAAATCACAAGAGAATTTGA
>JAZLJS010000031.1:0-1532 GCA_045617945.1 Lachnospiraceae bacterium
TTGATTGCCGCGAACGGATACTATTATTTGATTGCTTATACAAACCCACATACGATACAGCATTATCGTATCGATAAGCTCAGTCAAGTAAAGATCCTACCGCAGTCCAGATCAATTGTTGAAGCACAAGATATCAGTTCCGGTGATTTGCGAAATTACATAGATTCACATATCTTTATGTCAGAGGGGTTGCCTGTTGAAATCACCTTGCGAATAGATAATCAGCTTTTTGATACCGTTGTTGATTCCTTTGGCGGCAACTTCCGAATCATGCAAGAGAACGAGAAAACAAGTGTCCTGACATTGAAATCCACCATCTTTGATATGTATCAGTGGGCGTTGCTCCACGGAGACCAAGTAGAAATTCTGAGTCCGCAATCGCTTCGTGAAAAGTTATGCCGGATCACAGCCCAGATGCACCGGACATATTTCGCCACGGATGATGACCGATATGATAAAGCGATCCGGTTGGCGCAATCTCCTCATTGTCAGCTTCAGATTCATAATATCGATTTATCCGGGCGCACATCGTTTCGGAAATTATCCGGGCTTAAGTCTGTGGATTTGGTTGATAACAATCTGGAGAATATTGGGTTTTTGAAGGATCAGTCAGAACTTGTGAACCTCTATCTGTCCAATAACGCGATTCGGGATTTTGCTCCAATCGTGGGGTTACCACGCTTGACGGAAGTACGGTTATGGAATACGGGAGTAGAATCGATTGCTTTTTTATCAACATTGCCGCGGTTAAAACGACTTATGATCCATGAAACGAATATTACTGATATTGAAGTGCTTTATCAACTCCATTTGTCTCATTTGTGGTTATCCGAAGCTACTGCGTTACAGATCGATATAGAGCGGATCAAGTCAAACTGTAGTCATGTGACTGTATGGAAAAAACCGGATCGGAATCATTTTTAATATCCCGTTTTCCTGTTTCAACATCACAAATCAAGAGTGTACCTTTTTGCGGACATCAATGCTGATATACTTTTTTTCGGATGGAAGACAAACCTCTGTCGTATCCGTCACAATAAAAAAGGAGCGAAAGATTATGTCAAAGAACAAAGTACCTGCCGATTGGAAAAGATGTGCCACATGTTCTCACTGGTGCGGACGAAAGGAACCAGATGTGTTTTGCAAATGGGTTGAATATGACACGGACGAGAAAGCACGCTGTGCGGGTGGTGGTTTCCGGGAAGCCAGAATGACCGGTCAGCAAAGCTGCAGTCAGTGGTCACCTCAGTATCCGCAGAAGTAAAACGATTGGCATACGATTCTGAGTTCCCCCGATAATCGGAGTTTTCGAGAGAAGCTCCGATTTTTTATTGGTTCAACAATGTATCTGCATGAATATGATATATCGGCACATGCTGTTTTCAATGGGGCAAAAAAGGGATATCGTGTATGTTATTCTTTTCTTGCTCGAGTGAGCTTGGTCTGTTGATCGTTACTTAGGGATTGAAAGGAGTCGGAAGTATGTTTGATTTCATACGGGATGCGCTGAGTAATAATGATGATGCCGAACA
>JAZLJS010000032.1:0-1498 GCA_045617945.1 Lachnospiraceae bacterium
ATATGAAATGATTGCGGTAATCGAAGCAACGGATTCGTATGCAGAATATACTACAGAGCCTACCAATTTTACTGTTTATAAAGGCGAATGGAAAGTCACAGCACCGACAGCCAAGACGGGACTTATATATAATTGTGCAGAACAAGAACTTGTAAATGTCGGTAACGTAGAAGATGGTGGAACATTGTTATATTCCCTCGATGCAACAGGACCTTTTACAGAAAGCATTCCCAAAGCTACAAATGTAGGAGAATATACTGTATATTGCAAGGTCGCAGAAGATGCCAACCATAATGCATATGTGTCTGAAACACCTATTACAGTTACTATAGTCAAGGCTGACTGGGATGTAACAGCACCTACAGCTATAGCTCCGTCATATACGAGTTCAGCACAGGAACTTGTTTATGCAGGTGTTGTAAAGGATGTTGATGGAAGTACCGTGACAGATAAGATGCTCTACAGTCTGACCGGAAATGATGATTATTCGACAGCAATACCTACTGCAACCACTGTGGGAAGTTATACGGTTTATTACAAAGTTGCCGGTGATTCCAATCATAATGAGTATGCCGCAAAGACAATGACGGCTACCATTGAAAAGGAAGACAGACCGAGTGTGCCTACAGTAACAATGTCCGGATATACATATGGACAGACAGATAGTCTTCCGAATCCGGATCTTTCCGAAGCACCTTCGGAGAATCCGACAGTAACATATTATTATGCTTCCGAGAATGACTTTGCGAAAGCATCCGAGTGGAAAAACATTACAGCAACAACGCTTAATGCCGGAACATATTATATGTTTGCCCTATTAGGCGAAACAACAAGTTACCGTGAGGATCATACAACAGGAGTTGAGTTTACGATTGCTAAGGGAACATGCGCAGTAACGGCACCTAAGGCGCTTAACCCTGTATATAACGGAAATGAGCAGGTTCTCATTTCGGCAGGCTTGTGTTTATCGGGAACAATTCTTTACAGTCTTGACGGCGAGACGTATACCGCTTCGATTAGTGAGATTAAGGGCAAGGATATAGCGTCATACACTGTTTATTATAAGGTTGAAGGAAATACAAATTATGATGCATATGGTCCGAAACAGATTACTGCCAAGATAGTTAAGAAGGCAGATCCAACCCCAACACCGGATACTCCGACACCGGCCCCTAATCCTGATCCTAGCTCGGACCCGGTACCAACTCCGGTACCAACTCCGGCACCCGGTCCGATTAAGCCTACACCGACTCCTGAAAAGCCGATACCTACGCCTACGCCTGAGAATCCTATTCCTGTGATTCCGATAGAGCCAAAGCCAACCAATACCATACCGGTAATTAAGCTTGAAGATTCCGAGAAAGAAAATGTGGATGAGACTGATGAGAGCGGAACTTTGGGAGATATTACAAATTTGGAAGAGACTGAGCAATCAGATATGGGTATTAAAGTAAGAACGATGCGGGTAGGCGATGGAAATGTTCGTGTAGATTCTGAA
>JAZLJS010000033.1:0-1480 GCA_045617945.1 Lachnospiraceae bacterium
TCTCAACGAAGACTGATTTCCACCGATGCTGTAATCATTTCACTACAGCATTTGTAAATACAATCCGGGTGTGGCGGTAAATAATTGCTGCCACACTTGTTTTATTCCGACAAGTGTAATTTCTGCATATATTCAAAATAAATGAACTGAGCAACAAAGGCATCAATGAGCCCACGAAACACAATTTTTCATTAATACGATTGATAATTGTGAATTTATTCGTAACTTTGTACGGTTTTATTAAATAACACATAAGAATCGATTATTGATGAAAGGACTCACTACTGTGATGTTGCTTATATGCTCCAATGTCTTCATGACATTTGCATGGTACGGCAACCTGCTTCTAAGGCAAAGACACATTTCTGATGGTTGGGCTATGCCAGTCGTGGTTTTGGTATCTTGGAGCATTGCCCTCTTTGAGTACTGTTTTATGATTCCGGCAAACAACATCGGTTCTGAAATCAACGGAGGACCATTCAGTCTCATGCAGTTGAAAGTACTTCAGGAAGTCATATCAATCACCGTATTTTCCGGAATCGTGATGATGTGCTTCCAGGGACAGCATATACAATGGAACCACATTGCTGCATTTGTATGCCTCATAGCGGCAGTGTTCTTCGTATTTTTGAAACAATAACAGATTCCAAATATAAATAACAGTCAGCACAATGGATTCAAATCAACGATACATGATGCGCGGTGTAAGCGCTGCAAAGGAAGACGTTCATAACGCAATAAAGAACATAGACAAGGGTCTATACCCCCAGGCATTCTGCAAGATAATCCCCGACATACTCGGCGGTGATCCTGAATACTGCAACATAATGCACGCAGACGGAGCCGGCACGAAATCCAGTCTAGCCTACATGTACTGGAAAGAGACAGGAGACCTTTCCGTATGGAAAGGAATTGCCCAGGACGCCCTCATCATGAACACAGACGATTTGCTTTGTGTAGGAGCCGTTGACAACATCCTCGTATCCTCCACAATCGGAAGAAACAAGATGCTCATTCCCGGAGAAGTAATCTCAGCCATCATCAACGGTACAGACGAACTGATGCAGGAACTCCGCGACATGGGAATAGGAATCTACGGAACAGGCGGAGAAACAGCCGACGTAGGCGACCTTGTACGAACAATCATCGTTGACTCCACAGTTACATGCCGCATGAAACGTGCCGATGTAATCAACAACGCAAACATACGTCCCGGAGATGTCATCGTAGGAGTAAGCAGCACCGGTCAAGCCACATACGAGAAGCAGTACAACGGAGGAATGGGCAGCAACGGACTCACCAGTGCCCGCCACGACGTGTTCTGCAAATATCTAGCAGGGAAATATCCGGAAAGTTACGACCACTCCGTACCCGAGGAACTCGTTTACAGCGGCAAGTACATGCTTACCGACAACGTCGAGGGAAGTCCAGTGAATGCAGGTCAACTCGTACTGTCACCTACACGCACATACGCCCCTGT
>JAZLJS010000034.1:0-1810 GCA_045617945.1 Lachnospiraceae bacterium
CATCCGGGAGTATTGCAACGCATGAGTGTGAGTATATGATCTTCAATATCAAAGCCACCACTTACATCAGCAAGGATGTCATCGCTAAGAACGTCACTATCAGTTTCCGCAATACCATTGTCATTTCCCTCTGATAATTGAGCCGCATACTCTTTAATTAATTTCACGCATTCTTCTTTGGTTTGAGCTGCAGCTATTTTCTCTTTTAACTCTTCGTTATTCAGAATATCTTGTAATAACTTATCATTCATAATTAGCCTCCTTATTATTAACTCAATCAGAATCAAAGCCAAGCTTGATAACGTAATCATCATTTTCAAAGAACTCATAGGACATTGTTCTGGCGGAAACATTGGCGATGACATTACAAGTCGTCTCCCAGATGTCGTCCTCAACCGTTATCTGATTGCGCGGTTTTGAATTAAATATCTTGTTTTCTGTCAAAATCGCGCTCATAATATCATCTTCATGAACCGGATCAGTGACATAGTCATAGGTCCAATCGCTGTGATATCCCGTGTACTCGGATCTGCGGTCAAAACCGCAATGATCGGAACAAACCTGTCTGTATGAAACAGAATCAAGCAATGACTTCATATCCTCTGCAGTATGAACTGCATCATACCCCTTTTCCAGGACATCATATCTTCCTACGCCAATCTGATACTTCTGAACATCGCGCAAAGATTTATCGATATAAAAATTCGTGTGAATATTCTGCCCTTCGGTCCAGTATAATCTGTTATTCGACACTTCCAAAACTCCGTGACGACCCGCGGCATCAGCCATCATGAAGCCGAATCCCCAGGCATCCTCTGCCGGATCGGAATAGATATCCAGCGTTTTTATATACGACAGAGCCTCATCGATATCTGCGCAATTGGAAGCGATATAAAACGGAACAGATGTTAACAGCACACGATGCTGCGCTCCCGGATTCGTTCCGTCGGATACGAACAGTTTCTTGCCGTCAGCATCCGTTTCACCATGCCGCATATTGACTTCTATATATAAACCTTCCGAGTTCATTACATCCATCATAAGGAACGGAAGCACCTGATAAGCAATGTTACCAACGCCCTTTTTCAATACCTCATCATACTCCTGAAACGGGCTGTCGACCATCATTGCAGAACCAATCGTTTCGTAGCATTCCTCCTGCTTTGTCCGCATAATATATACCGGATAATTGCAGATGTAATAATCGAGATTCCTCCCAACAACCACATCTCCGTTATCAAGAGTTTTCATAACAGCAGAGCAGCCACTCTTTCCGGCATACATGGACTTTTCAATCATATACTCGGCAAAGTCATAATCAAGCTCTGTATATGTGCCAAGGTCGAATACTCCGGGATACAGTTCTGTACATTCTTTATTTGGTTTTAAAGATTCACGAACTTCCGGCAGTTTAATGTAGAGTATTGTCGCGATGCAAACAGCGACAATCAGAAATGCTATTATTATTTTCCATATCAATGAGCGCTTATGGTGTTTTCTGTCATTCATTGTGTTACCCTTTTATCAATATTATCAAATAAATCATCGAGAGTCACGGCCAATGTCATTAAGTTAAGATGACATCCGATTTTATTTTACCTTAAAGAAATAAATTAATCTATATTGTTCATAACAACAATAGCTATTAAAATTCAACATAACCCCAATAGTGAGCTTCAAACTATATTGCGTGGTGTGTAGGCAATAGTGCCCAAAAGATTTCCTAATGGAAAAGGTAAAAGAACCGATAAAGGCTGGAGACGGCTTCCTCTGCTCACAAGTGTGTTGCAAGTTCAAGTTCCCCACAATA
>JAZLJS010000035.1:0-3683 GCA_045617945.1 Lachnospiraceae bacterium
TCCTTCGGACTCTTCATCTCGTAAAATTCAATCAAAGCCTTAACGAAATCATCTCTGACCTCATCGTAATTATCAGGAATATTATTCCCATTCGCATTTACAGTTTTATCATCCTTATCGGCAATAAGTACTGTCAAGTATTTATTACCCTCCGGCAAGGTTCCGCTTACGCCGTCCCAATTTTGAACATTATGAGCCTTCAAAACCTCAATCAATCTTCCGTAAGTCAAAGTATCAAGACTCTCTTCGGCATATTCGCTTATATCGGTTCCTTTGGGCAAATACAGGCCGTCGGAATCCTTTAATCTGACCGACCATGTCCAGGTTCCCGCGTCTTCATTAACGCAAATGTCAACTTTAAAATCATTAGTCGGACTGAAGTTACCATCATTGAATTCCACTATCATTCTGGCACAGTTTTCTTCGGAAAACTCTTGAATTCGGTATTGCGAATAGTCAGCATTCTCTTCAAATAAAGCGCTGGCCTTTCCAAAAAAATCACCCCATCCTTTCGGGCAGGAATTATAGCTGTCTACCGTGACAGTAGTTCCGTCCGAGAACAAAACAAACAAATAATAACTGTCCCCGGAATCAAGAACACCGGGCTTTGATTTACTTTTGGTATAGTTGTCCCAATTTAAAGCTCCCGCTTCCAAAACTATATTTTCAAGTTGTTCCACTATAGTTTCATCCACCGTAACAAGACTTGCATGTTCGCAATCCTTTACCGTATTTACGAATCCGAAATAACTTTTCTCTCTTTCGGAATCAAGGCCGCCTTCTCCGTTTATTTTCGTCGGTTCTTCACCGTCTTCGGTCATTTTGTAACCAGTAGGCTCTTCACTGGTAATTTTCATAAAGCAACCGTCATCTGTCACTCTAAGAATATAGTAAGGTTCCATGGCCATTCCCTGATGCGACATATAAAAGCCCGAAAGAGTGGCACCTTCAGACAATTCTATTGGACTTCCTGTACCCCATTTACCGTTTGCTTTTTCAACGTTGCCATCATTATCCAAGTTGTGATTTGCGCAGCCTGTCAGCAACGATAAAATCGATATAATTCCCACTAACATTCCTCCTGCACGACTACATTTGACGTTCATCCTTATATGTCTCCTATTTAGCTCTGTTATATATGTCCCATAGCGAAATAAGTGTTTCACCCTCGCCGATTGTGTTTACGGTAAGTTGATCCTCTTCGGATACGTTCATGTATATGGTAGTTCCGTCCTCCTCCGAAGCATCAATAACTACATACCAATCTGTATTATCGGCATAGTCGTTAAACGATCCATTATAAAAATCCATATACATACCGCTCATCTTGTGGTGTCCGAAATCAAGGTCTACCGTATAGTCCTCATGTACCGTAATTTTTCCGTTAACGCCACCGTCCTTGGCATATGATATTTCCCCTTCGATTTCCGAAGAATACATTTCCCAAGTTCCGATAAGTTTGGCCTTTTCCACCATCGGAATTATCATGTGGCACTCTCGTGACGGTTCATCTTCCTCCAGAAGTTTAGCCAAATGCTGCGCGATTATATCCGGATCTGCAGTAGTCCAACTATACATAAACATATCATCATAATCGAGGCACCTTACATCCATATTTTTAAGCTTTGCAAATGCATTACTATACTCAAGATCTGTAACTTCTTCATCATCTAAGAAAAAAACAAAACTGCCCTCATCTGAGCCGGGCTCAATTTCATATTTCTGCTCTACGTCCGTCTCATAGTTCTCATCAATATTAATAAGCTCATACGTCATATAATCCATATTATCCATTACGGATATTATCTTACCCTCTTTAGGAGCATATTTTATTCCACCATAACAGCCAAAAGGTCCTGTCGTAATGATTTGCCCATCATTATAGAAGCATACGTAAACTCCGGCCGCATTAACGCTGCTCTCGGCATAGAGCATTTCTTTTATCCCATCATTATTCACATCAACTGTTGCAAATGCAAGTTCTTCAAGCGTATCGCAATCTTTTTCAATATTAACAATACAATCCGTATATTTATCGCTCAATTCTTCGACAGACACTGTCAGAGCATCATTTTCCGCATCGGAGGCCTCCTGATTTTGTGTTTCAGAATCTTGCACCTTCAAATTCTGTTTCGGAATATCTTGATTTTCCGAATTCTGTATTTCTGTCGCTGCACTTTCTTCTGCTTTGGTATTTGCTTCATCTGTTTTAAGCTCCGATGTCGTATCTTTTCCGCAACCTGCCAGCATGATTACAGACAGCGTCAATAAAAAAATCTGCGCTGATTTTTTCATACTATTTCCTTTCAAAATTTAATGTAATTTTCGTTATATGGACAATCTTCCAACAGACAGTTGCGGTTTTTGCTCGAATATTTGCAAACAAACTCCGTCAATTCCATTTGTGTTCCCAAATGATTTTTAACAAATTCTGCTACCTTCGAAATAACAAGATATGCGCTTCTTTTGCAGCATCGTTGTCCGCAGACACTGCTAACGGCATTTGCCGCTTCCATTGTCAGCATGTTAAACAGCTCGTTTTGATTCGAAATAATTGACCAAAATGCCCGGGCACCGCTTACGGCTCTGCAGCCGCTCCAATAATCACAGTCGCCTCCGATATTGAACTCTTCCATAGTCTCTAACTTTTGAAGAGCTTGTGAAAGGTTCATGGAAGCGTTCCCACACTCATTTACCGAATTATCTTTGCTCAACGCATTAAAATACGCCGTCAGTAAAGCTGCACTCACCATCATATGGTGTTCGTGTCCCTTCACATTGCAAAACTCCAAATCCATGAGCTTACACATTATTTCAATCGGATTCTTGGATTTTTCCGCCAAACACAAAGCGGTAATATTCTGCCATTGTTTTTCAAAAGCATTCATCTTCATTTCCTACTGTACGTTTTCGTAACGCATAAGATAAATCGAACCATCAAATCCACTTTCGCATATTGCATATCGCTTTATGTTTCCGGCGGCATCTTTATAGGATATACCATAGTTTGGAGTATCCCCCGGGAATTCCACTGTTATCGTTACAGCTTTATCCATAACCAGACTGTCCAAAGAATATAATTCCTCTTCGGCAAAGGTAAGTTCTCCGTTATCCGAATTCACCGCTTTCAACGAATTAAACTTAAATTCGGAAACCTCTGAAGGGGTGAAGAAAACAATATCCCTTGCATATTCGGAAGTAGATGCCGTATACGAATCGCTGCCGACGGTTGCAAAAGTTTCTTCAGCAGGTGCAACATAAACCGCCGACCAGAAAGTTTTGGCAGACTGCGGATAATCTTCCGAAGTCTCATACTCCGCAAATGTCGTTATTGCAATTTTTTCAATAAGTTTTCCCATTTCTTCGCATTTAAGTTCATAATCATCGGAACTTGAATCTTCCGAAATGATCTGCTCCAGCATGCTGGATTGCTCGGGCAGTATATAGGTTTCAAAGCTGGAATCATTAGCTCCGCTTGAACCTTCGTTATAGATTTGACCGTCGCTTAGCAAATAATATCTGTTACGCGCCCATCCTCCTGCAAGGAAACGTGCCTCATCGTTTGCAATTGTATACAGTGCCAAAATTTTCTCACCGAAGTATCGTGTTTGACCGCGATCGGACACCTGTATTATCAGAAGTTCCTGTATACCGTCTCCATTAATGTCCTGTATTGTGTATCC
>JAZLJS010000036.1:0-72489 GCA_045617945.1 Lachnospiraceae bacterium
AAGAAGTCCCTTTGGCAGGGACAAACCAGTGATAGTGGTGCGGTTGGGGCTTTTAATTTCGAGGGCCCTTTGAGGGCCAAGCCGGTAATCGAGCCTTATAGGCTCAGAGCAAACCACCAGCTGTCGCTGGTGGTTATGATTGTAACATTCGTTGCAATATTTGGTTTACATAACAATTCAAGTCAATTTCCTGATAAGGTAAATAACATTGTTTATCATTTACATTGAAACGATATGGCGTAACGGATTTAATTTCGGCGGATGGAACAAATTTGCCAACGGCCATGCCGTAGCAGTTCTCTCGCTTTGCTTTTTCTCTGTATTCTTTAGGAATGGTATCTGCAAGGGATTTATGGATGATCGTATTCTCTACAGGAAGATACCAATAGTTCTTAATATCTGCATAGAAATGTTTCATTTCACCTTCATATAAGGGAATGCGAAAAGTCATTGTATCACGTGTGTCGGAATATTTCAGAAAAAAGCCGTAATTCTTTGAAGAAAAAGAATATGGAAGATGCATGGGAAAACGACAATTGATAATAAGTTCATGCTGCGACATCCCCTCATAATCAGTGTATTCGTTTTCCATAGATGAAATCACATCCAATTGCACATCAAAAATGTACATATATTCCAGAATCGGGAGAATTCTATGCATTCCCAAAACATCCTCGCGATTATGCATCATTAATTTGTCAAAATCATCTGTATTGCCTGTTTGACAAAATGATTTATATACTTCAATTAATTGACCGCCATCATATTGATCGTTTCGGTGTATATGCATAAAATCTTCGATACATTTCTGCCGCATTGAACATGGAAACAAGAGAGTACGAAGCGGTTTTATTGTTTGGTAGATATCGAATGAATCCATCATATCCAGTGGATTATCGAGGTTATATTTGTTCGCTTTGTATACAATATAGGGAAGGTCGAATTGTGTTCCGTTAAAGTGAATCAAAACATCAAATTGTCGAATATACTTGAAGAATTGAATGAGAAGTTCCTCTTCTTCGGACGGTGTGTCAGCGAAAAAGAAGATTGTTTTGAACGTGTCGTTCTCGTAACTGCCGCACCCGATAAGATAGAGAGAGGTTTTTTCTTTTGATAAACCGGTTGTTTCTATATCAAAAAATACCGGTGATCTATCACCGATATACGAGAAAAGCCGAGGGCATGGCGTCATATTCGAATATTCTTCCCGTATTATTTGCATTGTTTTCTCCGTTTATATTTGTGAAGTCGGCACTGATCATAATTGTGTCGGATTATCAAAATGGGAATCCCAGAATCTTTTTTACAGTATAATAAAAAAATGTATGAAAAACAAATTAATTTTGTGGTGCATATAGTATTTTTGTACAAAATCTTGTATATTATAAACAGTGTGCTTTGTACATAAACAGCAAATTTTCTGAAATGGAGATTAATATGGGTGGTTTTACTTTTAAGGGTGGTATTCATCCTTATGACGGAAAGGATCTTACGAAGGACAAACCGATTATTGATGTCCTTCCGGATTCCGAATTGGTTTTCCCGCTTTCACAGCATATTGGTGCGCCTGCCGTTCCCATTGTAACGGTTGGACAGCATGTTCTTATGGGAGAGAAAATTGCCGAAGCGGGGGGCTTTGTATCGGCTCCGATATATTCGTCGGTTTCCGGTACAGTAAAAGCGATTGAAGGACGCCGCATTGTTACCGGTGATAATGTGATGTCAATCGTCATTGAAAATGATGATATGTATACTCCTGCACCGCCGCTTTTTACGAAAGACATGGAGGATATGTCTCGAGAAGAACTTATTGGCATTATCCGTGAGGCCGGAATTGTCGGTATGGGTGGCGCCGGTTTCCCGACACACGTTAAACTTTCTCCGAAGAATCCGGATAAGATATCTTATGTGATTGCAAACTGTGCGGAATGTGAACCGTATTTGACTTCTGACTACAGAAGAATGCTTGAGGAGCCGGAGAAACTTGTCGCAGGATTGAAGATTATTTTGTGCCTGTTCCCTCATGCCAAAGGTGTTCTTGCCATTGAGGATAATAAACCCGAATGTATTAAGAAGTTAAAGGAACTGACTTTCGATGAGAATCGAATCACGGTGAAGGTTCTGAAAACAAAATATCCTCAAGGTTCCGAGAGACAGCTTATTTATGCTGTTACCCGTCGCGCCATCAATTCATCAATGCTTCCGGCTGATGCGGGATGTATTGTAAATAATGTGGATACTATCGTTGCGGTATATCATGCGGTCATTGAGGGAAGACCTCTTATGGAGCGTATAATTACCGTTACCGGTGATGCAATAAATTATCCTCAGAATTACAGAGTTCATACCGGAACCAGTTACGCTCAGCTTATTGAAGAATCCGGCGGATTCCGTAAAGAGCCGGAGAAAATCATATCCGGTGGGCCAATGATGGGATTCGGTATTTTTGATTTGAATGTACCGGCTACCAAGACTTCTTCGGCGTTATTGTGTCTGTCCAAAGATGAAGTCAGCCACAGTACACCGACCGCTTGTATTCACTGCGGCGCCTGTGTGACCGCTTGTCCGGCACGATTGCTTCCGTATTCGCTTGCCGATGATGCCGAGCATTATAATGAAGAAAAGTTTGTTGCCAATAACGGAATGGAATGTGTTGAGTGCGGTTGCTGCAGCTATGTATGCCCGGCGAAGAGACATTTGACGCAGTCCATTAAGTCAATGCGACGTATGGCACTTAAGAATCGTAAGAAATAGGAAAGAGAGGAGTTGTTATTGTGAGCGATTTAAGAAATGTATCATCATCACCGCATATCAGAAGCAAACGATCAACGAACCTTATTATGTTTCTTGTGATTGTTTCTCTGTTGCCGGCTGCATTTTTCGGAATGTATACGTTTGGTATTAATTCCGTTTTGCTTGTTGCTGTATCAATTGCAACATGTGTACTCAGTGAATTTGTATTTAACCTGATCATCAAGAAGAAGAATACAATCGGTGATTTGTCTGCAGTTGTAACCGGATTGCTTTTGGCACTTAATTTGCCCCCTACGGCAACCTGGTGGATGGCAATCATCGGCGGCGTATTTGCCATTGTTATCGTCAAAATGCTTTTCGGCGGTTTGGGAAAGAACTTTATGAACCCTGCACTTGCCGCAAGATGTTTTTTGGTAATTTGCTTTACTCGAAGGATGACTGACTTTGCATTTGACGGTGTTTCTATGGCGACTCCGTTATTCCAGATGAAGAACGGACAATCTGTTAATCTGATGGATATGTTTATCGGTAATATTCCGGGAACAATTGGTGAAACAAGTGTGATTGCTTTATTAATTGGCGCTATATTCCTGTTGATTATGGGAGTTATTGATTTCCGTATTCCTCTTGCTTATATTGTTTCATTTGTTATTTTTATCGGTGTTTTTGCAGGCCATGGCTGGGATGTTTCTTACATTGCCGCTCAACTTTGCGGCGGTGGTCTGATGCTTGGAGCATTCTTCATGGCAACGGACTATGTCACCAGTCCGATTACGTCATCCGGGCGTGTAATATACGGTATTCTGTTGGGTATATTTACAGGTTTGTTCCGTGTATTTTCGTCGTCTGCGGAAGGCGTAAGTTATGCAATAGTATTCTGTAATCTTTTGGTGCCGTTGATTGAAAAAGTCACACAGCCCAAATGTTTCGGGAAAGGAGGCGAAATCTGATGAAGGGTAGTGCGAAAAATGTAATTGTATTATCCGTTATTACGATTATTGCCGGGTTCCTTCTCGGATTCGTATACGATATAACCAAAGAGCCGATTGAGAAGATGCAGTATGAGACGAAGATGAATGCATATAAAACGGTATTCCCGGAAGCTGCGTCATTTAATGATTTTGATATGAGCGCAATTCCGGCCGAGCAGATTCTTGCCGAAAACGGTTTGGCGGCGGCGCGCATTGATGAAACATGCGAAGCTGTTGATGCATCAGGCAATGTATGCGGATATGTGTTCTCGGTAACCGATTCCGAAGGATATGGCGGTGATATTACATCTACGGTTGGTATCCGCAATGACGGTTGTGTTTTGGGCGTGGAAATTTTATCGATCAGCGAAACAGCCGGCTTGGGAATGAATGCACAGAAACCGGAATTCTTGTCTCAGTTTACGCAAAAGGCTGTTACGCAATTTGCGTATACCAAGGCCGGAGCGAAGGCTGACTATGAAATCGATGCATTAAGCGGTGCAACCATTACCACGAATGCTTTTGTTAATTCCGTTAATGCAGCTCTTGTTTATTTCAGAGCAGTATCGGGAGGTGCTAAGTAATGAAGAAATGTTTTGAACGTTTATTCAATGGATTAATCAAAGAGAACCCTACATTTGTTTTGATGCTGGGTATGTGTCCTACACTTGCGGTAACGACATCCGCTATAAACGGATTGGGGATGGGACTTACAACGACAGCTGTCTTGATTTTGTCCAACATACTGATTTCCATGCTTCGCAAAGTCATTCCCGACGGTGTTCGAATTCCTGCGTTCATTGTTATTATTGCAAGTTTTGTTACAATTGTTCAATTGCTGTTGGAAGCTTATTTGCCGTCACTGTATGATTCGCTTGGTATTTATATACCGCTTATTGTTGTTAACTGTATTATTCTTGGCCGTGCTGAAGCTTATGCCTCTAAGAATTCCGTTATTACATCGGCATTTGACGGTATTGGAATGGGATTGGGCTTTACTCTTGGACTTACAACGATTGGAATTATCCGTGAATTAATCGGTGCAGGTATGGTTTTTGGATATCAGGTGCTTCCTGATTCTTATGAACCGCTTACTATTTTCATTCTTGCGCCCGGTGCTTTTCTTGTTTTGGCATTTCTTGTTGCATTTATGAACTTTTTAAAGCAACGTGCAGGTAAAGATACCGGAAGTGGCGGAAATTGTGATAATTTGTGTAAAAACTGCACGAATACATCATGTGCAGGCAGAATGAATTAGGAGGTGGAACATGATAGGAAAATTATTAGCTATTGCCATCGGTTCAGCCTTTATCAATAACGTTGTTCTCAGTCAGTTCTTGGGAATTTGTCCGTTCTTAGGTGTTTCCAAAAAGATTAAGACTGCAATCGGTATGGGCTCGGCAGTTGTATTTGTTATCACGTTGGCATCTTTTGTTGCCGGTTTGATTTATAAGTATATATTGACTCCGCTTGATATTACTTATTTACAGACGATAGTATTCATCCTTGTTATTGCTGCGCTTGTTCAGTTTGTTGAAATGTTTCTTAAGAAGAAAATGCAAGGGTTATATAAAGCACTTGGTGTATATCTTCCTTTGATTACTACAAACTGTGCAGTATTGGGTGTTGCACTTACGAATGTACAAAAGGGATACTCCATTTTGGAAGGCGTTGTAAATGGTTTTGCCGTATCGGTCGGATTCTTGATTTCCATTACCATTCTTGCAGGAATACGTGAAAAGATGGAATATAATGAGGTCCCGAAACCTTTTCGTGGGATGCCGATTGTATTATTGACGGCCGGCCTTATGGCTATTGCATTTTTCGGTTTTTCCGGATTGAAGTAAGGTGGTGTAAATATGAATGTTACAGCAGTATTAATAGCTGTCGGAATTGTCGGCGGCGTTGGATTATTAATCAGTATTTTTCTGAGTGTATTCGGTAATATTTTTGCAGTTCCTACCAATCCGCAACTGGATGCGGTAATTGAAGCATTGCCGGGAAATAATTGCGGTGGTTGCGGTTATCCCGGATGCAGCGGCTTGGCAGAAGCAATTGTAAAGGGAGAGGCTCCCGTAAACGGTTGTCCGGTCGGCGGTAATCCTGTTGCTTCCGTAATTGCAGAGATTATGGGTGTAGAAGCCGAAGAAGTGGCCAAGAAGGTTGCTTATGTCAAATGCGGCGGAACATGTGAACATGCCAAATCCGATTACAATTATACAGGCATTGAAGATTGTAAGATGCTTAGTTTTGTACCGAACGGTGGTCCCAAATCATGTGATTACGGATGTCTGGGCTTTGGAAGCTGCAAAAAGGTATGTAAAGAAGAAGCAATAGATATTTTGGATGGTATTGCTCATGTAAATATGGAAAAATGTAAGGGATGCGGACAATGTGTTTCTGCGTGTCCGAAACATATTATCGAATTGGTTCCGTATGCTTCCGATGTTCGCGTTGCGTGTTCGTCTCAAGATAAAGGCAAAGCTGTAATGCAGGTATGTACTGTTGGTTGTATCGGCTGCGGAATGTGTTCAAAAGTTTGTGAAGCCGGCGCAATCAAAGTTGAGAATAACATAGCACGTATTGATTATGATTTGTGTACGGGGTGCGGTGCCTGTGCGGAAAAATGTCCTCGTAAGATCATTGATGTGTTTCGTTAATTGATTCTGGTGATGTTTCCGCCTTCATCGATCAGAAGAGCATATGTATTGTCGAATTGCGAAAGTATTTTTGACAAATCTTCATTGGATAACAGAATACAAACAGTAGCCAGTGCATCTGCATTCATTGCCGATTCGGTAATGACAGATGCACTGACATATTTTGTTTCGCACGGATATCCTGTTTTTGTATTAAGAATGTGATGATATTGTTTGTCGTCTATTTCAAAGCATCGTTCATATATACCGGATGTGGCGATACTCTTATTTGATTCTTCTACCTGCGTGATAACCGACGAATCAAACGGTGATTGAATACCAATACAATAGTTTGAACCATCGGGTTTGTTACCGAGTAATGCTATGTCGCCGCCCATGTTAATTACGGCGCTGTGAATTCCCTGCGAAGACAGGTATTCCTTTATGGCGTCGGCTATGTACCCTTTTGCGATTGAACCGACTTCTATGTATGTTTCAGCATCATTTACCGTGACGCGGCATGTATCGGAATTAATATCGATGTTTGTATAATCAATGTGTTTTACCGCTTCGATCAGTTTTGACTCGTCCGGAAGTTTGGGATGTTTTGTTTCGTGAAAATCCCATAGACCGGAAGCTCCTGCTATGGTTATATCATAAGCTCCGTTGCTTATTTGACTGAATTCCATCGCTTTTTTTAATAGGATAATTGTATCCGGTGATACGTCTACGGCGTTTCCCTTACTGTGATTGATTTTGTATATATCGCTATCGGGTTTGTCGGCGTTAAACATATTTTCATATTTTTGACATATGTTCATACATTCGTTTAAGATATTGTAATCAGATGAATCATACAATGCTACGCTGACGAATGTATCAAAATACATTCCGTTTGCAGAAATCGGCATGGATGTATTCTTTTGACAGCCGGATAACAGAATAATATACATCAGAGTAAGGAAACAGTATTTTATTGATTTGGGATTACTTGATTTTTTCATATGTTGATTTTAATCATGTTTTGTACGGAAAGGCAATAAGAAATGTCAAATCCTTTTTGGGATTCCGATAATGAGGATGAAGTATCCTACAAAAAAACAATAGTAATGTGTATTGCGGCAGCGTCACTTGTTATGCTGCTATTTCTTGTATTTTTGTATATTAACAGCACAAAAGAAAAGGAACGTGAAGAAGCGCGTGCGCGTGCTGAAGAGACGTCAATACAGGAAGAAGAGGATGATTTTGAATTTGTAACAAGCAATCTTACTTCTTCGGATTTGGGATTCTGGGATTTATATGATGATTCGGAAGAGCTTGATGAAGAGGAGAACACCGAGCCGGTTTCTGTAAAAGATAAAGAAGGAAATAAGAAAAAAGAGTCAAAAGAAGAAAAGGGAGTCGGTGATGTCAGTGATGACGAAAAAATGAACAAGGAATCGACAGATGATGAGTCGCCGTCGGATGAAGAGATGGATGACGGCAATCATTTGGCTGTAGAAGATAAAGAAGGAAAGAAAACCTGGTATGAAATCCTTTCGGCAGTTCCAAAGAATACATATGATCTGGAACATAACTTGTCTGTTGACGGAGAAAAGAAGCAATATGTTGACAGTTCCGTTAATTCTGTATTTGGAATAGATTTGTCGAAATATAACGGTGCCGTTGATTGGAATCTGGTAAAAGAGAGCGGTGTTGAATTTGTTATGCTTCGTATCGCTTCCCGCGGATACGGAACGGGAGTTATCAATCTGGATGAGAACTTTGTTGCTAATGCAACGGCGGCAAAAGAGCATGGAATATATGTTGGAGGTTATTTTTATTCGCAGGCCGTTACTGAGGCAGAAGCTGTTGAGGAAGCCAGTTATGCGGTTGGCGCTGTTCTGAATTACGGGATCAACTACCCGATTGCAATAGATGTGGAATATGTGGAAAATGATACTTCGCGTACAGAAAAACTGTCGGTGAATGAACGTACAAATATTGTTAAGGCTTTTTGCGATACGGTAAAGCAATATGGGTTTAAGCCTGTTATTTATGCGAATCGTGATATGCTGATCGGGGGATTATCTCTATCGACATTGAAAGATTATGATATATGGCTTTCCGATCGAAATGAATATCCTGACTTTCCGTATCGATATACAATGTGGCAATATTCACAGTCCGGTTCTATAAACGGAATAGCAGGTTCTGTGGACTTGGATATTTCATTTGTTCGTTATGAAGAGAAGTGATTTACATAATATTTAACAAATTATGAGCTTCTTTTTGTTAGATTTACATAATATTTCACTATTTTATATAGTTTTTACAAAATAAATTTGCTTTTGTTGTGAGATACATAGAATTGTAATATTTATGTAACATTTATTGTATTGTTGTGTTAAAATACCCTTTGGATAAAAGGAGTATTATATTTATGTCTAATTTTTTGAAATCATTGTTTCGATTTATATCATCACGATCCAAAGATACACATCTTTGGTCTATTGGTGTTATATGCGGGGCTTTGCTTTTGACAATCAGCTTTTTTATTGACCCCTTTGACCGCAATATGCTTGATGGCAAAGTCGTAAATGCCAAGGAACGTACAATCATTGTACAAACTCCTCAGGTTGGATACGGTGCGATTCTTCCGATGCTTTCTACGGGTGTTTCTTCCGATGCAGTTTCTAATACAGTGGGTGTTGCTACAGATGATGCCGTTACGTTGGATGACGGAAGTGCTGTTTCGGCAGAAGAATTTGAGGCATTGTGTAAGATTGTTTGTGCGGAAGCCAAGTCCGAAGATATTATGGGTCAGATTCTTGTAGCGAATGTCGTTCTTAACCGAGTTGCATCTGATCATTACCCTGATACGGTTATTGATGTAATTACTTCACCTGGACAATTTGAACCTGTTTCCCGAGGTGCATACAGTGTGGCTGAACCGGATAATACTACCAAAGAAGCAGTTATGCGTGCATTAAATGGTGAAGACTACAGTAATGGTGCTTTATATTTCCAAAAGAGTACAGCTACCGAATGGGGCGACAAGGTATATTTGTTTAGATACGGCTCTCATTCTTTCTATAAATAAATACACTTATGCTGAGAAGATTTGAGAATTAATATGGTTACAGATAGAAGAAGCTGCGAAATGAATTCGCAGCTTCTTAATTTGTGCACATTCATCAGTGCACCACTATATAAATTTGGGATTATTAACCGAAATCTTTCCAAATCCGTTCGGAAATTTGCAGCTTTATATAGTATTGTGCATATTCTTTCGGTGATAATCCTTCAATGTAATTTTGCCTGAATTTTTTCTTCGGTAACTTTTTCTTTATGATATCAGCAGCTTTGTTATAAGCAATTGCAGCTTCGATTTCCGTATCATATGTTCCTATCGTATATGTTCCGTTCACAAGAATTTTGGCCATATATTTGGTATAAACACTTCTTTTTACTTTGCGGACTCCGTTATATCGGTTGATAATTTCCAAGTTGGAGTATCTGAAATCATAGCGATCGTTGTTTAAAAATTTATAATCACGTCCGATGACTGCATGAGAACGGATTCCATATCTGGACAGAAGATTAATCTGCATTCCGTAATCAGCTACCCAGAGATGTCCCTGTCGTCTTGAAATCTTGTGCCCAGCATAGAAGAAGAGGTCATCTATATCGAATTTGAAAACAATCGATGGGGTAAGATAGTAGCGGAAATAAGTTTTTTCCAAACAAATGGGATTATGAAAATATACACCGGTATCTCTGAAATTAATAATAGAAACAAATTTATCAAAATCCAGTGGTGAATCCTTCTTATATGATTCTACGGTAATGGATTTGTCTTTGATGGTTTCTTTGGCAATTCGATAGGCTTCATGTGCTTCGATTTCGGTGTCATAGCTGCCTAAACTGATATGCTTCCCTTTGTAGGTAATAGAACTGCGATAGTATTCTGTTCCGTTCTTCATGACTGCTTTGAAAGCTCCGGCCAAAGGCATAATTGTATGCTCCTTTCAGATAAATACAAGAAAATAAATGATTGACGATCTCATCATATACTTATATATGATAATATCACGAAATGCACGTATGTGCTATATTTTTGCTGACATTGTGTGTAAATAAAGTTACTTATTTCCATATAAATGACAGGATGTAACATTTTTGTAATTTTTCTTATTTTTAGGTCATCTTCTGTTGACATGGTTGTCCTAAAAATGATAAAGTCTATTCGAACACAAGATGTTGATAGTGGCGACATGTGTTTTACAATATGTTGATAATTTATAAGGGGGCAGTTTATGGCTGTTTTATCATCAGAATCCAAATATCGGGATATACAAAGTGAAGGAATTGATTATGCTTCTATGTATGTTCCCAAACGTCCTGTTAAAATGATTAAAAAGGATGGAACCCGCGAAGCATTTAACGTACAGAAAGTTGTTGATGCTGTCGGTAAGTCAGCATATCGTGCTTTGACAAAGTTCTCTGATGAAGAGAAGGCGTTCATCTGTCAAAGTGTTGTTGACAGAGTGGATGAACTGGATGTGGATGAGATTCCCATTCCGGTGATGCATAATATTGTCGAAAGTGTTTTGGAAACGGTTAAGCCGATTGTCGCAAAGAGTTACCGCGATTATCGTAATTACAAGCAGGATTTCGTTCGGATGCTTGATGATGTATATAAGAAGAGTCAGTCGATTATGTATGTCGGAGACAAAGAGAATGCGAATACGGATTCCGCGCTCGTTTCTACAAAGAGAAGTTTGATTTTTAATCAGTTAAATAAAGAACTGTACCAGAAATTCTTTATGACAACTGAGGAGATACAGGCATGTCGTGATGGATATATATATGTTCATGATATGAGTGCCCGCCGTGATACGATGAACTGCTGTCTGTTTGATGTGGAGAACGTTCTCCGCGGCGGTTTTGAAATGGGTAATATTTGGTATAATGAGCCGAAAACTTTGGACGTTGCTTTTGACGTAATCGGCGATATTGTACTGTCTGCAGCGTCTCAGCAATATGGCGGTTTTACCGTTCCCAGTGTTGATTTGATCTTGGAACCTTATGCGGAGAAATCTTTCGAGAAATATATGAATAAGTATTTGGCACTTGGCATTTCCGAAGAACGCGCCAAAGAAGAATCAGAGAAGGATATTCATCGTGATTTTGAACAGGGATTCCAAGGTTGGGAATATAAGTTTAATACCGTTGCTTCATCAAGAGGAGATTATCCGTTTATAACGGTAACGGCCGGAACCGGAAGAGGCCATTTTGCCAAGATGGCTACGATTACTATGTTGGATGTGCGTCGTGCCGGACAAGGTAAGAAAGAGTGTAAGAAACCGGTATTATTCCCTAAGATTGTATTTTTGTATGATGAGAACCTTCATGGTCCCGGAAAAGAACTGGAAGATGTTTTCGAAGCCGGTGTACGTTGCTCATCCAAAACGATGTACCCCGACTGGTTGTCATTGACCGGTAAAGGATATATTGCATCTATGTACAAGCAATACGGCAAGATCATTTCCCCTATGGGATGTCGTGCGTTCTTGTCTCCGTGGTATGAGCGAGGTGGAATGCATCCGGCGGATGACCAGGATGTTCCTGTATTTGTTGGTAGATTCAATATAGGCGCCGTATCGCTTCATTTGCCAATGATATTGGCCAAGGCGAGACAGGAGAGCAGAGATTTTTACGAAGTATTGGACTATTATTTGAATTTGATTCGCGGTTTACACCAGAGAACGTATGCATATCTTGGTGAAATGCGTGCAAGCACGAACCCTCTCGCATATTGTGAAGGCGGTTTTTACGGTGGCCATTTGAAACTTACGGACAAAATCAAACCGCTTCTTAAAGCGGCGACCGCATCTTTTGGAATCACTGCATTTAATGAACTGCAGAGATTATATAACGGTAAATCTCTTGCCGAAGACGGTCAGTTTGCGCTGGAAGTATTGGAATACATTAATAAGAGAGTGAATGAATTCAAAGAAGAAGACGGTCATTTATATGCTATTTATGCGACTCCTGCCGAGAATTTGTGTGGATTACAGGTGCAACAATTCCGCAAGAAGTATGGCATAGTTGAGAATGTTTCGGATAGAGAATATGTTTCGAACGGTTTCCACTGTCATGTAACGGAGAATATTACGCCGATTCAGAAGCAGGATTTGGAATACAGATTTTGGGAACTCTCAAATGGCGGCAAGATCCAATATGTCAAGTATCCGATAGATTATAATCTTGATGCAATCCGTACTTTGATCCACAGAGCTATGGATATGGGATTTTACGAAGGCGTAAATATGTCATTGGCATATTGTGATGATTGCGGACACCAGGAATTGGAAATGGATGTTTGCCCGAAATGCGGTTCGCGAAATCTTACAAAGATTGACAGAATGAACGGATATTTATCATATTCGCGTGTCCATGGTGATACGAGACTGAATGATGCCAAAATGGCAGAAATTGCGGAAAGGAAGAGCATGTAGTAATGAGATATCATAATATTACAAAGGACGATATGCTTAACGGTGACGGTTTGCGTGTTGTACTTTGGGTGGCAGGATGCTCTCACTGTTGCAAGGAATGTCAGAATCCGATGACATGGGATCCTGACGGCGGATTGTTATTTGATGAAGCTGCCAAACAGGAGCTGTTTGATGAATTGAAGAAGCCATATATAAGTGGCGTTACCTTTAGCGGAGGAGATCCGCTTCACGCACAGAATCATACGGATATTCGTTTATTGGCCGAAGAGATTCGTAAGACATTTCCGGATAAGACGATTTGGCTATATACCGGAGATGTTTGGGAAAACTTGTATAATTCCCCTGATATTGTAAATATTGATGTTTTGGTGGACGGTGAGTTTGTTGCAGAGCAGAAAGATGTTCTTTTGCGTTGGAAAGGAAGTGCCAACCAACGTGTTATCGATGTTCAACAGACTCTTGCATCGGATCATCCGAAGGTTCCGGTTATTCATTGCCCTGATTATTATAAATAGAATGATGTAGGTGAATATGAAACAGATTGCGACGTTTTCAAAAGTAAGTTATGACAGATTCCTTGCGGATTGGAAAGACTCTTTTCCGGCGGATGATGCACAAATAAGCGTAATTTATGATGCTATAAAGAAACCTTCGCGGGCAACACGCGGTTCTGCGGGATATGATTTTTACAGCCCGATGGATTGGTCGCTTGCACCTGGGGAAACGATTAAAATACCAACGGGTATTCGTGTCCAAATGGAAGAAGGCTGGGTACTGAAGGTTTATCCGAGAAGCGGCCTTGGATTTAAATATCGTTTGCAGCTCAATAATACGGTTGGTATTATTGACAGTGATTATTACTATTCTGATAATGAAGGCCATATTTTTATAAAGATTACAAATGATACAAATGAAGATCGTACCATTAATCTAAAAGCCGGTGATGCGTTTGCACAGGGAATATTTGTTGAATTCGGTATTACAACCGATGACGATGTTCAAACGGAGAGAAACGGAGGCTTTGGAAGTACGAGCGGAAAGTCACTATGAGAACAGGAAATTCCAAGAAAGAACATATTATAACCGATATATTACCGGGGAGTATTGCCGAAGAACTTCAGCTGGTCCCCGGTGATGTTTTATTGTCAATAAACGGAGAGATTATTGAAGATATTTTTGACTATGAGTTTTTGATTCGTGAATCCGAACTTTTGCTGTTGGTACGTAAACAGAATAACGAAGAATGGGAACTGGAAATCGAAAAAGACGAAGACGAAGATTTGGGTATATGCTTTGAAGCCGGGATTATGGATGAATATCGTAGATGCTCCAATCGATGCATATTCTGTTTTATTGATCAAATGCCTCCCGGAATGCGTGAAACATTATATTTTAAAGATGACGACAGCCGATTGTCCTTTTTGCAGGGAAATTATGTTACACTTACGAATCTTACCGATGCCAATGTTGACAGAATAATTAAGTATCGATTGAGTCCAATGAATATTTCGGTTCACACTACCGATCCGGATCTTCGCTGCAAAATGCTTGGAAATCGTTTCGCGGGAAAGAGTCTTCGTATAATTGATCGCTTCTATGAGGCCGGAATTGTTATGAACGGCCAGATTGTTCTGTGTAAAAATTATAATGACAAGGATGCTTTGAAGAAGACCTTATATGATTTGCTGCAATATGCTCCAATTATGCAGTCGGTTTCGGTAGTTCCCGTAGGTCTTACAAAATATCGTGATAATTTAACACATTTGGAACCTTTTAATGAAAACGATGCCATTGAGGTAATCCGATTAATCGAAGAGGTGCAGCAAGTTGCATACAATAAATGTGGGATGCATTTTGTACATGCATCCGACGAGTGGTATATTTTGGCCAATCGTGATATTCCGGATGAAGAAACATACGACGATTATCCGCAATTGGAAAATGGTGTGGGGATGATTCGTTTGTTTGAAAATGAATTCGAAGATGTACTTTCTATTCTTAAAGAACGTTTGGAAAACGGAAGAATGAATTCTTTGGATTACCATAGAACGGTTATTTTGGCTACGGGTACATTGTTTTATCCGTTCCTTTCCGATGCAATGCAACGGCTTAATGAATTGTTTCCACAGATGGATATCAAGGTGAAGGCCATCACCAATAACTTTTTCGGCAAGCAGATTACTGTTGCAGGATTGATTTGCGGGAACGATTTGATTACACAGTTGCAAGGGGAATGCAATCAGGCGGATGGTTTGTTAATTCCCGTTAATATGTTGCGTTATAATGAAGATGTTTTTCTTGATGATGTCTCTATAGCGGATGTGGAGGATGCTTTACAAGTTTCGGTATATATTGTACAATCTAACCCGCGCAGTTTGGTGGATTGTGTATTAGGAGTATTGGAAGATGAGTAAACCTATTGTTGCTATTGTGGGCAGACCGAATGTCGGTAAATCTTCATTGTTTAATGTTTTGGCAGGCGAACGTATCAGTATCGTGAAGGATACACCCGGTATTACACGTGATCGTATTTATGCTCCTGTCAGTTGGTTGGACCGTAATTTTACATTAATTGATACCGGTGGAATAGAACCTGACAGTACGGATGTGATTTTGTCTCAAATGCGTGAGCAGGCACAAATTGCAATGGATACTGCCGATGTTATTATATTTATTGTAGATGTTAAGCAGGGATTGCAGGATTCGGATTCTAAAGTTGCCGATATGCTCAGAAGATGCCGCAAACCGGTTATTCTTGCCGTAAACAAAGTTGATGACCTTAAGAAATACGGTAATGATGTATTTGAATTTTATAATCTTGGTATAGGGGAACCAGTTGCCGTTTCAGCGGCCAACCGCTTGGGCTTGGGTGAACTTTTGGATGCGGTAATAGCGCATTTTCCGGACAAATCCGAAGAAGAACAGGAAGATGAACGTCCCAGAATTGCAATTGTTGGGAAACCGAATGTCGGCAAATCATCTATTATCAATCGATTGCTCGGTGAAGACAGAGTTATTGTGTCGGATATTGCGGGAACTACCCGTGATGCGGTAGATACGACCGTGAAACATAACGGTAAGGAATATGTATTTATTGATACGGCCGGATTGCGTCGCAAAAAGAAAGTCAAAGAAGAACTGGAACATTTTATGGTCGTTCGAACGGTTGCTGCGATTGAACGGGCTGATGTTGTTGTTCTGGTAATAGATGCTACGGAAGGCATTACGGAGCAGGAAGCCAAGATTGCCGGAATAGCACATGAAAGCGGTAAGGGTATCATTATTGCAGTAAATAAGTGGGATGCCATTGAAAAGAATGATAAGACCATTTATAAGTACGAGAAGGATATTGAGAATATTCTGTCGTTTATGCCTTATGCGGAAAAGATTTTTATTTCGGCACTTTCAGGGCAACGTATGAATAAATTGTTTGAAATGATTGATGCTGTGATAGAAAATCATGCAATGCGTGTGCAGACAGGTGTGTTGAATGAGATTATGTCCGAAGCGGTGGCAATGCAACAACCTCCTGCAGATAAGGGAAAGCGCCTGAAATTGTTCTATATTACACAAGTTTCCGTGAAACCTCCGACATTTGTTATTTTTGTCAATGATAAAGAATTGATGCACTTCTCGTATACACGTTATATAGAGAATAAAATAAGAGAGTGCTTCGGATTTCGAGGTACACCTTTGAAATTTATTATTCGTGAAAGAGGTGAGAACTGATGCAACGATTGATTTGTCTGTTAATCGGTTATGCATTCGGTTTGCTTCAAACCGGCTATATTATTGGCAAAATCAAAGGAATAGATATCAGAAAATACGGAAGTAAGAATGCCGGTTCAACGAATGTTCTTCGCACAATGGGAATTCGATATGCTCTTTTAACATTTGCCGGCGATGCATGTAAGTGTATTTTGGCTGTTATTGTTGCTTATTTACTTTTTCATAACAGTTGCTCCGATTATATTAAGCTTCTGCAATTATATGCTGCATCGGGTGTGGTTTTAGGACATAATTATCCGTTTTATATGAATTTCAAAGGCGGAAAGGGCATAGCATCCACGTGCGGACTTATTATTTCATTTGGACCTATTCCCGTAGCCGTCGGATTTGTTACTTTTTTTGGAACATTTTTTCTGACACATTATGTTTCTTTGGGTTCCATTCTTCTGTATCTGTCTTTTTTTGCGGAATCTGTTATTATGGGAGAGATGGGATTATTTCATTTTGCACCTGAAATAAACAGAGCCTGCTTAAATGAATTTTATGCCGTTACGTTTTGTTTAACGATTTTGGCACTTTGGCGTCATAAAGAGAATATAATCAGACTTCTTAAAGGGGAAGAACGTAAAACTTATTTTAAGAGTAAACCTGAGATTGAAGTAGACAATAACGATAATAAAAAGGAGTGAGGTATATGGCAAAGGTTGCCGTTATTGGTGCGGGAAGTTGGGGTACCGCGTTATCCGTTGTTCTGCACAACAATGGTCATGATGTAACCGTTTGGTCGATTGTGGAAGACGAGATTGAAATGCTTAAAACAAAATTGGAGCATACTGAGAAACTGCCCGGTGTTAAGCTTTTTGATGATATGACTTTTACAACGGATTTAAGAAGTGCGGTTTGCGAAAAAGATATGCTTGTTTTGGCTGTTCCGTCACCTTATACAAGAAGTACGGCTCATTTATTGGCCGGGGTATGTGAAAAGGGACAGGTTATCGTTAATGTTGCAAAAGGCATTGAAGAAAATACATTGCTCACATTATCCAAGGTTATTCAGGAAGAAATTCCTCAAGCTTCCGTATGCGTGATGTCCGGTCCGTCTCATGCTGAAGAAGTTGGCAGAGGAATTCCTACAACTTGTGTTGTAGGGGCATTGGAAAGAGAAACGGCAGAATATGTACAGAATATGTTTATGAATGATGTATTTCGTGTATATATCAGTCCCGATGTTCTCGGAATTGAACTGGGTGGTGCACTAAAAAACGTGGTGGCTCTTGCAGCGGGAATAGCGGACGGACTGGGGTATGGTGATAATACAAAAGCTGCTCTCATTACAAGAGGAATTGCCGAAATCACTCGTTTGGGCGTAAAAATGGGTGGTAGATTCGAAACCTTTGCGGGATTAACCGGAATCGGAGACTTGATTGTGACATGTGCCAGCATGCATTCAAGAAATCGACGCGCCGGAATTTTACTAGGACAGGGCAAAACGATGGATGAAGCAATGGCTGAAGTAAAAATGATAGTTGAAGGAGTTTATTCTGCCAGAGCCGCATTAGCTTTGGCGAAGAAATACGAGGTTGAAGTTCCGATTATTGAGCAGGTAAATAAAGTGCTATTTGATGGGAAGAATGCTTCCGATGCAGTTAAATCTTTGATGGTAAGAGATCGAAAGGAAGAATCGGATTCGTTTTCATGGTAAAATGCGGGGTACAGCAATGTACCCCGTTTTTTTATAAAAATGTCTTTATCAACATTCTTTTTAAAGATAAATCGGCAAGTGTGTTTTGGTTGATTTTATTCGCTAAATATCGTAACATAAAGTTGTATTTTTATGCCCATTTTTATATAGGAGAGTACCTGTTTTATGGATATTAATATGAACGGATTTCACAGCACCGATACATATATTGCTTCTTTCGAACTTATGTCTGCAGTTAATGTAGCCAAAGCATTGGAGAAGCCGCTTCTTATCAAAGGCGAGCCGGGGACGGGCAAAACAATGCTTGCAAAAGCTATTGCACAGTCTCTGAATATGCCGCTTTATACATGGAATATTAAATCTACGACAAAAGCGCAGGATGGTTTGTATATGTATGATACCATTCAGCGTTTGTATGACGGACAATTCGGAGTGGAAGGTGTTGATGATATTGCCAGATATATCAAACTCGGTAAATTGGGTGAAGCATTTACCGCAGATTCTCAGGTTGTTTTGCTGATTGACGAAATTGATAAAGCTGATTTGGAATTCCCTAACGATCTGTTGTGGGAACTTGATCAAATGGAATTTTATATTCATGAGACAAAAGAGACTATTCGTGCGAAACAACGTCCGATCGTTATTATTACATCAAATGCGGAAAAGGAATTGCCGGACGCTTTTTTGCGTCGCTGTATTTTCCACTACATAGCATTTCCCGACAGGGATTTGATGGCGGAGATTGTCAAAACCCATTATCCGAATGTTGATTCCAATATATTAAGAGAAGCTATGGACGTTTTTTATGAGATCCGTTCCAAACGTGAAATTAAGAAGAAACCCAGCACATCAGAGCTGATTGATTGGATTAATGCGTTACAGCTTGGCGGAATCAGCGCCGAAAGGATAAAGGCGGAACTTCCGTTTATCGGAACCGTTGTAAAGAAGGATGAGGACCTGGAAAGTGTTTCGCATATGCGGGTATAGATAGTTATGTTTGTTGATTTTTTCTATTTTTTAAGAGAAAAGGGAATGGATGTGTCCTTAAAGGAGTGGCTGTCCCTTGAAGAGGCCATGGACAAAGGACTGATACACGCCAGTTTTACTGAATTTTACTATGTTTCCCGTATGATTCTTGTGAAGTCGGAATATGATTATGATAAGTACGATATGATTTTTGATGAGTACTTTAAAGGTATTCGTGGGGACTATGATGAGATTTCAAAGGAGATGCTTCGATGGCTTGATAAGCCTGAGTTACGCGAGTATGCTGAAGAAATCGAACGTAAAAAGGCAATGATGGAAGGCGAAGCCAATCCAATCATTGACAAAGAAGAAGTTCTAGAACAATTTCGGGAACGTCAGAGAGAACAAACAGAAGAGCATCGAGGCGGAACAATGTGGATCGGAACTACCGGTAATTCTTCTTACGGTAATCTGGGTGGACACATGGGCGGTGTTCGCATCGGTGGAGCTACAGGTTATCAATCTGCATTTCAGGTAATCGGAGAAAGGAAGTTTCGTGACTTTAGAAATGATAAAGTTCTTGATAACCGTCAATTTCAGGTGGCGCTTCGCAGATTAAGACAGTTTTCTTCCAAACTTGATGTTCCGAAAACGGAACTTGATATTGACGGAACAATTGCAAAGACATGCGAATGCGGCGGAACTCTTCGAATTGTGATGGATAAACCACGCAAGAATACGGTTAAACTGTTACTGCTGATGGATTCAGGCGGAACAATGATTCCGTATACCAATTTGTTGAATGAGTTATTCCATTCCGTACATAAGAGCAATCACTTTAAAGATGTTAAAACATATTATTTTCATAATTGTATTTATTCGCATTTATATAATTCTCCGGAATGCGAGAACGGTGATTGGACGGAGACGGAATGGGTGCTTCATAATCTTGACGGAGATTATAAAGTTATCATAGTCGGCGATGCAGCGATGGCTCCGGAAGAATTGTATTCCGTCACGGGAAATTATCGCGGACCGAATGACGGTCTGTCGGGAATGGAATGGTTAATGCTTTTGAAAAAGCATTTTAAACGTGTTATTTGGATGAATCCGAAGATGGCTCCCGGAAATGCACCATGGCGTGAAGCTGAAACCGCCGTTAAAAATACATTTCAAATGTATCGACTGACGGTTGACGGACTGAAAGAAGGTATGAAATACCTGATGCGTACCAAATGAGAGATACTTTTTATATTTCTCTTCCCTAAAGGAGAACACTTTATGTATAAAGTAATGATTGTTGATGACAACATGACCAATCTGATTATGGCCAAAAAGGCATTGGAGGATACTTATGAAATTGTTCCGGTTTCCTCCGGTACAATGGCATTGGAATTCTTAAAAGAAATGCCGGAACCTCCCGATTTGGTTCTTTTGGATGTTGATATGCCTGATATAAACGGTTTCTATGTAATCAGTGATATGAAGAATACCCCCAAATTGGCAGATATTCCGGTTGTTTTTCTTACTGCACAGGAAGACACAACTACTGAGGTGGAAGGGTATTCACTCGGTGCGGTTGATTATATTAAGAAACCTTTTACTGCTATGCTTCTTAGAAAGCGTGTGGATGTTCATATTAATTTCCTGGAAGAAACGCGTAAGTTAAATAAGACAAATAAAGCTTTATCAAATGCATTGAATGAAAAGATACATAATATTGTCGAACTGGAATACGCAATTGTTGAGATGTTTGTTTCTCTGATGGCCAGTCGTTCTTATATTATTTCGGAGCATTCTATCCGAGTTGAAAAATATATGGACATCTTTTTGGATTCTCTTATAGAATCACGCAGATTCAGTATTGATGAAAAAGATGCGGAAATATTGAAATTTGCTTCCAAAATGCATGATGTCGGCAAAATGTGTTTGACAGATCGTTGCCTTGCCGATATGGGTGACTTAAGCCTGCAGGAGAAGGAATTCAACCGTGCACATACAATTCTCGGAGCAGAAACAATTCGAAAAGTTATGGATGTTGTTTCGGATAATAAATTCCTTTCTTATGCATATAATATGTGCCGTTCCCATCATGAAAGATGGGATGGAAAGGGTTATCCGGATAAGCTTATGACAACAAATATTCCTATTGAGGCCAGAATTCTTGCCATTGTGAACAGTTATGATGATTTCCGCACTGTAAATGACGGCGCTGAGCCGCTTTCTCACGTGGAAGCCGTTAATCGTATCCGTTTTTGGAGCGGTACGCATTTTGATCCGGATTTGGTTGATGCATTTGTTGAGATTCAACGCAAGATCGGAGAAGCAAGTATATAATTTCTGCATAGGCGGATATATTTATGAATGAAATATACAGAAGATATTTTGATACAGATAATTTATCATCTCGAACAGTGACCTATAATATGATTCATACCATTTGTATAATTGGTACGATTATTGCGTGTGTCCTTTTATATTTCTTTATTCCGTCGAGACGTTTATTGTATTTGTGTTTTGGCATAGCAGTATCGTTTTTTGTAACAATGGTGGAAGCAAACAGAACCGGGCATTATATCAAACCCACCATTGCCATGTCGGTTGCCTTGAATTTCTTTTTCTTTCCCCTTTTGTATTTCAGTTTCGGATACAGCAGTGCCGTTATTTCGATTTTCTTTATCGTCGGCATATTGTATACGGTATTGATGCTGGATTATAAATTTGCTATTCCGATCGGTATTTTTCAGCTGATTTTTTATACGGGAATTATTTTGTGGGGATATCGTGTGTTACCTATTCCCATGAATACAGAAGATATTGATTCCATAAATATGAATTACGCAGGACTTTTGGCTTCTGTCATTTTTGCCGGCTTGTTATGCGGTGCAGCGGTAAGATTTCGTACAATCATGTTTGAAAAGGAAACATCCAAGGCTGAGCATATGCGTATGGATGCAACGGATGCCTATATTTCAAAGGATATTTTCCTTATAAATATGTCCCATGAAATTCGTACTCCAATGAATGCGATTGTGGGAAATGTGGATTTGCTGTTAGATCAGGAGATTAACGATCATGTACGCGAAAGTGTATATAACATTCTGAATTCCTGTAATGCATTATTGTCTACAACGAATGAATTAATGGATCTTTCCAAGTCCGAAAATCGTGACATTGTATTGTATTCCACCAAATATGATATCAAAGAAATGTTTATGGATATCATAAATATGATGACGGTTCGTTTGCTTGAAAGCGATCTTGACTTCTATGTTGATATTAATAAGGATTTGCCCAGATATTTGTATGGAGATGCATCAAAACTTCGACAGGTTTATATTAATTTGCTTAATAATGCCATCAAATATACTAAGCAGGGATCAATTACTTTACGAATTGATTTTGAAAGACTTGATGATAATCGTGTGAAGCTTTTGTCAAGTGTTGAAGATACCGGAATCGGTATCCGAGCAGAAGATATTCCCAAATTGTTCACACAGGAAATAATTGATAAATCCGACGATATTGATATGAAAAAATCAGAAGGCAGTGGTTTGGGGCTGTCTATATGTAAAGAGATAGTTTCACGTATGAACGGTGAGATTTCCGCCAAGAGTACGTATCATTTCGGAAGTACATTTTCATTTTCGGTAGTGCAGAATGTTGATCAATGGGAATCTTTGTGTATCATTCCCAATCCGGCTCGTTTTCATGCTCTTGTTTTTGATACCAAGAAAGAATATTCGGATTCTCTTTCATCCATTTTGTCAGATTTACATGTTTCTTCGAAAGTCGTTTATAATTCTCAGGACTTTGAACACATGATGAAAGAAGATACATTTACACATATCTTTATTTCATATGACAATTATATTGAAAATGAATTATTCATCAAAGAACATGTAAATCGTGAACGTTTGATTATTATGGCTTTGATAAATGAGATGGTTGATGTTGAAATGAGCCATATGGTTATGAACAGGCCGACATATGTGATAAATGTGTATGCCGCTATTATGAATGAAACCAATAGTTTCGTTCGTGAAGTTGTACAGCAGGGAGGATTTTCCTGCCCCAGAGCCAGAATCCTTGTGGTTGATGATAACTATACGAACTTAAATGTGGCCAGCGGTTTGCTGAGAAAATATAAAGCTAATGTTTTTACTGCGCTTTCGGGTAAGGAATGTCTTCGTGTTCTGGACGAGAGTGATGTTGATATGATTTTCCTTGATTATATGATGCCTGAAATGAATGGTATAGATACACTGGAGCGTATCAGAAAGTTGCCGAATGACAGGTATCGAACAATTCCGGTTGTCTGTTTAACGGCAAATGTTGTCAGCGGTGCTAAGGAAATGTTTTTGGAAACCGGATTTGACGCTTATTTACCTAAACCGATTTCCGTTGACAGAATCGAAAAAACATTACAGAAATATTTACCGTCTGAATTGATTGAAATAAATGGCAGGAGTTAGTTATGGAATCCGTATCGGCTCGTATGCGTAAGGGAATAAAGTATTTTTTCAGTGACGAGATTCCCAATGAAGAAAAGAATTTTAATTTGGTTGTTCTGTATTCGGCAGTGGCACAGCTTCTTCTCACTGTTTATTTTGCGTTGGGTCCCGTAAGACGTCCTGTTGTTTCCGGCTTGTATTTTATAATTTTTGTATTTTGGATTTTGGTATTTATTGCCGCAAACAGAATGCATAAGTATAAAATGTTTATCACGATTTCGGTGTTGATTATCAATATATTGGAATTTCCATTGATGTATTTTCTTGCCGGAAGCATGTATAACGGTGCTCCGTTTGTATTTATCATAGGCCTTGTGGTTACTGTGTTTCTGATTACCGATCGATTTGTTTATATAGTCTTTTTCGTAGAACTTGTTTGGTATTGTATAGTAATTCTGTTTGATTATTATCATTTTGATTATATTCAGTCTTTCCAGAATCCGTCCATATACGGTCGCGGAACGACATTTAGTTTCCTTGCGGCTGCATTTGTGCCGCTGATTGTGATTTTGTTCCAGACTTTTGCATATGATAAGGCTCATAAATCTGTTATGAATTCCGAAAAGATTATGGCTGAAGCCAAAACGAATAAGAGTCGCTTTTTGGCTAACATGACTCACGAGATTCGTACGCCGATGAATGCCATTATCGGAATGAATGAACTTATATTAAGAGAAGATTTATCTCCGAATGCACGTGAACTGGCGGAGACAATACGTGATTCATCGAATCAGTTACTTAAGATAATTAATAATGTTTTGGAATTTTCGAAACTGGATTCCAATAGAATGGTTCTGTTCCCGGACAAATATAGTTTTAAAGATTTGATTCAGGGTATTATTGAATCCGTATCGACGGAATATCAGGCAGAAGAGACCGAATTTTTTGCAAGCATTGATCCCGAAATTCCCAGTTATTTGTTTGGCGATGAAGTCCGAATTCGACAAGTATTTATGTACCTGTTGTTTTCAACGGTTCATAAGCTTCCGCACAGCAAGATGCGTTTGGAGATTAACGGTGAAATCAATGAGGATAATCATACGGTCCTGTTAAAATGTCGTATTGCGGAATCCGGAATGGGACTTACCCAAGCAGAGATTGATGCGATGCTGTCAGCTTATGCTAATTATGATTCCAGACAACAAAGCGATTATAAAGGGATGGGACTTGAACTGTCCATTTGTAAAGAAGTTTTGGAGATGATGGGCGGTAGCCTTACAATCGAGAGCGTTGTCGGCGTCGGGATGTCCGTTAATTTTGAGTTCGTTAATTATATTGTCGAGGATTATCCGATTGTTCACGTAACTCATTATAATGTATATAATGTTTTGGTATTTTTGGAAAACAAATCCGAACAGGAGATGTGGATTGATATATTAAGCGATTTTCATATTTCTCCCGATTTTGTTTCGGGTCCTAATGTATTTCGCCATTCCATTGAAAACAAGAAATATACACAGATATTTATCCCGGAAAGCTATTATTCCACACTTGGCGAAACGATTATGCAAAGTCAGATAGAGGAATTTGTTTATGTTATTACGGAACGTGTTCACGGATACGATGATTTCGGACGCTGTAAACAGATTCGAAAACCTCTTACCTGTATTAATATATCGGATGCTTTTTCCGGCAAATGGGATGATGTGGCTCATAAGAAAGTCATCGAATCCGAACAATTGGTATTTCCGGATGCAAGGGTTCTCGTGGTGGATGATTCCATCGTTAATTTGAAAGTGTTGGCAGGTTCGCTTCGTAATTTAAAGATTGAGGCGGCAACGGCCAAGTCCGGTGCGCAGGCATTAGAGCTTATGGAACGTAATATTTATGATTTGGTTATTTTGGACCAGCGTATGCCTGAGATGGATGGTTTTCAAACATTATATCGTATACGCCAGTTAAAAAATATAAACAGTAAGATTCCTGTTTTATGTGCAACTGCTGATTTTGGTCCGGAGGTTGGAAGAAAGATGATTGCCGAAGGCTTTCAGGACTATTTGGCAAAACCGGTTCGATCGTTTTATCTGGAGCGAATGCTGCGCAAATATTTGCCACCCAAATTGCATGTTCCGTTATCCAGTATTCAACCTTCCAAACCGGTAGAAGAGGAGGAAAAGATGGAAGATCCTGTTGCAATTGATTTTAACGTAGGACTTACAAACGTAGGCGGTAGTATGGATGCGTTTTCGGCGGTATTGAACACGTATTATTCCGAAGGTCTGACGAAACTGCGAGAAATACCGGATCAGGTAGCCGAAGAAAATTATTCTTTATATACCGTGAATGTTCACGCAATGAAATCCAGCAGTGCAAGTATCGGCGCAGAAGCCATTTCAAAATTGTTCCGAGAGTTGGAATTTGCCGGAAAAGAGAACAGAATAGACTTTATCAAATCACAAACCCAGTCGGTACTTACGTATTTTGAAATTGTACTGGAGAAGGTTCGTGTTTATCTTGAGGAGAATCAGTTACTTCAAACGAAGCCCTCGGTTGCCGAGGAAGCGGCAGGTGATCAGGACGAATTGATTCTTTCGGATGTTAATGAATTGTCAGAAGCAATGGCAAAAATTAATCTGAAAAAATGTGAAGAAATTATTGTAAAACTTTCACAGAAGAATTACGGATCGGAAGCCAATTCAATTATATCCAATATGAAACAGGCATATGATACGTTTGATTACGGAAAAGTAAAAGAATATATTTTATTGTTGCTTGATTACGTCAATTCATTGTAAAGGAGAACAGCATGAATAAAGTTTATGAAAAATTGGAAAAATGTTATGAAAGTGTACGCGCGAAAACAGATTTTGTACCGAAGGTTGCACTTGTATTAGGTTCGGGTTTAGGAAATTACGCTGAGAATATCCGTGTTGAATCTACTCTGCCGTATAGTGAAATCGAAGGATTTCCTGTATCAACCGTACCCGGCCATAAAGGTCAATTTATTTTTGGATATGTTGATGATGTTCCTGTTGTGTGCATGCAGGGACGTGTTCATTTTTATGAAGGATATCCTATTTCCGATGTAGTACTTCCCACGAGACTAATGAAAATGATGGGAGCGCAGATTTTATTCCTTACAAATGCATCCGGAGGATTGAATAAAGATTTTTCCGCAGGTGATTTTATGCTTGTTACGGATCAGATTTCTCTGTTTGCACCTAATCCGTTGATTGGACCGAACATTGATGAATTGGGAACAAGATTTCCTGATATGACGGCTGTTTATGATGAAAATCTGTGTGAAGTGATTCGTGCTGCAGCTGCGGAACTTGATATTCGTATTCAGGAAGGTGTTTACGCACAGCTTACAGGTCCCTCATTTGAATCTCCCGCAGAGATCAAAATGCTTGGTAAGCTTGGAGTTGATGCTGTTGGTATGAGTACAGTTGTAGAAGCAATAGCTGCAAGACACATGGGTATGAGAGTGTGTTGTATATCTTGTATTTGTAATTTGGCGGCAGGTATTGCGGACCATCCGTTGTCACATGATGAGGTACAAGAGGCCGGAAGAAATGCTGCACCTTTATTTGAAAGACTTGTGTCCGAATCAATAAAAAGATTTTAGTTTTTGAGGAGTTTTATGAAATTTATATTTGAGAATTATTCATTAAAAAGTCGCAGAATACTTCGGGTTATGGCAACGATGATGTGTATATTGCTGTTTTCTGTTAGCTTGTGTGCCTGTAAGGATAAAAATAATGAACAACAGACTGCTTCTACGCAGGATGAGAGCGTGGATGTTCTGTTGATCACGGATTTTGGAACTGTAAATGACGGTTCGTTTAATCAGGGTGCGTGGGAAGGTATTCAAAAATACGGTAATGAGTTTGGTGTTAAAACAGCATATTATCAACCGAGTGATACTTCTTCACAAACATATTTGGACGAGATAAAGCGTGGAATTAAAAATGGTGCACAATTGATTATTTGCCCCGGATATTTATTGGAGGAAACGGTATTTACCGCACAGACCAAGTATCCGGATACCAATTTCATTTTGTTGGACGGACAACCGCATAACTCGGATTATTCGGATGTGTCTATTGGCGATAATGTTATGTCGCTTTTGTTTGCGGAAGAGCAGGCAGGTTTTTTGGCCGGATATGCCGCAGTGCGTGACGGTTATACAAAATTGGGATATATCGGCGGTATACCTGAAGCTCCGGTTATTCGTTTCGGTTACGGATTTGTGCAAGGCATTGATTATGCATCGATTGAAATGGGTGTAAATGTTGATGTGAAATACATCTATGCCAATACGTTTTATGAAGACAAGCGTGTGGAAGACCTTGCTGCAGAATGGTATCAGGGCGGTACGGAAGCTATTTTTGCATGTGGTGGTGCGATGGGACGTTCTGTTATGCGTGCTGCAGAGAATAATGCCGGTAAAGTAATAGGAGTTGATGTGGATCAAAGCGCTGAGTCGAGCACCGTTATTACTTCTGCCATGAAATCCTTGGGAAATGCAGTTTATATGGCGATAAAGGATTATTATGACGGTACCTTTGAAGGTGGTAAGACAACCGTTGTTACCGCGAAAGAAAATGGTGTGTGTTTGCCGTTGGATCATTCGCGTTTTAACCGATTTTCTTCGGTAGAATATAATGCTGTGTATTCATTACTTGTGGATGAAGTAATTGTTCCTTATGCAGAGACAAATATCGGAACGACCGGTGAACTGACATTGATCAATACAAATGTGAATTACTTTACACCTCTTATCGTAGAGGAATAGGCGGAGGCGATATGGACTGTAATATTCAATCAAAGATTTCGGAAATGATCATTGCCGCAACAAATGCAAGAAAAAATTCATATACGGTTTATTCAAACTATAAAGTAGGCGCTGCATTGTTACTTTCCGATATGCAAATTATTACAGGGTGTAATATTGAAAACGCTTCATTCGGAATGACGAATTGTGCTGAAAGAACAGCAATTTTCAAAGCAGTCAGTGAAGGATTTCGCGATTTTGCAGCTATTGCAATTGTTGGCGGAAGTGATGCCACTGAAAAGATAAGTGATTATGCTTTTCCATGCGGTGCATGCAGACAGGTTATGCGTGAGTTCTGTAATCCGCAGACTTTTATTGTAATTGTAGCCAAATCTGTATCTGACTATAAAGTTTATACACTGGAAGATTTACTGCCGGAGAGTTTTGGCCCAGAAAATCTTGATAAATAAGGAGATTATCATGAAAATCAGATTTAAAAATGTTCGTTTATTGACAATGAATAACGGAAACCGTGTTGATTTTGGTGAATTATGGACAGAAGATGACAAAATAACATATGTTGGTCCGGCATGTAATTCGGATGATATTAAGGAATCTTTTGACAGAGAAATTGATGGAAATGGAAATGTTTTAATGCCGGGCTTTAAGAATGCGCATACCCATTCCGGAATGACGGCAATGCGCAGCTATGCGGATGATTTGCCTCTTCAGGAGTGGCTTGAGACAATGATTTTCCCTATGGAAGCCATTATGACGGGTGATGATATATATACACTTACCAAACTGGGGATTTTGGAATATCTGACAACCGGTGTTACATCCATTATGGATATGTATTTGGATCCTTATTATATCGCAAAGTCCTGTGAAGATGCCGGTATGCGTGTTGTTCAGGTGAGCGGAATCAACAAATTTGGGCCGTCTCTTGAGGAGCTTGAGAACCGATACAATGTACTGAATAATAAACATCCGTTATCCTCATTTATGCTTGGATTTCATGCCGAGTATACATGTGAATTGGATTTGTTAAAGAGTGTGGCTGCGTTGGCACATAAATATCAGGCACCTGTTTTTGCGCATAATTCCGAAACAGAATCCGAAACAAGAGAATGTTTTGAACGTTATCATATGAGCCCTACTGCTCTTATGGATTCTTTAGGTATGTTTGAATATGGCGGTGGCGGATATCATTGCGTTTATTTTAATGATGAAGATATAGAGATATTCAAAAAACATGATCTGAGTATCGTAACGAATCCCGGTTCCAATACAAAACTTGCCAGTGGAATCGCTCCGATTTCCAAGTTCCTGAAGGCAGGCGTTAATGTCGCTATCGGAACCGACGGACCTTCTTCAAACAATTGTCTTGATATGTTCAGAGAAATGTTTTTGGTAACGGGGCTCGCCAAACTAAAGGATCACGATGCATCTGCTGTTCCGGGATATGATGTTCTGAAAATGGCAACCGTATCCGGTGCAAAGGCAATGGGCCTTTTTGATTGTGACAGCCTTCAGGTAGGTAAACAGGCTGATATTATTATGATTGATTTACATCAGCCGAATATGCAGCCGATATTAAATATTCCCGAAAATATTGTTTACAGCGGAAGCAAGCAGAATGTAAAGATGACGATGATTGCCGGCAAGATTCTTTATGAAGATAATAAATTCTTTATTGATGAAGATGCAGAAGACATATATGCAAAAGCAAATGATATTATTGGCAGATTAAAAAAGGAACTGGGTAAATAATGGATATTTTGGTTTGGAGTGCTGTTATTGTTATAGTGCTTTTTCTTATCCTTGTTGGAAAAAAGAATTCGAAAAAGGAAAAACAAAAATATCTTAATGATCAGGTTTCGGTTTTCGGGAAAAGGTGCAGAGCGGAATTTGATTCGCAAACACTTACAAGAATAAAAGACTATCATGCATATAAATATGATGAATCACAGACTTTTGCGATTGATGAAACGACCGCCAATGATTTGGAAATAGATACATTATATGCATATATGAATCATTGCCAGTCTTCACCGGGAGAAGATGTGTTGTATCATCGTTTGATTACGACGTATTCGTCAGATGCATCAGAAGAGTTTGGAAAAATATGCGATTATTTGACCGAGCATGAAGAACAACGCCTGGAATCATTATTTGTTTTACATAAACTGTCATTTATAAAAGGTGATTCCTTTCACAAAAGACTTAATGATCTTAAAGAATACAAAACAATTTCCGTTTGGCCGCATATATTTACGGATTTGTTACTCGTTATTTCTTTTTCAATGATTTTTGTATTTCCCGGTCCCGGAGTATTGGCTTTTCTAATATTTGTAGTTCTTTCCGTAGGTAATTATTTTAAGACTATAGGGAATATAGGAATTGGATTTAGTGCGTTTACTTATGCATCACGACTTCTTTGCTGCGGAGAATCTCTGTCCCAAATATATGCATCCGATGCTGAGAAAGTACCGGCATTTAATAACTTTTCCGAATTGATTGATGAACTTAAGCCGTTGGGAAAATGGAGGGTATTTCTTCCGAGAGAAGCATCCTCTTCATCTAATCCGATTGCAATGGTATCTGATTATCTTCGAATGATTTTTCATGTGGATATTATTGTGTTTGCTTTTTTGCATAGATTTGTTACAGATCATGAGAATGAATTATCTAGTCTGTATGATACAATCGGAAGCATAGACGCTGCGATATCCGTTGCATCCTTTATTGAATCGCTTCCTTCGCATTGTAAGCCGGAATTTTCGGAAGCGGACGAGCATGTAATGGAACTTAAAGGTGCTTATCATCCGCTTATTACAGAACCTGTAACAAATGATTTTGTATTACAGAAGAATGTCTTGTTGACGGGCTCAAATGCATCCGGCAAATCCACATTTCTGAAAACAATCGGTTTGTGCAGTGTATTGGCTCAAAATTTGGGATTTGTTCCGACCAAGTTTTACAGAGCTTCCAGATATAAAGTTTATTCCTCCATGGCATTACGAGATAATCTTCTTGGGAATGAAAGCTATTATATTGTTGAAGCACGTTCTTTGAAGCGTATTTTGGATGCATCCGATTCGGAACATGTTTTATGCATTGTCGATGAAGTACTTCGAGGTACAAATACCGAAGAACGAATTATAGCTTCACATTCCATACTGCGATATTTGTGCGAAAAGAGTGTTTGCGTTTTTGCTGCGACACATGATAGTGAACTAACCGAAATGCTTAATGATGTGTATGATAATTACCACTTTACCGAAAGTGTAACGGATTCATCTGTATCATTCCCTTATACGATTTTCCCCGGAGTAGCTAAGAAAAAGAATGCCATACGCTTACTGAAACTGTTGGGATATCCGCAACAGGTAATTGAACGATGCGGTATGGATTTACAATAGGCATATATAGAATTACATGGAGATTTTTAATGGACCATATTGATATTTTTTGTGACGGAAGTGCACGTAATAATCCGGACGGTCCCGGTGGATACGGGTGCATTTTACAATTTACCGATGGGAAGGGTATATTTCATGAAAAGGAACTATCGGCAGGTTATGTTAAGACGACGAATAATCGTATGGAATTAATGGGTGTTATTTCGGGGCTGGAAGCACTTGTTAAAAGTTGTGAAGTGACTGTATATTCTGATTCTAAATATGTTTGCGATGCATTTAATCAGCATTGGATTGATAACTGGCAGAAAAATCATTGGCGTAAAAGTGATAAAAAGCCGGTTTTGAATGTGGATTTATGGGAACGACTGTTATTATGCATGAAACCGCATCAGGTATCATTTGTTTGGATCAAAGGACATGACGGACATCCTGAAAATGAAAGATGTGATAAACTTGCTGTTTCAGCCGCGCTCGGTGATACACTTCTTGACGATGTAGGATACAAGAAAGTATAATACGATATATTTTAGGAGGAATAATATTATGATTTCATTTGTAAATATGTTTTTGACATATTTGATTCTTGCAGTTGCTAGTATAGCCATTATTGTAGTTGCTGTTATCTGCGGTAAGAAACTTCGTGATGCCAAAGACCGTAAAGATCTTAATAAAGCAGAATCAAATAATAATTCGGTTGAAGAGGAATAGAAATGGATATTTTGTATAAGAGTACACGTGGAAATGAAAAGAGATTAACTGCTTCACAGGCAATTATTCAGGGACTTTCCGAAGATGGAGGATTGTTTGTTCCCGAGTCTGTTCCGTCGCTTGATATTGATTTCGATAAATTGGCTCAAATGAGTTATCAGGAATGTGCGTTCTTTGTAATGAAAAAGTTCTTTACCGATTTTACGGATGAGGAATTAAAGAATTGTATAGACAGAGCATATGATTCAAAGTTTGATACAAAAGAAATAGCACCTGTTGTAAAGACAGGAGACTGCTATTATTTGGAATTGTTCCATGGCGCAACAATTGCTTTTAAAGATATGGCCCTTTCCATATTACCGCATCTTTTGACTACTGCCATGGCAAAGAATAATTTAGATAAAAAGGTTGTTATTCTTACCGCAACTTCCGGTGATACCGGCAAAGCAGCATTGGCAGGATTTGCAGATGTTCCCGGAACAAATATTATTGTATTTTACCCTAAGGGCGGTGTTAGCCGTATTCAGGAACTTCAGATGGTAACACAAAAGGGAGATAATACAAAAGTAGTCGGTGTACGCGGTAACTTTGACGATTGTCAAAGTAATGTTAAGAATATATTTAATAATGCTGATATAAAGGAAATGCTTGGTAAGAGAGGATATTGCTTTTCATCTGCCAATTCGATTAATATCGGTCGTTTGATTCCGCAAGTAGCATATTATGTTTATGCATATGCCAAATTGATGAAAGACTATGGACTTTGTGCAGGAAAGAAAGTGAACTTTGTAGTCCCGACCGGTAATTTCGGCAATATTCTTGCATGCTATATTGCCAAGCAAATGGGCTTACCTGTTGATAAAATGATATGTGCTTCGAATGATAATAAGGTGTTGTTTGATTTCTTTAAGACAGGTGTGTATGATCGCAGAAGAGAGTTCATATTAACAAGTTCTCCTTCGATGGATATTTTGATTTCCAGTAATCTTGAAAGACTTATATATTTTATCTCCGGTGAAAATGCTGAGGTTACGGCACAACGTATGAAAGATTTGTCTGAAAAGGGTGTCTATGAGATTACTGATTCCGAAAAGGCTAAACTTTCCGATTTTGTTCCTGCTTATGCATCTGAAGCAGACGTGAAAGATACAATTTCAAAAGTATTTTCAAAAGATCATTATGTTATTGACCCACATACGGCTGTTGCTGCATTCGGTGCAATGCAGTTTATGAAAGATTCAACCAATCCGGTTGTGGTTGTTTCAACTGCAAGTCCTTACAAATTTACTCCGGCTGTTATGAATGCAATTGATGGGAAGAGGGATGAAGAAGATGTATTTGCTTTGATTCATCGATTGAGCAATTTGTCAGGTGTGTCTATCCCGAATGCAGTTCGTGAAATTGAAAATGCAGATATTTTGCATGATTGTGTTGCTGATATTGCCGATATGGAATCGGTTGTATGTGATTATTTGAAATAGCAGATTTGATTATTTCGGAACTTTAATTTACTTTACCAATAATAAAAGCGGACATATTAATTGTCCGCTTTTGGTTTGCCATAAATTATTTGCCATACATTATGAAACAATACTATTTGATTTTATTTTTCGCATAATAAAAACTTAATTACACCGTATTTAAATTGGATGGGTATCTCAAATATAGTTTTATATTCGGCTGTTGTAATATGATGATTCATTTCAATGTTTTTGGGAACATCCAGTGACAATTCACAAAGGTTCAGTTTGGAGAGAAGAACAACAAACAGACCATTGTGCAGATTCATGAAGTCCATGATGGCTTCTCTGGCGAGCTGTCCGTAGCTTGTGATGCCAAGTTTGGCGTAATCTTCGGCGAATTGAACAAGAGCCGGAACAGAGGCGTCAACAGCACAATAAGCACCGGGAACGCCAATGATTTCCTGAGATAATTCCGTTGAAATCATATAGTCTTCATAGTATTTGATCGGCAACATACTGATATCACTGTTTACATACGTTGTAATATCCAAAATGAGCTTTTCGATATATGTTTTTACAAATTCGTCAATTTGCGGAATGCTGCCTATGTTGGAAGCATTCAAAAGGCTCATAACAAGATTCTTGTTATCCATATGGTAAAACTCCTTTATGAGAGAATGTTGTTTAATACCTGTTCCAATATGTCTTTATCAACAGGTTTTTGAACAAAATCTTTTGCACCTGCTTTGATTGCTTCCTTAAGATTTGTTTGCGTTCCGACGGAAGAAATGATAATTATGTTCGCGTCGGGATCTTTTTCAATAATCTCCCGTGTAGCAGTAACACCGTCTTTTACCGGCATAACAATATCCAATAATACAATATCGGGATGTTCGGAATCGAATTTGGTTACCGCTTCTTCGCCGTTTGATCCTTCAATTACATTTTGATATCCGAGGTTGTTTAAATAACCGGTCAGACTTTTCCTTGCAAGGATTGAATCATCACATAATAATATTTTTGCTTCACTCTTTTCCATTACTGTTCCTCCCATAAAGATATTTTCATTTATCTGAGTTCGATATTAACGTATTCGTGATCCGGTGAAATCGGCTTGTATGCCGGTCGAATAATTTTACCGTTGTTGGATAATTCTTCAATACGATGCGCACTCCATCCGACAATTCTTGCAATGGCAAATATCGGTGTAAAAAGTTCAATCGGCAATTCCAACATCTGATAAACAAATCCGGAATAGAAGTCGACATTACAACATACGCCTTTATAAATTTTTCTTTCCTCGGCGATAATTTGCGGTGCCAGACGTTCAACCGTACTGTATAATTCAAATTCTTCCGTCATTCCTTTTTCGGCGGACAATTGTTCTACAAACGTTTTGAGTATTTGTTCACGCGGATCGGAAGTAGAATAAACTGCATGTCCCATACCATATATAAGTCCTTGGCGGTCAAACGCTTCTTTGTGCAAAAGAGCTCTTAAATATGCGGCGATTTCGTCTTCATCTTTCCAATCGTTTAAGGTGTTTTTCATATCCTGGAACATTTGAACAACCTTAATATTGGCACCACCATGTCTGGGACCTTTCAAAGAGCCTAAGGATGCAGCAACAGAAGAGTATGTGTCTGTTCCGGAAGAAGTAACAACATGTGTTGTAAATGATGAATTGTTACCACCGCCGTGTTCCATATGCAACACTAAAGCAATATCCAAGATTCGGGCTTCCAACGGAGTGTATTTTTTGTTGGCACGTAAAAGTCGTAAAATATTCTCGGCGGTTGATAATTCCGGCTTAGGAACATGGATATACAGACTCTTATTATGATAATAGTGTTGATATGCCTGATATCCGTAAACCGAAAGAAGCGGAAATAAGCTTATTAATTGCAAACTTTGGCGAAGTACATTTGGTATGGAAATATCATCAGCACAATTGTCATATGAATATAAAGTCAAAACACTTCTTGCCAAAGTATTCATCATATCCTGGCTGGGTGCTTTCATGATAACGTCTCTGACGAAACCTGTCGGAAGAGAACGATAGTATGACAATAAATCACAAAAATCAGCGAGCTGTTTGGTATTCGGAAGTTCGTTAAACAGCATAAGATATGTGACTTCTTCAAAGCCAAAGCGCAAATCTTTGGCAAAACCTTTTACGAGATCCTTGACATTATATCCTCGATAAAATAATTCACCGGGTAACGGTATTTGTTCACCGTCTACTATTTTGTTGGCACGTACATCGGATATGTTTGTCAATCCGGTGAGTACACCGCGTCCGTTCAAGTCACGTAAACCGCGCTTAACATCGAAACGCGTATACAGTTCGGTATCAATCAAACTTGCCTGACGTCCTTTTTCTGCCAATTCTTCGATTTCCGGTAATAATTTGCTGAATTTGTATGATTCCATATAATCCTCCTAAACAAGGAACATTTTATCATATTTATATTGTTAAAAACAACTTTTCATTCATTTTTCAATAATGTTGTGATTAATTTCTCTTATATATTATCACTCATATATGTGATTTGGTGAGATATTACAGAAGGATTTGCGAAATGAGCAGGAGAATGTATAATGAATTCATAAACTGACACAAAAAGGAGTGTGGATTATGACAAAAGATCAGATATTACATGCGGCGGATCATACATTATTAAAACCTTTTGCAACCTGGGAACAAATTTGCAAAATATGCGATGAATCCATTCTGTATCATACAGCATCCATATGCATTCCTCCTTGCTATGTAAAGAGGGTGCATGAGACCTATAAAGATGCGGTTAATATTTGTACGGTAGTCGGTTTCCCTTTAGGTTATGAAACAACCGAAGGTAAAATTGCAGATGCAGTACAGTGTATTGCCGATGGTGCAAATGAGATTGACATGGTAATTAATATTTCGGATGTAAAGAATGGTGATTATTCAAAAGTATGCGATGAAATTGCAGCAATGAAGAAAGCATGCGGTAATCATATTCTTAAGGTCATTATTGAAACCTGCTATTTGACGAATGAAGAGAAAATCGCCATGTGCAAAGCTGTTACCGACGGTGGTGCCGATTACATTAAGACTTCAACCGGTTTCGGCACGAAAGGTGCGGTATTATCTGACATTGCATTATTCAAAGAAAATATCGGTCCCAATGTCAAAATTAAAGCAGCGGGCGGTATTCGTACGAAAGAAGATTTGATTGCATTCCTGGAAGCCGGATGTGATCGGTTGGGAACCAGTGCTGCAGTTTCGGTATTGGCAAATGAGAAATAGAACAGAATCCTTGGAGTTTGGCAGATGATAAATTACAAATTGGGTGAGCATCCTGCTCCTTCGCGAATTAAAAGCTTGCAGGAAACTATGCTTAAGCACGGAATTGATTGGTATATTGTATATACCTCCGATGCACATTTATCCGAATATACGCAGCAAACCGATGAATTCCGAGCTTACTTATCCGGATTTACAGGCTCTTACGGTGATTTGCTTGTATCGCAGGATGACGCATGGTTATGGACGGATTCAAGATATTATCTACAGGCCGATACCGAATTGTCCCAAAGCGGTATTACTGTTATGAAATGGGGAGCGGAAAATGTTCCCGATTTGGATGACTTTCTTCGAACTCATGCGAAACCGAATGATACAATCGGATTGGATGGACGTACATTATCCTATAACGAATTCGATCGTATGAAAAAGTCATTTACATTCGATGTTTCATTTATGCCGGAAATACATTTATCTGATGAAGTGTGGACAGATCGGCCGAAACGAATATTTAATGAAGTACGTATTGTTTCGGATACCGCATCGGGTCAATCTCGTTGTGACAAAATTGCGTATGTTCGTAATAAACTTGAAGAAATACATGCGGATTATATACTGTTTACGGATTTATGCGATATCATGTGGCTTTTGAATATACGTGGCAATGATATACCATATGTTCCGGTTGCATTTTCATTTTGTGTAGTATCAAAAGAAAATGTAAGCCTGTTTATTCATATGGACAGTGTATCCGAAACAATACGCAAAGAATTATCGGATAATCATATAGTTTTGTTCGATTATACGGAAATTGATGACTTTATCTGTAACATTTCCAACAAGAAATTTGCTGTTGACGCGGATAAGGTGAACGCACAACTTTTGACCGAGATTATACGAAACAATCAAGCATTTCGTGTTCATAATTATCAATTCGTTCCCAAACATATTAAGAACACTGCTGAGATTGCCAGTATGCAAAAGCATCATATTACCGATGGGATCAGCATGGTGCGATTTATACGTCGTATTAAAGAAATTGTTCAAACGGAAAGCATTGATGAATATGAAACGGGTAAGTTATTGGATTCAATCCGGCTTTCCGGTGATGAATGCGAAGATTTATCATTTGATACGATTTGCGGATATGAACAAAACGGTGCAATTGTTCATTACAGTGCCCAAAAGGGTGAATGCCTGAATCTTGAACCTCATGGATTTCTTTTGGTTGATTCCGGCGGACAATATCCCGGTGCAACTACCGATATAACAAGGACCATTGTATTAGGGCCTTTATCGGAAGAACAGAAGAGGAACTATACAATTGTATTAAAAGGTAATTTGCGCCTTCTTTCGGCTGTCTTTGTTCCGGGGGTTAAAGGTGAGAATCTTGATATATTAGCGCATGGACCGCTGTGGGAGGCCGGACTTGATTATCAACACGGAACCGGACACGGTGTCGGAGCAAATTTAAGCGTACATGAGGGTCCTGTTTCTGTTCGCACAAGTATTCGTACGCATCGCGAAAGTCTTATGTTTGTTCCCGGAATGATTCTTAGTGATGAACCGGGTGTATATATTTCCGGGAAGTACGGCATTCGTCTTGAGAATATGATTTTGTGCGTTGATAAGTCTTTACCGCATATGAAAAGATATGGATTTGATTCACTTACGCTTGTTCCTTTTGAAAAAGAGGCGATCATGGCATCTCTTTTGGACGAAAAAGAATTGTCTGTATTGAATCAATATCATAAAACAGTATATGAGAAGCTTTCGCCTTGTTTAAATGAGGAAGAGCGTATGTGGTTAAAAGATGCAACGGAAATGGTTACAAGATAGAGAAACTTATTGTTTTCTCATAGGTTTTATTCTTGACTTTTGCAGTTTCTTTTGAGATAATACCACAGGATTTTTAATTTTTTGTTTTATATAAAGAAGGAGGACAGAAATATGTCAACAAAAGCTTATTATCCAATAAGTGAAATTGGTAAAGACAAAGTTGGTTTCTCCAGAACACGTTCCATTATTGAGGGCGCATTCTACGGAAACAACGTTGTTAAGGTTAACACTCTGAAGGAAGCTTACGAACTTGCTAAGAATTCTCCGGGAACAATAGTTACAGATATGCCCGTTAAAGACGGTGATACATTTGGTCTTGAAAAAGATGCAAAGGTTCTTCTTTTTAACGATGGTGCTGTAACAGGCCGTTATGCTGTAGCTCGTCGTATTAAAGGTGAGCCGGGCGTTGATGAAGTTAAGCTTGATAAGGTTGTTATGGACGCTGTTTATAAGACACGTTGGAAAACAATGTATCATGCAGAATGCTATGTTGGTCTTGATCCTGAGTTTATGGCAAAGGCTCATTTGCTTATTCCCGAAGGAGAAGAGAATCTTCTTTACAACTGGATGCTTAACTTCCAGTATATGAGTGATGCATATGTTAAGATGTACAATGCTTCCAAGCCCATCGCTGATGGTAATGAACCTGATATTTATATTTCCTCGGATCCTCAGTGGGTTCCCGAAGAAGCTCCCGATGTTGACTATAGCTGCTTGTCAGATCCTTTGACACTTTGCTATTTTGATACAAACCAGAACTGTGCTGCAATCCTTGGTATGAAATACTTTGGTGAGCACAAGAAGGGTACTCTTACAATGGCTTGGGCTCTTGCTAACAGAAACGGTTATGCATCATGCCACGGCGGACAGAAAGAATATTCTCTTGCAGACGGCAAGAAGTTCGTTGCTTCCGTATACGGATTGTCAGGATCAGGTAAGTCCACACTTACACATGCAAAACATGGTGGCAAGTATGACGAATTCGGTGGAATTAAGGTTCTTCATGATGACGCATTTATCATTAATACAGATACTTGTGCTTCCATCGCTTTGGAGCCTACATATTTCGATAAGACAGCTGACTATCCTACAGGATGTCCTGATAATGAATATCTGCTTACAGTTCAGAACTGCTCCGCAACTCTTGATGAGAACGGAAAGATTCAGCTTGTAACAGAAGATATCAGAAACGGTAACGGCCGTGCTATTAAGTCCAAACTTTGGAGCCCGAACCGTGTTGATAAGATTGATGCTCCCGTTAATGCTATTTTCTGGATTATGAAGGATCCTACAATCCCTCCCGTAATCAAGCTTAACGGTGCTGCACTTGCATCAGTTATGGGTGCTACTCTTGCTACTAAGACTTCTACAGCAGAACGTGTTAAAGCAGGTACGGATATGAATGCTCTTCGTATCGTTCCTTATGCTAATCCGTTCAGAACATATCCTCTTGTTAACGACTATGCGAAGTTCAAGAAACTTGTTGAAGAGAAGAACGTAGCTTGCTATATCGTAAATACGGGTGATTTCATGGGTACAAAGTGTAAACCCGCTGATACACTTGGCATTCTTGAGACAATCGTTGAAGGAAAAGCTAAGTTTGAAAAGTGGGGACCTTTCGAAGACATCGAAATCATGTATGATTGGTCCGGTAAGACAGCTGACTTTACTCCCGACCTTGCTGATCCCGAGTATAAGGCTGCTCTTAAGAACGCTATGCAGAATCGTGTTGATGCTGTTAAAGGATTTGCTGAGAAGAAGGAAGGCTATGACAAACTTCCCGATGAAGCTCTTGCAGCAGTTCAGAAACTCGTTGACGCTCTTGCATAATAAGTGTAACGAATTGTTTTTTCGGACCGCAGAAATTTTTTCTGCGGTCCGTTTTATGAAAGGAATCTGTTATGAAAATATATGAAGAACTGGTGGCAAGAGGCTTAATTGCCCAGGTTACCGATGAAGAAGAGATTAAGAATTTAATCAATAACGGTCAGGCCGTTTTCTATATCGGTTTTGATCCCACCGCTGACAGTCTTCATGTCGGACACTTTATGGCTTTATGTTTAATGAAGCGTTTGCAGATGGCCGGAAATAAGCCTATTGTTTTATTGGGCGGAGGCACAGGGATGATTGGTGATCCTTCCGGACGTTCTGATTTACGTAAGGTTCTGTCCAAAGAAGATATTGAGCATAATATTGAATGCTTTAAGAAACAAATGAGCAGATTTATTGATTTTTCTGATGATAAGGCAATCATGGTAAACAATGCCGATTGGCTTTTGAATCTGAATTATATTGAAGTGCTCAGAGAAGTCGGCGCATGCTTTTCCGTTAATAATATGCTGCGTGCAGAGTGCTATAAGCAACGTATGGAAAAGGGACTTTCTTTCCTTGAATTCAACTATATGATTATGCAGAGTTACGACTTTTTGGAGTTGTATCGCAGATATGGCTGTAATATGCAGTTTGGCGGAGATGATCAGTGGAGTAATATGCTGGGCGGTACGGAATTGATTCGTAAGAAATTGGGTAAAGACGCATTTGCCATGACAATTACCCTTCTTTTGAATTCCGAAGGAAAGAAAATGGGTAAAACTGCAAGCGGTGCTGTTTGGCTTGATCCCGAGAAAACTTCTCCGTACGATTTCTACCAATATTGGAGAAATGTCGATGATGCCGATGTACTGAAATGTATTCGCATGCTTACATTCCTTCCTTTGGAACAAATTAATGAAATGGATAGTTGGGAAGGTTCTCAATTGAATGAAGCCAAAGATATCCTCGCATTTGAACTTACAAAACTTGTTCATGGAAAAGAAGAGGCTGCAAAAGCTCAGTCTGCTGCTAAAGCTTTGTTCGGTAGCGGAGATGCATCCGATATTCCTACCGTTTCCCTTGATGCAGGTGACTTTTCCGAAGGTAAAATTGACATTCAGGCTGTTCTGTTAAAAGCAGGTTTGGCAACATCACGTTCCGATGCACGCAGAAGTGTTGAACAGGGCGGTGTAAGTGTTGACGGAGAAAAAGTCACGGATCCGTTTGCTTCATTTGCACAGGATGACTTTGCCGGTGACGGAAAAGTTGTTAAGAAAGGTAAGAAGTCTTTCAAACGTGTGACGCTTGCATAAAGCGATACGATGAATTATAATTTAAGTAACCTGGAATGTTTGATAATTCTTGTATTTTTGAACCTACATCACTTTAAAAGGGAATCCTATATTTCTGTTTGGATGTCAGGCCTCCTTAGTCAGTGGAAGGCAGAAGAACAGTTGCGGTCACCCACCTAGCCGTTAGCTAGGAGTCAAAAAACAAGAACCGGCATTTCGGGGCATATAAAAGAAAAACACGCTTTGCGAGTTTTATCTTTTAGCATATATTAAAAGGACTTTGTATATATATTTACAAGGTCCTTTTCAATGAGAGGTTATATATTTGAAAACGTCCGAATTTACATATGAACTTCCACAGGAATTGATTGCGCAGGATCCGCTTAAAGACCGTTCGTCCTCCAGACTTATGGTTCTTGATTGCGATAAAGAAGAGTATTATCACAAGACATTTACCGATATTCTTGATTATTTAGAAGATGGTGATTGTCTTGTTCTGAATGATACAAAAGTTATTCCTGCGCGACTTTTGGGAATAAAAGAAGATACAAAGGCTTCGGTGGAAATATTTCTGTTAAAAAGAATAAGCGATGACACATGGGAGTGTCTTGTTAAACCAGGTAAGAAACTAAAAGAGGGTGCAAAAGTTATTTTCGGGGAAGGTCAAATGTCCTGTGAAATAACAAAAGTTTTGCCTGACGGAAACAGATATGTTACTTTTGATTATGAGGGAATTTTCGAAGAGCGCCTGGACGAATTGGGACAGATGCCGCTTCCGCCGTATATAACTCATAAACTTGAAGACAGAGATCGTTATCAGACGGTTTATGCCAAGTATGAGGGTTCTGCTGCAGCTCCTACTGCAGGTTTACATTTTACACCGGAACTTCTACAAAAGGTTTTGGAGAAAAACGTTAAGCTTGCATATGTGACTTTACATGTCGGGCTCGGTACATTTCGGCCGGTAAAGGTTGAAAATGTTCTGGAACATAAAATGCATACGGAATGGTATCATGTTTCCGAAGAAGCAGCTCAAATAATTAACGAAACCAAGCAAAACGGACATAAAGTTATTTGCGTTGGGACCACCAGTTGTCGTACAATAGAAAGTGCGGCAGATGAAAACGGTGTTGTACGTGCACAAAGTGATGATACGGACATATTTATATATCCGGGTTATCGTTTTAAAATTTTGGATGGTTTGATTACCAATTTCCATTTGCCCGAATCTACACTTCTTATGCTGGTTTCCGCATTGGCCGGCAAGAATTTTGTGCTGTCGGCATATAGAGAAGCTGTAGAACAGAGATATAGATTTTTTTCTTTTGGGGATGCAATGTTTATTTTACCGAAGAAAGGGAAGGACGTAGAGAATGCAGGAGAAGAGAAAAAGTAAGCGTTTTATTCTTGAAACCAATATTATTATGGAACGTGTAGACGGGGTGAAGCATAAAAGAGTTCCTGTTAAAGTTTTGGATGTATCCAAGACGGGAATGGGTTTTCGATGCTCTGAAATCTTGGAGATGAATTCCATATATCAGGTTGAGTTTACAATTTGGACAGGTGATGTTGTTCAAACTTTGGTTACTATTGTTCGTTATGATAACAGTACCGGAGAGAACATTTACGGAAGTACATTTGTCGGAATGCCTGAAAATGATACATCAAAATTCCAGATTTATGAGTGGTTTAATGATTCCGATATGAATTAAAATTTTAATAGATTTGAAAAGAGGAGAATTATGAGTAAGAAACCTGCAGTATTAATGATTTTGGATGGCTATGGTTTGAATGACAAAAAGGATGGGAATGCGGTTAACATTGCCAAAACTCCCGTTATGGATTCCCTGATGAAGGAATATCCTTTTGCAAAAGGTTTGGCAAGCGGAATGGCTGTTGGATTGCCTGACGGACAGATGGGTAATTCCGAAGTTGGTCATTTGAATATGGGAGCAGGAAGAATCGTATATCAGGAACTCACACGTATTACCAAAGAGATTTCTGACGGAACGTTCTTTACGAACCCTGCGCTTATGGAGGCAATTAATAATTGTAAGGAAAATGACTCCGCACTTCATATTTTCGGTTTGTTGTCCGATGGTGGTGTTCATAGTCATATTACGCATTTATTTGGTTTGTTGGAACTTGCCAAGAAGAATGAGTTAAGACAGGTGTATGTGCATTGTTTCCTTGACGGAAGAGATACACCGCCCACATCCGGATTGGACTATGTTCGTCAATTGCAGTCCAAAATGAGACAGTTAGGTATCGGTGAAATTGCTTCTGTTATGGGCAGATATTACGCAATGGATCGTGATAACAACTACGATCGTGTTAAGCTTGCATATGCAGCTCTTACAAAAGGTGAGGGATTAAAAGCAGCAAATGCCGAGGAAGCAGTCAGCGCATCTTATGATCGCGAAGAGACTGATGAATTTGTAAAGCCTACCGTTATTGTAAACGGTGGTGTTCCCATTGCATGTATTGATGACGATGATTCGGTCATTTTTTACAATTTCCGTCCCGACCGTGCACGTGAAATTACACATGCATTTTGTGATGATGAATTTCGTTCCTTCAAGAGAGAGAAGAAACTTGATATTGTTTATGTATGCTTCTCGGATTATGATCCTCTTATTGAGAATAAGCTTGTTGCATTCGAGAAGATTCCCGTTACAAATACATTCGGTGAGTACCTTGCAGCAAATAATATGACACAGGCTCGTATTGCCGAAACAGAGAAATATGCACATGTTACATTTTTCTTTAATGGTGGAGTTGAAGAGCCGAATGAAGGAGAGAATCGTATTCTTGTTAAATCTCCCAAGGTTGCTACATATGATTTGAAACCTGAGATGAGTGCATATGAAGTATGCGATAATCTTGTTAAGGCAATTGAATCCGAAAAATATGATGTGATCATTATTAACTTTGCAAATCCTGACATGGTTGGACATACCGGTGTATTGGATGCAGCTGTCAAAGCAGTTGAAGCTGTTGATGAATGCGTAGGACGTGCAGTAGAAGCAATCAAGAAGGTTGACGGATTTATGTTTATTTGTGCGGATCATGGTAATGCCGAACAGCTTGTAGATTATGAAACAGGTAATCCGTTTACCGCTCATACTACAAATGCAGTTCCGTTCATTTTGGTAAATTACGATCCTGCATATGCACTTCGTGAAGGCGGTTGCCTGGCGGATATTGTTCCTACACTTTTGGAATGTATGAATATGGAACAGCCCAAAGAAATGACAGGTAAGTCACTGTTAATTAAGAAATAATCAAATGATTTTATTCCATTAAAGAAGAGGTCTCTTTGTGAGGCCTCTTTTTGTTTTGTATGATTATATGCAAATATTGAATGTGCTTTTGTCAGACATAATCAGTTATATTTGCACAGACTTTGAATATCATTATAGAAGTTTGGGTATGATATGCTGACACATTCGCTTCCGATTAATTCTGTTTTGCCTTCGCTGCATAAACCTGCAACTGCCAGTGACATTGCTATTCTGTGATCAAGTCTGGAACCCACAATGGCACCATGCATTTTACTTCCGCCTTCAATAATAAATCCATCATCCAAAGCAGTTATATTAGCTCCCATACGTTTTAAGTTTTCGGTTAATGCATCAATACGGTTTGATTCTTTGTGTTTCAATTCTTCCGCATTATGAATTATTGTTGTGCCTTCGGCAAAACATGCAATTACCGTAAGAATCGGTAATTCATCAAATACAGCAGGAATAAGGTCTTTTTCAATGGTAATACCATGGAGTTTGCTTGACTTTACGTATATGTCTGCACATGGCTCAATGCCGCCTTTGGCATTTTGCAATGAAATATTGCCACCCATAGCCTGAATTGCGGTTATAAATCCTAATCTTGTTTCGTTAATACCGACATGTCGAATAAGCAGTTCGGAATTTGGAATGATTAATGCAGCGGCTATTAAAAATGCAGCAGATGATAAATCGCCGGGGATATCTATGTTACACGGAATCAATCTTTTTGGCGGATCAAGTCTGACAGTTGTTCCGCTGTTTGTTACTGATACGCCGAATAATGACATTACTGCTTCGGTATGATTGCGTGAAATATAAGGTTCATAAATAACTGTCGGCGAATCCGCGAATAAGGCCGCAAATAATAAGGAAGACTTTACCTGATTGGATATGTTCTGCGGTTTATATGTTATTCCATGAAGTTTATGACCGTTAATCAGCAGAGGAGTACAATCATTAAATGCTTTGGAATGAATGTCGGCTCCCATCAAATTTAACGGCTTCAGAATATTGCTCATAGCACGTCGATTTAATGAATCATCTCCGCAAATTTCGGAAGAAAAGGATTGCGCTGACAAGATTGCAGACAGTAAACGGACTGTTGTGCCACTGTTTCCTGCATTCAGAACAGCATTGGGTTTCGTAAGGCCATACATGCCTTTGCCATGTACAATAATCTCACTGTTTCCGCAATCTTCAATGGAAATTCCCATTTTTTGAAAACAGGTTACGGTTGAAACGGTATCCGAACAAAGAAGAAAGTTATTGATGTCTGTATCACCGTCTGCCAAAGCAGCAAGCATAACTGCACGATGTGTTAATGATTTATCGGTGGGACATTTAATTTCTCCGCAAATTGAAGAGGCGTGCTCTAAAATAACCGACATTATTCCGACTCCTAAATATTTATTAATACAAATTATACGAATAGAATTTGTGCTTGGTCAAAATGTATAATCTTCTTGCAAATGAACAATAAATCTTTTACAATATTAACAGATGTGCGTGTATAAGAAAAGAGTATTATATGCATTTTTGCACAAAAATAAAAATATTATGTTTTGGAGGAAAAGTAATGAAAGTTTACACTAGTGACAAGATTCGTAATGTCGTTTTACTTGGTCATGGAGGAGCCGGTAAAACAACATTAGCAGAAGCAATGGCTTATTTGTCAGGTATTACAACCCGTATGGGTAAAACTGCTGATGGTAATACAATCAGTGACTATGATAAAGAAGAACAGAAGAGACAATTTTCAATCGGTACAAGTGTTATTCCCATTGAATGGGGTGATTGCAAGATTAATATATTAGATACACCGGGTTACTTTGACTTTGTAGGCGAAGTAGAAGAAGCTGTTGCTGCAGCTGCAGGTGCAATTATTGTTGTCAGTGGTAAAGCAGGCATTGAAGTAGGTGCCGAAAAAGCGTGGGAATTATGTGAGAAATATAATCTTCCCCGTATGTTCTATGTTTCTGATATGGACGTTGATAATGCCAGCTTCCGTCAGGTTGTAGAAGGCTTGGAAGAAAAGTATGGCAAGAAGATCGCTCCGATTAATCTTCCGATCCGTGAAGATGAAAAGTTTGTCGGATATATAAGTGTTGTCGGAGAAACAGCTAATAAGTGGACGGCCGATGGAAAGGTTACTCCTTGTGATATGCCGGATTATTGCAAAGAATATCTTGAAAAATATCATGATTCTTTGATGGAAGCCGTTGCCGAAACGAGCGAAGAATTTATGGACAGATACTTTGGCGGTGATACATTCTCGGAATCCGAAATCCGTTCTGCTTTGTATGCAAATATCAATGATGGAAGTATTGTTCCCGTAACAATGGGCTCCTCGGTTCTCTGTCAGGGTGTTTATACACTTCTTGATGATATTGTTAAGTACTTTAAGGCTCCTTCAGAGAGACAGATCGCAGGTATTAATCTTAAGAATAATGAAATTTTCGAAGCAAATTATGATTTCTCCAAACCGAAGTCAGCTATCATTTGGAAAACATTGGTTGATCCGTTCATCGGAAAGTATTCTTTGATTAAGGTTTGTTCAGGTGTATTAAAGACTGACGATGTTCTCTATAATGCAGACAAGGATGTTGAAGAAAAGATTGGTAAATTGTATGTTCTTCGCGGTAATAAGCCGATTGAAGTATCTGAGTTACAGGCAGGTGATATCGGTGCTCTCGGAAAACTTACCGATGCCAAGACAGGCGATACGCTTTCCACAAAGGCAAACCCTGTTCAGTATGCTAAGACAGATATTTCCAAACCTTATACGTACATGAGATATAAACCGAAGAATAAAGGTGATATTGATAAGATTTCCGGTGCTCTTGCCAAGATGATGGATGAGGATCTTACAATCCGCAATGTCAATGATGCAGAGAATCACCAGACACTTCTGTATGGTATGGGTGATCAGCATCTTGAGATTATTGCCAGCAAGCTTGCCAGCGTATATAAGGTTGAGATCGAATTGGTTGAACCTAAGGTTGCTTATAGAGAGACCATTCGTAAGACATCAGATATCGACTCCAAATACAAGAAGCAGTCCGGCGGACATGGTCAATATGGTCATGTTAAGATGAAATTTGAACCTTCGGGCGATATGGAAAAAGCATATGAATTTGAGCAGATCGTTGTCGGCGGCGCTGTTCCGAAGAACTTCTTCCCTGCAGTAGAAAAGGGTCTTGCAGAATCAGTATTGAAGGGACCTATGGCTGCATATCCGGTTGTGGGTGTTAAAGCGGTTCTGTACGATGGTTCTTATCATCCGGTTGACTCATCCGAGCAGGCATTTAAGATGGCAACAATTATGGCGTTTAAGAAAGGTATTTTGGAAGCCGGTCCTGTTCTTTTGGAGCCTATTGCCAGCTTAAAGGTTACAGTTCCCGACCAGTATACCGGTGATGTTATGGGTGACCTCAATAAGAGAAGAGGTCGTGTTCTCGGAATGAATCCTATCGGTAACGGTAAGCAGGTTGTTGAAGCTGAGATCCCTATGACTGGATTGTATGGATATTGTACAGTTCTTCGTTCCATGACAGGTGGACGTGGTGTATATGAATACGAATTCAATCGTTATGAGCAGGCTCCTTCGGATGTACAGGAGAAGGAAATTGCAGCAAGAGCCAGTCAGTTGGCTGAAGATACTGTTGAATAGTATTGTTAGTTAATATTGAATATCGTGATAAACAGATCCCCCGATGTAAATACATTGGGGGATCTGTTTATATAATAATATATTATTAATCATAATAGGGAAATTATGAGACGACAACCTGATTCTTTCCGTTACCTTTTCCTTTATACAGTCGTTTATCGGCAATTTCTATAAGTGTTTTTATTTTGGAGTTAGGATAGTATGAAGATACTCCTAATGTAATTGTAATATTAATATTGTTACCATCGTAATAGAATTCGTATTTCTCAACACCTGCACGAATTCTATGAGCAACTTCTTCCGTTGTATTCTTATCACCGTTGATAAGTATCAGAAATTCTTCGCCGCCCCATCTGCATGCAGCATCTTTGGTTCTGATCTGTGCGGCAATCAATTTGGCAATATTGGTTAAAACATAGTCGCCGCAATCATGGCCATATGTATCATTTACATGCTTAAAATCATCAATATCACACATAATCAATCCGTATTCCACACCGTTGATTAATGCATTTCTGTGCGCACGATTCAGTTGTTCGTCCATACTTCGACGATTAAGAAACTTCGTAAGGGGATCGTAACTTGCCTGCGTTTCCAGGTTTTGATTCTCATTTTCAAGTTTCATTTGCATAGAGTTAACCTCAATGGCAAATAATGCTGAAAACAAGAATGTTGCCATAAAAGCAATTACAGTGTTCAGAATGTAGAGAATCATTTCGTATTTTCTGTTAACATTCGAATATATCGGTGAAATGGAATATGTACATAATCTGACGGCAATAAACGAAACAAAAATTATTATGGTAGTTGTTATGGGATATACCATTTTACGTTTGAAAGTAGCAATTGAAAATGTAATATAGAAACTGATTGGAATAAATGCTACGGTGTAAAACATGAATCCGTAATTCCAGCCCAGACTGATTGTAGCAAATCCGGCCTGAAAAATCACTTCAATCAGATATAGAACAAAGAGCTTTACGTACCAGTTCGGCTTGGAAATCAAGAGATTCGCTGTAGAAAAATAGAATATAACAGTAAACAAATTATAAATAGCCAAAGGAAAAGCATGCATGGAAAAGAACAGAATCGTAAAAATAGCATGAACCAGTCCTGACAAGTAAATTATACGACTATATCTGATTGCATCATAATTCGTTTGTTTATCATCATTTACATTTTTGACATCTTTTAAAAGCATATTATTCTCCCAAAACAAATGTTTTTGCTTGATTTTATCTAATAATCATATCATATTTTCTATATATAAACAATGAGATTACTGTGTGATTTGCGGTTTATTACTATCACAAATTATGTTATATTATTACATAATATACAGAATAAGGAGATTACTATATGAAACCAATGACAATGACACAAAAGATATTGGCTGCACACGCTCATTTGCCTTATGTAGAGGCAGGTCAATTGATTGAAGCAGATCTGGATCTTGTTTTGGGAAATGATATTACTACACCTGTTGCTATTCGCGAAATGGACAAAATGAATACGGACGGTGTTTTTGATAAGGATAAGATTGCATTAGTAATGGATCATTTTATCCCTAATAAAGATATTAAGTCTGCACAAAACTGTAAGTGTGTAAGAGAATTTGCTATTCGTCATGAAATTACAAATTATTTTGATGTCGGGAAAATGGGAATTGAACATGCTCTTTTACCGGAACAGGGCCTTACGGTTGCCGGTGATGCCATAATCGGTGCAGATTCTCATACATGTACCTATGGAGCATTAGGAGCATTCTCGACCGGTGTAGGATCTACTGATATGGCTGCAGGAATGGCAACCGGTAAAGCATGGTTTAAAGTTCCCGGTGCAATTAAGTTTGTTCTCATAAACAAACCAGCAAAATGGATTAGCGGAAAAGATATTATTCTGCATATTATCGGAATGATTGGTGTTGACGGTGCTTTATATAAGTCAATGGAATTTGTCGGTGACGGTATTTCGTATTTGTCAATGGACGACAGATTCACTATTGCAAATATGGCAATCGAAGCCGGTGGAAAGAACGGCATTTTCCCTGTCGATGATATCGCCAAAGCATATATGAAAGAACATTCGGTACGTCCGTTTACCGTTTATGAAGCTGATGAAGATGCAATCTATGATGAAGAATATATCATTGATCTTGCACAATTGAAACCTACCGTAGCATTTCCTCATTTGCCGGAGAATACCAAAACAATTGATGAGATAGATAAAATCATCGTTGATCAGGCAGTAATCGGTTCATGTACGAACGGCAGACTGGATGATTTACGAATTGCTGCCGGCATTATGAAGGGCAATAAGGTTGCAAAGAATGTTCGTTGTATTATTATTCCGGCTACACAACAAATATATATGGATGCATTAAAGGAAGGTTTACTTGAAACCTTTATTGAGGCGGGTGCAGTTGTTTCCACACCGACATGCGGTCCATGCTTGGGCGGATATATGGGAATCCTTGCTGAAGGTGAACGTTGCATTTCTACGACCAATCGTAATTTTGTCGGTCGTATGGGACATGTTGATTCTGAAGTATATCTTGCCAGCCCGGCCGTTGCTGCAGCCAGTGCCATTGCCGGATATATCACGGCTCCACAATAATAGAAAGTAGGTATAAATATGAAAGCAAAAGGTTCTGTTTTTAAATATAATGATAATGTTGATACGGATGTAATCATTCCGGCCAGATATCTTGCCATTCAGGATCCCAAGGAATTGGCAACACATTGTATGGAAGATATAGATGCTTCGTTTGTAAAAAATGTGAAAAGCGGAGATATTATTGTTGCCGGCAAAAATTTTGGATGCGGTTCATCCAGAGAACATGCACCGTTGGTTATTAAGGTTGCCGGAGTCGGCTGTGTTATTGCTGAAACATTTGCACGAATTTTTTATCGTAATGCAATCAATATCGGACTTCCGATTATTGAATGTAAAGAAGCTGCCGAAGATATTGATGCCAATGATGAAGTTGAGATTGATTTTGACAGCGGTAAAATATATAACTTAACCAAAAATAAACAATATTGCGGACAACCATTCCCTGAGTTTATGCAAAAAATCATTGCTGCAGAAGGTCTGGTAAATTACATCAATGGTCAACAGAAATGATATTATTCTGATAGGTCTGTTGTTAATAGCAGGATGTTGTCTGTTCTTTTTTCGACACGAACAGCAAAGTGGTTCTGTTGTCGAAATATATGAAGATAATAATCTTGTTTATACAATGGATTTGAATACAAATGAAACATATCGTTTTGTTAATGCAAGCGGAGAGTACAATGAGATTTGCGTAAAGAATATGCATGTGTCCGTAACAGATGCGGATTGTCCGGATCGATATTGTGTACATCAGCTTCCTGTTTCATGTAATAATGAGAGTATTGTATGCTTACCTCATAAACTTGCGATTATTGTTTCGACAAATGAGGAGGCATCATTTGATGCAATTACAAAATAAACGTCGATTTTCAATTAGGCAGATTACTTCCATAGGTATAATGGCTGCGGTTGGTATTGTGTTCGGATATATTGAATTTCTGCTTCCGCTTCCGATCGGAATTCCGGGGGTTAAGATTGGGCTTTCGAATATTGTTACGCTTATTTCGTTATTTTTACTTGGTATTCCGGAAAGTATATGCATTTTATTGATACGTGTCGGTTTATCCGGCCTTTTATTCGGAAATACCTTCGCTTTGCTTTATTCCGCTGCAGGCGCGCTTGTTTCGTTTTGTGCAATGATAATCATTAAGTGTACAAAACGCTTTACCTGTGTTGGCATTAGCGTTATCGGAGGAATAATGCATAATATGGGGCAACTTTTTGTTGCTGCGATTGTTGTTAAACAAATAAAGATTGTATATTATTTGCCCGTATTATTTGTTGCCGGATTGATTACCGGAACAATTATAGGAATTGTATCCGCTCAAATAATACCATTGGTTCAACGTGTATTTTATTCGGAAAGGGACAGGCAATAAATGATTGCTTTTATAAAAGGATACGTAAACGGCATATATTCCGATCGAATTGTTTTGGAATCCGGCAATATGGGATTTAATATTTGTATGCCGGATTCTGATTTGAGAGATTTGGCCGGAATTGGAGAAGAAATTAAAATCTATACGTATTTATCCGTGCGTGAAGATGCATTGCAGTTATATGGATTTTTGACAAAGGATGAATTGGATTTCTATAAACTGTTATTGGGTGTAAACGGAATCGGACCAAAGGCGGCCCTTGCTATTTTATCCGAAATGACAACGGATGATTTGCGTTTTGCAATTCTTTCCGAAGATGCCAAGGCAATCAGTAAAGCTCCCGGTGTAGGATTAAAGACGGCACAAAGACTTATTATTGATTTAAAGGATAAAATGTCTTTAGAGGAAGCTTTTGAAGAGAAGTACAATCATACCAAAATGCAGGAGGCTGCAAATACTTTATCGAATGCCAAAAATGAAGCTGCACTTGCGTTATCCAGTTTAGGTTATTCCCAAACAGATGCATTTCGCGCAGTTTCTTCTTCCGAAATTGATGATGACGACGATGTTGAAACAGTATTAAAGAAAGCATTACGTATTATTGCATTAAATTAAGATAAAGTCATTTCATAAAGGTTTATTATTATGGAAAAGAGAATGATAGAAACCAATCTGACCGAAGAAGACATAAAGATTGAGGGAAGTCTTCGCCCGCAATGCCTTTCAGATTATATCGGGCAAAAGAAAACAAAGGATAATCTGAAAGTTTTTATTGAAGCTGCCAAAGAACGCGGAGATTCGCTGGATCATGTTTTGTTTTACGGACCGCCCGGATTGGGTAAAACAACACTTGCATGTATTATTGCCAAAGAAATGGGCGTAAATATCAAAATCACATCAGGCCCGGCTATCGAAAAACCGGGTGAAATGGCCGCCATATTGAATGGTTTGTCCGAAAAGGATGTGCTGTTTGTAGATGAAATTCATCGTTTGAACCGTCAGGTTGAAGAAGTATTATATCCCGCAATGGAAGATTATGCCATTGATATCATGGTAGGAAAAGGTGCTTCAGCTAAATCCATTCGTTTGGATTTGCCACATTTTACTCTTGTCGGCGCAACTACAAGAGCCGGTCTGTTAAGTGCTCCGTTACGTGATCGTTTCGGAATGTTGCATAGGCTTGAGTTCTATTCGCCCGATGAACTTAAAACAATAATTTTGCATTCCGCAAAGGTATTGAATGTTCATACAGATGAAAAAGGTGCCTATGAAATGGCAAGAAGAAGTCGCGGGACACCAAGATTGGCCAATCGTCTGTTAAAACGGGTTCGTGACTTTGCGCAGGTAAGATTTGACGGAGTAATAACTGAAGACGTTGCCAAGAATGCGCTGGATTTGATGGGCGTTGATCCCATGGGATTGGATCATCAGGATAGGACATTGTTATTACTGATTATGGAGAAATTTGCCGGCGGACCGGTCGGCCTTGATACAATGGCGGCAGCCATAGGCGAAGATGCCGGAACGATTGAAGATGTAATAGAGCCGTATTTGATACAAAACGGATTTATTAACAGAACACCTCGAGGCAGAGTTGCCACGGAATTGGCTTTTTCGCATTTTGGAATTCCCTATATAAATTAAGCACACTTGTTTTTTTATTGGGGTTTGATTATAATTTAATCAGTATATTTGTGTGGGTTATATTTGATTGGAGACGGATATGGCAGGAAAGAATGATGCCGAAGTTTTAATCGGCGGCAAGGTAATTACATTAAGCGGATACGAGAGCGAAGAATATTTACAGAAGGTTGCTGCTTATATTAATAATAAAATTGCCGAATTCAATCAAGTTGATTCTTTCAGAAGACAACCTCTTGATATGCAGAGTGTGTTGATTGAACTGAATCTTGCGGATGATTATTTCAAAGCCAAAAAGAAAATAGAAGAATTGGAACAGGAAATCGAAAGCAAAGACAGAGAACTTTATGATCTGAAACACGAATTAATTGCTTCTCAAATCAAATTGGAAAGTAAAGAAAAACAGATTAAAAGTTATCAGGGTTTGTAATAAGTAAGGGTGTCTTTGGACACCCTAATTTTTTTTTGGAGAGCGAATGAACAAAGTAGAACTTCTGTCGCCGTGCGGCAATTTTGATTGTTTGGTTGCAGCCGTATGTGCAGGTGCCGATGCGGTATATTTATCCGGACAAATGTTTGGTGCAAGAGCTTATGCCGGTAATTTTTCCGATGAAGAATTACTGGAGGCTATTTCTTATGCACATTTTTGGAATGTAAAAGTATACCTTACCGTTAATACTTTGATGAAAGATTCGGAAGTTGATATGTTATTTGCATATCTTGCTCCGTTATATCGGGCAGGCTTGGATGCGGTTATTGTTCAGGATTTGGGGGTATTAACGTATATTCATGAGTGTTTTCCCAATCTTTCGATTCACATCAGTACTCAGATGTCTGTTACAGACAGTTCATCGGCATTACTCTTAAAAAATGCCGGAGCTGTAAGAATTGTTCCTGCAAGAGAATTATCTCTTTCCGAAATAAAAGAAATGATTGCAGCAACCGATATGCCTATGGAATGCTTTATCCATGGTGCCATGTGCTATTCTTATTCTGGAAAGTGCCTGTTGTCTTCTTTTCTCGGGGGAAGAAGCGGCAATCGCGGCAGATGTGCACAACCATGCCGATTGCCTTACAACGGGGAATATTTACTTAGCATGAAGGATATGAGCACATTATCAATTCTGCCCGATTTGATAGATGCCGGGATTGCTTCGTTTAAGATAGAGGGGCGTATGAAAAGTCCCGAATATGTATATCGCGTTACATCCGTTTATCGTCGGGCCATTGACAATTATCTGGCCGGAAGAGGAATGGATGATGCGCAATTAAATGATGAACTTTTATCTCAATATACGCGTGGGGGAAATTGTACCGGTTACTATTATGAACATAACGGAAAGGATATGATTACGCATAGCCTGCCGGGGTATTCATCCGCCAAAGATGAGCTGAGTGATTATGAAATAGTTGATAAAAAATGTGTTGTTAATATGCATTTTAAGATGTATATCGGGCAACCGATGGAGCTTACGTTACAGATTGCTTCTTCTGATTGTCACTTTCATAATACAGAGGTTTCGCAGAAAGGGGAAATAGCGCAATGCGCTGTGAACAAACCTTTATCTGAAGAAGATATACAAAAACAATTACTTAAATTAAATAATACATATTATAAAGCCGGTCATATTACCATTGATACGGATCTGGCTTCATTTGTACCTGTTTCTCAGATTAATTCATTAAGAAGAGAAACAATTGATTTGCTGACTCGGGAAGTAAATAAAGCATATGTTCGAAACGATAAACCTCAAAAGCCTTTATTGCCACCAATCGGCAAAAAGGATTTCTTTGAGGATAAAAAGTCATTTTACGATCGTCCGCAAAGAATTGTATCTGTTATGACTTTATCTCAGTTACATATTCTGAATTCATATGACTTTGACGGAGTAATTCTTCCTGATTACATGTTTGAACAATCGGATCAGAATCATAATGCGGAATGCTTGAAGATTTTGGATTCGCTTATAAAACGGGGAAAGAAGATTTATCTTCATCTGGCATACGTTACCAGAAAAATGAATGCACATTCCCGTGCATTTATGATGTTGTTTGATTATCCGGAAATTACCGGGGTGTATATATCCAATCTGGAATCATTGTATTTACTGCAACAGGAAGCTTATCAAGGTGAAATAATTGCTGATTTTCATTTGTATGCAATGAATAAACGTGCAGTTTGCTTCCTTAAAAAGCAAGGGGTTCATTATACAACAGTTCCATTGGAATTGAATCGCAAAGAATTAATTGAGCGTGATGTAAAGGGTGAGGATTTGATTGTTTACGGTAAACTGCCAATGATGGTCAGTGCCCAGTGTATTCATGCATCTTCTCGGGAAGGCTGTATTAAAAAGTCAGGGGCGACAAACCGTTTTGACAGAATAATCGATCGTAAACTTGTGGCGTTTCCGTACATAAATATGTGTTCGGCCTGTACAAATGTTATATTTAACAGCGTTCCGTTGTCTTTACATAAAGATATTGATTTAATCGGTCATTTATCCGCTCGAAGTATTCGCATCTGCCTTACGGATGAAAATGATAACGAAACCAATAAAGTTCTATCGTTTTTCTTGGGAGATTCGGAAGAGTTTCCTTTTAACGAATTTACCAGAGGACATTTACAGCGAGGAGTTTTGTAGAGTTGCAACACATTATTATCGAATTATCCAAATATATAATGGCTTTACTGATTGCAATATATACATTTCAGTGCTTCAGTGTCTTTCGTTATGCTCATGAAAAGGATCGTGCCGGAATATATTTCCGTCAAAATATAACGATGGTACTGATTCATTTTATCGCATTTTTGGTATTGGCCCTATATAACAAAGACCCCAAGTATCTGTTGTTCTATTTCATGCAGGAAATTGTTTTATTGCTTACAATTGTCGGATATCACTACATATATCCGAAGGCCAATCGATTAATCATTAATAATATGTGTATGCTTTTATCGATTGGATTTATTATTCTGTCCAGATTGTCATATAACAAAGCAAAACGGCAATTTGTTATTGCGTTTGCTGCTATTATTGTTACATTTTTAATTCCGTTTATCATTCGTAAAATTCATTTTTTCAGTAAATTTATGTGGATGTATTTCGGAATCGGATTATTTGCACTTACGTTTGTTTTGCTGTTTTCCAATACGGTATACGGATCAAAATTAAATGTTACGATTGCAAATTACACTTTTCAGCCTTCCGAATTTGTTAAAATATTATTTGTTTTCGGTATGGCTGCCTTATTAAGAAAGTCACATGATCTAAAAACAGTGATTATATCTGCGATTATGGCAGGAGCCCATGTACTTATTCTGGTTCTGTCCAAGGACCTGGGTTCGGCACTTATTTTCTTTGTTGTATATTTTGCAATGCTTTATGTGTCCACAGAGAACATTTGGTACTATCTGTTCGGATTTGGCGCCGGCAGTGCAGCGGCGGTTGCAGGTTATTTCTTGTTTTCCCATGTCCGTGTACGTGTTACCGCTTATGCCGATCCGTTTGGAACCATAGAGAACGAAGGATATCAAATAGCACAATCCTTATTTGCCATCGGAACCGGCGGCTGGTTCGGAATGGGATTATGTCAGGGTGCGCCGGGAAATATTCCTGTAGTTGAAGCAGATTTTATTTTTGCAGCAATTACAGAAGAAATGGGTGTTCTATTCGGCTTGTGCTTATTGTTAATCTGTGTAAGCTGCTTTGTTATGTTTATGAACATTTCCATGCAGTTTAAAGATTTGTTTTATAAACTTGTTGCATTGGGGTTATCCGTTGCATACGGAATACAAGTATTTTTAACGATTGGCGGAGTAACCAAGTTCATTCCGTTAACCGGAGTAACGCTTCCTCTTGTTTCCTACGGTGGTACTTCCGTTATCGTTACTTTAATAGTTTTTTCCATCATTCAGGGACTGTATATTTCAGCTTCAGATCGAAGAATGGAAGCTAACGTACATAATGCTTATATTAATGGAAGTTCACAGGAAGAATATTTACATGAAGAAGATTTGCAAGATACCGAATTGCAGGATGAAGATTTAGTGGATGCAGATTTGCAGTATGTAGATTTGCAAGATGTCGATTTATTGAATCCGGATTTGCAGGATACCGGTTTACAGAGTGATATGTCGATAGGTTTTGATCCGGAATATGATGAAGAATTTGATTATCGAGTTGATATAAGTGAATTTGAAGACGAGCAGAATCAAGAAGGTGTAGACTCCTGGGGAAAAAGTCATGCAAAGAAGTAAAAAGGAAAAAGTAAAATTTAATCATGAAATCATGGTTATTACATATGTTTTTATTGCCGTATTCCTTCTTATGATTGGTTATCTTGTGTATTTTACGATATTTCAATCAAATGAAGTGATTAACAATTCCTATAATAAGAGACAGGATTTATTGGAAAAGAGAGTGCTGCGCGGTTCGATATTGGCAGATGACGGAACGGTTCTTGCATATTCGGAAGAGAATCCCGACGGAACGCAGACACGTATTTACCCATATGGTGCATTATTCGCGCATTCTGTCGGATTTAATAATTACGGCAAACTGGGTTTGGAGAGCATAGAAAACTTTACTATGCTTAGAAGTAACGCCAATATAGGCAAACGTATCAGCAATGACATTAAAATTATCAAGAATCCGGGAGATTCCTTACAAACTTCATTAAATATCCCTATGCAAAAAGCCGCGTATGATGCTTTAGGCAATCAAAAGGGTGCCGTTATTGTATTAAATGTCAAGACCGGTGCTGTAATGACAATGGTTTCCAAACCGGATTTTGATCCTAACCTTATTCCGCAAAACTGGGATCTTATTCGGTACGATACGGTTAACAGCCCACTTTTAAACAGAACTACCCAGGGTTTATATCCTCCCGGTTCAACGTTTAAGATAGTTACTGCGCTTGAGTATTTACGCGAATATAAAGATGTTGAGGACTATGTTTTTACATGTGACAGCAGCTACTCGCGTGATAACAGTACAATTCGATGTTTTCACGGGCAGTCGCATGGTGTAGTAGATTTTACAAAGTCATTTGCCAAGTCCTGTAACTCATCTTTTGCCAACATTACAATGTCTTTGAATAAAAAAGCATTTCAAAGTACTTGTAAAGATTTGTTATTCAATAACGCGTATGACTTTCCGTATACGTGTAAAAAGAGTTATGTTTCGTTGAAAGATATTTCTGATACGGATGAGCTTTTGCAAACCGGCATCGGGCAGGGTGAAACGTTAATGACTCCGGTACATATGGCTATGATTACTTCTGCCATAGCAAATAACGGTGTATTGATGACACCTTATATTGTTGACAGTGTCGTAAATGATGAAGGAATAGCGATAGATTCCGTTAAAATTTCGGAAATGAAAAGGCTTCTGTCCGAAGACGAAGCCCAGAAATTAAAAGAATTGATGCGTGAAGTTGTTATAAGCGGTACCGGCACACGAATTCGTGATGTAAACGGATATACGGCTGCAGGTAAAACAGGTTCTGCAGAATACCTGAATGATTCCAAGGAAAGTCACGCATGGTTTACTGCATTTGCTCCTTGCGAAGATCCCGAACTTGCAATTGCTGTTGTAGTTGAAGGAGCAGGCTCCGGCGGTGAAGTAGCAGTACCTATCGCCAGAAAAGTGTTTGATGCATATTTTACAAACAGATAGCATTATATCAAATTCGTTATTTTAAGTGACTTTTCCTGAGACAAGTCAACATATTTGTCATTCACTTTGACCATGGGGCGCGAAAGTTTCTGTTTGTTGATTAATACGATACTGGCAGTGGAAGAGTCTGAAAGTTGTACTTCTTTACCAATATATTCTTCAACGATTCTTTCAAGGAAAGTCATATAATATCCGGTATCATATTTGCCATATCCGGTCTTCTCAAATATTTCAACAACCGAGAAAGGGCAAAGGGGTTCGCGATAGCTTCGGTATGAAGTCATTGCTTCATATGAATCCAATATAGCAATTATCTTGGCAAACTTACTGATGGCCTTATCGGTTAATTTTTGAGGATAACCGGACCCGTCAATACGCTCATGGTGCATCAATGCACATAACTTGATCTGTTCATCGATGTTGTCCTTCTTCTGAAGGAACTGATATCCCTTCAACGTATGGCTCTTCATTATATTAAATTCTTCATCGGTCAATTTGCCCTGCTTATGAAGAATTTCGGCGGGAATGGCAAATTTGCCTATATCATAGTAGAACCCGCACAAAATAAGCGTATCTATATCTTCGTCATCCAAACGAAACCATTTCCCGGTATAGCTGCATATCAACGCAACATTTAATGCATGTGCATATAGAAATGCTTTTTCGGATGTCTCATTTACCGAAAGCATATCCAAAATAGTAATCTTACTTTTAATAAACGGGGTAGTAATAGTACTGATGATGTTTAGTAGAGCATCATTATTGATGGGAATATTCCGATCCAGGAAATCCTCCATCATCTTTTGATATGTTGCAAAATTCTTGGAATATAATTCCGAAAAACTGACAAAAGTCTTGCTTACTTTGATTTTTTCAAAGTAGGTTGTCATATAATCTTCAGGTTCTTTGATGCACACACAATTAATAGCATTAATGGTAAGCTTTTGAATCATAAATTTATCAAGAACACTGTTCTTTTTGATAATGACATTTCCCCTGTGGTCAAGTACGTCTTCGGCAATTTCCATTCCGGGTGTTAATGCAAGAGTTGCTTTTAATTCCATATTTATACCCCTTATATAAAGCTGAAAATACAACTAAATTCAGTATAAAAATCATAAAAATATATGTCAATATTAAATTAATAAAATGGCATTCTTATCCCGAGAAATATGATATAATTTTGGTGTTAACGTCTAAATTATGCAAATGAAACGGAAGAGTAGATGATACACTACAAACAAAATCTGTATTTGTCCGATGATTTGTGCGGAAAGGCAGATATAATAAAATGGAATATATCTATGGGTAAAGGCCTTATGGGAACTACTTTGATTACTCTTTCAAAGAATCCTTCGGATCTGTTTGACATTATTCCGGGTTATGTATTCAAGTTGCGTTCGTTACGTAAGCAGAATATGTGTGTTGTTGGTATTGCCGGATCCCGTAAAAAGGCTATGCAGCTTGTAATGGATATGATTGATGAGTGCATTAAAAATACCGGCAGTTGTGAACAACTTCGACCTTATTTTGAGAATAGGAAGTGATTCGTATGCATATATTATTACTTATTCTTAAAATAATCGGAATCATACTGTTAAGTATTATCGGACTTGTACTTTTATTGCTTCTTCTGATCCTGTTTGTGCCGATCCGCTACAATGTAAAAGCAGATTTTGCACCGAAAAGTGTTGGTATTGATCCGAATGATCCATCCGGTGAAGATGAGGGTATGAATATTAATGCCAAAGCAAAGGTAACATACCTGTTGCATCTGTTTTCGGTCACCGTTTCATATACGAATTCCGGATTATCAACAATTATTCGTATTTTGTGTATCCCCATTAACAGGAAGAAAGATAATGATACGAATAAATATGAAAAACGAATCCGTAAGTCAAAACCGAAAGCAAAGAAACATAATTCAAATTCAACTGCATGTGAATTAAAAGAGGGGCCGGATTATACATTTGATGAAAACATAAGTGATGAAGATAATTCGACACTAAACGAGAATCATGATTGTATAAATATCGAATCAAAAGGAAATGAATCAAATATTAACGATGCAGAAGAGCAAACATACCCGTTTATTGAATTTATTCGGAACATATATGATAAATTGCTGGCATTTTTTCATAAGATCAGTGATGCTTTTACCGAAATCGAACAAAAAAAGAAGAAACTTGATCATCTTTTTGATATGATAGAAGACGAGCGAAATAAAAATGCAGCTGTTTTATCCTTATCGGCCGTTAAGAAGATTCTTTTGCATCTTGCGCCTCGTAAGATAAAGGGCAAACTTCATATCGGTATGGAAGATCCTGATAAAACAGGCAGTGTTCTTATGTACGCAGCGCTTATTTATCCTATATATAAGAAACAGATAAATATAGTACCGGATTTTGAACAGGAGATTATCGAAGGTAATGTCAAATTACGCGGCAGATGTATTGTATTCGTACCGCTTATTCAATTAATTAAATTATATATCAACAAGGATTTCAGAAGATTACTTAAGAATATCAGAAAATAGGAGGATTGAATCATGGCAGAATCAAAGATGAACGGAATAGTTGAGAATATGCTTTCCGGTCTTGATACAGCATTATCAACCAAAACAGTTGTAGGAGAAGCGACCAAAATAGGAGATACAATTATTGTCCCATTTGTCGATGTTTCATTTGGAATGGGTGTAGGTGCATTCGGAAACGATAAGAAAGATAACGGTGCAGGCGGATTAACCGGAAAGATCACACCAAGTGCGGTTTTGGTTATCCAGAACGGTTCGACACGTCTCGTAAATATTAAGAATCAGGATGCTATTACGAAAGTATTGGATATGGTACCTGACGTTATGAACAAAATAACGGCAAAGAAGGAACAGACGGTATCCGATGACGAAGCAGTAAAAAATGCTTTTCCGAATGAATAAGCAATCATAATGTATATTGAGATAAGTATTAAAAAAGAACCTCTGCATCAGCAGAGGTTCTTATAATAAATAAGGATTATGCACGTTCAACCTTATCGGACTTAAGACATCTTGCACATACATGAAGTGTCTTGGGAGTACCGTTCACTTTACATTTAACTCGTCTGATATTAGAGTTAAAAATACGATTAGATCTTCTATGTGAATGGCTCACATTATTACCAAAATGAACGCCCTTTCCACAAATATCACATTTTGCCATGGCTTTGCACCTCCTTACAACAAATCTATTTCAAATGATCTTAATTTTTTCGCAACACGTGTATTCTATCAGAAGTATTTACATATTGCAAGTAAAAGATACTATTTTTAGGTTTTTATGTTTTTGTTTTCATTATATAGTAAAAAGTGTATAATAAAAGTGCTGTAATTTTGTAAGGAGGTTCTCTTATGAAACAATACGAATCCAAATACGGAACAATTAGCGTCGATCTGGATGTAATTGCACAGTATGCCGGTTCCGTTGCTGTTGAATGTTTCGGTATAGTCGGTATGGCTGCTGTCAGTATGAAAGACGGCCTTGTTAAAATGTTAAAGATGGATAGCCTGACAAGAGGTATTAAGGTAGAAATGGAGGAAGAAGGACTTGTTCTTGATTTCCATGTGATTATTGCCTATGGCGTTAATATCCAGTCTGTAGCAGATAATCTTTGTCATACAGTAAAATATCAGGTAGAAGAATTTACCGGATTTACAATAAAGAAAATAAATATCTTTGTTGAGGGTGTTCGGGTAATTGATTAAGGAGGATACCAAGTTGGAGTGTTGTTCAATAGACGCCTTAACCTTTTCCCGGATGTTTCTTGCGGGAGCTAAAAGCCTTGAGGCCAAAAAGGAATATATTAATGAATTAAATGTATTTCCGGTACCGGATGGAGATACAGGAACAAATATGACATTGACAATAATGTCGGCCGCAAAAGAAGTGTGCAATATTCAGGAGATGGATATGGAAACATTGTGCAAAGCAATGAGTTCCGGCTCGCTTCGCGGAGCGCGTGGAAATTCCGGTGTTATTTTGTCACAGTTAATTCGCGGTTTTACAAAAGTAATTCGTGAAAATAATGAGATAACGATAGATATCCTGGCTCAGGCTATGCAAAAAGCAACCGAAACAGCTTATAAAGCAGTTATGAAGCCAAAGGAAGGTACTATTTTAACGGTTGCAAAGGGCGCATCGGATAAAGCGTTGGAAATATCTTCACAGATGACTGATATCGGTGAATTTATCAAAGCAGTGATTGATCATGCGGAGTATGTATTGTCACAGACTCCAGAAATGCTTCCGGTACTCAAACAAGCCGGTGTTGTCGATTCCGGCGGACAGGGTCTTTTGGAAGTATTAAAAGGTGCATTAAGAGCATACAACGGAGAAGAAATTGACTTCACTCCGATAGCTGCACAGCCTTCTTCGGTTCCTTCCGGTTATGAAGTGCAGGAGAATATCGAAATCAAATTCGGTTATTGTACTGAATTCATTGTAATGACCGAAAAAGAGTTTACGGAAAATGATGAAACAGAATTTAAAGGTTTCCTGGAATCAATCGGTGATTCTATTGTTTGTGTTGCCGATGACGGTGTGGTCAAAGTTCATGTTCATACAAATGATCCCGGTCTTGCGATTCAAAAAGGATTATCATACGGAAGTCTGACTTCCATGAAGATAGACAATATGCGTGAAGAACATCGCGAGAAACTCTTTAAAATGTCTGAAGCCGGAAAAGCAATTGAACAGATTCCCCAGGAGAAGAGCAAGACATCTGCCGATAATGTTACAAAGGAAGAACCTGCTGCCCCTGTGTCTGACAAACCGGTATTTGACGAACCGCCTAAAGAAATGGGATTTATTGCCGTATCTGTCGGAGAAGGAATGGATGCCATTTTCAAAGGTTTAGGAGTTGATTATTTGATTTCGGGCGGACAAACAATGAATCCGTCCACGGAAGATATGCTTTTGGCAATAGATCATGTAAATGCCAAGACAATTTTTATTCTTCCTAATAATAAGAATATTATTATGGCAGCCAATCAGGCATGTTATCTTGTTGAAGATAAGAATATCGTTGTTATCCCGACCAAAACAGCTCCGCAAGGAATTACCGCTTTGATAAATTATTCCGCATCCATGAGTCCTTCCGAAAATGAAGCGCTTATGAATGAAGAGATTAAAAAAGTCAAAACGGGACAGGTTACCTACGCAGTTCGTGATACCGAGATCAGTGGTATGACCATCCGTCAAGGTAATATTATGGGAATCGGTGATCATGATATTTTATCCGTTGGTACTGTTGTTGAAGATACGGCAATGGAAATGATTGATCGTATGATTGATGAAGAATCGGAATTGATCAGTATTTATTACGGTGATGAAGTAGATGAAGAAATAGCCGGTGATTTTGCAAGTGATGTGGAAAGCAAATATCCTGATTGTGATGTGGAATTGCATTCCGGCGGACAACCGATTTACTATTATATAGTTTCTGTAGAATGATTTTTGGAGCCCTTCGTTCATCGGAGGGCTCTTTTGAGGTGATGGTTAATGGAAAATTATCTTATGACGTCTATCGGTGAATTAAAAGGTGTCGGTGAAAAAACCGAGCCTCTTTTTCATAAACTTGGCATTATTTCCATAAAAGATTTAATATACTATTTTCCTCGCACATACACATATTATGTAAACCCGATACACCCTATGGATTATAAACCATCTGAACCATGTGCGATCAGGGTTACTATCATTAAACGACCTCTTTGTAAGCGTACCGGACGTCTGCAAATTGTTACTACAACAGCCGTTTGGGACGGAATACCGGTTTCATGTATATGGTTTCATATGCCTTACCTTGCCAAAACTTTATCCGAAGGTAAATCCTATATTTTATATGGCATACTTGAAGCAAATCAGGACAAATATAAAATGGAAATGCCCGTGGTATTTTCAGAATGCGATTATGAAAAAATAGAAGGAACGTTACAACCTGTTTATTCGTTAACCAAAGGATTAAGCAATAATTTAATCAAAAAATGTGTTTCATCGGCATTCCGATTGTTGGGAGATAATTCCGATAATCATCTTGATGAAATAAAGTTGATGCATTTCCCGCCCAATTTCGAAATGCTAAAAGCCGCAAGAGATAAACTTGTTTACGATGAATTTTTGGCATTTATCCTTCGAATGCGTATGCTGAAAGGAGAACGAAGTCAGAACATAAATGATTTTGCAATGATTCCTGTTGCACAGACTAATCGTATCATTGATGCATTACCATATCGTTTGACAAATGCACAGCTTCGGGTTTGGAAAGAAATCAGTGAAGAAATGTGTTCCGAGTACAGTATGACCAGACTTGTACAGGGAGATGTCGGCTCCGGTAAGACAATTATTGCGGTTCTTGCGGCTGTTATGACTGCTGAAAACGGATATCAGGCAGCAATTATGGCACCGACCGAAATATTGGCACAGCAACATTTCAAATTTATATCGGAACTTTTAAAACAACATGATTTTCATTTTCAATGTGAACTTTTAACGGGATCGGTTACGGCATCCCAAAAGAAGTCTATTAAAGAACGTCTGTTAAATGATGAAATCCGTATTATTGTCGGAACGCATGCATTACTTACAGATAATGTCGTATTCCATAATTTGGGGCTTGTAGTAACGGATGAGCAGCACAGATTCGGTGTACATCAACGTGAAATATTACAGAATAAGGGACATAATACACCACATGTTCTTGTTATGTCGGCTACACCGATTCCACGAACAATGGCTGTTATTATTTATGGAGATCTTGATATTTCGGTTATTGATGAACTTCCGGCACATAAAAAGAGCATTAAAAACTGTGTTGTGGACACTTCCTATCGTTCAAAAGCGTATTCCTTTATGTTGAAAGAAATAGAGGCCGGACATCAGGTATACATTATTTGCCCGCTGGCTACCGAGAGCGAAGGTGTATTGGCAACAGATGTTATTTCATATTCGGAAAAATTGCGCAATGTCTTCCCGGAATCTGTTCAGATAGGGGTATTGCATGGCAAGATGAAACCTTCGGTTAAAAATCAGATCATGTCGGATTTTGCCGCCGGCAATATTCATATTCTTGTATCAACCACTGTTGTGGAAGTAGGAATTAATGTTCCGAATGCAACGGTTATGATGGTTGAGGATGCAAATCGTTTCGGATTGGCACAGCTTCATCAGCTTCGCGGACGTATCGGACGAGGTGAAGCTCAATCCTATTGCATTTTTATGAGTTCTTCACATAATGAAACAACGAAAAAGAGATTGGAAATATTATGCAACTCAAATGATGGGTTCTATATTGCTTCTGAAGACATGAAAATGCGTGGACCGGGCGACCTTTTGGGCTATCGGCAGAGTGGTGATATGCAGTTTATGCTGGGCGACATATATATGGATGCGGATATATTGAAAAAAGCATCTGAAGATGCAGACATTATTCTTTCTCAAGATCCTCAGCTGTCCGAAGAGAATCATAAAAAGTATCGCAATATGATTGCAGCATTCGCCAATAAGGATATTATATTATAAATAACAGATAAAATATTATTGCAGTACAAGCAATGGTAGGAAAACATATGTTATCCCACTATTGCTTGTGTTTTTTCTTGAAAATGAATGATTTTATGTTATACTAAAATCTGTATGAGTATGGACACAAACGAAGGGAATGTGTTCAGGGAGTAATTTTAAGGGGTGTCACATGGCTAAACAAACCACATATGATGCTACAAGCATTACAGTTCTTGAAGGACTTGAAGCCGTACGTAAACGACCCGGTATGTATATCGGAAGTACGACAACCAAAGGTCTCAATCACTTAATATATGAAATCGTTGATAATTCCGTTGATGAACATCTCGCAGGATTCTGCGATTCTATTTGGGTAACCTTAAATGTTGACGGTTCCGCGACTGTTACCGATAACGGTCGAGGAATACCCGTTGGTGTGCACGAAAAGGGAATGAGCGCGGAACGTCTTGTATTTACAACACTGCATGCCGGTGGTAAATTTGATGATTCCGTTTATAAAACAAGCGGCGGATTACATGGTGTCGGATCGTCGGCAGTAAATGCCCTGTCTGACTTTTTTGATGTCGAAATAAGCATCGGCGGTAAAGTTTATCACGATCGATACGAAAAAGGCAAACCGGTTATTGATTTGATAGAAGGTATGCCTCCCGTTATCGGGAAAGCAAAGGGGACAGGAACCAAAATCACTTTTCTTCCTGACGGGACCATTTTTGAAAAAACCCGTTTTAAAGAAGAAGAAATAAAGAGCAGGCTCCACGAAACCGCATATCTTAATCCGAATCTTACAATTTATTATTCGGATCAGAGAGTATTTCCTTTTGAAGATATTACATATCACGAACCCGATGGAATTGTCGGATTCGTCAAAGACTTAAACGGACATAACGAGACCGTATCGGAACCAATCTATTTTAAGGGTGTATCGGAAGGAATTACTGTTGAAATTGCATTTCAGTATATCAATGAGTTTCATGAGAATGTATTGGGATTCTGCAATAATATATATAACAGCGAAGGCGGAACACATCTGACCGGATTTAAAACGATGTTTACCACGGTTATGAATAACTATGCCCGTGAACTGAACATGTTGAAAGATAAAGATGCGAATTTTACGGGAGCGGATATTCGTAACGGAATGACTGCGGTTGTATCGATTAAGCATCCGGCTCCGCGTTTTGAAGGTCAGACCAAAACCAAATTGGATAATCAGGATGCAACAAAAGCGGTCTCCAAAGTGACCGGAGATGAGCTTGTTTACTTCTTTGATCGTAATTTGGAAACACTCAAGGCCATTCTTGCGTGTGCAGAGCGTGCCGCAAAGATTCGAAAAGCAGAAGAGAAAACAAAAGGCAGCTATCTTACAAAGCAGAAATATTCTTTTGATTCCAACGGTAAACTGGCAAATTGTGAAAGCAAAGATGCATCAAAATGTGAAATTTTCATTGTCGAAGGTGATTCGGCCGGAGGCTCTGCAAAGACAGCAAGAGATAGGAATTTTCAAGCTATTCTTCCTATCAGAGGTAAAATATTAAATGTTGAGAAAGCAAGCATTGACAAAGTACTTGCAAATGCTGAGATAAAAACAATGATTAATTCTTTCGGATGCGGATTTTCCGAAGGATACGGAAATGACTTTGATATAACAAAGTTAAGATACAATAAAATCGTCATCATGGCCGATGCCGATGTCGACGGTGCCCATATCTCGACTTTACTTTTGACGTTGTTTTACAGATTCATGCCAGAACTGATATATGAAGGTCATGTTTATATTGCACTGCCTCCTTTATATAAAGCAATGCCTCAAAGAGGCGAAGAGGAATATCTTTATGATGACAAAGCACTTGCCGAATACCGAAAGAGTCATACAAATTTCAAATTGCAAAGATATAAAGGTTTAGGAGAAATGGATGCTTCCCAGTTATGGGAGACAACCCTGGATCCGGCAAGACGCAGACTCAAACTTGTTGAAATAGAAGATGCAAGACTTGCAAGCGCAACAACTGAAATGCTAATGGGAAATGATGTTGCTCCCCGAAAGGATTTCATATATCGTCATGCCAATGAAGCTGCACTTGATTTTTAGTTATAGGTGTTAAGTATGTCCAAGAAGAACACAATATTACCTGAAGTAGAAGAAAAAATAATTAAAACAGAATATTCTGATGTCATGCAGAAATCATATATTGATTATGCCATGAGTGTCATTATAGCAAGAGCTCTGCCTGATGTCAGAGACGGTCTTAAGCCCGTTCAGCGCAGAACTCTCTATGATATGTATGAGCTTAATAATAAATATGATAAGCCTCATCTTAAAAGTGCACGTATTGTAGGCGATACGATGGGTAAATATCATCCTCACGGCGACAGCTCGATTTATGAATGTCTGGTTGTTATGAGTCAGGATTTCAAAAAGGGCATGCCTCTTGTTGACGGTCACGGAAACTTCGGCTCTATAGAAGGAGACGGAGCAGCTGCCATGCGATATACGGAAGCGCGTCTTCAAAAATTAACTCAGGAAAGAATGCTCTCCGATTTAGATAAAGACGTAGTTGATTTTATGCCCAACTATGATGAAACCGGCAAAGAGCCTGTTGTTCTTCCTGCTCAGTTTCCCAATCTGCTTGTTAACGGAACCGAGGGTATTGCAGTTGGTATGGCTACAAGTATGCCTACACATAATCTTGCGGAAGTAATTAATGCCGAAAAGGCTTATCTTAAAAATTCCGATATTACAACTGAAGAACTGCTTGAAATAATGCCGGGACCCGATTTTCCTACCGGAGGAATAGTTACAAACAAAGATGAATTGCTTGAAATATACAAAACCGGAACAGGAAAGATCAAAATTCGCGGCAAGATAGACTTAGAGATTGGAAAGGGTGGAAAACCTTCTCTGGTTGTTACGGAAATACCTTACACAATGATTGGAGCGAACATTTCCAAGTTTCTTCTTGATATTGTTGCTCTTGCAGATTCTAAAAGAACAACTGATATTGTTGATATTTCCAACCAGAGCAGTAAAGACGGAATTAGAATTGTAATTGAGCTCAAAAAAGACGCCGATATTGAAAATGTCAGAAATATGATATTGAAGAAGACGCGTCTTGAAGATACTTTTGGCGTTAATATGCTTGCAGTTGCAGACGGACGTCCGGAAGTACTGGGACTTAAAGCAATAATTGCTCATCATGTAAGTTTCCTTCGTGAGTTATCTACGAGAAAATACAGGACATTACTCACCAAGGAACTGGATAAGAAAGAAATTCAGGAAGGCTTAATTAAGGCAGTCGACGTAATTGATGTAATAATTGAGATATTAAGAGGCTCAAAAGACATCAAAATCGCGAAAGCATGTCTTATGGAAGGCAAAACAGAAGGCATTAACTTCAAATCAAGAATATCGGAAAAAGTTGCTTCTTCGCTTCATTTTACCGAAAGACAGGCAACTGCAATTCTTGAGATGAGATTATATAAACTTATCGGACTTGAGATGGAAGCTCTCATCAAAGAACACGATAAGACTCTTAAAGATATAGCTGAATATAAAGAAATTCTTACAAATCCTGCCAAGATGGATTCCTGTATCACCAAAGAACTTGACGATATCAAAAAAGAATATTCTCGGGAACGTCGTACAATTATCGATAATGCCGAAGAAGTTGAATTTACAGAGAAAAAAGTCGAGGAAATGGAAGTTGTATTCCTTATGGACCGTTTCGGTTATGCCAAAACAATAGATACAACTACTTTTGAAAGAAACAGAGAGACTGTTGAAGCTGAATTTACGAATATATTTACCTGTATGAACACAGGAAGAATATGTGTATTTACCAACAAAGGTCAGATGCATTCCATCAAAGTAACGGACCTTCCTTACGGAAAACTTCGTGATAAGGGTGTCCCCATAGATAATGTCAGCAACTATAATTCTTCCGAAGAATCAATCATTTATGTTGCACCCATGGGAGATATTGCTCTGCAGAAATTAATGTTCGGAAGCAAGAAGGGAATGTTTAAACTTGTATACGGAACAGAATTTGATGTAATTAAAAGAACTGTTGCAGCTACCGCTCTTAATGACGATGATGAAGTAATTACGGTATTCCCTGTTGTAGATCAGAAATATGTTGTATTAAGAACCAAATTTGATGTATTTCTTAAGTTCCTACTTGATGAAATTCCTGTCAAGAAAAAAGGAGCAATCGGAGTAAGAGCTATTAAACTGACAGGAGCCGATTATATAGACAGTGTTTACTATATTAATGATAATGACGATCAATGTGTCAAAGTCGGTTCGAGAGATGTATTGTTATCAAGACTTAAATCTGCAAAA
>JAZLJS010000037.1:0-1467 GCA_045617945.1 Lachnospiraceae bacterium
TGATCAGCGCTTTTCGCCCGAGCTTTATCGCAGCGTTCAAAATCAGAACACAGACACAGACACGTATTCCGGCAAATGCCCGGCCGACCCACTCAGCATTCTCAATTCGGGAAATGATAGCCGAAAGAATCGTGATGATGACGATGGAAGGAAAAACCATTCCGAGCGTTGCAACGATACCGCCGATTATACCGCGTCCGTTTCCCATTTTCTTACCGACAAAAGTCGCCGTATTTACCGCAATTATACCCGGAGTACACTGCCCGATGGCGAAATAATCTATAAGCTCCTCCTCGGTGCACCATCCTTTATTCTCAACAATTTCGCGTTCAAGCATAGGAAGCATAGCCATGCCTCCGCCGAAGGTCATGACACCGATTTTTGCGAATGTTAAGAATAAGTCAAGATAAATGTTCATGGGCATATTATAGCATCCAAACGATTTTAGTGGTATTATATTATCGAGATATTTTGTTCTCAAGGAGCATCCCGGATAATGCAAAAATCAAATAGCATAAAAGCATTTTTCATAAAATACAAACACATAATTTATTACCTGATATTCGGTGCGCTTACCACGGTAGTCAATATCGGAACCTACTGGCTATTTTACGATGTCTTGCACATTCCGAACCTGATAAGCAACGTCCTGGCATGGATAGCGGCAGTTACTGTATCATTCGTAACCAGCAAGATATGGGTATTCGGATCAAAGACATGGACAGCCGCTGTAGTCATACCGGAGATAATCAAGTTCGGCGGAGCCCGCGTCCTGACACTGATTATCGACGAGATAATCATGGGAATCGGAGTTGACCTTCTGCACTATAACGGCCTGCTTATGAAAGTCGTATCCGGAGTAGTGGTAGTCATACTCAACTACGTATTCAGCAGGATATGGGTCTTCCGCAAGAACGGGCAATTTGCCAAAAAGGATAACAACAAATGATAATAGCAAAAACACCATTCAGAATGAGCTTCTTCGGGGGTGGCACGGACATGCCGGAGTTTTTCAACAAATTCGGCGGCAGTGTCATATCGACATCATTTGATAAATACTGCTATGCGACACTACGCCACCTGCCACCTTTTTTCGAGTACAGAAGTGAGATCGCATATTCCAGAATCGAGCGCGTTACTGACGCCGCACAACTTGAGCATCCGCTTGTTAAAAGCGCGATGCAGTATCTGGATATACGCGACATACGCCTGACATACGAAGCGGATCTTCCGGCAAGAAGCGGACTCGGCACCAGCTCATCATTTGCAGTGGGCATGCGGAACACATTCCACAAACTCAAAGGTAAGAATGTTTCGGCCAGGCAACTCGCCGACGAAGCAATCTACGTTGAGCGTGTGCTCTGCGATGAAGCAGGCGGCTGGCAGGATCAGATCGCAGCAGCGTACGGAGGATTCAACAGAATCAATTTCGCAGACGATTCATACGAAGTCATCCCGCTTAACATA
>JAZLJS010000038.1:0-1802 GCA_045617945.1 Lachnospiraceae bacterium
AGAAGAAGTCTTCTCAAAATCAGATTCATACGCACCAATATCAATACCATCATGACGGACACGGTCGTTACCGGCGAGGTCTGTCATAGGGAAATAATTCGGCATTTCCCTGATGGCATAATAGCCACGGCCAATCATCATGGAACCATTCTGCAAAGTGAAATCATTGTTTGCGGGGTGGGTGAACTTCGGATAAGACGCGCCTCTGCCGACATTAGCCGAAGCAAGGTTGAGGATGGCCATGCCCGTGCAGCCGCCTTCTACAGCGCTATAGGCAAGACGCGTATTGTAATCATTATCATTGACTTGCGACGAAACACCATCGGCCTTGTTGCCCCAGACAACACAGTTTAGGATATAGTAATCATTAACACCACGGTCGCCTTTGTCGTATGCGTAATTTTCACCACTGATGCCGCCAAATCCGTCTGCACTTGCACAAATGTTATTGACAATGTCGCAGTTGAAAATACGTCCATACTGATAAAACACACCGCCAGCGTTTTCTGTTGCCGTATTATTGTAAATCAACGAATTATACAAATAACCATCGTTTATTGCCACGCCACCACCTTCTTCAGCGGTATTGCCGTAGATTTTGCAATTCACGACAGGCGTATCATAATTCGACAGATATAAACCTCCGCCACGGGTTGCCGTATTGTCTCTGATGACACAATTGCGCAGATTCATGCCTGAGTTGTAAATCAATACACCACCACCAAAACCTTCGTCATATTCGCCTTCTACCTTACCATTCGCGATAGTGAAGCCATCGACAACAATTATCTGGTCATCATAGAAGTAATTATCGTGATAAATGACACGCTGTGTGTTGTTGCCGCTCAAAACCGTTTCATGAGCCGATGGATTTCTATCTTCAAGAAGCGTTTCATTTCCGGCAAAACCGCCATAAAGCTTTGTGCCTGCCGGAAACACAAAAGCATTTTCCGCTTCCGTATCGCCGGTATAAGTGCCTTCGGCCACCCAGATTTCAGGATAAATGTCATGGTCATGATAAATCTGTTGCGCCAAGTTCAAAGCCGATGGAATGTCGCCCAAGGCATTGCTCCACGATGAGCCATCGCCTGTGCTTCCCGACTTTACATAAATGGTTTCAAGCAAGACAGAAGTCGTTGTGAATTGTATTGTCTTATAATCACTTACCTCATCTGGGCAAGTAGTTTTCGCCCTGACTTCGTAGGTCGTGGCAGGAATAAGATTCTCAAATGTGTAGGTTCCATTTCCGCTTATCGCAGTGTAGTTTTCATCACCCAATCGGCGGTATTCTATAGTTACCGTGTTTCCCTCGTCAACCGACCAGGTGAGTGTGGCCGAATTGGCCGTCACATCCGAAACCGTCATCGATGGCGGGCAGCAAGTGCATGAACTTATCAGCTTGATATTGTTGCGGTAACCAAGCAATGTCATTGAAGATGAATATGTTGACGGATTGTAATTCGTGCCATCACTATATACTCGCAAAGCCATATTGTTCATCGAATTTGTATAGAATTTTGACCCATTACTATAATAGCTTCCTGTATTGTCATCCACGGCAATAACCAGATTATCCGTACCATTATAGCCGAAAGGCGTATCCAAAACAATCTCATTCCAATTTCCCGACACGTTGGAATTGAATGTAACCGAACCAGAGAACACCTTCGTCATCCCTGACACGCTGACATAGTCATACGAACCTGTAAAACTCGTCTTGGAAGTATGTCCGATATAAATGTCAAGATTTCGGGTATATGAAGAGCCATAAAAATATTGGAAAGCTATCTTGTCAATACTCA
>JAZLJS010000039.1:0-112365 GCA_045617945.1 Lachnospiraceae bacterium
ATTGTGCTTTTTACATTTGCCGAGAACCATTTTGTAATAGCGTCGTCTGAGACGTTCGTTTGCTTTATCTGCATAGGCAATGACTTCGGGTGTATTACCGGTCTGGCGAGATTTCAATTCTTTTGATTTGAATCCCACCTGACCTCTAGCATAACTCTGCGATGCTTCTGTAAGAAGTAATCGGATATGTCTATTTCCGGCTTTTGTAATACCAAGTCTTGTTTGTCCGTCACCACTGGAATCTTCTCCGGGGACAAGCCCGAGGTATGAAGCAAAGTTCTTCGCGGATGCAAATCGTTTGAAATCACCAACTTCAACGAGAACAGACAATGCTGTATGTGTCTTTATGCCGATAAAGCAGCAAAGCTTTTTAACAGCTTCCTTGTATTCGTCCTGTGCAGCAAGTTCTTCGATACGCTTATCCAATCGTTCAAGCTTGTCGGAAAGAGTCTGATAGGTCAGCAGATATTCGTCGAGGATTTCCTTGTAAAGGGCCTCAGGATTTAATGACCTAAGCCATTTCAGATGAGCTGCTGTCCAGTGACTGTTTCCATCATAGCGGTAGTTGTGTCGTAAGCAGAAGGCAAGAAGCTGCTGTTTGATCTTTTTAAGTGCAAGCTTATGATCATCCCTCATACGGAGGAATTCTTTTGTTTCCTCATCTTTGGCAGTAGGGATATGAACAGGACTATAGTTATGCTGCGCAAGACACTTTGCAATGATTTCAGCATCTCGCTTATCAGTTTTGATACGCTTTTTACTACGTTGCTCAAGCATTGTTGTAGGAGCAAGAATGATACACTTTACACTGTTCGCCGTTAACTGGTGATACAAAGTATAACCGAGGCAACCTGCCTCATAACCGCATACGAAAATAGCATCATCTCCGTAGATGGTTCTAAGGAATTCCAGATATTTCAGAATGTTTTTGTAATCAGCTTCTGTTCTCTGATAGTGAGAAGCCTTTTCGGCTTCAATTGTGTAAGCACAAAGTGAAAAACGCAAAGTGAAAAACTTTCCTTATGTACATCCATTCCTACGTAAATTGTGTTATTATTCATTTGATGGCCTCCTTTTGTATGCGGTAATCCCTGTTACCTGGTTTGTTTTTGTCAACTACCATTATACAGGTAAATCCACGTTGCTACAAAACGGAGGTCATTACATATTGTCTACCGTATATCAATGATTATTGAACTACAGTATATCAATGATTATTTAGAACTACAGTATATCAATGATTATTTTGAACTACAGTATATATAATAGCAAATACCCGTTTAATATATATCCGACGGCGGAGCCGGGAGGAGCGGACGTTTGGGTTTCTTTGCGGCTTCACTTTCTATTGCGTCTCTAAACTGTGTTTCATACAATTCGTAGTAAACACCTTTCAGTTTCAACAAGTCATCGTGCTTTCCGTGTTCGGCAATAATACCGTCCTTAACAACAAGGATTTCGTCAGCCTTCAGAATGGTTGATAAACGGTGCGCAATAACGATACTAGTACGTCCTTCCATAAGCACTTCCAATGCATCCTGAATTGCATTTTCGGAGATGGAATCCAGCGCGGATGTTGCTTCATCCAGGATAAGGATCTTGGGATTCTTGAGGATGACACGTGCGATGGACAGACGCTGCTTTTCACCGCCTGACAGCTTCAGACCGCGGTTTCCGACCATTGTATTGTATCCGTCGGGTTGCGATATGATAAAGTCATGAATGCTGGCGGTTTTACATGCCTCGTATAATTCTTCATCTGTTGCGTCGTCTTTGGCATAGCGAAGGTTTTCGGCAATCGTTCCATTGAATAAATAGGTTTCCTGTGTTACAACACCGATTCCGCTACGAAGGTAAGTCAGATCGATATTACGAACATCGATTCCGCGAATCTTTACTGAACCTCTGTCGACATCATACAGACGTGGAATCAGATTGACGACAGTTGATTTCCCGGATCCGGAGGGACCAACGATGGCATACATTTTACCACCGGGCACCGTGAAGTTAATATCCTTTAATATTTGAACATCGGGAGTATATGAAAATTGCACATGTGAGAAACATATGTCTGCATTTTTCATTTCCGGGTTCTTGGCAATTTTCGGCGTAGTTATCGTATTCTTCATATCGAAATAGTCGAAGATACGCGTAAAGAGCGCCAGGGATCTTGTGAAATCAACTTCCAGATTCAGAAGAGATTCAACCGGACGGTACAAACGGTTTACCAGAGCAACTGTTGCTGTGATTGTACCGACGGTAAGTGCTTCGTCCATGCGGGAGATAATGAAGTAGCCACCGGCGAAGTATATCAGAAGAGGTCCGATCTCGGTGAACATACCCATCAGAACACGGAACCAGCGACCGCTTTGCTGTTCCTTTAAAGAAAGTTTGGTTACTTCGTCATTTACTTTTACGAATTTGGCATATTCTTTATCTTCGCGTGTGAACAATTTCACAAGCATGGAACCGGAAACAGATAATGTTTCGTTAATCATCTGATTCTGCTCATCGCTTTTGGCCTGACTGTCTGTCAGAAGTTTCCATCTCGTCTTGCCGACTGCCTTTGTAGGAAGAATCAGAAGAGGAATAACGACGATTCCGACAATCGCTAATTGCCAGCTCATATTAAAGAGGGCAACGAGTGTTGTGATTACGGTCGCGATATTGCTGACAATACTCGAGAGAGTGCCGGATATTACGGAACTGACACCGCTGATATCCGTATTCATTCTTGTGATAATGTCGCCTTGCTTCTCGGTTGTAAAGAAGGAATGCGGCATGTGCTGCAGGTGGTCGTACATCTGATTCTTCATATCAAAGATGATCTTCTGCGAAATCCATGCATTGATATAACTTTCGAGTACGCCGATTACTTTGGAAACACCCATTGTTACGAATGCCGCCAACAGAAGCTGTATTAACAGTTTCATGTTGCGTCCGACCAGCGCTTCATCGACGATTCGCCCTGTTATGATGGAAGGCAACAGACCGACAACCGATGAGAGCAGAATTGCCACAAATACAAATACAAACTGGATCCAATAGGGTTTCAGATACGAAAGAATTCGGAAGATCAGTTCCTTTGTAACTTTGGGCATGTTTTGTTTCTCTTCGTCGGTCAGAAAGCCTCTCGGGCCTGAACCGACACGTCCGTTTCCGGGCATAGAAGTCACCTCGATTCTTTTAGGTTGTGTGGATGGTTATTTTGTTGCGTAAAATTATGTTGTGTATTTGAGTAAACTATTGTGGAACAAACTGTTGTATGGTTACAAATATTATTGCTGACTGATATTCCAATAGCCAGATTTATATTCTGTCCTGATATTCCGATGGATTTACTCCGGTAATCTTTTTGAAGGTCGCGGAGAAATATGCTATATCACGGTAACCGACCATTTCGGCCACTTCATAGACTTTGTGTTTGTTGTTTTTGAGAAGTTTCATGGCTGTTCGCATGCGATATCTCGTGATATATGCATTAACCGTGTAGTCGGTTTCTTTCTTAAAAATGTGGCTTAGGTGACTTTCGCTGATATCCAGCTGCTCGGCGATACTGCGTATGCTGATGTCGGGATCGGAGAGGTTGCCGGCGATATATTCCAGAGCATCCGCAACATACTTGGATTTGTCACCTTTGCTGAGGGCAGCATGAGACAGGACGTCTTCTTCATGACGGTTCTGCCCGCTTTTCATTTTGGCGTTCAGTTTGTTCTTCATTTTAGTGATGGCCGTTTCCAAATCGCTGTCATCAAACGGCTTCAACAGATAATCTGCCGCTCCGTATTTGATGGCTTGCTGCGCATACGCAAAGTCACTGAAAGCGGTCAGAAATATTACATACGTATCGTTTCCTTCTTCACGAAGAATACGAAGCATGTCCAACCCGGACATTTTGGGCATCTTGATATCGCAGATGACAAGGTCCGGATGATATTTCTCTATGATTTCCAGCCCTTCGAGCCCGTTTGAAGCTTCGCCTACTACTTCGCAGTCGAGCCTGTTCCAGTCTGTTTCCAAAACGATACCGTTTCGAACAACGTTTTCGTCATCAATTACTACAATCTTGTACATATTAAATCCTTACTTGCAGACAGTCGGTATTGCGCGCTGTCATTTATTATTCAAAGTTGAATGGCAATTCCGGTATTGCGCTGCCATTTATTATTCAAAGTTGAATGGCAATTCCGGTATTGCGCGCTGCCATTTGTTATTCAAAGTTGATTGGTAATTCCAGTGTTACACGTACGCCGCCGGTTTCCTGATTCTCGGCCTTCAGTCCGTACAGAAGCCCGTAGTGGAGTCGAATGATTGTATCTACATTAAAGAACCCGATATGGCCGCGCAGTCGCTCTCTGTCATGAGAGTTGAGTGCGTTTAACATTTCTTCATCCATGCCGCAACCGTCATCTTCCACTTCGATAATCAGATGTGTATTTCGCTCATAGACATTTAGGAAGATATGGCCTTCGTTTTGCTCTTTGAGACCATGTACAATGGCATTTTCGACGATTGGTTGCAGAATCAGTTTCGGAATAATGGCATCCTCTAACTCTGTCGGCACTTCTGCGTCAAAAGTGAACCTGTCACTGAAACGAATTTTCTGAATATCCGTATAGTTGGTGACCAGGCTGATTTCTTCCGCGAGTGTAATGAATGTATTGCCACTGATACTTGCACGAAGAATCTTGGCAAGTGAAGAGGAGAGCGTTGCCAGCTCGGGAACATGATTAGCTTTGGCTACCCATTTGATGGTATCTAATGTATTGTAGAGAAAATGCGGATTTAATTGTGCCTGCATCATGGCTATGTTACTGTCATTAAGTTCCTGTTGATGTGTACGTTGTTGTTGCACGTAGACATTCAGGGCACGAGTCATATCATTAAAGTCTATCGCAAGCTGTCCGAATTCGTCATGGCGTGTTACCGGAATCGAGACGGTCAAATCTCCCTGACGGATGTTATCCATGGCTTTTGTGATTTCCTTTAGCGGTGATGTAAGAAAATGCGTCAAAATGTTGGACATTATGATGCATAGAACAAGTGCCAGAATCGCCATGATACTGATTACAAAGAGCATGGTATTGTTTAGTTCGTCCGTGAAAGCATTTCTCTTTCCCAAAACAATGTACAGATTGGTGTTCCTGGGATTACTTATATAGAAAAGATAGGCATCTCCACGTTGCTTGATCGGCTCCCCGCTTATTCGTCTGTTTTTTAACAGTGTACCCAGATCGGATGCGGCAGCCTGGCCGGAGGAGAAGATTTCATCCCAGAATTCATCTAAAAGGATAATCTCACTTTCACCGGAATACGCGCCGGCAAAGAGCTTCTCAAGGTGACTTTGCGAAGCACTGACCAATACATAACCGACACACTCGTCATCGCGCGTGATGGCACCTGCGATATTCATGGCAGGGGCCGATGACAGCTTCGTGAATGAGGAGTTACGGATAATGATATCATCAGGATGCGTCCCTGCAATTTTGAGGATTCCCCAATACGTTGGGAGCGAATACATCGTTTCGTTTCCGGAAGTTGAGAAGATACATATCCCGTTTTCGTCGAAAACATAGTAGTCCGCATATGTACGATGCGTCTCGGTTATATCAAACAGACGGGTGTATGACTTTTTGATTAACCAGCTGTCTGTTTCGTGGATACCGTTGATAATAAGGTCATCACTTTGAATCGCCTCAATCGTCTCCGTAGTGTCGGCAATGTAATCTGTAAGACTTGTCTCGAGATTCAAAAGGGTGCGATTGCTTTCCTGCTCATAATCGTATTCAAGTTTGCTCTTAAGCGCTTTGAGCATAAAGGTGCAGGAGATGAGCAGCGGAATAATGGCAACGGCCACAAAACACAGGAATAATTCGCGACGGAAGGATTGTTTCATTGCATGCCCTCCCTGCTTTCGTTCCATGTATTGAGAATTTCATCACGGTGCTTGGCGGAATAGTCCATATCGTACGGCTTCTCGCCGGGAACATCCGAGGAGGAAAAGTCAAGGCGCACGCTTCTACGATACAGCTGATCTTCCAATAAATGCTGAACGTCATCGCTGACAATGAATTCCATGAATTTCTGTGCATTCGTAAGATGTGTGCACCCGTTTATTATGGCGGCTCCATCAGGAACTGCACAGGTGCCTTCTTTGGGGTAAATCATGGAAATGTCGGGGCTTTTGGCCATTTCCTTTAATGCTGTTTCTTCCAATGTAATGCCGATCAGTTTGTTGCCGGAGGATACGTCGGACACAACTTTGTTGGAACCCGCAGATAAATCCGGTCCGATATTTTCCGAGAAAGAGCGAATGGTATCATAGCCTTTCGGATTCTCTTCCAGAAAAATCATTGTCGAGAGCACCGTGTAGGAGCTGCCGCTCGTGTTGGGATCGGCAAAGGCAATGTTATTCTTCCATTGATAATCCGAAAGTTGTGCAAAACTTCTCGGGGCACCGGATAGAAGAACCAGCTTTGTGTTGTATACAAATACAATCGGTAATTTCGAAAAAACCGTATAGGAATGATTGGCAGAGGCATAGGTCGAATCCAAATGACTTTTTTGCGCTGTTTCGTACGGAAGAAAGAATTCTTCGTATGCTCGCAAACTGTCTACGCCGCCTCCGAACATGACATCAGCACCGGGATTGCCGTTTTCATTTTTGATTCGCTCCAACAATTCGTTTGTTCCACCCGATACGATCTGTACCCATATGCCGCTTCGTTCTTCAAATTCCCGAATAATCGGTGCATAGATTTCCTCTTTGTGGGCGGTATATATTATCAGTTTGTTTTCTTCGGAAACGGCATATTCCTCATCAGACGTCTGCCTGCCGCAACCGGTAAAAGGGCAGAAAATCAGTGATATAAGGATGGATAATAATGTAAATTGTCTGAGTGACTTTTTCATAATGGTATTCATTCCTTTATTTTATCATTTCTGAGAGTTTTTTGAAATCCTTGCAGAATTTTAAAACGAATAACAGTTTTGTCTTATTTTTTGATTGATTGATTATCCATATAATGGGTACATCGAGTGCAAAATGCACCAAATGAAGTATCCGTAACATATACGGAAATATTAGGAGGACAGAAATGAAAAAGAAATTAGTATCCGTTTTATTGGCCGGATGTATGATCGTCGGCACATTGGCAGGATGCGGTGGAGCAACTGAAGCAGCACCTGCAGCACCCGCAGCAGCAACAACCGAAGCAACAACAGAAGCAGCAAGTGATGCAACAACCGATACGGCAGAACCTGAGAATTTGACAGCTACACAGCAGATCATTAAAGAAGCAGAAGGAATGTCTCTTGAAGATCTGTGCAAGAAAGCTATTGAAGAGTCTAACGGTGCAACATTCTATGGCGTAGGTAACTCCAGCCGTGGTAAGTCAGCACTTCCTTTGTTTATCGAATACCTTCAGAGTATCGATCCTTCCTATACAATGGAATTTGAATGGCAGCAGCCTAAGAACAACAAGATTTTTGAACAGCTCACAGCAGATTCATTAAAAGAGAGCGGCACATTTGCCATGACACTTATTCAGGATGGTAACCAGATTGAATCCAAGATGTTTCAGACAGGCATCCTTGATACATTTATTCCGAAGGATTGGGCAGACGCTAACGGAACAACAGCAGATGCATATGCCGGATACCTTCCTTTACAGACTCTTAATAAAGTATTTATGTACAACACAACAGGCGAAAAAGAATTCGATAACTGCTGGGATTTCGTAGCAGAAGGCAATCATTCCCTTTACATGGATATCGATTCCGAAATCGTTGGTAAGAACTTCCTTTACATGCTTACAGAAGACAAGTACGCTGCAATGTTGAAGGCTGCTTTCGAAGCTCTTCCCGCTGAGGAACAGGGTTACTACAAGGCTACTATCGATGAAATGGCAACAGATGCTGCAGACCTTGGTCTTGGCGCAGATGGCGCATACGCACTTGCATGGATTAAACTTTGGGTAGAAAGCTACAATGCTCAGACAGATGATGGCCCTATCTGCAATACTTTGGTTACAGATTCCGCTACGGATCAGTCCGGACTTCTTGTTTACTCCAAACTTCGTTCTGTTGAAGAATCCGATACAGTTTCTCTGAACAACATTCAGGTAGCTGCATACAAGGATGGATACACAGGTATCGGCGGATACGGATATTGTCATTACCTTTTCGTAACAGAGAATTCACCCCTTCCTTGGACAGCATGTGCATTTATCGCTTACATGACATGTACAGAAGACGGTTTCTCAGCATGTGGCAAAGACATGGGCGGTTACTCCAGCAACCCTGCAGTTGCAGAAGCTACAGAAACAACATACAACCATTCCAAGGGTGGCTATGACGAAGAAGGCAACAATGTATTTGATTGCAAGAACGACCGTGGATATGATTGGTGGACAACAACAGGTGAACTTGTTCTTGAAGATCCCGAATATTGTGCATCCGTATCATTTACAGTCGGCAGCTGGATTGAACTTCTTACAAAGTACAGTGAAGAAGCTGCGGAATAAGATGTGATTAATTGATTGATTGATTATTGGCTTCCAAGGCAGTCATTCTGCCTTGGAAGTATTTCTGAAGAGAAGGTTTATTTGACGCGTTTGGCGTTATGCTTTTGATAGAATTTTGAGGAGAAGGTCATGGAAGGACAAACGAAATCATTTGCCGTATTCTTGAATAAATTAAAGACATACTTCATGAAACCTCAGAATGTCATTCTGCTTCTGTTCGGTATTTTGCTGACTTTCACGACAGTGGCACCGATCGTGGCTATTGTGGAAGATACATTCAAAATCCATCCGGGTACGATTGATGCGTATTTGACCCAAAAGGCAGACGGATATTCTGTGGCAAACTATACAGACCTTTTTACAAGTAAACTTGCGAAGACCAACCTTTGGACTCCGGTACTTAATACAGTTTTACTGGCGGTTTTCACCTGCCTGATCTCTATTTTGTTTGGCGGATTGTTCGCATTCCTTGTAACAAGGACGAATCTGAAATTTAAAAAGTATTTAAGTTCGATTTTTATTTTCCCGTACATTATGCCGCAGTGGACACTGGCTGTTGTTTGGCAGAACCTGTTTAATTCCAATGCGATCACGGGAACATCGAACGGATTGCTGGCATCCCTTTTTAACATAACGATGCCGAAGTGGTGGTGCCTTGGCCTGTTCCCCAGTGCGGTTGTTTTGGGACTTCACTATGCACCTTTTGCTTACATCATGATTGGCGGAATATTCCGAAACATGGATGCGAATTTGGAAGAGGCAGCTACCATTCTTGATACCCCTAAATGGAAAATCATGTTCCGTGTGACTCTTCCGATGGTTAAGCCGGCGATTCTTTCCACGATTTTGTTGGTATTCGGAAGTGCAATGGGATCATATCCGGTTCCGCATTACCTGGGCTTTACGACTTTGTCAACGAAGTACGTTTCGATGAACTCCAAATATACCGGTGAAGCAAGTATTCTGGCAATTATTATGATGCTCTTCGGCATATTGATTCTGGGATTCAATCAGATGAGCCTTAAGAGCCGTAAGAACTATACGACAGTAACGGGTAAGTCGGGACAGATTTCCAAGATTAACCTTGGTAAGATCGGTAAGTATGTAATTGCCGTGATCATGATTATCATTACGTTCTTTACGAGTATTTTCCCGATTGTGTCGTTCGCATTCGAAACATTTTTGCCGAATCCCGGCGATTACAGTTTCCTGTACACCGGAAATACCGCAAACTTGACGACCAAATGGTGGCTTACAAATAATAACGCCGATGGTGCATTGTACGGACAGAAGGGTATTCTTTTTAATGAAACAATTTGGAATGCACTAAAGGGAACGCTCTTTGTTGCGATTGCCTGTGCGCTTATTGCCGGAACGATCGGTACATTGATCGGATATGCTGTATCCAAGAACCGACGTAGCAAGTGGGCGAATTACGTTAATAATATGGCATTCTTACCTTATCTGATGCCTTCTTTGGCAGTGGGAGCAGCATTCTTTATTCTGTTCTCGAATGAACGCATCAATTTGTTTAATACATATGCATTGTTGATTATCGCAGGCTGTGTGAAGTACATTCCGTTTGCATCGCGAAGTGCTCTCAATTCCATGCTGCAGCTATCGGGTGAAATTGAAGAAGCAGCGGTGATTCAGGACATCGGATGGTTTAAACGAATGTTCCGCATTATTATCCCGATTCAAAAGTCATCCATTATCAGCGGATATCTGCTTCCGTTTATGACTTGTCTGCGTGAACTGTCGCTGTTCCTGTTGCTGTGTACGCAAGGATTCATTCTCTCGACAACGCTGGATTATTTCGACGAAATGGGATTATATGCATTCTCAAGTGCAATCAACCTGATTCTGATAGTACTTATTCTTGTATTTAACACATTGGTAAATAAACTGACGGGCGCAAGCCTTGATGAAGGTATTGGAGGTAATTAAAATGCCGGAGATTAAATTAACAGACGTGACCAAGAGATGGGGCAAATTCTATGCGGTAGATCACCTCGATCTCGATATTGAAGATAATGCATTTATTACCCTTCTGGGACCTTCCGGATGTGGTAAAACAACAACGCTTCGTATGATAGCCGGGTTGGAAACACCGACAAGCGGACGGATTACCATAGGCGACCGTGTAGTGTTTGACAGTGAAGCAGGCATCAATATCCCTGCCAATAAGCGTAAAGTCGGATTCTTGTTCCAAAACTATGCACTGTGGCCGAACATGACGGTATATCAGAATATCGCTTTTGGTTTGGGCAATAAAAAGGAAGAGATGCCGGTTATTTCCGAAGAAGTTCTTGTAAAGAAAAGCCTTATGTCTGCGCTTGCCGACGGCAACAGAATCAAAGAACTTGTGAATGAGTGTCATGATAAGAGCGGTAAGCTTGAGATGGACAAAGTATATTTGAAATTTATCGATACATTTTGTATTTCCATGCAGAGCGCCAAGAAACTGTTCGGAATGAAGATCCATGAAGCGTCAAATCCTGCCGATGCGGCCAAGGCGAAAGCGAAAGAACTCTCTATTGAAGCAGAAGCTGCAATTGAAGCTTTGCGCCAGAAAGGTTATGAAATAAACGGAAAGAGTGAATTATTAAAAGACGGACAGCCTGTTACGGCAGTTCGCAAACTTTGCAAAGAAGAGGTGGATCTTGCAGTTCGCCGTGTGGCACGTATTGTAAAAATCGGAATGTTTATGGATCGTTATCCGGCAGAACTTTCCGGAGGTCAGCAGCAGCGTGTTGCTATCGCCAGAACGCTTGCTCCCGAACCGCAGGTGCTGTTCATGGACGAACCTCTTTCTAACCTGGATGCAAAACTTCGTTTGGAAATGCGTTATGAATTGCAGCGACTTCATTTGGAAACAGGCAGTACTTTTGTGTATGTAACACATGATCAGATGGAGGCAATGACGCTTGCTACCAAGATCTGCTTGATTAATAACGGTGTATTGCAACAGTATGATGCGCCGCTTACGGTATATAACAGACCGAATAATTTGTTTGTTGCCGACTTTGTAGGTAATCCTTCCATTAATTTTGTGGATGCACAGGGAGCGCAGGATGCATCGGGTGCGTTAAAACTTACGGCTCTCTCCGGCAGAAAGTTCTCCTTTACACCGTCATCGGCAATTGACATGAATGCCTGGTTTGATAAACGTGATGAAGAAGAGCAGAAGGCACAACAGGCACATGAAGAAGCCATGAAGGACAAGAAAGCTGTTGAAAAGGGCAATAAGGATGAGGTATTTAAATATCATATTGCCAAAGTCAATGAAGACGATTACAGTATTGCCGAAGAACCTGAGATTACAAACCTTGACTTTGTATTGGGTATTCGCCCCGAGCGTATCAAGCTTGGCGAAGGGAAGCTTCGCGGTATCATTTACGGAGCAATGCCTACCGGTATGGAGTCTACCATTAAGTTATGTGTAGATGAATTCCTTCTCACAAGTGTAGTTTTTGGTGGAACAACGTACGCTCTGAATGCCGAAACTACGTTTGATATCGCTGGTGATGATATTTTCCTGTTTGACCGTAAGTCCGGCAAGTTCATTTGCGCCGGAAGCCTGTCGGCAGAGTAATGTATTGCGGCATGGTTACAGAGTAATGTATTGCAGCATGATTGCAGAGTAATGTATTGCAGCATGGCTACAGAGTAATGCTCTGATGCATGATTAATCAGATATGAAGTTTGGTTTACCTCGGAATCGATGTGTAGTCGCTTCCGAGGTATTTTTATGTTTATGTATGTTTGTCGGAAAGCGGCATGCTTTTCCTTGTGAAAGTGCCTGAAAGTGTGGTAAAATATAACGTGCTATTGCCTTCTACAAGTGAAATGGAGAATGTGCTCCGCATTCTGCAGGACGGAATGAAGAGTTTGGAGAATTAAATGGACAAGAAACGATTGGATTATTTGGATATGGTCAAGTTTGTCGGCATTTTTTTTGTCGTACTGGGCCATGTAGAATATATAAGCGATCCGCTTCGTGTATGGATATCCTCTTATCATATGCCGTTATTCTTTATTGTAAGCGGCCTTCTGATGGCTGTGAAGAATGAGCCGGAGAAGGATTTGGGGGATTCTGTTCGCAAGAAATTTCGCGGGATAATTATTCCGTATTTATGGTTCTCGCTGGCATATTTCATTATTGATATTGGGAATGTATGCCTGTCAATTATAGATATGCGTACATTTATACTCGATACAATCAGCTCCGTGACTTTTTACGGCATGTCTGTTCTGTGGTTTCTGCCTGCGCTGTTTATTGTATCCGTGGCATTTTTGTTTTTGAAGAAGCACTTTCCGGATTGGGGTGTCATTGTAGCGACGATTCTTCTGGCTGTCGGCGGGTTCTTTTTGCAGAAGCTTACGTCGGCGATTTATGCAACGTATGCGTATTCATATGTGATTACGGCACTTGTGTATCTGATGAAGGTTTTTGCCCGTGCCGGCGTTGCCCTTCCGTATCTTGTGTTGGCATACTACATTCGAAAAGGATGCGACATCGTTTATGCGAAGTATCCGGTACTTTCCAAGAAATATGTGGCCCTTCCGGTGGGAATTGTGATGCTGGGGATCAATATCTACCTGTCGACCGTGAACGGGGCTGTGGATATGCATTACATTATTCTTAATAACCCCGCGCTATATTACATTGGTGCATTTTTGGGGACCTACGGTATTGTATTGATATGTAAATGCACTCCTCCGTTTCGACTATGTCTGTATTATGGACGCAATTCGCTTATTATTATGGCAGTGCATGTCAATTTCTATATTTTGTACGCTGCACTTCGAATTGCATTCAAAGTCAATCAATATACGTCACATGCAAAGCATTACATTTTTCTTGCCGTCACGATGGTGTGCGTATTTGCTCTGTGCACGATCGTGATTGAGTTGATTAATCGATTCTTCCCGTTTGTATGTGGAAAACCGTTTCAACTTCCCTGGAAGAAGACAAAAGAGAAAAATGATTAAGAATTATAAAGATTTATAGAAATAGATTTAGGAGATTGGTTTATGGAAAAGAAACGTAATTCATTTGCCGGAACAATCGGATTTGTTTTGGCGGCAGCAGGTTCGGCAGTAGGTTTGGGAAATATTTGGAGATTCCCGTATTTGGCAGCAAAAGACGGCGGCGGATTATTCCTGCTCGTTTATTTGGCACTTGTATTGACATTCGGATTTACTTTGCTGACTACGGAAATCGCAATCGGACGTAAGACCAGACAGAGCCCGCTGACAGCTTACGATAAGCTTAAAAAGGGATGGAAACCGCTCGGCATTATGTCATGTATTGTTCCGATGATTATCGTTCCGTATTATTGTGCGATCGGTGGTTGGGTATTGAAATATTTCCTGGCTTTCCTGACAGGACATGGTGCGGATGCCGCACAGGACGGATATTTCACCGGATTTATTACCAGCGATGTGGAACCGATCGTTTTGATGGCCATTTTCGTACTGGTTACGGCCTTCATTGTATTTGCCGGCGTTAATAAGGGTATTGAAGCTTCGTCCAAAGTCATTATGCCCATTTTGTTTGTGTTGGTTATTTGTATTGGCATTTTCTCGTTGACGATGAAGTTTACGGATGCGGAAGGTGTTACAAGAACCGGTTTGCAGGGATTGAAAGTTTTGTTGATTCCCAATTTTGAGGGACTGACGTTTAAGGGATTCTTTATTGTATTGCTGGATGCAATGGGACAGATGTTCTATAGCCTGAGTGTTGCCATGGGTATTATGATTGCATATGGCTCTTATGTAGGCGATGAGACGAATCTTCGTAAGTCCATTACTCAGATCGAAATCTGTGATACAGGTGTTGCATTTCTTGCAGGTGTTATGATTATTCCCGCCGTATTTACATTTATGGGTGCAGAAGGTTTGGAATCTTCCGGCCCGGGACTTATGTTTGTTACACTTCCCAAGGTATTTATGGAGATGGGATGGATAGGTAATGTGATAGGCTGCCTGTTCTTTGCAATGGTTATTTTCGCAGCACTCACAAGTTCTGTGTCTCTTTTGGAAGCAATTGTTTCAAGCTTTATGGATCAGTTTAAGATGGAACGTAAGAAAGCCTGTGTTACCGAGACGATTATTTGTCTGGTTGTCGGCCTTGTAGTATGTTTGGGTTATACAATCTGGTATTTTGATTTTACGCTTCCGAACGGTGCTGTTGCACAGATCCTCGATATTCTGGATTACTTAAGCAACAACATACTCATGCCGATCGTGGCAATTGCTACATGTATTTTGATCGGTTGGGTTGTTAAGCCTCAGACAATTATTGATGAAATCGAGAAGAACGGTGTGAAGTTCAGTCGTAAGAAGACATATATCGCAATGATTAAGGTTATTGCCCCGATTCTGTTGCTTGTTTTGCTGTTGAAGGGTATAGGTATCATTTAAGGATTTAGGAAACTTGGAGGACAATTATGGAATTGAAACTTTCGGATTTGCTTGTCTATGATGATATTATTGTACAGTGCCATGATAATCCTGATGCGGATGCGATCGCATCAGGATTTGCGCTGTATACATATCTGAAGAATCACAACAAAAAGGTACGGTTTGTTTACTGCGGTACAGGTGCGATCAGTAAGCCCAATCTGAAGTTGATGATACATGAGCTCGGCATCGAATCCTGTATTGAATATGTTCCGAATGTGGATGCATTTCTCAAGGAAAGTCATTCGGATATTGTGGAATCGGACGGAACAATGCAGTTCTGCGGCCTGGTTGTTACGGTAGACTGCCAGTACGGTGCCGGAAATGTTACACGTATCCCGGCCATTTACAAAGCAATTATCGATCATCATCGTGTTGAAATATTCGATGTTGAGATGGCTGAGATTAATTCCAAATTGGGCAGCTGCTCCACACTTTTATGGCAGATGCTTAAGAATGAGGGAGAAGAGGTTACTGACAAAACCCTCGGAACGGCTCTGTATTACGGACTGTATACGGATACCAATTCACTTGCCGAAATTTCGAATCCTTTGGACCGCGATATGCGGGATATGCTTGTCTATGATAAGTCACTGATTCATTTGTTCTACAATTCCAATTTGTCTCTTCGTGAATTGGAAATTGCCGGCGTGGCAATGATTCGTCATATTTATAATGTGCAGCATCATTATGCGATCATTCGCGTGGATCAATGTGACCCCAATATTCTCGGATTGATCAGTGATTTGCTGTTACAGGTAGCGGAAGTCAGTACCTGTGTTGTATTTAATGAATGGCCCGGCGGATACAAGTATTCCGTTCGCAGTTGTATTAAGGAAGCAAGAGCGGATGAAATTGCCGGATTCCTTGCGGAAGGTGTCGGTTCCGGCGGCGGTCATAAGGAAAAGGCGGGCGGATTTATCAGCCGCGCTTTGTATAACGGCAAGTTCCCGACACTGCATGCGGAAGCATTTTTCAGTGATCGAATGAATGAGTATTTCGATGAGTGCGATATGATCATTGCCAAGACTTATGATGCAGATGTTTCCTCCATGCCGTTATATGTTAAGAAGAATATTCATCTCGGATATGTCGTTGCCACGGATGTTTTCCCTGTAGGCACACCGATTACCATTCGTACTCTTGAAGGCGATATGGATATCATCATCTCCGAGGATATGATCATAAAGATTGGATTGAAGGGTGAGGTCTATCCCAATTCCATGGATAAGTTTTTGCGCGCTAATGAGAAAACGGATACGCCGTATGCAGCAGATCCGCTTGTTCCCAAGCCGGAATATGCTCCGACGATTCGTAATCGTTCCACAGGTGAGGTGCGTGATTTGATGCCTTATGCATATGTATGTATTGCAAACGGTGGCATTCAGATATACGCTTCATGCCTTACCAAGCGTACCAAGGTGTTTACGCAGTGGGATGAGGATATGTATATGTACGGTAAGCCGGGTGACTTTTTGGCAATCCGTACGGATGACCTGCATGACGTATATATTGTTGAACATGACATTTTCGACAAGACATATGATCGTGTGTAAATTGGAAACTGCATGTATGAATGCACAGTTGCTCAGATAGGTTTTGGTGTCAATGGAAGAATTGAAATCCTTAGTGGAGAATACCAAAAAAGAATGGAAATATGATGCGTTTATCAGTTACCGGCATGTGGAACCGGATGCTTTTGTGGCACGTACGCTTCACAAAATGCTGGAGAACTATAAATTGCCCAAAAAGCTGCGGAATCGTCTGATTCAGGACTTCGGCCCCGAAGCAGATGTTACTATTGATCGTATTTTTCGTGATGAAGAGGAATTGCCGTTAGCTTCGAGTCTCGAAGATCAGATTACGCAGGCACTTGATGAATCCGAGTATTTGATCGTGGTTTGTTCTCCGCGCCTTAAGGAGTCAAACTGGTGTAAGAAAGAAATTGAATATTTTGCCAGAAACAGAAGCCGCGATAATATTTTGTGTATTCTTGCGGACGGGGAACCTGCGGACTCATTTCCGGACGAAGTGCTGTTCCGTTATGCGGTATCCTGGGATGCTTCCGGGAATCAGTTGATTCAGAAGGAAGCGGTGGAGCCGTTGGCGGCTGATGTTCGTGCGAATACCGATAAGGAACGAGTTACGAAGATGAAGACGGAGATCCTTCGTCTGTTGGCGCCGATGTTCCATTGTTCTTTTGATGATCTGCGACAGCGCCATCGTGAGATGCGGCTTCGCAAAGTCATATCCGCCGTGTCTGTTTGTGCGGGCGTTTTCCTGTTGTTTGGTATATTGGCCCTGACTGCGGCGCTTCGTATTCGTAATCAGAATGAGCAGATCACGCAGCAAAATATGCAGATACAGTCGCAGAACGATGAGATTGTTGCACAGAATGAACAGATTACGAAACAGGCGGATGAACTTGAGAAGCAATATCGGCAGACACTTATCAATAATGCCGAAACTACGGCTATTGCGGCACAGGCAATTCGTGAAGACGGAAATCGCCGTCTGGCTGTGAAGAATCTTTTTGAAGCAATGTATGATGATGAGAATGAACTGATTCCTTCGAGGACAGCTCTTCGCGAGATTACAAAGGCAGTCGGCGTATATGAAGACGGAACTTCCATTTTGCCGGATTTGAATATTGAGGCTTCTTCCGAAATATCGGATATCGTGCTTTCGCCGACGGGAGAGGTATTACTCACTGTTGATAATTATCATGAAATTATAGCGTGGGATACAATGACCGGAGAGCGCCTGGTGACGATTCACGGCAGAAACTATTTGGGACTGAATCTTAAATCGGTTGCATTTGTTGATGACCACCGTTTCTTCTATATATTAGATGAGGGCATAGCACTGTATGACCTTTCGGCGAAGGGAAACGTATATGTGTTTGACTTTCCATACGGAAGCGGATTATCGTATTGCAGTGCAAACAAAACGGTACTGGCATATTCTTCCGATGGAACTGTTGTGTTTGACGCGGAGAGCGGTAAACAGATCTCATGCGTGAAGCTTGACGGTGATCCGTTCTTTGGTTTGATGGTTGCTAATGTTTCCGAGTTGTCTGCGGACGGTTCGTATTATTCCATTTCTTACCTCAAGAATGACAGATACTATGTATACGCTGTTGATGCGCAAAACGGCCGACTCTATGGTGATGTGCAGGCCTATGGTGATTCTGTTTACTCTACTCGTGTGTATAACGGTGTTTTGTACGTTGCATCGAGCACAGCGAATGACTTTTTTGCTCTTGACGAGGAAGCGCATGTTCATGGATATTTGGAGTGTTTTGCGATATCCGATAAAGGCCTGGCCTTTCAATGGAGATATGCAGTCGAGGGATATCTTCTTCAAAAGTTCTTGCTGAACGAACTTGATGAAGGCGATGATGAGATCCTCGTGTGGGGCCCCAGTATGATTATTGCACTGAATGCGCGAACAGGTGAGGCTTATTCGTCTCAGGCACTCAGCAGTGAGATTGTTTGCGTTTCAGGAATGAAAGGGCTTACTACATATTCGTTGATATATCGTAATGGTATATGGGATCGTTTCGCGCCACAGTCGCATATCACTTTGTCGACATCGTTCTTTAAGAATTGTACTTCATCGAATCTGGAGGCATTTGATAATGCTTCGAATGTATGTGTTTCTCTGGAGTATGGAAGCAGGGAAGCTACCATATACAGATATATTTATGGGTTGTCTGATGAAGTTATTTATTCGGCCGAGAAGAATATTATTAAACTGAATGCTGCATATTCCGATGAAGGCATGCTTATAAAGTATTTTTCTTCCGAAACGGATGACTACCGATATGAACTTCTGGATCGTGATGGGAAATTTATCCGGGTTGAAGAAGGAGAAGACATCGATATGGGTGAATATCCCGGTGTAATTTCCGATTATGATGAAATTTCCCAAATCAAAGAAGATTTGAAGAGCAAAGATATTCAACCGAACTTTATTAATAATTATTTCCGAATTCCCGGAACGGATATTTTGGGATTGTGTTACGAAGATGGCCGTCTTGATTTGATACGTACCGATGCCGAGGGATTGGTAATAGCGGAAACGCAGTATACATTTTGCAGTTCGGGAAAGATTATTGAAGCAATTGAGTGTGCACCGGATAATTCTTATGCAATTCTTGAGGGTTCAGGGGTTGGATATTTGCTTGATATGTCCGATATAAATTTGGCGGATGAATATCCAAGCGAGGATCTGATTGTCGCAGATATCGAAGGATATCAGGGAGTGAACTGGGAGAAGAACTTTATATACAGAGTTAAGGGGCCGGATATTCTGCGCACATCAATCGCGACAACGGATGAAATAATGAATGCAGCCAAAGAGCTGATTGACGCGACGAAGCAAGTCAAATAAATGAACTATATGAGATGGAGAATAAATTTATGAAACCGGAAATGGATTATGCGCAGATTGAGGAACATGTTCGCGGCATTCTCGTTGCGCTGGGCGAGGACCCGGAACGCGAGGGCCTTGTCGATACCCCGAAGCGTGTAGCTCGTATGTTTGGAGAAATGTTTGAAGGCATTCGCTACTCCAATCACGAAATTGCGCAGATGTTTAACAAGACATTTGAAGAAGACTTGGAATTCGGCATGAATGCCCAGGATATGGTAATCGTTCGCGATATCGGAATATTCAGCCATTGCGAGCACCATATGGCATTGATGTATGATATGTCCGTAACGGTAGCATATGTTCCCAAGGACAAAGTCATAGGCCTTTCCAAAATCGCCCGCATTTGCGATATGGTTTCCAAAAGGTTGCAGGTGCAGGAGCGAATCGGTTCCGATATTGCGGAAATCATGGAAGAAATCACCGGTTCACCGGATATTGCCGTTATGATAGAAGGTTATCACAGCTGTATGACGGCGCGCGGTATCCGCAGCACAGGAGCCAAGACGCAAACAACAACACTTCGCGGTCGCTTTTTGACAGACGGCGCATTGCGTGCGAGAATTTAAGCACGAGTGACTTTTGCCCTGCACATAATTGGATGTGAGTGACTTTTGCAGGAATGATAAGTTTGTATATATAATATGAAATAGTAAGGGTGCATCATGAGAATAACGGAAGCGGTTTATGACAAACGAATATTGATATGGGGATACGGACGTGAAGGCAAGTCGACCGAACGGTTCCTGAACAAGTTCTGCAGTCCTGCCTTGGTGGAGGTGTACGAAGGAAAGCGTGAAGGAATCGACGAAAGCAAGTACGATCTGATTATCAAGAGCCCCGGTATCGTAATGGAAGACGATTCGCCGTTATATTCGTCACAGACACAGCTGTTTTTGTCCGAGTTCCGCGATCAGGTAATCGGAATCACGGGAACAAAAGGAAAGTCAACTACTTCGGTGCTTACATATGAAACATTACAAAAGGCCGGCCGTCGCCCGGTATTGCTGGTGGGAAATATCGGCAAACCCTGTTTGGACTATTATGATGATATTACGGAAGAAACGATAATCGTATTTGAGATGAGCTGCCATCAGTTGGCGCATGTCACCGTAAGCCCGCATATTGCGGTTTTCTTGAATTTGTACGAAGAGCATTTGGATTATTACGGAACGCTTGACAAATATTTCCGAGCGAAAAGTCATATTTCCACGTTCCAAAACTCCGGCGATCTGCTGTTTGTCGGCAAGGATGTTCCTGAGTTTGAGACACAGGCCAGAGTATTCCGTATGCTGCCTCCGGAAGAGGAAGAGTACGAATTGAAGATTCCCGGTGCGCATAACCAGTACAATGCAGAATTTGTTTATGAGATAGCAACCCGTGTGTTTGGCTTGGAGAACACGAAGGTTCGCGAGGCGATGAAGGACTTTACGGGATTGTCTCACAGACTTCAAAAGATCGCAGTTATTGACGGCGTAACATATTATGATGATTCTATTTCAACCATTCCCGAAGCTACCATGAATGCGGTAAATTGCTTGGAAAATGTTCAGACGGTTCTGGTCGGCGGTATGGATCGAGGAATTAATTATGATGTACTTGTGAAGTTTATTCGTAAGCGTCATGATATTGACTTTATTGTTATGTATGAGTCCGGTGAACGTTTATACAAAGATATTATGTATTGCGATAACGTTCGCTTTGCTCCGGATCTTCGAGGAGCCGTGATCCTGGCGAAGCAGTTTACAAAGAGCGGAAATGCATGTATTCTTTCGCCGGCTGCTGCTTCATACGGCTATTTCAAAGATTTTGAAGAACGTGGCGAAGTGTTCGCGAAACTTGTTGCGGAGCTGTGACTTTTTATTATAGCAAGAATGAAGGGCGTGGATTTGCCTGATGCCTGTTATTCAGAATGAAGGGTAATGACTTTGCCTGATGCTTATTATTCAGAATGCGGGCAATGATTGATAATATGATAATCAAGGTTATGCGGCGCACTTGATAAAGATGCATGCGACGTGTATCATTGATATAAATGGATGGTGTGTGTAAAGAAACAGGAGGTTTCTTTCGGAAAGGAGAGGTATGTATTACGACAACAAAGTATGGCTCGGAAATGCCGGAGACGAGAAAGTTTATATTTTGCCGAAGATGGCGAATCGTCATGGATTGATTGCAGGTGCAACCGGTACGGGTAAAACAGTTACGTTGAAGGTTTTGGCTGAATCTTACGCAGATGCAGGTGTTCCTGTATTCATGTCAGATGTTAAGGGTGATCTTGCCGGAATGTGCAAGTGTGGCGTTGACAGCGAAGATATGCAGAACCGTATCAAGAAATTTGGTCTTGATGAGATTGGTTTTTCATATGAAGCATATTCTACCGTATTTTGGGATATTTATGGCGAAACAGGTATTCCTCTTCGTACAACTATTTCCGAAATGGGACCGATCCTTCTTGCTAAATTGATGGATTTGAATGATACACAGGCAGATATTCTTACATGTCTGTTTAAGATGGCAGATGACGAAGGACTTCTTCTGGTTGATGTTAAGGACTTGAAGGCACTTCTGCAGTATGCATCCGACAATTGCGACAAATTATCTAAAGAATACGGTAATATCACAAAGGCTTCTGTTGCAGCGATTATTCGTAACGTAGTTGCACTTGAAGCATCGGGTGGCGACAGATTCTTTACGGATCCTGCAATTAATATTGTTGACTTTTTCGGTAATGCCATGAATGGCAAAGGTACGATTAATCTTTTGGATTCCAGAAAGCTTGCCTCCGATACAACTCTGTATGGTGCATTCCTTCTGTATTTGTTGTCCGAACTCTTTACAACGCTTCCCGAAGTCGGCGATCTTGACAAGCCGCGTATGGTATTCTTCTTTGATGAAGCACATCTTCTGTTCAAGGATACCAGCAAGGCACTTATGAACAAGATTGAGCAGGTTATCAAACTGATTCGTTCCAAGGGTGTTGGTATTTACTTTATTACACAGTCTCCGCGTGATATTCCCGATGCGGTTCTGGCACAGCTTGGTAACAAGATTCAGCATGCTCTTCATGCATATACGCCTGCAGAAGAGAGAGCTCTTAAGACAGCAGCTGATTCATTCCGTGCTAATCCTGATTTTGATACAATGGAAACAATTCAGAGTCTTGGTGTTGGTGAAGCACTTGTTTCCGTATTGGATGAAGAAGGTATTCCTACTATTGTTCAACAGGTTAAGATTCTTCCTCCGAAGTCATTTATGGGATCAATTGATGATGCAGATCGTCAGAAAGAATATCTTACAAACAATCTTTATTTGAAATATAAGGATACGGTTGACGTAGATTCTGCGTATGAATTTCTGCAGAGACTGGAGATTCAGAGACGTACTGCTGAAGAAGCAGCAGCTAAGGCAGAAGAAGAGCGTAAGGCAGCCGAGAAGGCAGAACTTGAAGCTAAGAAGGCTGAAGAGGCGGCAGCAGCAGCCGAAGCAAAGGCAGCTGAAAAGGAAGCTGCAGCCAAGGCCAAGGAGGAAGCAAAAGAGGCGGCAGCAGCTGCAAAGGCAGCTGAGAAAGAAGCAGCAGCCAAGGCTAAAGAAGAAGCTAAGGCAGCAGCCGAAGCCGAAAAGGAAGCTGCCAAGAAGAAGAAAAAGATTAAGAGTGCAGTAGGAAGCGTTGCTTCCACAACAGCCGGAACGCTTGGTCGTGAACTTGGCCAGACTATTGGTAATTCCGTAGGCGGTTCCTTCGGTAAGAAGCTTGGTGGTAACGTTGTTGCACAGCTCTTCAGAAGTATCATGGGAACATTGTTTAAATAAGAAATAAAATGAATTAAGAGGACAGAGAAATGTTCTGATAGGACAGAATGCTCTGTCCTCTTTTTTTATGAAAAGCTTCGGGTGCACTTTCCAATATATTGTGAACACAAAATTTGTACTTGCCAATTTCAATGGAACGTGATATTGTATTGGAAAGGTTACCGAAAACGATTCCGAAAACGGTTCCGGACGAAAATGTATATTGACAAACGAGTATGTCGGATTTAGTATTAGTACATAAGACAACCGGTTGCGCAGATGAACAGATCAACCATAATGTGCAGATTCATCGCCGGCCAGATACATTTTTGATGAACCGAAGGACGGTTTCAAAAGATTCCATGGGATTCCCATGGTTAGTTTTTCCTTTAGGGAGGTTTTAGAATGAAAAAGAAAGTTTTAGCAACACTTCTTGCAGCTGCAATGGTATTGTCCCTTACAGCATGTGGAGAAGCAGCAACAACAGCAACAACAGAAGCAGCTCCTGCAGCAACAACAGAAGCTCCCGCAGCAGAAGAACCTGCAGCAGAAGAGCCCGCAGCAGAAGCAACAACAGAAGCAGCAGGTGGCACAATTACTCTTTGGGTAGCAGAGAATGTAGTTGATTTCACTAAGGAACAGTGCGATAGCTTTTTCGCAGCTAATCCGGATTACGCAGGATTTTCAGTTAACGTTGAGCCCGTTGGTGAAGGCGATGCAGCCGGCAACATGATCACAGACGTTGAAGGTGGCGCTGATATCTACGGTTTCGCTCAGGACCAGTTGGCTCGTCTTGTTTCCGCAGGTGCTCTTACACCGATTACAGGCGACTATGCAACAGCAGTATCTGCAAACAATGATGCAGGTGCAGCAGGCGCAGCTATGGTTGGTGATACATGTTATGCATTCCCTCTTACATCTGATAACGGATATTTCCTTTACTATGATAAGAGCGTAGTTTCAGATCCTTCTACATTGGAAGGCATCATCGCTGATTGCGAAGCTGCAGGCAAGAATTTCTATATGGAAATCAACTCCGCTTGGTATCAGGTAGCATTCTTCTTCGGAACAGGATGTACACTTACATATGATACAGATGCAGAAGGTAACTTCACAGCTTGTAATGTAGACTATGCTTCAGATAATGGTCTTACAGCTCTTAAGGCTATGCTTACACTTGCATCTTCATCTTCTTTCCAGAATGGTTCTTCCATTTCTAACGCTACAAACATTGGTGCTATCGTTGATGGTACATGGGATGCTACGGCAGCACAGGAAATCTTCGGAGACAACTATGCATGTGCTAAGCTTCCTACATTCAAGGGTGCTGATGGCGTTGATTATCAGATGGGCGGCTTCGGCGGCTTCAAGCTTTTCGGTGTTAAGCCTCAGACAGATCCTGCTAAGCTTCAGGCATGTCTTGCACTTGCTAATTACCTTTCCGGTGAAGAAGTTCAGCTCGCTCGTTACAATGCAGTACAGTGGGGTCCTTCAAACGTTAACGTTCAGGCAAACGATGCAGTTAAGTCTGACGTAGCTCTTTCAGCTCTTGCTGAACAGCTTGCATACACAGTTCCTCAGGGACAGTATCCCGGAGATTACTGGACACTTGGAACATCACTTGGTGATGATATCATTGCAGGCAATATCACAGTTGATACTGATGATGATTCTTTGAATGCTGTACTTCAGAAGTTCCAGGATTCCTGCATTTCTTATGTTCAATAAGCTTTAAGAAAGAATTATATGAATTGATTCCGGCAGAGACAATCTCTCTGCCGGAAATTTTATCCGGCAAATGTAAATGATTACGGTATTTCGGGGCAAGGCTATTTGGAGGTTATGGTATGGCAGAAACAAATAATAAAGGTAAGATCGCATCTTTCTTTTCTATTCTGCTGAATGATATAAAAGAGATTGGTGTAACATTCAAAGAAGGTGACTTTAAAACAAGGATTTCCTTCTTGATTTTCGGTTTCGGATCGATTCTGCGCGGACAATTTCTGCAGGGAATCAGTCTGTTATTGTTGGAAATCGGAGCAATCTATTATGTGCTTCATTTCGGATGGGGATATCTGAAAGATATTAATACCTTAGGAACACACGGCCGTGGATTTAACGCCGACGGAACAGTTTCCTATGGGGATAACAGTTTTCTTATTTTGCTGTATGGTTTGCTGACAATAGTAGTAATTGTTGCCTTCATTCTTGTATGGCGTATCAATGTGAAAGAGAATTTCAAGGAACAGAATATGCTTCGCGAAGGCAAGGAACTTCCTCCCGTGAAGAAAGTATTCGGTTCGTTGTTCGATACTAATTTTGATAAAACTATTCTGGCACTTCCTGTTACAGGCATTTTCCTGTTTACGGTATTGCCGATTATATTTATGATCTGTATCGCATTTACCAATTACGATTACGATCATCAGGCACCGGCCAAATTATTCACATGGGTCGGTCTCGAAAACTTCCAAAATCTGTTCAGTATGGATGCAACAGGTTATGGTTCCACTTTCTTTACGGTTTTGATTTGGACACTTGTATGGGCATTCTTTGCAACCTTTACCAACTATTTTTTGGGAATGGGTGTTGCAATGTTGATTAACCGCAAGGGTATCAAATTTAAGAAATTGTGGAGAACCATTTTGGTAGTTACGATTGCGGTTCCGCAGTTTGTTTCCCTTTTGTATATGTTCAAATTGTTTGCAAATGACGGTATTATCAATTCCTATTTGTTGAAATGGGGATGGATTGATTCGTATATTCCGTTCTGGACGGATCCGACACTTGCAAAGATTATGCTGATTGTAATCAATCTTTGGATTGGTATTCCTTATTTGATGTTGATTACAACCGGTATTCTTATGAATATTCCTGCGGACTTGTATGAATCCGCCAAGATTGACGGTGCGAATGCATGGCAGAGTTTTGCACATATTACTTTGCCGTATATGTTGTTTGTTACCGGACCTTATCTGTTGACAAGTTATATCGGCAATCTGAATAACTTCAACGTAATCTTCCTGCTGACGCAAGGTAAGCCTCAATCCATGATGCTGGAAGGCGGCGCAGGATATACGGACCTGTTGGTAACGTGGTTATATAAGATGACGGTTAATGATACGAATTATCGAATGGCTGCTGTTATCGGTATTATGGTATTCGTTGTTACCGCAGTTATTTCGTTGGCAGTTTACGGCATCCTGCCGTCAGTAAAGGATGAGGAGGGATTTCAATAATGGCTGATAATAAAATGCATTCCCTTAGTAAGAAACAAAGAACAGGCAATGTTTTTGCATACATTCTGTTGGTTATCATCAGTATTATCTGGCTGGCCCCCTTTGTTGCCTTAATCTGTCAGAGCTTTCGCTCTTATAAGGGAGATGGTGCCGGTGGTATGGTAGAGTATATTCTTCCGAAGGAATGGTCACTTGATAATTATATTTATTTGTTTGAGCCGGAGAATAAGTTCTTTAAATGGTATGGTAATACGCTGATTATTGCTATTTTCGTAGCAGTTATTCAGACAATCATTATTTTGTGTGTAAGCTTTGCATTATCCCGTATGCGCTTCAAAGGGCGTGAACTCTTGATGAGAATCTGGTTGATCCTCGGAATGTTCCCGGGATTTTTGACCATGATTTGTCTGTACTTCCTTTTGAAGAATTTCGGACTGACACAGGAAGGCGCAATTCCGGGCTTGATCCTGGTGTCTGTGGCAAGTTGCGGTATGCAATATTATATTTGTAAGGGATATTTTGATACGATTCCCAAGTCACTTGATGAAGCAGCTCGCATCGACGGTGCTTCACGTGCGAGAGTCTTTCTGACAATGATTTTGCCGATGGGCAAGCCAATCATTATTTATACAATGCTTGTTGCATTCATGGCACCGTGGTGCGATTACATTTTCGCTTCGTATGTTGCTTTTGGCTATTCCGACAGCTATAACGTAGCGGTTGCTTTGCAGAGATGGGTATGGACCAATGACTATCAGGGCTTCTTTACCCGATTCTGTGCCGGCGGCATTCTGGTTGCCGTTCCTATTACCATTTTGTTTATGTGCCTTCAGAAATACTATGTTGAAGGTGTTACCGGTGGTGCCGTTAAAGGCTGATTGGGTTATTTGTTGTGAAGAAAGTCATATCGATTTTACTGATTTTTGTTTTATTAACAGTACTTTTAGGATGCACTTCCAAATCGTCGATGCCGGATGATAACTGTCGAAATTACTACGAGATCTTTGTGTACTCGTTTTGTGATTCTGATGGAGACGGCATCGGCGACCTTGCCGGTGTAACAGATAAGCTGGATTATATTACTTCCCTTGGTTGTAACGGAATCTGGCTTACTCCTGTTATGCCTTCCACGACATACCACAAATATGATGTAAAGGATTATATGGACATTGATCCCGAGTTCGGAACACTTGCGGATTTTGATGCCCTTGTTTCGGCGTGCCATAAGGCCAAAGTCACACTCCTTGTGGATATGGTTATTAATCATTCGTCTGCCGAGCATCCGTGGTTTGTTGCGGCATGCGAATATTTGCGTTCTTTACCGGAGGGTGCCGAACCGGATTCATCGGTATGTCCGTATGTGGACTATTATCATTTTTCAAAAGAGTATCCCGGCAACGGCTGGTGCAATCTGTCGGGAACGGATTATTACTATGAGTGTCAGTTCTGGGATCAGATGCCGGATTTGAATTTGTCAAATGAAGCGCTGTTTTCGGAATTGTGCACGGTGTTTGACTTTTGGATAGAGCGTGGTGTGGACGGATTCCGTATGGACGCTCCTCTGCATTATGAAGAAGGCGATACGACATTTAACGCTGATGTGTTGTCACGTGTGTATACATATTGTAATGAGAAATACAAGGCGATGCATTCATCGTCGCCGCGAGACTTTTATATGGTATCCGAAGTATGGGCTTCACAGGCGACCATAGCGGAATACTATGACAGTCATACGCCGAGCTTCTTTAATTTTGATATGGCAGATGCCGAAGGCAAAATCATAAAAGCCGCAAGAGGAACGACAAGCGCGGCATCATTTGTGTCTGCGATGGAATCCTATGAGGAAGAATTCGCCGGTCACAATCCGGATTATATCGATGCGTCATTTATTGCCAACCACGATATGGGAAGAGTCGGAAACGCGTTGATGTCCGATCCGAATGCCATGAAGATGGCAGGCGGTCTGTTGTCAATTATGAAGGGTAGCACATTTGTATATTATGGTGAAGAAATCGGAATGAAGTCCAAAGGTCAAAAGGACGAGAACAAACGCTTGCCCATGCAGTGGGGTGATGGCATGACAAAGGGACCGGCGGATGCGGATGCCGGAATTGAACAGGTTTTCGGCACGGTGTTGATGCAGCAGAATGATCCGGATTCCATATTGGCATATTATAAGAAGGCTTTTGCTCTTCGGAATAAATATCCGGAAGTCGCTCGCGGAACAACGTCTGTCTGTGCGGAACTTACGGATGAGAATATAGCGGTTTTCTCGCGTGTTTGGGGCGATAATTCCGTATGTATTGTAATCAATAACGGCAGTGAAGCGTCGGAAGTGGACTTGAGTTTGACGGGAGTATCACAGGGCGTGCAGATCGAGACGTTATCTGTATCCAATGAAGTTTTGTGTAAGTTTGAAGGCGGCAAATTGACGATACCGCCGCAGTCGATCGTGTATGTGAAATAGAATGGAGGGTATTTATGGCAAAGTGGCTTAGTGATGCGATTTTTTATGAGATTTATCCTCAATCATTTAATGATACGAATGGGGATGGAATCGGTGACTTACAGGGAATTATTGAGAAGTTGGATTATATCAAGGGGCTGGGATGCAACGCATTGTGGCTGAATCCTTGTTTTGATTCGCCGTTTATGGATGCGGGATATGATGTGCGTGATTACAAGAAAGTCGCACCCCGCTACGGAACGAATGCCGATTTGATTGAATTGTTTGATACGGCGCATAAGAAGGGAATGCATGTGCTGTTGGATTTGGTTGCGGGACATACCTCGGAGCAACATCCGTGGTTTCTTGCAAGCCGCAAAGCATCCCCCAATGAATATTCCGACAGATTCATATGGACAGACAACTGGTTTACGGCACCGGACGGATTGAAAGGTGTAGCCGGAATGGCGGAACGAGACGGCGTATACGTTGTGAATTTCTTTAATTCGCAGCCGGCTCTGAACTATGGCTTTTTGCATCCCGATCGTTCATGGCAGAAGCCGATCGATGATCCGGCTTGCCGCGCAACAGTTGACGCACTCTACGATGTGATGTGTTTCTGGATGGGGCAGGGTTGCGACGGCTTTCGTGTGGATATGGCCGATTCGCTTGTCAAAAATGATGATGAGAACAAATCCGGAACATGCAGTATCTGGACGGATATTCGCAGAAGGATGGAGAGTGACTTTCCGGAGGCGGTTCTTGTGGCAGAGTGGAATAATCCGAAACTTTCGCTGCCGGCCGGATTCCATATGGACTTTATGCTGAACTGGGGCGGAAACGGATATGACAGACTGCTTCGTGACGAAGGATCCGAGAAGTCAGAACCGATTTTTGCGCAGAATTCCAAACGCAGCATTACTGACTTTTTCGATGATTATCTTCCGAAATATGAATATACAAAGGATATCGGATACTATTGCCTGATTACCGGTAATCATGATACGACACGCGTTTCGCGTACATTGACGCCGCAGGAGTTGAAACTTGCATATGCGTTTCTGTTTACAATGCCCGGTGTGCCGTTTATTTATTACGGTGATGAAATCGGTATGCATTACATGGAGGGCCTGGTTTCCAAGGAAGGCGGATATGGCCGTACCGGCAGCAGAACACCGATGCAGTGGGATTTGTCCGAGAATATGGGATTCAGTGATGCAACGGCTGAACGTTTGTATTTACCGGTTGAGACAGATGATAAGGCACCGAATGTGGCTTCGATGGAGAAGGCGAATGATTCGTTGCTGAATCATGTGCGTGAGTTACTGTCCCTTCGAAAGAGCCTTCCGGAGCTTACCGAGAACAATAACTTCCGTTTGATTTTTGCCCGCAAGTACGAGCGTGCGTTTATATATTGTCGTGGCAATCTGATGTTTGTCTGCAACCCGGACGGCGCACACCAGACGATTAATGCATATGACCTGATCGGCAAAGTCAATTACCTTAAGGCACAGCCGATTTACATCTTCGGCGATGTTGATTTGACGGATGCAGGGATTGAAGCAGACGCTTCATCGTTCGGAATCTTCAGGTTAACAGGCAATTAATTGGTTCGGAATCTTCATGCCGGCAGGTAAATAAGGATTCCAATCATTAAGTTATCAAGAGAAAACAGGTATTTTTCATGGATAGCAAAGATAAAGTTACAATCGATGATATTGCGCGTGAACTGGGAATATCCAAGACTACCGTTTCACGCGCCATATCAGGGAAAGGAAGAATCGGCGCGGATACAGTGAACCGTGTGCAGGCGTATATTAAAGCAATCGGTTATCATCCCAGTGCTATCGCCAAGTCACTGGCCAAGTCCAAATCATATAATATTGCATTTGTGATTCCGGCGGATTCCGAGAATTTTGAATACTCCTTTTTCCAGAAATGCATGCTGGGAGTGTCCGGATATGCTACCGCACAGGGATATGATGTGGTTGTTTGCGTTGCACAGCGCGATGATATTTCTTCGCTAAGTCGACTTATTAATAATCAGAAGATTGATGGGGCGATTCTGGCGCGAACAGTCGAGAATGATGCGGTTATGCAATACCTTATGCATGAAAACATTCCGTTTGTGGCAGCAGGTACTGTTTCCGAGAAAAACGTGGTGCAGATTGATAATGATCATGCCGCCGCATGCAAGGACATGACGGATAAGCTGATTCATGGCGGTGTTGTGCGCCCGGTTCTATTGGGAGGAAACCTTTCCTATACCGTTAACCGGAAGCGTTTGGAAGGATATCGCGCAGCACTTTCGGAGGCCGGAATAGAGATCGCGGATCGGTTTGAGGCGTTGGATATTGCTTCTGTTGATGATATCGAAAAGGCTGTTGACGGACTTATGGCAGAGAATCCCGATTGTCTTGTGTGCATGGATGATTCATATTGCATGCAGGCGCTTGGAATACTCAATCGAAAGGGAATAGCGATTCCGCAGGATATAAAGGTTGCGTCGTTCTATGACAGCTCGTTTCTCCGTCATTATAAGCCGCCGGTTTCCGCAATTCACTTTAACGTGAAGGAACTGGGGGAGGCATGTGCCAAAGCATTGATATCCATGATACGAACGGATGAGCGCGCACGCAATGAACTGTTGCCTTACGAGCCGGTGATGCGCGAGTCGACAAAGTAAAAGGAGAGATTACAATGGATGATCGGTTTATCTTGAATGTTATTCATCGTCCCGAAATGGCTCCGGAATATGCGGAGAAGGTTACCGGACACGGTAAGGAAGAGGATATTGGGAGAAAGTCACTACTTACAGAGTCCTTGGACATATTTAAGTTTCAACAGGATGTGGCACATCAGAATGGTATTAAGACAACCATTCAGATGACGTATGCCAGCCTGTTTAATGAGGAAGCAATTGAATTGGCCAAGGAACATCATAAACAGTTTGGCGATGAAATTGCCTTGTCGCTTTTGGGACTTCCTTGTAACGAATTTCGCGATAAGTACAAGACGAAAGATTTCTGCATATGGATGTTTTCCATGGAGGACAAGCAGTCCATTGTGGATGACGTGTTCGGCAAGTTCCATGATATTTTCGGTTTTTACCCGGAATCGACGGGATCCTATTATATGGATGCCGAATTGGTGAACTATATTAAGAGCAAATACCCTGAGGTGAAATGTGCGGTAGCAACGTGTTGGGAAGAAGGACCCAAGGCGTATCATACGTGCAATAATTCCTGGTACACCCTTATGGACGGAGGTCCGTGGGCACCGTGGATCCCTTCAAAGCAGAATATTCATGCTCCGGCCGCTGATGAATCGGAAGATATCGGCATTGTAGCCATTCCACACTTATCACGAGATTTGCTGGCCTGCTATGACGGAAACGGGTCTAACTTTGGCACGCATCCGCAGAATGTGCTTCGCGGCATGAGTTATGATACCAAAACATGGGAATTTCCGTATTTGTTCAATTTGATCGATCAGTACAGAAGCCTGTCAAAATATAACAACGGGTATGCTTATAATATGCAGTTTGTCGGCCCCGGTTGGCTGAACAAGATGGGTCGATGGGAACAACCGTATGAACTTCTGAAAAAGTCATACGAGGACGGTATGGCATATTACGGACAACTGAAAAAGGATGGCAAGCTCTGTGATATGACAATGTCCGAGTTTGCGGATTATTTCCGTGGCAAGAAAACATATACGGAACCGGAATGTGCTCTGTGGCGTGATATTCTGTATGGTTCCACAAAGCAGCTTTTCTGGTATTGCGATCCGTATATGCGCGCCTGCATTAATATGTATCAAGGCGGAGCTCTTGTGGATTTGCGCCCTTATGCAGCCAAACTGAACTGGCCGGTCGGAATCGGAACCAAGCATGTACAGGATTGTTCTTATCCGTTCCTTATTCAGGAGAAATACAGAGCCGGATACTTTACACATTATGCGGGAGAAGGAACAATTAGAAGCGCAAAGCTTTGCTATAACGGTGAAGAGGTAGATTTGTGTCTGTGTCGTACATCTGCGAAATTCTCCGAAGAAGTGATCGAGGATGGTAAGAAAAAGAGAATATTGACACTTAATCCCGTGGATATTGAATTTGCCGATCTTACGGTAACATTGCAGACGCGTGTGACTTTTGCCGAAGGCAGTGGGGAGATTGTGTACGATCGTAAGATTCTTGCAATGTCTGACCCGTCCAAGAAAGTGACATTAAATGAGTATATGGTTGCCTGCTATGGAACAACGGAATATCCCGAAGACATGAGCAGCCTGACACTTACGATTACCGGTGCGGACAACAGTCAAAAGAACATCCCGTATGAGTACAGATGCAGAGAAGAGTCTGTAAGCGGCGCCCAAAGCGTTGAATGTGTTTTGCCGCCGATTGAAACGAAGGTATCAATGGGCATGGATAAAGCGGATGCTACCGGCTATATTCGTGAAGGATATGCATTTTCGCCGATGTTTACGCTTGGATATATGACGGAATTGACCGACAAGGAGGAGGTGTCATCATGGCTCAGGCTGGAAAAGGCAAACTGAATTACCGTTGTCCCTCATGCTTTATGAGAGACCTGGATATAGATATGTTTTATGACAAGGAAAAGGATGAATACTATTGTATTCGTTGCCAGTATGTGGGTAAGGAGGCAGACGTTCTGGAGAAGAACGAGATGATCCGTTTCCGCTACAAAGATATGCATAAGCGTTTTACGAGTTTTGATCTGCCCTGATATTCGAATCCAAAAGGATTAATGTATGTTTTCAGAAATGGTATTTATGTCCGTTTTGATTCAGATATCCTTCCCAGTCGCGGTACGTTGGCATTACCTGCTCCACAAGAGACCAGAAAGCGGGGCTGTGATTCAATTCTGCCAAGTGGCAGGTTTCGTGAACGATAATGCAGTCGATGCATTCCTTGGGGGCAAGTGCCAGATGAAGGGAAAAGTTGAGCCCTCCTTTGGATGAACAACTGCCCCATCGGGTGTTGGCATTGTGTACATGAATATGCGAAGGTTTGGGTATGCCTATCAGACATGCCTGAATCTGCGGCTGTCGGTATGTAATGTATTGCAGCAGCTTTTTCTTGGCGAAACGTTCCAAAAGCAGACGGATCGTGTCCTGCCCTGCGGGGAGAACTTCGTTGCCGGGTTTCTCGACCAAAGCTATTTTCAGTACATTGCCGCATTCCGTTATTCGGTTTAGCGTACTGTTGCAACTTATCTGTAATCGATATTGCACATCTGTGATGGTAATGATACTGCCGGATCGATATATACGTCGCGCTGAAACCTGCGCGGCGTATTCTTGTTGATGGGAAAGGATCCAGTCGCCCTTTTGACGCAGAAATTCTTCGATCCGTACTATGGTTACCCATTTGGGAGCCGAGACGCATACTTCGCCATCGGGTTTGATACGCAGATTGATGCGTTTTTTGGCTGTACGCGACAGATTGTATTCAATTATCTGATTCTTATATTTAAATGAGTGCTTCATGACTTTATTTATCAAATAAAGGTGTAAAACTTCCGGCTGAGGAAATCTTGACGCCGGCATTCAAAAGGTGTGAAACGTCGCCGGTTGTCTGCAGACGGAAATAGCTTTCGTTGTCCCAGCGCTCCTCGGTATTGGCGATAGTAACGGAACCGGTCGGGAAGACAAATCCCATAGCCAACAGTTCGAACGGAATATTGAGAAGGTGCGACAGCATCAGGCATGATACACCGAAATGGCAGAACATTACAATTGTTTGTCCGCCGTCCTCGTAAGGCAATTCATTGGCTACATGGAAACAGTTGTCACGGACGGTAGAAGTCATATGGCGAAATTCACGATTCTTATTTCGATAGAACATGCCGTCGCGGACATAGCCGTATTCTTCCAACAATTTATCAAGGGAATCCCATACAATATGCAGATTCTCTTTTAGAAGCGGCTGATCGCAATTGGGAACGGCATCTACCCACTCTTCCATGGAAAGCATTTTCGGTTCGGTTGTAAAATGCGAAGGAACAAAATCCCAGGCCACACTTTTGTTGTGATGATTGGGATTGATGACAGGGTAGGAGTATTCGCGTAACCACGGAAGTGTCGTGGCGGTGCGGTTTTGAAGAGATAACGTCGGTTCTGCGGTTTCCTGTGCGCGACCTAACGGGGAAACATAGAAAGCATCTACATCCCAATTCTTGATTCGTTGCGCCAGAGCCTGCGCTTCTAATTTACCATTTTCCGTCAAACCGTCACTTCGATAATCCGGTTCCCCATGTCTAATGAAAATGATACGCATTGCCGATATCCTCCTTGTAAGCATCCGATGTTCAACACGGAGCGTCTTTGATTATTTTATAGTTCCCCTAACGGAAAATCAATCATTATCGAAGAATATGTGCCCTGAAGGATTGCTTGCCAAGATTCTAAAAAAATTTTCAAAAAAATATGAAAAATAACTAAAGTCTTAACAAAAAAGTCCGATATTCATTATGACTGAATTCCTAATCCATATTTGAAGGGGAAAGGATGGGAACGACAGTTGTTTTCCACGGAAGGAGGAAAGAATATGCGTATAGAGGCGTATAATGCTGTGAGCCAGGTTTATCAGACCAAGAAGCCCACACAGACAACAAAAGCATCTGCATACAAGGGCGTTGACCAGGTTCAGATTTCCAGTTTTGGTCGCGATTTGCAGGTTGCAAAACAGGCTGTGAAAGATGCATCGGATGTCCGCAGTGAGATTACCGAGCCTATCAAAGCAGCAGTGAATGCCGGAACATATTCTGTAAGTGCGGATGATTTTGCATCCAAGCTGCTTGCAAAGTATGAGGAGAAATTCAGCTTCTAGTATGTCATCCAATTAATGTGATGACATACATAAGCTGAGGATCCGGAGTCAGTAATTAGTAAGAGGAGAGTTTCAGTGGCAAGTTTAATGGAAGAACTGATCAGTGTGCTTGAGTTGGAGTGCACTACATATGAGAAATTACTGGAGCTTTCGAAAAGCAAAGCCTTCGCCATTTCCGGCAGGGATATTGCACTACTTGAAAAGATCACGGATGAAGAACAGAACGTTGTGTCCGATATTACGAAGTACGATGCGAAACGCGCAGAAGTTACTGCAGATATTGCCAACGTTATCAACAAGGATGTTGATTCACTTAAGTTATCTGTGCTCATTGGGATGCTTGGTAAGCAGCCCAACGAGCAACGCAGACTTTCCGATGTTCATGACCGCCTCAAAACGGTTGTGGCGAATGTGAAGAGAGTCAATGAGAGTAATCAGGAACTGATTAAAGATTCTTTGGAAATGGTTCAGTTCGATCTCAACTTGATTCGCTCCATGCGACAGGCCCCGGAGACCGCCAATTACGGACGGAGCGCCGTCAGCGTAGGAGGAACACTCGGATCGGTAAGCGGCTTCGATGCGAAGCAGTAACATGTTTTATTTCGGTATTAATGAGGTGATAACATGTCGTTGATGAGCGGTTTATACGTTGGAGTAACCGGATTACAGACGAGTCAGAATGCGCTGAATACAACAGCGCATAATTTAACTAATATAGAAACACAGGGCTACGTCAGACAGCAGGTTCTTCTCGGTGACAAAATATATAATACAGTTGGCAGAAGCGACATTTCAGAGCAGCAGATCGGCTTGGGAGTTGAGTACAGCAAGGTCCGTCAGGTAAGAGATTACTTCCTGGATCTTTCGTACAGAAGAGAATCCGGCCGGGCTGCTTTTTATGAAACAAATTACGAGACCACATCAGAAATTGAAACCCTTTTAGGCGAATTCAGCGGTGTTGAGTTTCAAGACTCTCTTGCGGATTTGTGGACAAGCGTACAGGAATTACAGAAAGACCCGACGAGCGGAGTTGTTCAGGGTCAGTTTGTTACGAAATCTGCAGAGCTCATTGAAAGAGCACAGTCGGTGTACCAGGGATTGTCCGATTATCAGGATAATCTTAATTTTCGCGTTAAGGAAAAAGTGGATCGTATTAATGAACTCGGACAGAATATTTATAATTTGAATATAGAGATAGGCAAGATTGAGTGCGGCGGAGATGAAGGCAAAGCCATTGAAGTTGCAAATGATCTTCGTGACCAGAGAAATGCAGCAGTAGACGAATTGTCTTCGCTTGTTAAGATATCATATTTTACAAATTCCGACGGCAATGTAGAGGTATCTATAGAAGGTATTCCGTTTGTTCTTCGTGACAGAGTATTCGAAATGGGACTCGTTACGGAACCCGGAACCGGATTCTATACACCTGTATGGCCGCAGAATAATAATCAGTCGGTATTTGAAGAGACACAGGAGATTTCCACAGTAGCCAATTCCGATATCGGCGAACTTAAATCGGTTTTGTTCTGTCGTGGTGACAGACGTGCCAATTACACGGATATGCAGGATCCGATGTACAACAAGGGTGCATATGATAATCTTCTCGGACGGGAAGCAATTCCGACTAACAGTTCCGTTGTTATGAGGATTCAGGCCGAACTTGATAATATGTGCCACAGCTTAATGACGGAAGTAAACAATATTTTATGTGATGAGAAGGCAGCTATCGACAGCGGCGCAACACCTACATATACAAATGAGGAAGATTGCGGACTGGAATTGTTTGTCAGACTCGGAACCGAGAGATATTCATTTGATGGAACGAACTACAATTACATTGCGGAGAATACGGCCAATCCTCACGTTGATATTTCCAAAATGTATACAATCGCCAATATCAAGATTAATCCTGATCTGTTAAAGCAGCCGACACTGTTGTCGTTTGTGACAAAGGATCAGAGAGCCGATCAGACAAAGGCAGATGCAATTGCCGAAGCATTCAATACACCGTTTGCACCGCTTAATCCGAATGTTACGAAGGAATGTAATTATGCTGATTATTATTCGGCAATCGTTGCGGGACTCGGAAATGACGGATCTGTATATAAGAGTATTATGGAGGCGCAGCAAGCTACATCTACACAGCTTGATAATGCACGTAATATGGTTACCGGTGTTTCTTCAAACGAAGAACTTACCAATATGGTTAAGTTCCAAAATGCTTATAACGCAGCCAGCCGTTATATTAATGCATTGAACGAAATGCTGGGTCATCTGATCGAGAAGCTCGGATAAGAGCGTGTAACCAAACGAAGTAATAAAGGAGGAGCCTATGGCATCACAATTTTTCGGATTGAATATCGGATATACCGGACTGATGGCTGCACAGACAGCATTGAATGTCACAGGTAACAATATATCTAACGTTGAAACGGAAGGGTATTCACGGCAGCAGGCCATTCAGACCGCAGCCAAAGCTCTTCGTATGAATTCAACATACGGATGCGCCGGTGCAGGCGTTGATACGACCAGCATCGACCAGATTCGTAATGCATTTTACGATGAGAAATATTGGAGAAATAATTCCAGCCTCGGTATCTATGAGATCAAGTCCAGCTATATGCGTCAGATTGAGGATCTGTTTACGGAGACGGACCAGGTAGAAGGATTTAATGCCATTTTTGATGATATGTTCAATGCTCTCACGGAAGTGTACAAGAGCGGCGGCGATCCCACGGTTAAGACGAATTTCATTTCGACATCTTCCAATCTTGCGGACTACTTTAACAGCATGTATACCGCAATGCAGAAGCAGCAGGAAGATGCCAACAATGAGATTAAGAATAAAGTTGATCAGATCAACTCCATTGCACAGGAAATCGCAACACTGAACAAGCAGATCAATACGATTGAGATTACCGGTCCTGTAGCGAACGAACTTCGTGATAAGCGTGCGGTTCTGGTAGATGAATTATCCCTTGTCGTTGACGTGGATGTCACGGAGATTCCCATCTATACCGGTAGCGGAGACGAAGCACGGGAATCCGGCATTTACCGTTATGTTGTCAATATCGCCGGCGGACAGAATCTTGTTGACGGCTATGACTTTGAACAGCTTGAATGTAAGGCCCGTGAACGGAAAGTCAATCAATCCGACGCAGACGGATTGTATGATATCAGTTGGAAGAACGGATTGGAATTCAATCTTTACGGTAAGAATCTGGGCGGACAGTTGAAGGGTCTTGTGGAGATTCGTGACGGGAATAATGAAGAATATTTCCATGGCAGATCAACGGTTTCCACGGAAGCCGTACATCCGGTTACAGGCGCAACCGTACAAAAGGTTTCCGTAGCGGTAACAGCAGATTATCTGCTGGATATGGACAAATCGACATTAAATGATGAAGGTTGCATCGTTATCGGTAATAAAGAATTTTTCTATGACGAATGGGAATTTGATGATACTACGAATACATACTCATTCTATTTAAAGCCGGGTGCAGATCCGACACAGTATATCGGTAAAGAAGCAACTATTGGTGAACCTGTGGATTATTTGGGAATTCCGTATTATATGGAACAGATGAATGAATGGATCCGTGAGTTCTCCAGAGCAATGAATGATGTAGAACTGAAGGCACTGGATACATACGGTGATCCGGCCGAGGTTTTGTTTACGGCACGTAATCTGACAGAGACAGACAGTGATTATCAATTCGCAGATCACTATGCAGGTAAGAAACCGATTGCTTCTTATGATGACAATTATCAGAAAGTGACAGCAGGAACTTTCAAAATCAATATTCATATGGCAGATGATGTGAATTTGTTTGGCACAACGTCCGATATATATCGTGGACAGGATGCACAGGATATCGCGGAAGAGCTTTTGAATGTACGTGTGAATAAAGAGAGAATGTCCTTCAGAGGCTGTACGGCCGGCGAGTTTTTACAGTGTCTCACGGCTGATGTAGCGTTGAATGCCGGAAATGCCAATACATTCTATGATAACTATACATCCATTTCCAAGTCAGTTTTGAATCAGCGTTTGTCGGTTTCGGGCGTTGATAACGATGAGGAAGCACTTTCATTAGTAAAATATCAGGAAGCGTTCAATCTTGCTTCCAAGATGATTCAGGTAATGACAGAAGTATACGACAGATTGATTCTGGAAACCGGCGTATAACAGTTGAAAATACCGGGAGGTAAATGTCTTATGATGCGAATAACTAACACGATGATGCATAATAACACAAAGAGTAACATCAATTTGGACAAAGCCAGCGCTGACCAGTTAAATACAATGGTTGCAACGGGACAGAAAATCACACGTCCTTCGGACGACCCCATTATTGCAATCAGAGCTCTCAGATTAAATACAAATATCAGCGACTTGATGCAGTATTATGATAAGAATATTCCGGATGCCAAGGCATGGTTACAGGTTACAGAAACCGCACTTGCTCAGACAAACCAGGTATTCACGAGTATTAAGGAGAATTTGACACAGGGCGCTTCCGATGACAATACGGCTGAAGACCGTGTGAATATTTTGGCGGATCTGCAGGCACTTCGCGATCAGATTTATGCATCCGGTAACGCGGATTATGCAGGCAGAACCGTATTTACGGGGTATCGTACGGGTGAATCTCTTGCGTTTACGGCAGATGTGGATGAACTGTATACAATGGTCGAGACGTTTGACAAATCGGCGGTTGAATCATTTACGTATATTTCGGGTGGAATCAATGTGGACCGTTCCGATGTTACAAGTGCAGGTAAGAGCAATACCGAACAGGATATTGCTTCCTCGCAGATTTATCGTATTAGACTGGCTTATGATCAGTTGACTCCCGATCAGGTTGATCAGTCCGGTGCGGCACTTCCTAAGGAGATAAAGCTTGATGGTGCTTCGGCTACACCTGCCATGAACGTTACCATTAAGAACCTGACAGGCGATCCGGCAACGGATGATGCCATTTATACAAGTGTTGGTGCGGATGAAGCAGTGCTGATTCCCGAAACAGGAGAACTTCTTCTCGGTGAGAACGTTCGAAATACACTGCAGTCCACCGATTCACAGATTTCTTTTGAATATGCGAAGAGTTCTTTTGATAAAGGCGATCTTCGCCCGGAACATTATTTTGCATGTAAAGTTAATAATGAAAAAGGCGAGACAATCAAGTATAATTATAACGATACTACAGGGCTTCCCGACTTTAAGAATCAGTCCATTCAGTATGAGGTAAGCTTCAATCAGTCGGTTGCGATTAATGTTAATGCCAATCAGGTATTTACGCATGATATCGGACGTGATGTAGATGAACTTGTGAAAGCTACCAAAGCTGTGGTAGACTGTGAAGAGAAGATTGCGAAGCTTGAGGATATGCAGAGGCATACAGACCAGTATTCCGAGGCAGAACTTGCGAATATTTCTTCCATGATTGATGCGGCAACGAAGGAACGTTCTCTTCTGAAAGAGAAGATGCAGAAGATGTTTTCACAGGCGCTTGATCGATTCGATGGTTATGAGAACAGAAATGACCTTACCATAGCGAAGATCGGAACGATGGGCAATCGCCTTAATATCACGAGAGACCGTGTTTCGGATCAGTTGGCAAGCTTTAAGGAACTGGCCGATGCCAATATTAATGCTGAACTTACGGATACGGCAATTGATTTGTCCAATGCCGAGTTAGCACTGCAGGCAGCACAACTTGCTGCTTCCAAGATAGCACAGCAAACACTTTTGAATTATCTGTAAACTGCGCAGGCACATTCGGTGCGGCAGGTAATATGTATACATAAGGAGGAATGAGGGCTATGAACATTATTACAAAGCTATTCGGTGAAATCGAAGTAGATGAAACCAAGAAAATCACATTCGTGCAGGGTATTATCGGATTCCCCGATCTGAAGGATTTTCTCTTGATTCATGATAGCGAGAGCAAAGGCGGAATCAGATGGTTACAGAGTATTCAGGAACCCGCATTTGCTATTCCGGTTGTTAATCCGTTAAGCATTGTGGAAGATTACAATCCACAGATTGAAGACGAACTTCTTAAACCGTTGGAACTTGTTGATGAAGATGATTTGCTCGTTTTGGTTACCATTACCGTTCCTTCGGATATTAAGCTTATGACAGTTAATTTGAAGGCTCCTATCGTTATCAGTGGTGAGAAGCGCAAAGCTGCTCAGATCATTACGGACGATGAACAGTATGCCGTTAAGTTCCCTATTTACGACATTCTGCAGGCAGCAAAAGAAAGGGCAGGTGAATAATTATGTTAGCATTATCCAGAAAGAAAAACGAAGCCCTTGTGATTGACAATAAGATTGAAGTTACAATTCTCGAGATTAAGGGCGAACAGGTAAAGATTGGTATATCTGCTCCTAAGGAAGTTCCTATTTACCGTAAAGAGGTATATTTGCAGATTCAGGAAGCTAACCAGGCAGCTATGCAGCCGGAAGCTTTGGAAGCTCTTAAAAATATTTTCTGATTGGGTGTTAATTTTCAATTCGGAATTTCCGATATATAGGATAAGAAATCTATGTTTAGCTTCATGGGATTTCCCATGGAGCTAAAGTGGCAATTAGGGTATATATAATAAGCACAGTATTACAAGGAGGTGTAATAATGGCAATAGAACCATTAAACAGTGCAATGACATTTCAGGCGCAGCCGGTATCACAGGCATCCATGCCGAAGCCGGTATCTGCACAACCTGCAGCAGAATTCACGGAAGAATCTGCCCAGGAAGTTTCTTCACAACCCGTTGACAACGTGACCCTTACCGTGAACGCACCCGAAGCAAAGGGTGAAGGTCAGGAAGGTGGTGGCTACCAGCAGTCCGAAGAACCGAGCGTCAGCGCGGAGAGAATTAAGAAGGCAATCGAAGAGATGAACCGCAAGATGGCCAATTCCGAAGCACAGTTTGGTATTCATGAGGCGACCAATCGTGTCACCATTAAGATTGTTGATAAACAGACAAGAGAAGTTATCAAGGAACTTCCTCCCGAGAAGACTTTGGATATGATTGCCAAGGTATGGGAGATGGCAGGACTTCTTGTTGATGAAAAGAGATAGGAGGTACTACTATGGCAATCAGAATCACAGGTATGAATTCCGGTCTTGATACGGATGCAATGGTTACGGAACTTGTACATGCATACGAGAAGCAGGGTGAGAAGTACACCAAGGCCAAGACCAAAACCGAATGGAAACAGGAAGCATGGAAGAGCCTTAATACAAAAGTTAAGAGTTTCTTTACCAAATATGCAGATACAATGAGATTTAGCGAAGGATACACGAAGAAGTCTACTACTTCTTCCGATTCATCCGTTGCTTCTGTTGTATCGAGTGATAATGCTGTTATCGGAACACAGACTCTGTCCGTATCCAAACTTGCTAAGGCCGGTTATTTGACGGGTGCTGAGATCGGAAAGGGAATGGAAGGTTCTACCAAGTTATCCGATCTTGGATTTACGGGCAGTACAACCGTTACCATCGGAATCGGTAAGCAGGATCCCGTAACAGGCGAGTATGCTGACACCAAGTCTTTTGATGTTACCGAGGATATGACACTTGATGAATTCGCAAAGTGTCTCTCAACCGTAGGAAATGCAAACTGGGATAAGGCTACGGGTAGATTCTTCCTTAGCAGCAAAGAATCCGGTGCCGACAATAATTTCACGATTATTGGCGGTGAAGAAGGCAGTGCATTGAATGATCTGCTCAGCAAGACCGGTCTTGTTGGTGAAGGCTCCTCCAAGATTGAGGGTGACGATGCTGAGATTACATTGAATGGTGCGAAGTTTACTTCTTCTTCGAATACATTCAGCATTAATGGCTTAACCGTTACCGCTAAGAAGGTTACAGGAGAAGGCGAAGAAGTTACACTGTCAACCGATACAGACTATGATGCGGTTTATGACAAGATTAAGAATTTCATTTCCGAATACAGTAAGCTGATGAATGAGTTCGATAAACTCTATAACGCAGATTCTGCTAAGGACTACGAACCTCTTTCCGATGATGAAAAAGAGGCTATGTCCGATGATGAGATTGAGAAATGGGAGACCAAGATTAAAGATTCCCTTCTGCGCAGAGATGCCGATCTGGATACTATTTCATCGACAATGCGTAATGTAATGTTACAGGGAATCGAAATTGACGGCAAGCAGTATTCCCTTTCAAGCTTCGGTATTTCCACATTGGGATACTTCGAGGCAGCTGATAATGAGAAGAATGCATTGCACATTGACGGTAATCCGGACGATGAGTTTACTTCCGCAAATACAGATAAGCTGAAAGCGGCTATCGCAGCAGATCCTTCTACGGTTACGGAATTCTTCACAAAGCTTTCCAACAATCTGTATACGGCTATGAACAAGATTTCCAGTAACTCCAATAACTACACAAGTTACGGAAGCTTCTATTCAGATAAGAAGATTCAGTCTGAGATTACGGAACAGGGCAAGCAGGTTTCGAAATGGGAGAAATATGTTGCGGATATGGAAGAAAAGTATTACAAGCAGTTTACTGCAATGGAGTCCGCAATTTCCAAACTGAATGACCAGCAGTCCTATCTGTCACAGTTGTTTGCATAAGAAGTAATATATTACGATTGATAATTGTTCATGACGGAATCGTTTGTGAGCAATGGTAGGGTCAATACATTGAATCAGGAGGGGACCTTATGGCTACATTGCCTAACAATGCATATGCACAATACCAGAACAGTAAGATTCTGACCGCATCGCCGGCTGAACTTACGCTGATGCTGTATGAAGGAGCTATTAAGTTCTGCAATATAGCGATCATGGGTGTTGAACAAGGGGATATACAGAAGGCCCATAATAATATTATTAAGGTTGAGAGAATCATTGAGGAGTTTCAGATAACACTGAACTTCAAGTACGAAATCGCAAATGATTTTAATAACGTTTACAATTACCTTATGAGACGTTTGCGTGAAGCGAATGTTTCGAAAGACAAGGCAATCCTTGAAGAGGTTCTGGAACATTTGCATACGATGCGTGATACGTGGAAAGAGGTAATGCGCCTTAATAATGTGAAATCATAACGAGGAAGATGTATGGCTCAGACAGAAGATTATGTACAGATAATGATTGAATCTCTTCAGAAGAAACAGGAGCTTCTGCAAAAGATTGAGAAGAAGAACGAAGCTCAGAAGGAAGTCCTTACGGGCAAGACTTACGATGATGTTGCCTGGGACAAATTCGATCTGTTGATGACGGAGAAAGAGATTGCAATTGATCGAATCAATAAACTGGATGATGGATTCCAGACGCTGTATGATCGCGTCAGTGAAGCTTTGAAACAGGACAAAAGTCGATATGCCGAACAGATTCGCACGATGCAAGCACTTATTACATCCGTAACGGATTTGGGTGCGAAGATTCAGACGAGTGAAGAGAAGAATCGACAGCTGATCGATAAGATTATGACGGCAGCCAAGAAAGAGATTCGCCAGGCCAGAACGAGTATGAAAGCCGCAACAACATATTACCAAACGATGCGGAATTCGTTCATAGGCGATGATACTTCTACCTGGCAAGGGAAAAAATGACCACCCGGGGACGGGGTTAGGGGTTCATTTTCCTTTGAGGATGGTGATAAAAATAATGGTAAGAGCATTGATATTTGCCGGCGGAACCGGAGTGCGAATGAATTCCCGTTCCAAGCCGAAACAGTTTTTGGAATTGCATGGCAAACCGATTATTGTTTATACGTTGGAACATTTTGAATATCATGAACAAATAGATGATATTGTTGTTGTCTGTTTGAAAGACTGGATTCATGAAATGCGCAGTTTGGTGGATCGATATGGTATTACCAAGGTTAGCCGGATTGTCGAGGGCGGGGCAACCGGACATGATTCGATATATTTTGGCCTTAAGGCAATGCAACAGACAGCCGGTGATGATGATGTTATTTTGATTCATGATGGTGTAAGGCCTCTGATTACCGAAGAATTGATCTCTCAGAATATTGCAGCAGTTGAAAAGTACGGAAATGCCATTACTGTTGAACCTGCCAGAGAGAGTGTTATTCATAGTAAGGATGGGCAGACGATTGACCATGAGCCGGATCGAAATGAGATATATGTCGCTAAGGCGCCTCAGTCATTCCGTTTTGGACAGATATTTGAATGCTACCGGAAAGCGGAAGATTGGCCGCAGAAAACCATTGATTCATCGCATTTGTTGAGTTTATTGAATGTGCCGATGCACATGGTCCCAAGTACCAAAAACAACATGAAAATTACGGATCCTGCAGATTATTATATGTTCCGGGCACTCTATGAAGCCATGGAGAACCAACAGATCTTCGGATTGTGATCCCCGGTGGGCCCTCGTGGACGAGGATTTTTCTTTGGGATGGAGTTTATTATTGATAGCTCCGAGAAACGATTGTTTCTCGGAGCTATTTTTTTGTGCCTTTTTGGACCCTTGGGGACGGGGTTAGGGGGTCAAAATTCGTGCCAAAAATGTAGTGAAGTATAAAATTTATGTGTCAAAAAGGGAAAAAGATATTGCATTTTATATATAGAAAATGATAGTATATGAGCTAGGGAGTTTTTAGATATAGGAGTGTTTTATGATGGAACGACGCTTTATGGAGAAACTGACTAACTGGAAGGACAAGCCGGATCGTAAGCCACTTGTCATTACAGGTGCCCGCCAGTGTGGGAAGACGTATCTTGTCAGATCATTTGGGGAAGAGCAATTTTCGGACGTGGTGTATTTGAACTTTGAGAAAGATTCATCCTGCGAATCGATTTTTGCTTATGATTTTGACGTGGAACGTATTGTGCGGGAAATAGGGACTCTGTATTCGGACAAGGCAGTTTCTCCGGGGGAAACACTCCTTATTTTGGATGAAGTGCAGAAATGCCCGCGCGCGATTTCTGCTTTGAAATATTTTTATGAAGAAATGCCACAATTACACGTGTTATGTATTGGGACCCTATTGGGTTCTTCGTTGCACGATGCGGATGTTTCTTTCCCGGTGGGCAAATGCAATTTGATGCAGGTATATCCTATGAGCTTTGAAGAATTCGTTGCCGCAGATGGTGGCACCAAGTATTTGAAGCTTCTTCAGGATACTGATACGATTCGCTTTATGCCGGAATCACTTCGAGCAACAATGGAGAAATATTTCTATAATTATTGCATCATTGGCGGTATGCCGCAGGTTGTCGATTGCTGGGTGCAATATCATGATTATCAGAAGTGTGAAGAGCTTCAGGATGAGATCCTGTTGGGATATGAAGGAGAATTCCGCAAGATTTCTTCCAAGAGTATGTCAGAGAAAGTCACAATGATCTGGAATTCGGTTCCGGAACAACTTTCGAAGGATAACAACAAATTCATGTTTTCACACGTGCAGCAGGGAAAACGTCAGAATGATCTGAAAGATGCGTTGCTGTGGCTTGTGGATGCCGGACTTGTTCATCGCGTCAGCATGATTACAGATACGTGGTTGCCACTTTCAGTCTCTGCTGATGAATCCAACTTCAAACTGTATATGCTTGATGTGGGTCTTCTACGTCGCAAGTCTAAATTGTACTATAAGATGGTTTTAGAAAATAATAGCACATGTTATTCATTTATCAATGCACTGAAAGTTAACTATACCCTTACAGAACTGATGGCACAGGATATGTACCCTTACTTCTGGAGATCGGGCAATCTGGCTGAAGTTGATTTTGTATTGGAACGTCAGGGACAGATTATCCCGATAGAGATTCGTGAAGCGGATAATGGTCATGCCAAGAACTTTGGGCAGTTCTGCGGCAAGTATGTTCCCGACATTGGATTCAAATGCTCTCTCAAAGGATTATCGGTTGGCGTGTCCGGTGAAACAACAACTGTAAATCTTCCGTTATATATGTTTTATGATTTTGAAAAATATGTCGATAAATATATTACGAAGGAATCTATGGTGAGGGCACAGTAGAAACCCAAATGACAGAATGTGAGAGAACTGTTCAACTCTATAAAGATCATTTTTTGAGCGACGGGTATACCGGTCGCTCATTTGTGTACGGTTTGGGACAACAAACAGAATATATTTTAAAAGAATTCCCTGACACACACATAGATGGGTTATTAGATGGATACGTCCACGAAGGAATCTTTGAAGGGAAACCGATTGTTGATATCTGCTCTCTTGCCGGATCTGATTTGCCAACGCGCATAATCATTGTTGCTCGCAAAGCTTCAGAGAATATTATTTGGAGACGGATTCGCTCTTTTTGCATAGAAAATGGAATTAAGGTGTACTCACTTCATGGACATGAAATGGGAGAAGGTGCATATTCGTTTTGCCAATTTTCTCCTGAATTGTTGAGAATAAATGGGCAAGACTCCTTGGAACAATTGGGTCGATGTGTGATTGGGCCGATTTTGTGTGATTTTGTTTCTTGGATTCATGAACAATCCGTGGCATCGGGAGTGAACAGAGTTGTTTTTCTTGCCCGCGACGGATACTTGATATCTCAAATATATAACATTATGTATGATGATATTGCCGGTTTATATTTACTGACGTCAAGAACGGCATGCATTTTGGCAGGAATGCAATCGTATGAAGATATTGATTATGCAATGAAATTACCTTTCTCCGGGGAATATAACGAAATGTTAAAAAAGAGGTTCGGAGTTAGCGATGAAGAGACGGGTTACAATCGATATGATTTATATGATGCTATTTTATCAAAGTCGGCCATCTTTCGTAAAAATTATTTGATGTATTTAAAAGAGATTGGATTGGATAATTCGTTTGAGACTTATAGAAATGCAATTGTTGATTTGTCAAGTAGTGGTACATGTCAGCTGTATTTGGAACAATTGCTACATCAACAAATGAAAGGCTTGTATTTTGAAAGAATACAAGTGGGTGATACCCGAAGAAGTCAATTAGATATTGAGGGATACATAAAAGACTATGAGTATTTTTCACTGGAGCCCATTATTAAACAGCCGGTTCCTTCTCTTCACCATATCGAATCAAATGGTTCACCGGTATTTTGCGAGGAGAGGATGTCGAAAGAAGAATATGAAATAGTAGAACAGATACAACGAGGAATAATGGAATATGCACATTCAAGACAATACATGAGACATGAGGATGTCGTTGATGTTATGAAATATTCCATTGCAGATTATTTGGACTATTTGAATGTTGATATTCGTAATTATGATGTGTTTACGAATAGAGTGATTTGAAATGTATCCATTTGTAATTGGGAGATATTACCTACATAGGATAGTCTTGCTGTTTTGACTGAAAAACATGGATAGTGCTACACATACGAGGGAAAAGTGTTATGAAGAAGTATGATATCTCGATTATTATTCCTGCATATAATGTTGAGAAGTATATATATGATTGCTTGCAATCTGTTGTTATGCAAGATGGAATAAGTATTGAAGTGATATGTATTAACGATGGTTCCTCAGATGGAACAAATAATCGAATTAGTGAGTTTGTTGATGTATATGATTTTGTTTCATTGTTGAATCAAGATAATAAGGGTTTGTCTGCAAGCAGAAATGTTGGAATTGAAAAAGCAACAGGAAAATATGTTATGTTTTTGGATGCTGATGATATGCTTGCGTGTGATGGTTCGTTAAAGAAGGCGTTTCAGATTGCCGTGCAATATGATGTTGATTTCATTACATTTGATGGGGATTCGTTTTTTGAATCCGAAATGCTTGCCAAAAAAAATGGACATTACGCTTCTATGTATAAGCGTGATTTAGAATATGGCTTATATGAGAATGGTTATGAACTTCTATCTGAGTTGGTAGAAAGGAATATGTATTACTCATCTGCATGTTTAAGCTTATATAATTTAAATTTTTTAAGGGCGAACAATATTAGATTTTGTGAAGGCGTATTTTATGAAGATAATCCGTTTTCCTTACAATGTTATATTCAAGCTAAGAGAACGTATCATATGAAGTCAGAGATATTGATGCGCCGCATTCGAAATGATTCGATAATGCAATCAAGAATTACGGCAGACCACTTCCTAAGTGCGTGTAAAGTGTATTTTCAAATGCGGACCCTATGGGAGAATTGTTCTATTCCAAATAAATATAAGGAGCAGATGTTATCTGTATTAGATTCAATAAGAGCTTTTGCAGCACATAAATATGAAGAAATGGATGCTGGTGAAAAACAAAAATTGGGGACTCTTGATTTTTCACTCATGTATCGTATTAATGGTGAAATATTGACCTCGTTATCTCGGTGTGAGTATGTATTTCCATATCATCTGTTTAATGAAAATGATCATGTGGTAATTTATGGCGCGGGTAATGTGGGGAAATCATTTTATCGTAGGGCAGTGGAGGATGGAATAATTACTATTGAAGCCATTGTGGATCAAAAGGGATCGGTTGCGTCTGATTCTGAGATTAGCGTGGTAAATGTAAACGAAGAGCTTCTTTCTTTAAATGTATACTGGCTTATCGCTATTGAAGATGAGAAAATTGCAAAAGAAGCAAAAGAACAATTGCTTAGTTTTGGCATTAATGAAGATAGATTATTGTGGGATGGGAGAAATTATAGAAAGAAAAATCGAGATTATAGTTGCGTAAAATTCAATTCCTTTATTAATAGGGAGATGACTTATCAAAGTCCCAGAATATATCTCTTTTTACAACCGGAGCATGGTAATTTGGGCGATTACGCAATTTCTCTTGGCGAAATCCGATTTCTGGAATCCTTTTTTCCAGAATATCATATAGTTAGAGTTACAACAGAAGAATGGTGCTTATTGAATGGCTATATTAAAAAAATGATTTCTGATAAGGACATAATAGTCCTTAATGGTGGAGGATATATAGGGGACCTGTGGCCCAGCTTTTCTGTTAGCAAGGAAATAGTTTCATGTTTCCCTAATAATATTAAGATTTTCATGCCGAATACTTATACTTACTCATCGCTGGATTTTTCGTCAACCGTAGAGTTTGAGAAAGATCTTTATTGGCTGGAAAAACAAAGTAATATGTATGTATTTTTTAGGGATTATGCATCATATGAATTGACCTATAGTAGGTCTAGAATTAACTGTTTCTATGCTCCGGATATGGCCCTGTTTTTGCATAATAGGGAGGAAAATGAGTTATCCTATCGTGAAAATAACGATCGAAGGGTTTTACTCTGCATGAGGAATGACCGGGAAAGAACATTTGATGAGATAGACAAAGTGTTGGAAGTATTGAAAAAGTGTGGGTATGAATATGATTTTAGTGATGTTCATCAAGGCAGGAAAATTGAATTGGAACAGGGCTACGTTGAAGTGCATAGATATATCGATTACATAAGGCGGTATGAATTTGTTGTTACGGATCGATTACATGGGATGATATTGAGTGTGCTGGCGGATGTGCCTTGTGTTGTTTTTGATAATAGTTCGCGTAAACTTTCGGGAGTGCTTCCGTGGGTTAGTAATGAACGTGTAATGCTAGTTACGGATACGAATGATTTAGAAACTATTATCCAAGACGTGTTAACAAAAGAGAAAACTAATGATGATAGATTATTGAATGGCTTTGATATGATGTTGAAAGATATGACACGAATATTGAAAGAAGGGTGAACTTATGCAACGTAGATATGTTCTATTTGACTTCGATAATGTTGTTTTGTGGGGCTGCGGTAAGAATTTGGAAATGTATTGGAGAACACTTATCCAGTTTCTAAATATAAAAATGTTGTGCGATTCTAATGAAGAAAAGCAAGGTCAATTATGGGAAGATTATGTGATTGCATCACCAAACGAGATTGATGCGGATGATGTTGTTATTATTATGCCGACTAACCCCGAAGTTATAAAGGAGATAAGAAGTGGGATTGAGAATAGGACATACATTTTAAAAGATTTGCTTAGAGAAATACGTTTATTTCAAGAGAATAGTTTTGTTGACAGTCATCTGGAAGAATTGCATTTTGGGAAAAGCAATTCGATAATGAAAAAATATGTTGGAATACATTATCCTGCTACGACGTGCAATTTATCATGTGAATATTGTTATGTTCGTCAACAACATGAATTTGTTGCACCTCCGGCTCTTGAGCATACGCCCAGATATATTCGGTGGTGCTTATCTCAAAATAGATTGGGAGGTGAATGTCTCTTAGTTTTATGCGGCGCAGGTGAAACACTATTAGGTGATAGGATTATTGATGTTTGTTTAGAATTGTTGAATGAGGGTCATTATTTGCATATTGTGACGAATGGTACTTTGACTGATAAAATACGTGAATTGGTTGAGAAGGCAGGAGATGCGGCTGAACGTATTATTTTTAAATTATCATTTCACTATAATGAATTGAAACGAAGAGGATTATTAGACACTTTCTCTGCGAATGTGCACTATTTATTGTTAAGTAAAGCATCATTTACTGTTGAATTAACGGCGGATGATAAGTTGATATCACAAGTCGAAGAAATAAAGCAGTATTCATTAAGCAAATTTGGAGCATATCCTCATATTACTATTGCAAGAGATGATACAAGTGATGCTATTCCTCTTCTTACAAAGCTTAGTATGCAAGAGTATTATAAAGTGTGGTCTCAGTTTGAGAGTCATTTGTTTGAAATAAAATGGAAGTTTTATAATATCCCTATACATAATTGTGACGCGGGTAAAAATTCGCTCTATATTGATATAAATACAGGAGATGTTATGAAATGTCTCCATTGTTCGTCTATTGATAATATATATGATAGAAATAGTGAAATACTGGAATATGAACGTGTCGGTGATGATTGTGTGCTTCCTTATTGTTATAACAATCATGCTTATTTGTCATTAGGTGTTTGTGAAGATATTGATACATATTCATTCGCTGAAGTTCGTGATCGCGTTACGATTGACGGTAAACATTGGGTTAAGAAACCGATATATGATTTTATTAATCAAAAACTATTTGCAAATAATAAATGAGAACTGAAAGGATTTGTATGTCGGGAAGAGTATGCAAAGAGTATTGCGACCTGAAGAATATAGCATATTCTGGAGTAGCAATATATAATGATTCATTTTGGTTTGTTAATAAAAATGATGGTAATATGTTTCGATTTTTCCCCCAAAATGAAAGCACTTCATATATTGGTTATTATGAAGAATTGACTTTTGATATGGCAGGAACTTTTGTGATAGGAGCAAGGGCGTTTTTTGTGGCAAACAGAGGAGTACATATTGTTTCTGTTTCGCTTGAAGATAATTCCCCAACAGTAGAAAGAACATATCATATTGACGATTGCTTTTGTGTAAAAACGGCCTTTCTGTTTGAAAACAGCATTGTTATTATTTCTAGGCAAACGGAAGAGCAAATTTATGTTTTTGATACGGACACGGAGGATTTTACTCATTTTTCGTTGCTTGATTGCGGAGAAAATCGTGTTGCCACATATCAATGCATATCGGCATCTGCAGATGGATTTGGATATTCATTGTTTAATGCTCAAGATATATGTTTGGTAGATATAAAAACGAAAAGAATAGATAAAATACTATTTGACGAGGATATTCAAATTGGCGGATTTGCAATACGGCATGATGAAATATGGGTTAAGAATTGCAGAAACGGTGGCGCAATTCAATATAATATGAACACTAAGGAATATGTGGATTATTTAGTGCACGATGCATCCGAAATGGAACGTGTAGATTATGGTCGGATAGATATATTGGGAGATAAAATAATAATTAAACCATTGAAGTCCAACACAATTTATTATATTGACTTTTCTTTAAGATGTTTAAAGAAGATATTGATAAATGATGAGAGGCTATTTGATGAAAGAAAGCAAGATGTTTCTTTCTCAATCGGTGGCATCAATTATGGAAAACATTATTATCTTTTTCCATGGGCACTACCTGGATTGATAGATATATCACTTAATAATATGACAGCAAGAATGCATGTACATAGATTATCAATGGAAGATTACAGGATACTGTTTGAAAAGAAAAAGAGAGATATTCTTCTTGAGGACGAATGTATGATGGATGTAAATACTTATTTAAGGATGATAGTTTGACTAATGTTTTTTGGAGTGAGAGATTCATTATGGATGAGAAACTAATTTCTGTTGTTATCCCGACGTACAATAGATCAGTATTATTGAAACGAGCAATTGACAGCTTATTGAGCCAAGCATACAAAAACATAGAGATTATTGTAGTGGACGATGCATCGAGTGATGATACGGAGAGCGTTGTTCGGAATTATCTTCTTCAGTGTGACAATATTAGATACTACAGAAATGAAGAAAATAAGGGTGCTAATTATTCTCGAAATTATGGCGCATTGATGTCAAATGGTGAGTATCTCTCCTTTTTTGATAGCGATAATGTCAGAAATGAAAATGGATTGATGGATTTAGCTATGGAATTGGATAGGAGTGGTGATGATGTTCAGTTTGTTTTTGGCCGCGTAATTCGATTTATCGGAAATGAAAGTGTTGTGTTTCCGGAAGAAGATTTTGAATGTACCGATCTTCATGAATCTTTGATGATACATAATGTGATTGATACAAATGCTGCACTTATTAGAAGAACATACTTTATTGAAAGCGGTGGGTTTGACAGTGATTTGCCTAGATTTCAGGACTGGGATTTATTTTATAGACTGATAGAGAGGAGTAATCAGAGTGGGAAATTTGTTGATACAATCGTCGCTAAAAACTATGTAAATGAAGACAGTATATCTAATGATTTTAGTAAGTTGGTTGAATCGTATTTTTATTTGGGAAATAAATATGGAACTATATTTTGGACAAATCAGTTTTTATTAGGTTGTCTTGCGGAAAAATTTATAGTGGATGAAAAGTTTCAAAAAAAATTGTACGATAAATTGAGGAATTATCCCGAATTGTATGTAACGTTTTTGAAGGCACTTACAGACGCTATAGCAAGAAAGCAAAAATATATTCAGCACGTTGAAAATATCAATCTTTTTTTGCAAAAGTGGGATATGGATGAGTTTGTTGAACCGGTTTTAAAAAAGGTAATTGATAAGGGTATTAGTAATGTTGCGATATATGGTGCTGGGTTTATTGGAAGCCTAATTTATTCCCGGAGTATTAACTGTGGCTTGAAGGTAGAATATGTGGTTGATAGAAAGGTTTCTACTTTTTTTGATTGCCAAGTGTTTCGCCCGGATGAGATGTTGCCGGATACCGAGTTAATGATAGTATCACCATATTACGAGTATGAGATGATAAAGAATTCATTATATAAAAAATATAGAGGAAGAATAGTTTCCATTGAAAAGATTGTTTTTTCATCAAACGGTGATTGGTCAGTTGATTGGTTATGAGGTGAAGGGTGTTTAACGAGGAATTGTTTATTGAAAATTTATTTAGAAAGCATTTTTCGCCTTCTGACAAACTTGTTATTTATGGGCTTGGCAAGAATACAAAAGTGATTCTGGATAGATGCAACGACTATTCAATAATAGGGCTAATGGATCGGATAAGAACGGGCGAGACGGAGTGGGGATTGCCCATATTATCTATTGAAGAGGTGGCCGCCCTTGGCGTAAAAAAGATTGTCATTTTGGCGACGGCTGCAAACGTCCCTATAATTTTCCGACGAATTCAAGGAAAGTGTGAGGAATATGGAATAGAAGTTTATGATATTAATGGTGAAAGGAAAGAGAATAAGTCCAAAGAATATAAATTAGATGATTTTTACAATGTATCTACTTGGGACGCGCTTGTGAAAAAAATAGATGCGGCTGATGTAGTAAGTTTTGATATTTTTGATACATTGCTTGTACGAGATGTGTTGTATCCGACAGATATTTTTGATGTTATGGCTGATAAATATAAAGACCTTGTTCATCACTTTGATTTCTCAAAACTTCGGATAAACAGTGAGATGTCTTTATACAAGAAATGTAACCCAACAGTTTTTGAAATATATGAAACAATGAAGGATGAGACAGGGCTATCTGATGACGTAATAAACTATTTATGTAAGAAAGAGATAGAAGAAGAATTTGCAAGCTTATCCGCAAGGAAAAGAATGCTGGATGCGGTGAACTATGCACTTTCTTTAGGAAAGATTGTATGTTGTACGTCGGATATGTATTTAACATCAGATATACTGCGCGAATTGTTAAAAAAGGAAGGCTATAGCCGGATTGCCGATATTTTTGTTTCGTGTGAATACGGGGTGACAAAATCTTCAGGTCTATTTACGATTGTGAAGGACAAATTCAGAGATAAGAGAATATTACATATCGGAGATAATTATGATGCAGACGTTGTTGCTGCCAGTCGTTTCGGAATTGCTGATACGTTTCAGATTGCATCTCCATATAAAATGGCGTGTGACAGTAGGTTGGAAAGACTATTGGCTCACGATACTTCAATAGAAAATCGTTGTGAATTAGGAAAATTGTTCTCGCATCTATTTAATAATCCGTTCCTTTTTCAGAAAACAGAAGGAAAATGTGTAATAGATGACAATTTCTGCTTAGGATATTATTATATCGAACCGCTTATTGCCTCTTTTGTTGCATGGATGCTGGAAAGATGTATATCGGATGATGTTGAGATGCTGCTTCTAGGAGCTCGTGATGGATTAATAATGCGCGATATATTAGATCTGCGAAGGAGATACTTTGTTGATAATATAGATTATATGTATTTTTATGCATCTAGGTTTGCATGTACCCTCGCGGGAGTTAATTCGGAAGAGGATGTGCGATATGCATTTCGTATGGCGTTTGAAGGGTCGGAAGAGGAATTGTTAATGAGGAGATTTGAATTATCGCGCTCCGATTTGTTAGATAGAATGTCTGATGAATTGCCGGAAGAGTATCTGGAACGACACATTCCGATGATTTTGGATCGCGCATCGTTATATCGTAATAGATATCGTTTTTATATAGAAAAAGCTAATATGGATGTTCAAAAGGTCGCTTTTTTTGATTTTGTATCTTCGGGAACATGCCAGCTGTGGCTTGAGAATATTTATCCTGAGGTTTATTGGAAGGGACTATATTTCATAAAGAATATGGATCCATATAAGGAAAAACTCGATATCGATTCGTTTTATATACCGAAGTGTGTTTATGAGAAACAAAGTAAACTTTATAAAAACTATATATTTATGGAAAATATTATGACTTCATATGAACCTACATTGCATGGTTTTGCGAAAGATGGTGAACGGATATTTGAAGCGGAAACAAGAAGTGAAGAACAGATAGATAAAGTAAAGGAGATTCATTACGGTATTTTGAAGGCTTATGAAGCACGAATTACTGGACGAAATATGGTGGCAACCAGAGAACTTGTAGATGATATTCTTGATTTATTAAATGGTGAATATTCTATTATGAAAGCGAATTTTTTTGATAAAAATGTGCTTGATGATTCATTTTGTAACCGAAGTTTCGAGTTGGCAAAGATGGTTGCTGAATAGATCCTTTTTATATGTACCTATTGAAAGGACTGAAATTATTTAAAGCGAATGCATATATACATTATCACCGGTGTAACCGGTTTTTTGGGAAATAATATAGCGAAACGGATCTTATCCATGGATGATACACTCGTCTGCGGAATAGCCAGACATGCTATTACGGAGACGACGTTTGATGCGACACGTTTCGTTTCAAATGTAGCTGACGTGGCGGACGCAGAAGGATGTTATAGTGCTATTCGCGAGTTATTAGTGAAAGTCAATGCCTCTGCAAATGATTCGATCTATCTGATTCACTGTGCAGCAACAACGCAGTCTGCACAGATGATAAAAAATCCCGAGCGAACATATGCAGATATCGTAGAAGGAACACGGAATATTATGGGTATTGCGAAGAATATTTCGTGTAAATCTGTGGTTAATCTTTCGTCTATGGAAGTGTATGGGCAGGTTGATGATGAACATTTTCGAACGGAAGATGAGCTTGGAATACTGGATACGGAGAATCCACGCAGCTGCTATCCTATGGCCAAACGTGAAGCGGAGCGCATATGCAGCGAGTATGCAAAGGCGGGAATTCCGGTTAAGACAGCGCGACTGGCTCAGGTGTTTGGTAAAGGAATTCGTTCCGATGATAACAGAGTGTTTGCTCAATTTGCACGTTCGGCACTTCAAAGCAGAAACATAGTTATGCATACAAAAGGGCAATCCTTTGGGAATTATTGCGGGTTAGAAGATACGATTGATGCAATTCTGACGATTCTGTTACAAGGTGAAAACGGAGCTGTATATAATGTGGTAAATGAGCAGAACACAATGCGTATTCGGGAAATGGCAGAGTTGGTTGCTTCCGAGGTAACAGTGACATGTGGTTTGTCTATAATTAATGTGGAATACGATATTCCGCAGGAAAATATGTATGGATATGCAGCGGATACACTTTTACATATGTCTTCGGAGAAACTTCGAGGCCTTGGTTGGAATCCGACTAAGCGTTTATTGGATATGTATGTAGATGTGTTGGATGAAATGATGAATTAAGCAGGTGATATATGAAACCGGATGACAGATTCTATGAGGATGAGGTAAGAGATGGATTTCTGGTCCCTTCAGCGGTAAAACAAGCTTGGGGAGCTGCACTTATTGTCCTTGATGAGATTGATAGAATATGTACGAAACATAATATTTCATATTTTGCGGATTGGGGCACGTTTCTGGGAGCAGTGCGTCATGGAGGATTTATCCCCTGGGATGATGACTTTGATCTATGCATGAAGCGTGATGATTATAATCGTTTTATAAGTGTTGCAGGCAAGGAACTTCCCGAAGGGTATGAATTGATCAATTTTCATACAAATGAGGACCATACAGGGTTTCTTACAAATGTTTGCGCCAAATCCAGAATCTGCTTCGAACCGGAACATTTGGCTGAGTTTCATGGTTTCCCATATCTTACTGGTGTAGATATTTTTATTTTGGACTATGTGAATCGAGATGCAGAAGAACAGAAAAAGCGTGCAGACGCTGCCAATTACATCATTTCTGTGGCTGATCAGTTGTTTGACGGACGAATTCCTAATGCAGAAAAGGGTGACTTTTTGCGAAGCTGCGAGATGACGGCCTCGTCATGGTTTACGATTCATATTTTTGATACCTTAACGGGAAAGTCGCTACGAGCTCAGCTTTATTCCATAGCAGAAAAATTGTTCGCATTTGTTCCTGAAAAGGGTGCTGACATGATCACACAGATGATGCCTTTTGGAATAGAGGAAAATAAGGCATATTATAGATTATCTAAAGAGGCATATTCCTCTTCACTTCGAATACCGTTTGAAAATACGTCAATTCCTGTTCCCTATACGTACGGTTCAATAATTGAAACGCATTATCGTGATGCTTTTCGGATGAGTAAGGCATCAGCCGGTCATGCTTATCCATTCTTTGAGGGTCAGAAGGAGAGTCTGAAGCAGGTATTGGATTTCGATCTGCCGGGTTTTTATTGGAGTGAAACGGAACTTGACAGGGCAGTACCGCAAACGGAAGGAACTTATAAGGAAGTAGTTTATGAATATTTGAATACACTTTTAAAGATGACGGAGCAATTGACGGATGGCGCATACAAGGATGAGAACGTTCTCTCCCAACTGCAACAGATGGCGGTAGATTTGGGAACCCTTATGGAAGAAATCAAAGGTGAAGATTATGATTTGGTTCATCTGTTGGAGGTTTATTGTGAAGGATTATATGAACTGAGTACCATTACGGATGAACGTTCTGCGGTAGCTAGATCTCAAAAATTGTATGCTGTGCTTAGTGATTTGAAGTCCTCTGTCGACGGCAGGAGGGAAGTGATTTTTCTTCCGAGAAGTGCAAGATTATGGGATGCAATGAAAGGGTTGTGGCAGCAGGCTCTGGCTGATCCGCAGACGGATGTATATGTTGTTCCGATTCCTTATTATTACAAGAAATATGACGGTCAGTTGCGTGATCGAGTGTATGTTCCGAAGGATTATCCGGCGGAACTTGATTGTCAGGATTATGAAAAGTTCAATTTGATGCTTCATCATCCGGATGAAATAATCATATGTGATCAATATGATGAATATAATCCGATCACATCGGTGAATCCGTATTTTTACAGTTCGAACTTGCAGAATATGACCGAGAAACTGACATTCGTATTTCCGTATCGGATTAATGATTTTGACAGAGCGGATCAATGCGAGTGGGCCAACATGAAGTACTATGTTCGCATGCCGGGCATTATTCGCGCCGATCGTGTGATCGTGCCAACGGAAGCACAGAAGGATGCTTTTATTGCGGACCTTTGTGAATTTGCCGGTGAGTCTACACGGCAGGTTTGGGAGAATAAGTTTGAAGTAGCCAATCTTTGGACCGAAGAAGAACCGGATACCGAACCGGAGAAATATATTGCTTATCAAATCAGCTTTTCTTCACTTGTGCAATATAAGGATGAAGCAATAGCTAAGATCGATCGGACGCTGGAAATATTTGAGAATGTGCTGACGCAAAGTCAATCAGCCAAGATGCTTTGGTGTGGCCAGAATACGGTGCACGAAGAGCTTCCTAAGGTTGATGCGGATTTATTTGCTAAATACATGGATCGAGTGAAGGCATTCGAAGAGAAGCACCCAGGATGTTTTACTGTTGTTGGTAATGCTGATATCTCAGTAATCGTAAAAAAATGTAAAGCATTCTACGGTGACGGTGGTGTACTACTGCATGCCTTTAATGTGGCGGGGAAACCGGTTATGCTGCAAAATATGAAAATGTAGGGCAAAAGTTTGTGACAGGATGGAGTGCTGGATGAAGATATTGTTTGTTATCAATTCGGGGAAATTTGCTTATCATAATATTCTATATAGTGATCTGGCCGAAGAATTCAGGAACTTTTGGACAGACAGAACGGGTGATGCGGTTGAATTATTCTGCGTGGATATGAATCAAATCAACACGCAGGGCAAAGCGCTGTACGAATTGTTCTATGAAATTCAGGATGTTAATGCGGATCTGATTGTGACACTTGACTGTGCCGGGTTTGAATTGCGGACGGAAGGAGACGGATTATCCTTAAATATTCTCCCGTCGCGAATGATACATATTTTGTGCGGACGGAAGGAAATGTTTCGGGAAGAATTATCACTTCGGCAGAATTTTTCCATGTTTCTATGTTCGATGGCCGGCGAATCTTTTGGAGAACATATTCCGAATGTGTGTGACTTTCCGAAGGTTATGTACAAGAGTGCGGATGCTGCAGACCGGATGAGTAATAGAGAAGCAGTTCGCGAATGGTTGCCTAAGATTGCACAACGTATGCGATTCCTTTGATGGTGGCAAGAGTAGATTATTGGTAGCAAGTATTTTATAAAACGGAGAAATTCGGATGAAATTGTTGGTTTTTGAATGGAAGGCAGGAACATATACATTTCCTGATATTGAAGAATCGTTTAACCGGAATGGTATTTCGTATCGCGTTGTTTCATATTCGTTTTCGGATATGAATGAAGACGCATTTTTCGAGTACCGTTTTGACCAATTCTTTAAGGAAGATACGTATGATGCAGTTTTCTCGGTTAATTACTTCCCGCTGGTAGCAAAATGCTGCGAGAAAGAACATATTCCTTATGTTTCCTGGTGCTATGATAATCCGCTTGATGTTCCGGATATCGAGAAGACCTTGGGGTTTGAATGTAATCACGTGTTTGTGTTCGACCGTATTCAGGCGGCAAAGTACGCAAATATGGGATTTGCGAACGTTTATCATATGCCGTTGGCCGCAAATGTTCGTCGACTGGATCAGATTGTATTGTCGAAGAAGGATCGTGAACTGTATTCGACGCAGATATCATTTGTCGGGAAGCTGTATGAATCGGAGTATAAGAATTACTATGATCTGATGGATGACTATTGCAAGGGCTATCTGGATAGTATCATGAAGGCGCAATCTCTCATATACGGAACATACTTTGTTGATGAAGTGTTGTCGGATGATTTGATGAAGCATATCAACGAGCATTTCAAGGTTCTGGATCCGAATACATCCTTTGAGTTACCGAAAGAGGCACTGTCGTATGCTGTCGGCGCAGAATTAACGCGAAAGGAACGGCTGCTTCTGTTGTCATTGCTGTCGTCCAGATATGAAGTGAAATTGTACAGCCGGGAACAAAGCCCGGTTCTTTCAAAGTGTAAGTTTATGGGATCCTGCGGATACCATACGCAGATGCCGATGATATTTAAGGCCAGTGACGTTAATCTGAATATTAATTTGCGAATATCTCAAAGTGGCGTTCCGCTTCGAGTTATGGATATTCTTGGTGCGGGTGGATTCCTTATTTCTTCATTTCAGCCGGAGGTCTATGAATATTTTGATGGCGGCTGCGTATTGTATGAAAGCATAGAAGATGCATATGAGAAGGTTGCATATTATTTGTCACATGGTGATGAACGCGCAAGAATCGCCCAAATCGGACATGGTATAGTAGCCGAGAATTATACATATGATATTCAATTGAAGCGTATTTTTGAGATGAGCGGACTTATTTGATTGTATCGAAAGTCACTCATTATATTGTAAAGTTGATATTTTCGTCCCAATGGGGGACAATTTGGGATTGCATTGAATTATGATTGCAATAATTTAGGCAGAAGTTGATCATAACGGAACAGTTCGCGTATGCGTTCGGTTCCGTTTTTTGCAATTTTCTGTCGCTCTTCTTCGTGAGACAGATAATATTTGATCTGCTCACAACATTCTTCGGGTGAACGGAAGATTACGAGATCCCTGCCATCAACGAAATAGTCGAATAACTCATCGGTTGGTGTCGTCAGTAAGAATCCACCGCATGCTAGAATATCCAATACACGCAAGGGAATACCTGTATGTATGGAGCGAAGTGTGATATTTATGTTGATTTTGCTCTGCGCAAATACGAGAGGCATTTCCGTATCGTACAGGGCCGGCCCGAGATTAATCTCATTAAGGTGAGGGTCTTTGGATGTATCGGAGGTTGTATATAGACGCATTTCATGACCGTTTTGTTTACAGTAATACGCTACTGCATCCAATATGTCATATCGTTCATTTATAGTTACCTTTTTCTCTAATATGGAAGAAACGGATACTTCGGCCGGGGTAATAAAATAATCATTACCGAAGGCTTCACCGTTTTGGGCTATTAATTGCCCCAGGTATTCATAGTTTACGGATGAATTTTTATTCAGAAGATTATCGTTAAAGTTGAATTGTTGTAACTTAATTGCTGCATCTATACTGTTCCATGTGTCATTATCTTCATGGAATGCGTCGTATAAGTTCATTTTGCGTGCGTCGGTATACAATGATCCGACGAAGGATACATCACTTTTTACGGGGATTCGGGATGCATGTCCATTGGTTTTCTGAATGATCTTTTGGAAGTAGAAAGAATCAACAGCCAAAGGAAGATGGAATACGGTCTGTACACCTTTTTGCTGTAATTCTTCAACAAGTGCGCGGTCAAAAATCCCAATATGATTTGTGGGATAGTGAACGGTTTGCGAGTAAAGTGTATAATGCGGTGAATCGAAAACCCAGCAAAAATACGGTTTCTTGATGATATCGCATGTCATTGCAACAATCGGGATATAATTGAACGTAATGATGCCATCGATGGAATCGGTGGCGTTGATTTGCATGAGCTCCTGCGCCAAGGCAAAGTCCGTGTTGGGATTGGTAATGGCACGATTCAGATGTTTGATGGTATGCCCAAGCTTTTCCAAATTGTTTTTGAGGACGGAATCATTGAGCCCGTCCCACGTAAAAAGAAGTAGTTTCATATTCGTATTATTTGAGATGATAAAAAAGATATTTTATATTACTCGGGATCGATTATTTTCTTCATAAATTCCTTAACTGTATCGCAAAAAACTCTATTCGAATCTTGTAAATACTGTCCTCGTTCAATAGCTTTGTTTGCTTGTGATGCATAATATTGTTCATCCAAAGAGCATTTTACAATTTCATTTTCATATGCGGAAAGTGTTTCGACAGAAAAATCTTTTCCCAAAACGATTCCGCCATCGCCGCTTAATAATGTTATGGCAGGAAGACCGGCGGCTAAAGCTTCTATGGATGACATGCCGCCCCCTATTCGTGGCGGATTCAAATACATATTGCAGTTTTCCAGACAGGACATTGTGTCGGATGTTGATCCATAGAACACAAAATGTGATCGTATAGATTCATTTACTTTTGACAAACGTTCTTCAAAAGTCTCGAATCTTCCGAAGAAAATATAATAAATTTTTGCATTTGATCCGATTGTCCTACTCATTATTTTCATTAATTCGTCGGTAATCTCATTTCCTAATCTGTTTCCTACGGATGCAATTGCGAATGCATCAAGAGGTAAGCCTAAGTCTGCTCTGGTAATGGTTTGAGTCTTGGGTTTCACCTCTGATGTAAACATTGAGTAAATAATATTATCAGGATTTATATTGCATTCTTTTAGAACCTTCAAATCTTCTGCGGTCAATTCTCTGGCTAAAGTCTGATATCGTGTTGCACTGCACTCTATTAAGGAATGCATGGTTCCGTTAGAAAGGACAGGAATAGATCGATCCAATACCCCGGCCAGAACACTTCCGCATCCTATCTCTAAAATGAACTCGGGTCTCAAATTGCGTATGGTTTTTACCAAAAGTTCAACTTCTTGAACATTAGGCATAAAGGTATCACATTGAAAAAATGGTATTTCAATATCTTTGTATGCTATATGGTCTATATTGATCAATTCTGATAAATAATTAAACGTTACTTTTTTATAAAAAGGAATATTTACATCCGTGCGTCCCGACATTTCAGCCGTGTTAATTAATAGAACCTTTTTGCCTAATCCATGTATCAGTGCATAGCAATGATCAATAGCGTGTTTCGAAGGACCGTGATTTAATGACAATAACTGTGAGGTTAATACAACAATAAAGTCATGATTTCTATCCGCATATGGAATAGGGGTAAGCAATTCATTGCCTAATTCATTTGAAAGGTCGCTTACTATCGATGATAATAATGCATTTCCAACCTTCATATCATAGCCCGCACCGGGGTAATGAAATCCAATGTAACCCATTTGTCTCAAAATAAATACGCGTAATTCAATAGAAACCTTTTGATTAGTAATATAAGTAATTAGCTCGTTTGTGTACGCAGACTCTTTAGCTACATTTATCAATATGGATAATATATATATTGTTCCGAATAAATTATCTCTTTGAATTAATCCATAACAAATATCAACAAATTCTTGCTTGTTGAGTTTGTCAGTATCATAGTTCGCTATGAATTGCATAGCAGAATGTAATATGGATGTATCTTCATCTGTTTTGGCGGTCTGACCTAATATATTATTTGCTTCTTGGATTTTGTTTATAAAGTCAAGCATTTTTGTGTTTCGTCCCCTAATAATAATTGCTGCAAATACGTTCAAATTAACTTTACCATACAATATTTCAATTGTAACTATTTTAATAAATTAGATAGTGACATTTTGAAGCATATGTGATAAATTGGATATACGATATATCGGAAAAAGATTTTTAAAATTTTTTTTAAAAAGGGGTTAAGCTTTTGGCAAACCGTCCGATATATATAACAAGTGAAGGGAATACAAATTAGATAAGAGCAAGGTGGAGCGTACGGCCAGTCGCAATTATCAATGGATTCCCGAAACTATCAACCAATTTACGGCAAGGATGCCGTAAGCATTAACTTTCAAGGAGGAAAACAATATGGTAGTACAGCACAATATTACAGCAATGAATTCCAACAGACAGTTGGGCGTTACAACATCAGCACAGTCTAAGGTTACAGAAAAGTTATCTTCAGGTTATAAGATTAACCGTGCAGCAGATGATGCAGCAGGTCTTACAATTTCCGAGAAGATGAGAAGCCAGATTCGTGGACTTACACAGGCATCAGCAAACGCACAGGACGGTGTTTCCTGCGTACAGACAGCTGAAGGTGCTCTTACAGAAGTTCACAGCATGTTGCAGAGAATGAACGAGTTAGCAGTTAAGTCCGCAAACGGAACTAACACAACAGCTGACCGTGCAGCTATCCATGAAGAAGTTAAAGCTCTCGTAACAGAAATCGATCGTGTAGCTGAATCTACAGAGTTCAACAAGTTGAACCTTTTGAAAGGCTCTTTCGATTACAAGCTTCAGGTTGGTGCAGCTAATGCATCTGCTCAGCAGATTACGATTAAGATTACTTCTATGAATGCAGCTGGTATTGGCGTTAATAATGTTTCTGTTTCTACTCTTCCTGCAGCTCAGACCGCAATTAGCACAATCAATGCCGCTATTGCAGAAGTATCTGCACAGAGATCTGCACTTGGTGCTATCCAGAATCGTCTGGAGCATACAATTGCTAACCTTGACAACGTAGTTGAGAATACTACAGCAGCTGAAAGCTCAATCCGTGATACGGATATGGCTAAGACAATGGTTGAGTACACAAAGAACAATATTCTTGCTCAGGCTGGTACTTCAATGCTTGCTCAGTCAAATCAGGCAACACAGAATGTATTGTCCTTGCTCGGCTAATAGGAATTCTCCGACACAATTTTATAACTACTATAACGGAAGAGAGATCGGCCTTGCGCCGGTCTCTTTTTCAATTTACTATAGACATAGATGATTTGATTAGGATGATGGTGCACTTTCGTACAGAGAGTTTGCGGAGGATTGATGATATACTTGGAACCGGATGCATTGCGGATAATAACAGAGACATTGCATGTAAAAATAGATGAGATAATTGATATGGAATTGGTAAAGAAGGGAATGACGAACCGTTCGGTGCTGTTTCGTTGCGGTAACCAGCGATATATAATGCGTATTCCCGGAGAAGGAACCGGTGTACTAATTAACAGAATTGAAGAAGCGTCGGTATATAAGGTTATTTCCGATAAAGGAATAAGTGATGATATTGTGTATATTGACCCGGATAGCGGTTATAAAATCACTAAATTTATAGAAGATGCTCGGGTATGTGATGCGTATTGTGAAGAGGATATTATCGCTTGCATGCGTAAACTTAAAGAGATTCATTCCATGAATCTGAAAGTGAATCATCAATTTGATATTTTCGGTCAAATTGATTTTTATGAATCTTTATGGAATGGTGTGTCGTCAGCATATGAAGATTACGCCACAACCAAATCATCAGTGATGGGCTTGAAATCATATATTGAGAGGCATAGAGCCAATATGTGTTTAACACATATAGATGCTGTTCCGGATAATTTTCTGTTTCTTACGAATGGTGAAGTCAGATTGATAGACTGGGAATATGCGGGAATGCAGGACCCGCATGTTGATATAGCCATGTTTTGCATATACGCATTATATTCTCGTGAACAGGTAGATCATTTGATAGATGTATACTTTGGGAATCATTGCGAAAGAGAGATACGCATTAAAATATATTGTTATATTGCTTCTTGCGGTCTGTTGTGGAGTAATTGGTGCGAATATAAGAGGCATCAAGGAGTTGAATTTGGCGAATATGCGTTAAGACAATACGAATATGCCAAGGAGTATTGCCGAATTATTGCGGAGGAATGTGATGCATAAGGTTAAGAGAGCTGTCATTATGGCGGCGGGAGTGGGTAATAGAATGCATCCTGTTACATTAATGACTCCGAAACCATTAGTGCGTGTAAATGGTGTAAGAATGATTGAGACCGTTATTGGTGGTCTAAAGAATAACGGAATAAATGAAATATATGTGGTTGTTGGTTATCTGAAGGAGCAATTTCGTTTTCTGGAAGCAGAATATGGAGTACATCTTATAGAGAACCCTTTTTATGATACCTGTAATAATATTTCATCGTTGTATGTTGCCAGAGATTATTTGCAGGAATCGATAATTCTTGATGGGGATCAGATTATATACAATGATTCTATTCTGGGAGCAGAGTTTGTTAAATCCGGATATAATGCTGTTTGGGTAGAAGATTATACTAACGAGTGGCTTATGCAGGTTGAAAATGATAGGGCTATCGGTTGCAGCAGAACAGGGGGATCATGCGGGTGGCAATTATATTCTATATCCAGATGGACTGCTGAAGACGGAGAAAAACTGAAGGCACATTTGGTTGAGGAATTCGAGAAGAAGAACAATCACCAGATATACTGGGATGATGTAGTGATGTTCTGTCATTTTGAAGATTATGATATGGGAATTTACCCAATGGATAAGAATGATATTGTTGAGATTGATAGTTTTGAAGAATTGTTGCAGTTGGATGATTCCTACAGTGATCTGCGAAAGTAAGGTGGGCAATGAATAAAAAGAGGATTGATTGGGTAATTACAGTGGTACCGGTTATTCTGATTATGATTATCAGTGTGCTCTTTTTTGTTAATCCGGTGCAATCCAATGAAGTATTAAGCAGTATTCGATTTATCTTTAGTGACAGACTGGGTGCGTTTTATATTGTGCTGGGTTTAGGGGTGTTTTTGTTGACCCTGTATTTTGCTTTTTCCAAATATGGAAATATTGTATTGGGACAGGAGAATGAACATCCCAAATACTCCTTTTTTACATGGGGTTGCATGATGTTTACCTGTGGACTGGCAGCTGATATATTATTCTATTCATTTTCTGAATGGATAATGTATGCATCGAATCCGCATATAGCAGAATTGGGGACTTATCAAGAGTGGGCAAGTGTATATCCTCTGTTTCATTGGAGCTTTATTCCCTGGGGATTTTATCTGATTCTGGCAGTTGCTTTTGGATTTATGTTACATGTACGAAAACGTGAGCGACAGAGATTTTCTGAGGCGTGCAGGCCGCTTTTGGGGAAATATGCAGATGGAATTCTTGGCAGATTTATTGATTTATTGGCTGTTTTCGCATTATTGGCAGGAACTGCAACAACGTTTAGTGTGGCAACACCGCTTATGGCGGCAATAATTCAAACGATATTTGGGATTACAATAAGCAGAAATATTATCACTATTGTGATTATTATTCTTACATGCATTGTTTATACTTATTCGTTATTACATGGATTCAAGGGAATAAGTATTCTGGCAAAGGTATGCATATATCTCTTTTTGGGTCTTATGGTATATGTTTTGTTATTTGGCGGCCAAGGGAGATATATTATTGAGACCGGTATTGAATCCTTTGGAAGGATGATACAGAATTTTGTCGGACTGGCAACATATATGGACCCGCAAAGAACTACAAATTTCCCGCAGGATTGGACTATTTATTATTGGGCATATTGGATTGTGTGGTGCGTGGCTGCTCCCTTCTTTATTGGAAATATATCGCGAGGAAGGACTGTGAGACAGACGATTCTGGGCGGATATATCTTTGGCGTAGGAGCGACAATTACAAGTTTTATTATATTTGGAGATTATTCTTTGAGTTTGCAGACATCCGGAATAGTTGATTTGATTGATGAATACAGCATAAATGGAGATTTATATGGACTTATTATTGAGATAATTAGTACTATCCCGATTCCGTTACTTGTTCTTGTATGGGTTCTGATTACAATGATTGCTTTTTATGCAACATCGTTTGATTCAATAGCATATACGACGGCTTGTTATAGCTATAAGAAATTGGAAGATGGGGCAGAACCGCACAAGGCTATGCAATTATTATGGTGCATATTATTGATTATACTTCCTGTTGCATTGGTGTTTTCCGAAAGTTCTATGAATAATATTCAAACTGTAAGCATTATTGCAGCATTTCCTTTAGGTATAGTAATTATCCTCATAATAGGAAGTTTTATTAAGGACGCGGATAAATATCTGAAGGAACGCAATAGGAAAGAGTCTAATTGATGCGGAAGTAATAATTGGAGGAAATGTAAGTATGCATATTGATGAATCGTTTTTTGAAGCGGAAACACGAAATGATTTTCTTATTGAGCCTGTTATGAAACGTTTTTGGGCTGCGGAGATGGAATGCCTTTTAGCGGTTGATGAAGTATGCCGCCGCCATGAAATAAAATATTTTGCGCATTACGGTACTTTGCTGGGAGTTATTCGCCACAAAGGTTTCATCCCTTGGGATGATGATACGGATCTGGGTATGCTTCGCAGTGATTATGACAGATTTTTGATATATGCTCAGGATGAATTACCACAGATGGGGTATTCAGTATATAATCTCTCATACGGAGTTGAAGCACCGATTCGTATAGTTAATACGACGAAGATATGCGTTGATACTGACTTCTTGGAACGCTTTCATATGTGCCCTTTTATAGCGGGTCCGGATATTTTCCCGATAGATAATTATCCGGAGAAATCTGAAGAACGGGATGTGTATGATTATTTAATGAATTCAACCCTGATGACAGGCGTGGATATACGACGAAGATTTGATGAGTCGGGTGTTTTGTCGTTTTCAGACGCCAATCGGAATATTTTATCCTTTCTGTCAGAGAATACCGGAATGAAATTTACTTACGATGAGAATATTCATTCCCAGTTGGCCATCCTTGGAAATAATTTGTCTGCCTTATATAAAGATATGCCTACTCAAAAGGTGGCATATATAAAGGATGTATGTCAGGGGAAAAATAGAAGCGTAGATCGGGAATGCTTCTCCGAGTGCGTTTATAAACCGTTTGAGATGATTGAACTACCGGTTCCAATAGGATATGATACTATTCTATCAACGGAATATGGAAACTATATGGAGCCCAAGAAGGTATATGACTTCCATAATTATCCGGTATACAAACCTCAGTTGGAGATTCTGAAGCGTTCTTATGAGAATTTGGGGATGGAAATTCCATACTTTTTGCGATGAATTGTTCGTATGAATATGGATTTGAGGAAGAATTTTAAAAAAATTTAAAAAATTTGAAAAAAGGGGTTAAGTTTCCAAAATGAACTCCGATATATAAGACAAGTAAAGGGAATTACTTCTAATAGCAGTTAGGATAACTAATGACAAGGAAGTCTACATACATTCGTTTCTATTCAAGGAGGATATTATTATGGTAGTACAGCACAATCTTACAGCAATGAACTCTAACAGACAGTTAGGTATTACAACTTCTACACAGGCTAAGACAACTGAGAAGTTATCATCCGGATACAAGATCAATCGTGCAGCTGATGATGCAGCAGGACTTACAATTTCCGAGAAGATGAGAAGCCAGATCCGTGGACTTACACAGGCATCGGCAAATGCACAGGACGGTGTTTCCTGCGTACAGACAGCAGAAGGTGCTCTTACAGAAGTTCATAGCATGCTTCAGAGAATGAACGAGTTGGCAGTTAAGTCAGCCAACGGTACAAATACAACAGCTGACCGTGCAGCGATTAATGCAGAAGTTACAGCACTTATTTCTGAAATTGACCGTGTTGCTGAATCTACAGAGTTTAACAAATTGAATCTTTTGAAAGGTTCATTTGACTATAAGCTTCAGGTTGGTGCTGCTAATGCAACAGCTCAGCAGATTACAATTAAGATTACATCCATGAACGCAGCCGGTATTGGTATTCAATCTGTTAGCGTTTCCACAATGGCAAAGGCTCAGATGGCAATCAGCACTATCGCAGGTGCGATTTCACAGGTATCTACACAGAGATCAGCTCTTGGTGCTATTCAGAATCGTCTTGAGCATACAATTGCAAACCTTGATAACGTAGTTGAGAATACAACAGCAGCTGAAAGCTCGATTCGTGATACAGATATGGCTAAGACAATGGTTGAGTATACGAAGAATAATATTCTTGCTCAGGCAGGTACTTCGATGCTTACACAGGCAAATCAGTCAACTCAGAATGTATTGTCTCTGCTTCAGTAATGATTATTATAGGGGGCCGGTGGTACACCGGCCCCTTTTTTAATAGAAATGATACCCTTAATCCATAAAGGAGAACTGCCGTGGAATTGTTGAATAAAGTGATAGAAGAATTGCGAGAGATATCAAAAGCTATTGCGGAGGAAAATCATATAGTTCTCGTAGACCTTGAGAATACCATTATGGCTGAATTAATTGAACTTTTCCCTCGGATTATTGCAACTTATTCGGATGAACGATTGGCGGACGTTTCGGCGGATGCTTTGTATTGGCCGGGTCAATTGGAGCGTATTATCAGTACATCAGAGTCGATGGATTCATTTGCTTTATATGACGTTTTATATAATGAAACATATATGAATTTGTTGGAATATCAATCTATGATTTGCGAACGGAATATTAGTCTGGTGGGGTAAGATAATGAGTGCATTGTTTGATAGAAATCTTGAACTTTTGCAGAAAAGATGGCCGGATATTGCCTCCTTTTTTGCCGATTATGAAAGTGAGAATGAATATACGGATTTGCCGTGCTTTGTGGAAAATATAGATGGAAGAGATGTTCTGGTTTATTCCGATGGAGAACATTTCTTTCAATTAGATAGTTTATATTCATTGAATCAATATTTTGATGATTGGATTTACGAATTAACCGAAAACTGGGAGTTGGAAGGGAAATTGCTTATGTTTGGCTTGGGCAATGGTATGTATGCTGAGCAATTTTTGCGAAGAGTCTCTTCCGATCATAGAATATATGTATATGAGCCTGATACAGCACTTTTTTGGGGATTGCTTCATTTGTTTGATTATTCCGGGATATTCGATAATGAACGTTTTGAATTGATATTCGGTGGAAATATGGATGAAACGGAATTCAGATCGTATTATAAGAACCATTTCAATTATATTGATGTTCATTCTTTCCGCAAGAAAGGGTATTTGAATTACAATCATATCTTTCCGGAACTTGCAGAGAAATATATAAAGAACGTAAACGGTGCATTCTCCCAAGTGGCTTCCAATATGTATTTGGCGGAAGACCGCGGAAAAGAAATGAATGAAAATATTTTTTCAAATATGAAATATATATTTGATTCATATGATGCGCAATGTTTGGTAAATTGCGTTCCCAAAGGAGTCCCGGCTATAGTTGTAGCGGCCGGACCATCTTTGGATAATAATATTGATGATTTAAAAGAGGCGCAGGGAAAGGCATTTATTATTGCGATTGATACGGCAGCAAAACCATTGAGTTTAAGAGGGATAAGACCGGATATTATCATTCTTACGGATGCTCTGAAGGGAGCAAAGTATATGTCGGAACCTGATTCGCGACAGATTCCTCTTCTTACGAATCCGGATGCGGGTAAGTATTTGATTGAAGCTCATGAAGGGAAGAAGTTATTTTATGATTCCTTATGTAGCAGGCATGTATGCAGATGCTTGGAAACCGTTGGAAAATCACTTCTTACGATTGTTTCCGGTGGAACGGTAGCTGCAAATGCATTTACATTGGCTTACCTTGCGGGTGCCAAAACGATTATTCTGATGGGCCAGGATTTGGCATATGCCAATAAAGGTAAATCTCATTCAGAAATTGCTGTTGGTGCAGGTGCAGTTAGGCAAGAAAAATTGGATGAGATGGTTTGGGACGTTGATATATATGATCAACCGATACAAACCAGCGGAGAATTTTTGTTATATAAAAACTGGTATGAGGAATCGATTGTAGCAATCAAAAAATCCGGAGATTTTCACGTGATTGATGCATCGGAAGGCGGAATCAAAATTGTTGGAACAGAGATAATGAAGCTGTCGGATGCGATACAGAGAGAGTGTAAAACATCATTTTGTTTTGCAGAGGTTATGGAGAAAATCCCGCCTTTTTTGTCAGATGAACAACGAAAGAAGTTTGGTGATTTGATATTCCAAATTCCGAATCAGTTTGAGACACTTAAGAAACGATGCGATGAAGTGGAATTATATAATAATCGTATGAAGGAACTGATTAGAAGAGGCGATTACCGCTCTAAGGAGATGATTGAATTATCACGAAAGAGTAACCGATTGCTCGATCAGATTCAAGCAATGTCGGTTTTGGAGTATATTGATAATGAATCGGCAGGTAATACCAATTCTATGTTGCGCGGTATCAATAAACTTGAGAAAGATGAATCCGCAGAACTGAATGCAGTGTGTGAGGTTGCTCTTGGGTATGTTAGCTCTTTACGCGAAGCGGAAGAGTATTTGTACCCTCGAGTAAAACAAATGATTGAGGAATTGAAAGGACTAAATATATAATAGTTTTAGCAAATTGATTATTGCGGGGAGAAAAATATGGGTGAACAGTTAGCGATTTTTGGTGGAAAACCTGTAAGAGAAAATCCGATTTATTACGGACGTCAATGTATTGAGGAAGATGATGTACAGGCAGTTGCTGATACTTTACGCAGCAATTTGATTACGTGTGGCCCTAAAGCAGTTGAGTTTGAAAAAGAATTGGCCCAAACCGTAGGCGCAAAATATGCAGTCGTAGTATCGAATGGAACAGCTGCGCTTCATTTAGCAGCGCTTGCTGCAGGAATTGGACCCGGGGATGAAGTTATTGTATCGCCGATTACATTTGCAGCTTCGGCAAACTGTGTATTATATTGTGGCGGTACACCGGTTTTTGCGGATATTGATCCGGAAACCTATAATATTGATCCGGCTTCGATTCGCGAGAAGATCACAGATAAGACAAAGGCCATCGTTGCAGTTGACTTTACCGGGCAGGCGGTTGAACTTGAAGAAATTCGTCAGATCTGCGATGAATACAATTTGATATTGATTGAGGATGCTGCCCATTCATTGGGAACCAAATATAAAGGACAACTCATTGGCGGCATTGCCGATATGTCTACATTCAGTTTTCACCCCGTTAAAACTATTACCGGTGGTGAAGGCGGTGCGGTGACTACCAATAATAAAGAGTTTTATGAAAAAGTCAAATTGCTGAGAACACATGGCATTACAAGAGATATTAATCAAATGCTAATGGGTACGGATGAACCTTGGTATAATGAACAGATTGAGTTGGGCTTTAATTACCGCATTACCGATTTCCAGTGTGCTCTTTTACTGTCACAGCTTAAGAAACTGGATCGTTTTGTGACAAGAAGAAAGGAAGTCGGCGCGATTTATGATCAGGCATTTGCGGATATGCCGGAAATCATTGTACAGAAGAATATTCCGGAATCGGATACTTCCCGTCATTTGTACATTATTCAGTTGAACCTTGATTTGCTTACCTGTACCAGAAGAGAATTCTTTGAAGCATTGTACGCAGAGCGTGTTTGCCCGAATGTTCATTATATTCCGGTATATTACCATGGCTATTATCAAACGCACGGATACAAAAAGGGCTTATGTCCGAATGCGGAAGCACTTTATGAAAGGATTATGAGTATTCCTATTTATCCGACACTTACGGATGAGGATGTACAGGATTCAATAAATGCAGTGAAGAAAGTAGTTGCGTATTACAGAAAATGATCGAAAGTGATGAATAAATGAAAAGTATTGCAGTTATTACCGCCCGGGGCGGAAGTAAGAGAATTCCGAAAAAGAATATTAGGGAGTTTTGCGGAAAACCCATTATTGCCTATACAATTGAGGCTGCTCTTGAGTGTGGCTGCTTTGATGAGGTGATGGTTTCCACAGACAGCGAAGAAATTGCTGATGTTGCCAAAGCATACGGAGCTTCTGTTCCGTTTATGAGAAGCGAGAAGACTTCAGATGATTTTGCGACTACTAGAGATGTTTTATTAGAGGTGATAGAACAATATCGAAGTCGTGGAATTGAATTTGATTATCTCACCTGCTTATATCCGACGGCACCCTTTTTGACTGCAGACAAATTGAAGGCGGCGGTTTCGTATTTTGAAGAATCGGGGGCGTATGAACTGATTCCTGTAGTCAGATTTTCGTATCCGCCTCAACGAGCATATATTATCAGCGAAAATGAACTGGTATTTAAATGGCCCGAATACGAAAGAAGCAGATCGCAGGACTTGGAACCGTTTTATCATGATGCAGGACAGTTTTATTGTTATGATGTGAAACAATATTTACGTTGCGATGGTAGTATTAAAGAACACTTATTACCTTATGTTCTTATGGAATCGGAAGTTCAGGATATTGATAATGAAGACGATTGGATTATTGCTGAACAGAAATATTTGGCATTAAATCGATGATGAAAGTGATGCGGACGGGAGAAGAAAATGCAGAAGGAGATTTCTATTAATGGAAGAATGATAGGTATTAATCATCCTTCTTATATAATTGCGGAGATGTCTGCAAACCATCTTCAAAATTTGGATCGCGCAAAAGAAATAATACGTACCGCAGCCCGTTGCGGTGCTGATGCGGTTAAACTGCAAACATTTCGACCGGATACAATTACTTTGGACTGTCATAATGAAGAATTTATGGCCACTAAGGGAAGTATTTGGGAAGGACACAATCTGTTTAATCTATATCAAACTGCGTTTCTTCCGTGGGAGTGGCATGAAGAATTGTTTGCGTGTGCGAAAGAAGTCGGGATTACGATTTTCTCTTCTCCTTTTGATTTTTCCGCGGTTGATTTATTGGAGAAATTGGATGCTCCCGCTATGAAAATCGCTTCGTATGAGATTATGGATATTCCGTTGATCAAAAAAGCCGCTTCACTTATGAAACCGGTTATTATTTCAACCGGCATTGCGGAGATTGAAGACATTGAGAGAGCATTATCGGCATGTCAAGCTGTTGGTAACGATCAAGTTGTTTTACTAAAATGTGTATCTCAATATCCCACTCCTTATGAGGATTTGAATTTGAAAACAATTTCTGATATGGCAGATCGGTTTGATTGTATTGCAGGTTTATCAGATCACTCTATGGGCAGTAGTATGGATGTCGCAGCTGTCGCGCTGGGAGCATGTATGATAGAAAAGCATATGACGCTTTCACGTGCTGACGGAGGACCTGATGCACAGTTCTCTATGGAACCGGCTGAATTCGAAGAAATGGTGACCGCGGTGCGAAATACAGAAAAAGCGTTGGGATGTGTAACATACTCGCTGACAGATTTTCAGAAACGCGGAAAGCATAATTCCAGATCGTTATATGTTGTGAAAGATATTAAGAAGGGTGAGGTGTTTACACCGGATAATATTCGTTCCGTTCGCCCCGGTTATGGAATTCGCCCCCGCTATTATGAAGATATTCTCGGAAAACATGCTTCAAGAGATTTATCTTTCGGAACATCCTTGCAGTGGGAGTATATTTGCGAGGATATAGACAAGGATGAAGAGCATTATGAATAAATGTGTTCTTTTTAGAGCAGAAGCAAATGATAATATTGGAATCGGCCATATTATGCGATGCCTCACAATTGCTGAGGCTTTATGTAAGCGTGGATATGAGCCGATTTTTATGTATTCGGAGAGACAATCCATTCCTCAAGTTGCTGCCAATGGGTACAGAGAGATAAAGATGGATTCGGAAGATCCTTGGGGAATGACAGGTGCAGAAGAGATTTTGACTTGGATGAAAACCAATGGGGTTGTGTCACTTATTGTTGACAATTATGCTGTTAATAATGAGTTCCTGTCTGTCTTTCAAGAGCAGTTTGTCACTGTAATCAATAGTCGTCGTGAAAGATATTCTGCTAATATTTTGCTGAATTACAGTATTGTATATGATAGTGAATTTTATGAGAAATCATATAGCAAAGCCGAGGATGGAATGAAATCTTCCAGATTGCTTTTAGGTGCGAAGTATATACCGATCAGAGGCTCGATTCGCGATTATCGTTACAGTTATTCCGAGTCGGTGAGGAAGGCTCTTGTATTGACCGGTGGTGGCGATCGACTGGGCTTTATGGAAGGATTTATCAGGGAAATGATATGCCGGGAACAGAAAAACGGTGGGAATCCTGTTTTTCCCAATATCAAATTTACGTGTATAGTTGGGGCGATGAATGAAAAGTATGAACTGTTGCATCGGATGACAGAAGGTAAGGAATATCTGGAAGTGATTCCGTTTACGGATAGACTGGGAGAACTGATGCAGGAGAGCGATTTGGCCATCACGGCCGGCGGAACCACTATTTATGAATTAGGTGCGGTGGGCGTTCCTATGATAGTATATTCTTTGGCTGCAGATCAGATTGCAGAACCTGCATATTTGAATAACAAGAATTGTTTAAGTTATTGCGGAACGATGGGGTCAGATGACTTTTTCGATAGGCTTTTTCAACATTTATATAGTAATATATATGAAAAGGATTTGCGAAGAGAACATATAAACAGATTCAGTGCAGTAATAGACGGGAAAGGCGCTGATCGTATAGCAAAGATAGTTGCGGAGGAGGCTGAATAATGTACATAATAATCGGTGCTTCAAGTTTTATTGGTGTATATACGGCAAATGCTTTTAAAGCACACGGATGCGATGTGCTTGTTACGGGGCGGAATAACAAATTTCGTGAATATTATGAAAAAAGAGGTATTTCGTACGCAGGGCTTGATTTAACAAATGCTGATGACTTTTTGAATCTTCCGCAGAAGGATGTTGACGGAGTGATCTTGCTGGCGGGTTTGTTACCGGCTAATGCAGGGGCTGATTTGGTGAATGAAGAAAATGCTGCCGATTACATTAAAGTTAATACTATCGGTACAATAAATGTTTTGGAGTACTGTAGACGAATTGGCGTAAACCGGGTCATTTCGACTGTTTCTTTTGCGGATGTTGCTAAATCGTGGGGTTGTGGATATGCCATTTCGGAAGAAGAGCCCAGGAATTTTCATTTTTCGGGTGATCATGCGGTGTATGTCATTTCTAAAAATGCCGCCGCAGATATTATGGAATATTATAATGAGCAGCATGCAATGCACAATGCCTGGTTTCGGCTACCGCCGGTTTATGGCGTTGGCCCGCACGGAAGTCTTCTCGTTAATGGCGTAGAACGTAAATCCGGATTGCAGATATTTATTGAAAATGCGTTAGCCGGCAAACCAATCGAGATTCATGGAAATAAGGACTTGTCACGCGATTTTGTGTACGTGAAGGATGTGGCAGAAGCCTTTTATCTGGCAATGCAAAGTGAAAAGACAGAAGGCCTATATAATATGACGTCCGGCCATGGCACAACTCTTGAGGAACAGGCTGAAGTAATTGCAGAAGTTTTCAAAACAGAGAACGGAAAGAGTGAGATAATATATCGTCCGGAGATTAGTAATAATGGTCCATCATATCTGTTCTCTATCGAAAAGGCGAGAAATGATTTTGGCTATATTCCACGTTATGCCGATTTCAACAAAATGATGTCGGATTATAAAGCAGAGATGGAAACGGGTGAATATTCAGCACTGTTTTCGTGATTTGTTGAAACACCGATGAAAACATTCAGAGGAGAATGAGGTACTATATTGGATAAGGTTATTATTTTGGGGGCTTCAGCTTTACAACTCTCCGGAATACTTAAAGCGAAAGAACTTGGTTTCTACACAATTGTATGTGATTACGATCCACATGCGGTTGGAATTAAGTATGCCGATGAATTTGAGTTGATCAGTACAATTGATACGGAAGCTGTTTTGCAGTTGGCACGCGAAAAGAATCCGAAGTATGTTATTACTACGGTCAGCGATGCACCTGTAAGAACTGCTGCATATGTAAGCCGTGAATTGGGATTATATTCCGGAATTTCATATGAAGATGCAATATGCGCTACCGTAAAGTCGGCAATGCGTGACCGGTTGAAACAAAAAGGTGTTCCGGTGCCGGAGTATTGTTATGTTGATAATGAAAAAGATTTTTTGAAGGAAGTCGGCAATAAACCATATGGATGTATTATTAAGCCGAGTGACAGCGCAGCCAGTCGTGGAGTAATATTTGTAGAAGCAGGGAAAGACGTTGCGTCTCTAAAAGAGTTGTTTGCATATTGCAGTAGCTATTCTCATAACAAAATAGTTATGGTTGAAGAATTGATGAAAGGACCTGAAGTAAGCGTAGAATGCTTTATTGTCAATAGGCAGGTTACGATTTTGGCTGTTACGGACAAACTTGTATGTGAACTTCCGTATTTTGTGGAATTGGGACATTCGGAGCAAACCACAATGACAAAGTCAATGCGCAACCAAGTTGAGGCAGTTGCGATTAGTGCAGTGCAGGCTATAGGGATTGTGGACGGCGTGGCGCATGTGGAAATAAAAGTCACGGAAGAAGGCCCAAAGATTGTTGAGATTGCTGCTCGACTTGGCGGTGATTATATTACGGCTCGATTGGTTCCTCTTTCTACCGGAGTTGATATGGTTGGTAACTCTATTGCTCTTGCATTGCAACAACCAATCAATATTACTCCCACATTAAATCATGGAAGTGCCATTCGGTTTATTGGCGGACGAAAAGGAATTGTACGGGACATTAATATTAATCCGGACGTATATTCTTTGCAGGGCCTTGATGAGATAAAGGTTTATGTACACCCCGGGGATGAGGTGAATGATTTACATTCCAGTAATGATCGAATCGGACACGTTATTGCGTATGGAAATGACGCTGATGAAGCGGTGCGAATTGCTGAAAAAGCTTTGGAATATGTTAATATAGAAATACAGTAATATTGGAGACCGAAAGTTTATGAAACACTACGATTACTTAATTGTTGGAGCAGGATTGTTTGGAGCGATTTTTGCTCACGAAATGACGAAAAACGGTAAGAAATGTCTGGTGATCGATCGCCGGAATCATGTTGGCGGAAATGTATATACGGAGGACGTGGAGGGTATTCCCGTTCACAAATACGGAGCACATATATTCCATACGAGTGATAAGAAGGTGTGGGATTATGTGAATTCATTTGTTGAGTTCAACAGATATACGAATTCCCCTGTAGCTGTGTATAAGGATGAACTGTATAATCTGCCGTTTAATATGAATACTTTTCATGCGTTATGGGGTGTGAAGACTCCGGATGAAGCGCAGGAGATGATTGAACGACAACGCAAGGAGGCACTTCTTAGAATGAGCCTCGCGGGTGTGGAAGAGCCTCGTAATCTTGCAGAGCAGGCAGTACTGCTTGTGGGACAGGATATTTATGAGAAACTGGTAAAGGGATATACGGAGAAACAGTGGGGCAAACGTGCGGAAGAGTTGCCGGCTTTCATTATTCGACGTTTACCGGTTCGCTTTACGTATGACAATAATTACTTTAATGATAAATATCAGGGAATTCCCGTGGGTGGATACACGAAGTTGTTTGATAAGCTTCTGGACGGCATTGATGTTCGTTTGAATGTAGATTATCTTGCGGAGAGAGAACTGCTTGATGAAGAAGCGGACAAGATAGTGTTTACCGGCCAACTTGATGCATTTTTTGATTATTGTTACGGCCCTTTGGAATACAGAAGCCTTCGCTTCGAAACAGAAGTGCTTGATATGCCGAATTTCCAGGGAAATGCAGTGGTGAATTATACGGAGTATGAAGTACCGTATACAAGAATCATTGAACATAAGCATTTTGACTTTGGCAATCAGGAGAAAACGGTTATTACGAGAGAATACTCGGCCACCTGGCACAAAGGGGACGAACCGTACTATCCGATGAATGATGAGAAGAATAATGCGTTGTTTGCTCAGTACAAAAAGCTGGCAGAGGCCAAGGAAAATGTGATTTTCGGCGGACGACTCGGTGAATACAAATATTATGATATGCACCAGGTTGTGGCGCGAGCACTGGAAGTTGTTGCACAGGAACAGCGATAAGTGCTATAATGTACGCGTAGTATTGGCACCCAAAAGGAGTTTGGGTTGAACTTGACCCGTGGATTCGGGTAAACGGGGGATGAATCATGGATGATTACAGAACACAACAGGAAGAAGCTCTTGCAATGGCTTCTGAATATTTGGATAAGTTGATTCCGGCAATGGAGACGGTTGTTAATGAAATGACCGGTACGATGCTTGAAGATACGGAAGGCTTTTTGTATCAGATTATTGACGGTTTCAATTTTATGATTGAAACATTTAATGCTACGGCAGAGATTGTGAATGCGGGGGACAGCCTTACAACCCGTGCGGCGATGGATGGAACGGTATCGGATCTGAGCAGAGAACTGATGGCTCGCGACTTTCCGAAGGCGGGTGTTATTATGCGGGACGAAGTGATTCCTTTCCTTCGTAAGTTTTCCGATGCGGCGAAGGCATATGTTGCCTAAGCACAGAGTGTTGATTTGATAATATGACACGGATATGAACATGTTTTTGGAGGGCTTTTCGCATTGCGAAGAGCCTTTTTTACACTATGAATCCGGCGAAGTCGGAGCGTATTTACCGAAAATTGTTTTGGTTGTTTGATGAAGTGAAATTTGCTAAACTATTGCCATGCGTAAATTTATGATTATATTATGTACAATTGCATTATTGGTAGGGACGTTGACGGGCTGCGCCGGAGATGCAATCCGTGGAGGCAGTGGCGGAAACCCAAATACGGCAGCAGGGAACGGTACCCCTGCCATGCCCAATCCACCGCTGAAGGTTTTATCTTCCGTTTTTCCGATTTATGACTGGACAAACGAAGTGACGGCAGGGTGTAAGAGGATTTCGTCGAGCCTTTTGGTAGATACCGGGGCGGATATGCATAATTTCCAGCCGACCACCTTTGATATTGCCCGTATCTCCAATTGTGATGTTTTCATATATGTCGGTGGTGAGAGCGATGAATGGGTGGCAAGTGCACTGGATGAAGCGAACAATCCGGATATGAAAGTAATCTGCCTCATGAATTATCTGGCTGATGCCGTTCTGGAGGAAACCGACGAAGGAATTCTGCAGGGTGAAGAGGAACACCACGAGCATGATGATGCGAATCACGAGCACGAAGAGGGCGAAGGTGAAACACATCACGAGCATGAAGAGGGCGAAGGCGAAGCAGAACATCACGAGGACGAAGACGAAGACAGCGATGACTTTATCACTGAAATTGGCGGCGGTACGTTAGAGGGTGACGAACACATTTGGCTGTCATTGCGGAATGCGTATGTGTGTACGGCGTCCATAACCTATGAATTGATGAAGTTGTGCCCAAACGAAGCTGATCTTCTATATGAAAATGCAGAAAAGTATGTGGCGCAACTGAAGGCACTGGATGATGAATATGTGAAGGTGTGCGATGACTGCGAGGAACCTTATTTGCTGATTGCCGACAGATTTCCGTTTGCTTATCTGATGGATGACTATGATATTGCGTATAATGCAGCTTTTTCGGGTTGCAGCGCAGAATCGGAGGCGAGTTTTTCGACAATTGTTGAACTGATAGATATTGCCGCGCAAAAGGATGTGCCCGGAATTGTGATTTTGGACGGAAGCGACAGAAAGTTGGCGGATACCGTTATTGCGGGTTCGGGATGCGATGCGGATGTTTATGTATTGGATTCTTTGCAGGCGGTTACGAAGAAGGATATAGCAAACGGTAAGAACTATCTGGATACGATGACGAGTAATCTGAAGGTGTTACAGCAATTACTGAAGTAGTGTGACTTTCCGCAGAATGCGGGGAGCGGCGCATGCGATTGACTATTGCGATTGATGAGGTGTTACATGGCACTTGTAGAAGCAAAACATATAAAACTGGGTTATGAGGATAAACTTCTGACGGAAGATTTGTGTTTTTCGGTAAATGAGGGAGATTATCTGTTTGTTGTCGGAGAAAACGGCTCCGGCAAGACGACACTTATGAAGACGTTATTGGGACTTATCAAGCCGATTGACGGAACGATCAGTTTCGGAGACGGATTGTCGGTTTCCGAAATCGGATATCTTCCGCAACAAACTGTCGTTCAACGTGACTTTCCGGCAACGGTGAAGGAAATTGTTCTGTCCGGTTGCCAAAATCATATGGGCCGACGTTTATTCTACGGCCGTAAGGAGAAGGAAGCGGCGCAGCGCCAGATGAATCACATGGGAATCGAGAATCTGGCAAACGAATCGTACAGGAATTTGTCCGGAGGGCAGCAGCAAAGAGTTTTGCTGGCCAGAGCATTGTGCGCAACGAAGAGCCTTTTGGTGCTTGATGAGCCGACGGCCGGGCTGGATCCGGAAACGACGCTGGCATTCTATGATCTGCTGATGAAACTGAATCGTGAAGAACATATTACAATCATTATGGTTTCACATGATACGGAGGCGGCTCTTAAGTATGCTACGCACATTTTGCATATTGGGCACGAGATATATTTTGGCAGTCGCGACATGTATTTTGTAAATGACGGTTGCCCCGAAGAGGATACATGCGTTTGCGGATTGCATTGGCACAGCGATGAGCACGGCCATGCGCATGATCATATACATGCGCATGATCACGAGCATAATTGCGAGTGTGATCATAAACATACAAACGAGAAGGACGGTGTGAAGCATGAATAATTTATTGCTCTATTTTTCATATCCGTTTGTCAGATATGCGCTTATCGTAGCATTATTGGTGGCGGTCAGCAGCTCGCTTCTGGGAGTAACGCTCGTGTTGAAGCGGTATTCATTTATCGGGGACGGTTTGTCGCATGTTGCTTTCGGCGCAACGGCGATCGCATCGGTTATGAATCTTTCGGATAATCTTTTTCTGGTTCTTCCTGTAACGGTTGTAAGCGCGATTCTTCTGTTGCGTACAGGAAAGAAAAGGATGGCGGGGGATTCTGCCATTGCCATGTTGTCCGTTTCTGCCATGGCGATCGGTTATCTTGTGATGAATATTTTCTCGACGGCGCCGAATTTGTCCGGTGATGTTTGCACTACGTTATTCGGTTCGACTTCATTGCTGACATTGTCGGTAAAGGAAGTGTGGATCTGCGTGGTTTTGTCACTGCTGGTAATCGGTATATTTATTCTGTTCTTTAACCGGTTCTTTACGGTGACTTTTGATGATAATTTCTCAAAAGCGACCGGTATTCGAACGGATGCATATAACTTGCTTTTGTCGGTAGTTATTGCACTTGTGATCGTTATGGGAATGAAGCTTGTAGGCTCCTTGTTGATTTCGGCACTTGTGATTTTTCCTGCACTTACTGCGATGCGGTTATTCAAAAGCTTTAAGGCGGTAACGGTTTATTCCGGAATTCATGCATTTGTCTGCGCATTGTTGGGAATGCTGATCTCCATCGGCGCATCAACTCCGTCCGGCGCAACAATCATAGCTGTAAATATTGTGGTTTTTGCAATTGCGAGCGTGATTGGAAAATTGCGGGGAACCGTATAGTAATATTTATCAGATACCTCTTGCATTTCTTGACATTTTGGCGTATAGTTAAGGCATAAAAGTAGGCTTGTATGCCCACGCGTCCGCGCATTTTGCTGGTGCGGAGCACAGAATTGAGTCTGTGTAAGCGACCTATCAAGGAAGAAAGGAGGGGCGATTATGGCTAATATTGCAGCAATTAATACCGTATATAATCATTTCGTAACTGCGTATGCGCCCGAAGGTACCAATACTAAGTATGATACCCATAAGAAGAGCGAATTGCGCGGTGTTTATAATTCCATAGTCAAAATGAATAAAGAAGCTCCTCTGTTCCTGCTCGATACAAGTGCGCAGACACAGGAATTTGCTGTGGGCTTGAAAGAGAATGCGCGTTCCTTAAAGAACGTGATTTCGTCGTTGTCTGTTGACGATAGTACTGAATTTCTGGACAAGAAGTCTGTTTCTTCCAGCGACGACAGCCAGGTTTCCGCATCCTATATCGGTGCGGCACAGGATGAGGCCAATGTTCCGCAGTTGGAAATTGCGGTGAAACGCCTTGCCCAGGGCCAGGTGAACCTCGGCAAATATTTGGATCCCGATTCGATGGATATGGAACCGGGTACTTATTCATTTGATATTCGTTCGCGCGATATGGATTACGAATTCCAGTTCAATATCGGCGAAAATGATACAAACCGCACGATCGAAGAGAAACTTGCCAGACTGATTACCAAGTCCAACATTGGTTTGTCGGTTTCGGTGGACGAGAATGTTGCCGGCGATATTGCACTTAAGATGGAATCTGATGAGACCGGTGTGCGTGGTGATTCCAATGTGACTTTTGCCGTTTCGGATGATCATACTTCCAAGCAACGCGGAATTGTGGATTACTTCGGAATCGGAGAGCCGACTCAGATGCCGTGTAACTCTTCCTTCACGCTTAATGGTGAAGAACGCAGCACTTTCAGCAATCACTTTACGGTAGATAAACTGTACGAGCTTTCGTTAAACGGAGTGAGCCCGGAAGGTGAATCGGTTTCTATCGGATTGAAGACTGACGTGGAGTCCATTACGGAGAATATTACGCAGCTTGTGGACGGTTACAATTCCTTCCTTAATAAGGTGTCTGCATATCTGGATTCTCAGCCGTATTCACGTAAGCTTGTCGGTGAGATGAGCAGTATTTCCGCGCATTATGGCAGCCAGCTTTCAGCAATGGGCCTGATGGTCGGTGAGAACGGCAGAATTTCGGTAGACAAGAGTCTTTTGACGCAGATTGCTCAGGAAGGCGATGCAATGGAACGGTTCTCTGCGATAAAGTCATTTACCGGAAGCATCCTGTCAAAGGCTAATCAGGTTTCCTTAAACCCGATGGAATATACGCAGAAAACGGTGGTTGCTTATAAGAACCCGGGCCATAATTTTGCCAGTCCGTATGTTACAAGCAATTACAGCGGCATGATGTTCAGCAGCTATTGCTGATGCGAATGGCGAATTGCGTCTGACGTATTGAATATTAATGTTTGAAGAATTACGAAAATATATTGAAAATAATGTAAAAAGGAGTGCGAAATTTATTGACGCATTCCTTTTCTTATGCTATATTGTCATAGCGAGACGGGATTTAGAGTCTTTTTTTTGTGCACGAATTCTTTATGTTTGAGTCTGTGCCGACTGTAAATCTCTGATATTCGTAGAGATGATAAACGGAGGTGAAAACATGCGTACAAGAATCACACTTGCCTGCACAGAGTGCAAGAACCGTAACTATGATACAACAAAGGATAAGAAGACTCATCCGGATCGTATGGAGACGAAGAAGTATTGCAGATTCTGCAAGACACATACGTTGCATAAGGAGACAAAATAATGGGAGAAGGTAAGTCTACCGAATCTTTTGGCTCCAAAGTATCAGCATGGTTCAAAGGCCTTAAGGCAGAATTCGGTAAAATCACATGGGAGAATAAGGACAGCGTGACCAGACAGACGGTTGCAGTTGTTGTTATCTCTGTTATTGTGGGAGTATTAATTGCTCTGATTGATATGGCTCTTCAGTTCGGTATTGATAAACTGATTAATCTGTAAGAAGGAGTAGTGTTATGGCAGAGACTAATGGTACACCCAGTTGGTATGTTGTGCATACCTATTCCGGTTATGAGAATAAGGTAAAGGCCAACATAGAGAAGACAATCGAGAATCGTCACCTTGAAGAAGAGATTCTTGAGGTACGTGTTCCTATGCAGGATGTAACCGAGATCAAAAATAACGTTCGTAAGACGACGGCTAAGAAGATGTTCCCCGGTTATGTTCTTATTAATATGGTAATGAACGATGTTACATGGTACGTTGTTCGTAATACCAGAGGCGTTACGGGCTTTGTAGGCCCCGGAAGCAAACCGGTTCCGCTTACCGACGCTGAAATGAAACCCCTCGGCATCAAGACCGAGAACGTATTTATCAATTTCACCGAAGGCGATACTGTTGCAGTTGTTGCCGGTGTTTGGAAGGATACGGTTGGTGTTGTACAGCGTATGGATATGGGTAAGCAGACCGCTACAATCAACGTAGAACTCTTTGGTCGAGAGACACCCGTTGAAATCAGCTTTGATGAGATTAATAAAGCGAATTTCTAATCGCAGTTTTTCATTGGGCTATTACTTAATCAGATGTTTATGAGACGACTTTTGCACATGATAGTGCGGAACGTGCTCTTAAACTGTGGGAGGAAAATCATTTCCGCCACGACCACAATATATTTAGGAGGCTAATTATGGCAAAGAAAGTTGAAGGCTACATTAAGCTGCAGATTCCTGCCGGCAAGGCAACTCCGGCTCCCCCGGTTGGCCCTGCACTTGGTCAGCACGGTGTAAACATTGTTGAGTTTACCAAGCAGTTTAATGCAAGAACAGCAGACAAGGGTGATGTTATCATCCCTGTAGTTATCACAGTTTACGCAGACAGAAGTTTCAGTTTCATTACGAAGACTCCCCCTGCAGCAGTCCTTATTAAGAAGGCTTGCAACATTAAGTCCGGTTCGGGTGTTCCCAACAAGACAAAGGTTGCTACTATTTCCAAGGCTAAGCTTCAGGAAATCGCAGAAATTAAGATGCCTGATTTGAATGCAGCATCTTTGGAAGCAGCAATGAGCATGATCGCAGGAACCGCCAGAAGTATGGGCGTTACTGTAGAAGAGTAGGAGGGGCATTCAGATGAAACACGGTAAGAAATATCAGGAAGCGATGAAGGCATTTGATCGCGCAACCTACTATGAGCCCGCTGAGGCTATTGCAGCTGTTAAGAAGACAGCTACTGCTAAATTTGATGAAACAATCGAGGTTCACATCCGTACAGGTTGTGACGGACGTCATGCTGAACAGCAGATTCGTGGCGCCGTTGTTCTTCCGAACGGAACAGGTCGTGTAACAAGAGTTCTTGTATTTGCTAAAGGCGAGAAAGTTAACGAAGCTGAGGCAGCAGGTGCTGATTATGTTGGCGGCGACGAGCTGATCCCGAAGATTCAGAACGAAGGTTGGCTCGATTTTGACGTAGTTGTTGCTACACCGGATATGATGGGTGTTGTTGGTCGTCTTGGTAAGGTTCTCGGACCTAAAGGACTTATGCCCAACCCGAAGGCAGGAACAGTTACGATGGACGTTGCGAAAGCAATCGCAGATATCAAAGCAGGTAAGATTGAGTACAGACTTGACAAGACGAACATAATTCATGTACCGGTCGGCAAAGCAAGCTTTGAAGAAGAAAAGTTGATTGAAAACTTCAATACACTTATGGAAGCTATTATGAAGGCTAAGCCCAGCGCACTTAAGGGTCAGTACTTAAAGAGCGTTACACTTTCCTCCACAATGGGCCCCGGTGTCAGAGTTTCCACAGCTAAATTCTAATATTGGTCTATTGATTACGGCGGGTGAATATTCATCCGCCGTTTGTTTTATTATTGCATTACATTTATAATATTCATTATATTTATAATATTTATTACATTTACATTATAAACTGCATTTTGCATTATTAATTATATTTGCAATATTAATTACATTATCTTATGAGAAACAATACGTCGTTTATTAACAGAATATTATGCGTTATGACTTTGACCGTCCTGATGTGTGCAAATTGTGCCTGCAGCCTGGAGCTGCACAACGAAGATTTGCCCCTTATCGGGAAAGTCACGGGTGCCGAAAATTCTGCTTTGGAGAATCCCGATTCTCTTTCGACAAACGAAGAGACGGAAAATGCGGAAACACAATCGGAACCGCCGGTCATTTCGTTTCAGGATACAAGTGAATCTGTGATTGTGGATGAACCTGAAGAACCGGAAGAGGTTGAAGAGGACATTTACGATCCGGTAAATAAGATTTATACAATACATGCCGCCGATGAAAACAGCATTTCGCTTTGCTTTGCGGGTGATGTCAGCTTCTATGAGGACTATGCCAATATGGGAGCGCTTCGCAAATCGGAAAATGGTATTACGGATTGCATACTCCCCGAAGTAATGGACTATATGCATTCGGCGGATATTATGATGGTTAATAATGAGTTCCCGTACAGTGACGGCGGCTCTCCGACTCCGAACAAAACGTATACATTTCGCGCACGTCCCGAAAGCGTGAGCCTTTTGAGCGAGATGGGTGTGGATATTGTATCGCTTGCCAATAATCATGCGTATGATTACGGCCCCGTGGCACTGACAGATACGGTTGATATATTAAATGAGGCCAAGGTTCCGTTTGTCGGCGCCGGTAAGAATATCGAAGAAGCTTCCAAGCCGGTTTATTTCCATATTAATGATCGTGTAATTGCCTATGTATCGGCGACGCAGATTGAACGTTACAATAATCCGGATACATGCGAAGCAACGGAAGATGCGCCGGGCGTCATGAGAACCTATATTCCGGACAAGTTTCTTACGGAGATTGAAGCAGCCTCCGAAAACAGTGACTTTGTTGTCGTATATGTGCACTGGGGCAGCGAACTGACGGATTTGGTAGATGCTTCGCAGAAGGAACTTGCCGCCAAGTATGTGGAAGCAGGCGCCGACCTGATTATCGGTGACCATTCCCATTGCTTGCAGGGTGTTGACTATGTGGACGGTGTTCCGGTTTTCTACAGCCTTGGGAATTTCTGGTTTAACGGAAAGTCACTTGATACCTGTTTGGCCTGGGTGGAACTGAACGAATACTGTGGACTGTCCAAAGTGCGCTTTATTCCGTGCAGACAGGTTGGAGGCAAAACACGGATTGCCGACGAAGACGAATGGTCGCGAATTATACGATATATGCGTGGAATATCCGGCTATGCCTTATTTGACGAGGACGGATATATTACATATACTCCGGATAATCAGAATACGCAGGGTGGTGTCAATACATGTCCTGTTAAAAGGTCTGAACCGGCACCTGTTATTGACCCGAACTTGTTGCTTACTCCGGAAATTCCGGAAATTCCGGAAACACCGTAAAATTTACTTGACGAAGACGTCATATGATGTTATTCTACACAAGGTCGCTTTTGACCATGCCGAAGACAGCAGGTGCTTATTATGAAGCGTAAGCAATGTGCAATTCGCCTGCCGAGGAGAATGAGAGTATAGAAATTATGCCCTTTTCCGACTTCGGGAGAGGGCTTTTGTTATATTGTATTACCTCTCTATTCGGCATAAACTAAGCGGTATATGCCGCAAAAATCTATAAGGAGGTAAAAAAATGGCAAAGGTGGAACTGAAGAAACCTGTAGTTGATGAAATCGCTGAAGTAATTAACGGCGCACAGGGTGCAGTTCTTGTTGATTACCGTGGACTTACGGTTGAACAGGATACAGCCCTTCGTAAGCAGTTACGTGAAGCCGGCATCACATACAAGGTTTACAAGAACACAATGATGAACTTTGCATTCAAGGGAACGGATTTTGAACAGTTGGCTCCTCATTTGAACGGACCCAGCGCATTGGCTGTTTCCAAGGATGACGCAACAGCTCCTGCAAGAGTATTGAATAACTTCGCCAAGACCGCTCCGAAGCTTGAGCTTAAGGCCGGTGTAGTAGAAGGTGTTCTTTATGATGCAGCAGGTATTGCTGAAGTTGCTAAGATTCCCGGAAGAGAAGAACTTATTTCCAGATTGCTCGGCAGCTTGCAGTCTCCTATTGCAAACTTCGCTCGTGTGCTTAATCAGATCGCTGAAAAGGGTGGTGCAGGTGAATGTGCTCCCGCAGCAGCTGAAGCAACAGAAGAAGCAGCTCCCGTAGAAGAAGCTGCACCTGCAGAAGAAGCTCCCGCAGAGGAAGCTAATGCAGCAGAATAAACTATATTGAAACTTTAATTATTTATGGAGGATAAGAAAATGGCAAAGTTGACAACCGCAGAATTTATCGATGCGATTAAAGAGCTTACAGTACTTGAGCTTAACGATCTCGTTAAGGCTTGTGAAGAAGAATTTGGTGTTTCTGCAGCAGCAGGTGTTGTTGTAGCAGCAGCAGGTGCAGGCGAAGCTGCAGCAGCTGAAGAGAAGACAGAGTTCGATGTAGAACTTACAGATGTTGGACCGAACAAGGTTAAGGTTATTAAGGTTGTTCGTGAAGCTACAGGTCTTGGACTTAAAGAAGCTAAGGATCTTGTTGACAGCGCTCCGAAGATGGTTAAGGAAGCTGCTTCCAAGGAAGAAGCTGAAGACATCAAGGCTAAATTGGAAGCTGAAGGTGCTAAGGTTACTCTTAAGTAATATATTTTTCAGAAAATTGAAATTTATTTCTTGACGCTATGAAGAGCTTGTGTTATCATATAGGTTGCGCTATTGTGGTTGCACAGGCTCTTTTTGCGCCTTTTTCGCAGAAAGTGTGCTTTTGCAATAAAATGGAATTAGGAAGAACGGGGTGAAACGTCAATGGAAAAGAACAGGATACGTCCGGTCACAGTTGGCAAGAGTACGCGAATGAGCTATTCGCGCCGTAAAGAAGTATTGGATATGCCCAATCTTATTGAGGTGCAGAAGAACTCTTACCAGTGGTTTTTGGACGAAGGTCTTAGGGAAGTTTTCGCAGATATCTCTCCCATTACGGATTACAGTGATCATTTGAGCCTGGAATTCGTAGATTTTGAGTTGTGCGAAGATGAGGTAAAGTATTCTATTGAGGAATGTAAGGAGCGCGATGCTACATATGCAGCTCCCCTCAAAGTTGTAGTTCGTTTGTTCAACAAGCAATCGGGCGAAATTATTGAAAAAGATATTTTCATGGGTGATTTTCCCCTGATGACGGAAACCGGTACGTTTGTGATTAACGGTGCTGAACGTGTTATCGTCAGCCAGCTCGTTCGTTCACCCGGTATATATTACGGAGTTGCACATGATAAATTTGGTAAGAAACTGTTTTCGTCAACAGTTATCCCCAACAGAGGTGCATGGTTGGAATACGAAACGGATTCCAATGATGTTTTCTTTGCGCGTGTTGACAGAACCCGTAAAGTTCCCGTTACAGTACTTATTCGTTCCCTTGGTATCGGAACGAATCAGGAAATTTTGGATTTGTTCGGTGACGAGCCGAAGATTCTTGCATCCTTTGCAAAGGATACGGCAACAAACTATCAGGAAGGTTTGTTGGAACTCTATAAGAAGATTCGTCCCGGTGAACCTCTTGCTGTTGAGAGCGCAGAGAATCTGATCAATTCCATGTTCTTTGATGCAAGAAGATATGACCTTGCCAAAGTAGGTCGTTATAAATTTAATAAGAAGTTAATGCTTCGTAATCGTATTCGCAATCAGATTCTTGCGGAAGACGTTATCGATCCTTCTACAGGCGAGATCCTTGCGAAGGCAGGCGATAAGGTTTCCGTAGAACTTGCTGATGCTATCCAGAATGCAGCTGTTCCGTATGTTTTGATTCAGACAGAAGAGAGAAACGTACGTGTTCTTTCCAATATGATGGTTGATATTACAGCTCATGTGGATTGCGATCCGAAGGAACTCGGCATTACAGAACTTGTATACTATCCTGCATTGCAGGCCATCTTGGAAGAGTACGGTGAAGATCCCGAGGCACTCTTTGATGCCATTAAGGGCAGTGTTCACGCACTTATTCCGAAGCATATTACCAAAGAGGATATTATTGCTTCCATTAACTACAATATCCATTTGGAATACGGTCTTGGCAACAGCGACGATATTGACCATTTGGGCAACCGTCGTATCCGTGCTGTCGGCGAATTGCTTCAGAACCAGTATCGTATCGGTTTATCCAGATTGGAGAGAGTTGTTCGTGAGAGAATGACAACACAGGATCTGGAAGGTATTTCTCCGCAGGCACTTATTAATATCAAACCCGTAACAGCAGCTGTTAAGGAGTTCTTCGGATCATCCCAGTTGTCACAGTTTATGGATCAGAACAATCCTCTTGGTGAACTTACACATAAGAGACGTTTGTCAGCCCTCGGTCCCGGCGGTTTGTCCCGTGATCGCGCAGGTTTCGAAGTTCGAGACGTACATTATTCTCATTACGGCAGAATGTGTCCTATCGAGACTCCCGAAGGTCCTAACATCGGTTTGATCAACTCTCTTGCATGTTATGCTCGTATTAATGAGTACGGCTTCGTTGAGGCACCTTACAGAAAGATTGACCACAGCGATCCCGAGAATCCGTTTGTTACTGATGAAGTTGTATATATGACAGCGGATGAAGAAGATAATTATCATGTAGCACAGGCTAACGAACCCTTGGATGCAGACGGACATTTCGTTAAGAATAACGTATCCGGTCGTTATCGCGAAGAGACACAGGAATATGATAAGTCCATGTTTGACTTCATGGATGTATCTCCTAAGATGGTATTCTCTGTTGCTACAGCATTGATTCCTTTCCTGGAGAACGATGATGCTAACCGTGCTCTGATGGGATCTAACATGCAGCGTCAGGCAGTTCCCCTTTTGATGACCGAAGCACCGGTAATCGGAACAGGTATGGAACCGAAGGCAGCTGTTGACTCAGGTGTATGTGTAGTTGCCAAGAAGGCAGGTACAGTAGCATACTCCGTATCTAATGAAATTATTATTAATAATGATGACGGAACAAAGGATAATTATCATTTGACCAAATTCCTTCGTTCCAACCAGTCGAACTGTTATAACCAGAAGCCTATCGTTGAGAAGGGTGAACATGTTGAAGCAGGTCAGGTTATTGCCGATGGTCCTTCCACTGCAAACGGTGAAATGGCACTTGGTAAGAATCCGTTGATTGCCTTCATGACATGGGAAGGTTACAACTACGAGGATGCTGTTCTTCTGTCAGAACGTTTGGTACAGGAAGATGTATATACTTCGGTTCATATCGAAGAGCATGAAGCAGAGTCTCGTGATACGAAGCTCGGACCCGAAGAAATCACACGTGATGTTCCCGGTGTCGGTGAAGATGCTCTGAAGGATCTGGATGAAAACGGTATCATTCGTATCGGTGCCGAGGTTCGTGCCGGTGATATTCTTGTTGGTAAAGTTACTCCTAAGGGAGAAACCGAACTTACTGCAGAAGAGAGACTTCTGCGTGCGATTTTCGGTGAGAAGGCTCGTGAAGTAAGAGATACTTCCCTGAAGGTTCCTCACGGTGAATACGGTATTGTAGTTGATGCCAAAGTATTTACAAGAGAGAACGGAGACGAACTTCCTCCCGGAGTTAACAAATCGGTTCGTATTTATATTGCTCAGAAGAGAAAGATTTCCGTTGGTGATAAGATGGCCGGTCGTCACGGTAACAAGGGTGTTGTTTCCCGCGTACTTCCGATTGAAGATATGCCGTACTTGCCGAACGGACGTCCCGTTGATATCGTATTGAATCCTTTGGGCGTTCCTTCTCGTATGAATATCGGTCAGGTTTTGGAGATTCATTTGTCCTTGGCTGCAAAGGCTTTGGGATTCAACATTTCAACTCCCGTCTTCGACGGTGCAGATGAGAATGATATTATGGATACTCTGGATCTCGCCAATGACTATGTAAACTTGGAGTGGGAAGAGTTCGAAGCAAAGCACAAAGACGAACTGTTGCCGGAAGTTTTGGAATATCTTTCGGAGAACAGAGACCACAGAGCTTTGTGGAAGGGTGTTCCCATTAGCCGTGATGGTAAAGTAAGGCTCCGTGATGGTCGTACCGGTGAATATTTTGACAGCCCGGTTACAATCGGTCACATGCATTACCTGAAACTGCATCACTTGGTAGACGATAAGATTCATGCTCGTTCTACCGGACCGTACTCTCTCGTTACACAGCAGCCTCTGGGTGGTAAAGCTCAGTTTGGTGGACAGAGATTCGGTGAAATGGAAGTTTGGGCTCTTGAAGCATACGGTGCTGCTTATACATTGCAGGAAATCTTAACAGTTAAGTCCGATGATGTAATCGGTCGTGTTAAGACTTACGAAGCAATTATTAAGGGTGACAACATCCCCGAAGGTGGTATCCCCGAATCCTTCAAGGTTCTGCTTAAAGAATTACAGTCTCTGGCATTGGATGTTCGTGTTCTTCGCGAAGACGATACAGAGGTTGAGATAGGCGAAACAATTGATTATGGTGAAACGGATCTTCGTTCTGTATTGGAAGGCGATTCCCGTGATTATCGCCGAGATGAGTCTTTCGCAGACAGCGGATACACTACACAGGAATTCGATGAGAACGGTTCTCTTGAGAATGTAGACGATGATGTTGTTGAAGACGACGCTTATTTTGACGATGCAGACGATTCGTTTGACGATGTTGATGAGTAACAAGCATTCATTTTAAAAAAGGAGTGTTACAATGCCTGAAATCAATAAAGAAGGATACCAGCCCATGACTTTTGATGCGATTAAGATTGGTCTGGCATCACCCGAAAAAATCAGAGAATGGTCAAGAGGCGAGGTTACCAAGCCTGAGACAATTAACTACAGAACATTGAAACCCGAAAAGGATGGTTTGTTCTGCGAAAAGATTTTTGGACCCAGCAAGGACTGGGAGTGTCACTGCGGTAAGTACAAGAAGATCCGTTATAAGGGTGTTGTTTGTGACCGTTGTGGTGTTGAAGTTACAAAGGCAAGCGTTCGTCGTGAACGTATGGGACATATTGAACTGGCTGCCCCTGTTTCTCATATTTGGTATTTCAAGGGCATTCCGAGCCGTATGGGACTTATCCTCGATTTGTCCCCCAGAACATTGGAGAAGGTTCTTTACTTCGCTAACTATATCGTTCTGGATCCCGGCGAAACAGACCTGAAGTATAAGCAGGTTCTTACGGAAGCTGAATATCAGGGATATCGTGAGACAAGCGAAGGCAAATTCCGTGTAGGAATGGGTGCCGAAGCTATCAAGGAACTTCTTGCAGCTATTGATCTTGATGCAGAAGCAGAAGAACTGAAGGTTGGTCTCGATGAGTCTACAGGTCAGAAGAAGGCTAAGATTATTAAGAGATTGGAAGTTGTGGAAGCATTCCGTGAATCCGGCAACAAGCCCGAATGGATGATCATGGATGTTATTCCGGTTATTCCTCCCGATCTTCGTCCCATGGTACAGCTCGATGGTGGCAGATTTGCTACTTCCGATTTGAATGATCTGTACAGAAGAATTATTAACAGAAATAATCGTTTGAAGAAACTGTTGGAACTGGGCGCTCCCGATATTATCGTTCGTAACGAGAAGAGAATGCTCCAGGAAGCAGTTGATGCTTTGATTGATAACGGTCGTCGCGGACGTCCGGTTACAGGCCCCGGTAACAGACCTCTGAAGTCTCTTTCCGATCTGTTGAAAGGTAAGTCAGGTCGTTTCCGTCAGAACCTTTTGGGTAAGCGTGTTGACTACTCAGGCCGTTCCGTTATCGTTGTCGGTCCCGAACTTAAGATTTATCAGTGTGGTCTTCCGAAGGAAATGGCAATTGAATTGTTCAAGCCCTTCGTTATGAAGGAACTTGTTGCAAACGGAAGCGCACATAATATTAAGAGTGCCAAGAAGATGGTTGATCGTCTTCGTCCGGAAGTATGGGATGTATTGGAAGATGTTATCAAAGAACATCCTGTTATGCTGAACCGTGCACCAACATTGCATCGTCTTGGTATTCAGGCATTTGAGCCGATTCTTGTTGAAGGTAAGGCAATTAAGCTTCATCCTCTTGTATGTACAGCTTACAATGCCGATTTCGATGGTGACCAGATGGCAGTGCATCTTCCTTTGTCTGTAGAAGCACAGGCAGAGTGCAGATTCCTTCTTCTGTCTCCGAATAATCTGTTGAAGCCTTCAGACGGTGGTCCCGTTGCTGTTCCTTCACAGGATATGGTTTTGGGTATTTATTACCTTACAATGGAGAAGTATCGTGATCTTTCCACGGATCCCGATTTTACAGGTACATATGTTGCCGAGTTCCAGTCTGTTGATGATGCCAAGGATGCATTCAATGCATATCAGGCAGCAAAGGCAAAAGCTATCGCAGCCGGCAAGGGTCTTGATAAGATTAAGGAAACTCCTTTCGAAAGAGATTCTATTATCAGAGTATGTGTTGACCAGAATCGTGGCAGATGGATTATCTGTGAGATGGTTGATTTGTTGGGACGTTATTTCAGCTCCATGAATCAGGCTATTCTTGCATACGAGAATAAGGAGATCACACTTCACCAGAGAATTAATGTAAGAGTATCCAAGGAACTTCCTGATGGAACAAAGGTTTCCAGAATGCTCTTTACAACTCTCGGAAGATTGATTTTCAATGAAATTCTTCCTCAGGATTTGGGATTTGTTAATCGTGAAGATCCCGAGAACCTCTTGAAATTGGAAGTAGATTTCCATGTAGGTAAGAAGGAATTGAAGTCAATTCTTGAGAAAGTCATTAATAACCATGGTGCAACCAAGACAGCGGAAGTATTGGATGATATCAAGGCGATGGGTTATAAGTATTCAACCAAGGCTGCTATGACCGTTTCCATTTCCGATATGACCGTACCTGCTAAGAAGGCTGAAATGCTTAGACAGGCACAGGAAACTGTTGAGAAGATTACCAGAAACTATAAACATGGTTTGATTACCGAAGAAGGACGTTATCGTGAAGTTGTAGAAACATGGAAACGTACCGATGCCGAACTTACGGAAGAACTGATTGACGGTCTCGATAAATACAATAATATTTACATGATGGCCGATTCCGGTGCCCGTGGTTCCAACAAGCAGATCAAACAGCTTGCCGGCATGCGTGGTTTGATGGCTGATACAACAGGTAAGACTATTGAGTTGCCTATCAAGTCAAACTTCCGTGAAGGTCTGGACGTATTGGAATACTTCATGTCCGCTCATGGTGCTCGTAAAGGTTTGTCCGATACGGCTCTTCGTACAGCCGACTCCGGTTATTTGACACGTCGTCTGGTTGACGTATCACAGGAACTGATCATTCGTGAAGCAGACTGTTGCGAAACAAGACCGATTGTTCCGGGTATGTATGTCAAAGCATTTACAGACGGTAAGGAAATGATTGAAACACTGCACGATCGTATTATGGGTCGTTACGCAGCAGAAGATATCGTTGATGCTGATGGCAATGTATTGGTAGCAACCAATCATATGATTACACCGAGACGTGTAGATTTGGTTCTTGCAAAGGCTGTTGACAGCGAAGGCACTCCGATTCTTGAATCCAAGATTGGTGTTAAGATTCGTACAATATTGACATGTAAGTGTAAGAACGGTATTTGTGCTAAGTGTTACGGCGCAAATATGGCAACCGGTGAACCCGTTCAGGTTGGTGAAGCAGTTGGTATTATCGCTGCACAGTCAATCGGTGAACCCGGTACACAGCTTACAATGAGAACATTCCATACCGGTGGTGTTGCCGGTGATGATATCACACAGGGTCTTCCTCGTGTAGAGGAATTGTTCGAAGCACGTAAACCTAAGGGACTTGCTATTATTTCCGAAATCGCAGGTCGTGCGGTAATTCGTGATACTAAGAAGAAACGTGAAGTTGTTGTTACTAATGACGAAACAGGCGAATCCAAGACATACCTGATTCCTTACGGTTCCAGAAGCAAGATTACGGATGAATCCGTTGGACAGGTAATTGAAGCCGGTGACGAACTTACGGATGGTTCCGTAAATCCTCACGATATCCTGAAGATTAAGGGCGTTCGTGCAGCACAGGATTACATGCTTCGTGAAGTACAGCGTGTATATCGTCTGCAAGGTGTTGAGATTAACGATAAGCATATCGAAGTTATCGTTCGTCAGATGCTCAAGAAGGTTCGTATTGAAGAAGGCGGAGATACAGAATATCTGCCCGGATCTCTTGTAGATGCATTGGAACTCGAAGAAGTGAACGAGATGCTTGAAGCAGAAGGCAAAGCTCCTGCAGATGCAAAGCAGATTATGCTTGGTATTACAAAGGCATCTTTGGCTACAGGTTCCTTCCTGTCCGCAGCATCCTTCCAGGAAACAACGAAGGTACTTACGGAAGCAGCTATTAAGGGTAAGAAAGACAGCCTGATCGGTCTGAAAGAAAATGTTATTATCGGTAAGTTGATTCCTGCCGGAACAGGTATGAAGCAGTATCGTAATGTAATGCTGGATACATCGGAAGCTGATGCTCTTGATGAAGCAGTAGAAGAAGTTTTTGAAGAGACTGTTGAATATGTTGATGAAACTGTTTCCGAAACGGTAGAATAAGCCGAAAGAAGAGTAATAAAAGAGCCGTGCTCCGAAAGGAGTGCGGCTCTTTTAATGTGCGCCCGGCGACGTTTGTTTCATGTTTCGACGCATGTTTCATGCATATTCCGGAAATATATGTTCACGTTTAGAAATTCATGTTCATTTTCTTCTGTAACATGTCTGCGTTTGTAGCGTAGGTCAGTGCTGTCTTCTCGGTGATTCGGCCTTCCTTGTACAAACGTAGAAGACTGGTGTCCATGGCAATCATATCGTCTGCCGCAGAGGACATAATCATACCGTCAATCTGATGAACCTTTGATTCACGAATCATGTTACGAATAGCCGGAGTAAGCGTCATAATTTCGAACGCAGGAACGATGCCACCGTCCTTGCCGGGCAGAAGCTGCTGTGATACAACAGCCTGAAGCACCATGGACAGCTGAATAGCTATCTGATGCTGCTGGTTCGGCGGGAATGCATCAATAATACGGTCAATTGTATTGCTGGCACCGATTGTATGCAATGTTGAGAGAATCAAATGTCCTGTTTCGGCAGCGGTCATGGCAACGTTCATTGTTTCGTAGTCACGCATTTCACCTAACAGAATAACGTCCGGACTCTGACGAAGCGATGCACGCAGTGCGGTCAGATAACTCTCGGTATCCGTAATAACTTCACGCTGGCTGACGATACTCAATTTGTGCATGTGAAGATATTCCAGCGGATCTTCCAAAGTAATAATATGTGCCTGGCGAGTGGAATTGATATGGTCAATCATACACGCAAGGGTGGTTGACTTTCCGCTTCCGGCGGGTCCCGTTACAAGAACCAGACCTTTCTTCTTGTCGGCAAAGTCGATGATATTCTGAGGAATTCCCAATTCTTCCGGAGCGGGAATCGAGAATGTGATTACACGGATAACAGCCGAGAGGGAACCACGTTGCTTGAATGCATTGATACGAAAACGCGCAACACGCGGAATTGCAAATGAAAAGTCATCATCCCCGGCTTTGATTAAGTGATTCATGTCACGATTGGATGCAAGCTGATAGATTTCCGTAATCATTTCTGCTGTATCGGAAGGCATCAACTTGGTTTCGTTGATTTTGACTATTTGCCCGTTGCATTTGAATGATAACGGAAGACCAGCAACGACAAAAATGTCGGAAGCACCCTGTTTCGTAATTTGATCCAGCATATCAACTATGTTCATGTGGAATCCTCCTTATTCGGAAAATGTCAGAAGACCACCGTTTCCTTCGGTAAGAACTTCGCTCTGTATTTCCTTGATATAATCATTGTTTACATTTGTTTGCCAAGAGGTAATCGTAAATGTGTTGCCGTCGTTGTTCTCGGGATAACACAATGTAAGGCATACCGCCAATTCCTGACCTGCGGATATGGCGACTTTGTATTGAAGCGTATCGTTGCCGTTTTCATCTTCGGAAAACTGAATTCTGGGATTGTCGGCGAAGGTGCTGCGGGCTGTCCGGTAGTATTCGTCTTCGGAAGATACTGATTGATCAATCTGTTCCATAATCGACTGGATATTGGCAAGATATATTTCGGCCATTCTGTTAGCGTCATAGTAGCTGGCGGTACGTTCCGCGCTTTGCTTGCTTAAGTGGTAATCCGAGTTGGTTGATAAAAAGGATAAGCCGGCAAAGGTTACAAGGCACAACAACACAAAAGTAACCAGAATGGATGAGGTTCCGATATTAAAGCCTGCAGATGGCCGTTTATCATTTGAGTTCTTATCGTTCATTCTTCTCTCCATCAGGTAAAAACTTTGAAGCAGTAAGTGTGTATATTTCGGAATGATTCTTCACATCAGATATGCGGATATCCATGTTTACGATCATGTTCTCACAATTCATTGTTATATCGGATACATAGCATGCATCCGCGTATTCGCACGGCTGAAAGTCACTGTCATAGAACACTTCGAAAAAAGTATCGTCCACGACGACCGCAGAGGGGTAATGTGATGATATAAATTCCAGACTGCCGTCACCGCCGCGCAATAATTCGGCATAGCCCTGCGCCCAAATAACGGCGTGGTTCAGTTCTTTGGTCTGTTTGCTGAGAGTATAAGAACGTACAAACAACTGGACACAGACAGCACTACAGACGGAGAACAGCAGGATTGTGATAATCAGCTCCATCAGGAACAAAGCGGTTTTGGATTTGGTGTATTTCATAATCCTTCCCCCTTTCCATGCGCTTCTGAGTATAGCGAAACGTAGAAATCCATTTCGTTCTTCTCGGCGTCCGTGATATGGAATTCATATAGCCGGTCGGATTCCTTCCTTACGGAAAAGTCACTTACGGCGATGATTTTGGCACCCATATTGTATTGAAAATCCATTTCGCTACGACAGGTGAATTCGGTAAGATAGCCGTCGTATATAAACAGATATGTGCTGTAATCAATGTCCTTTGTGTGCGTGTTCAGAACAAGAACGGTTTGCCCATTGTTTGTCCGAATATCGATTCCTCCGTCGGAACAGTCATTGGAATGAATTTTCTCGGTCAGATAGGCAATCGCTGTACGTGATGTAAAGTTCGTGTTCATGTCTTCGACGGAACGTTTGTATGTCTGTGCACCGAACAGAACGATAAAGAGCGCGGAAACGATAAATGCACAGAAAAGGGCAAGTATGAATAGGAAATCTACGATGGATTTGTTACGCTTTTGGAAATTCATTTGCCGCCCCTTTCTATGATCATGACATTCGGCATGACATTCTCACCGACATATTCATAATCAACAAGATAATCGGAATGATTGTAGGTCAGTCCGTAGTGTTGTTCAATGTAGCTTAATGTGGGCGGATAGAAGCCTTCTACGGCATAACAGTGTACAATATCTCTCTGCAATGCGTCCGAAAGAATCTGTTTGTCGTCGCGCGCATCAGAAGAAGACAGGAAGGATATTCCTGCCAAAAACAGACACATTACCACAACAAAGAACAGAACGGAGAAATTCACGGATTCTGAAATTCGTTTGGCAAGAGGTTGTTTTTGAAAACGATTAGTCGACATACAAACTCCTTTATCCGATGCTGGACATAATAGCCATGAGCGGCATCATAACAGAAAGAAGAATCAAACATACAACAACGGAAAGTATAATGACAAGTGTAGGTTCCAATATTGAAATCAGGTTGCTGATTCGTGAATCCACTTCATTCTCATAACCGTTGGCAATCTTTTCCAAAGCTTTATCGATAGAACCGGTTTTGTAACCGATGGTAATCATTCTTGCATACATACTGGAGAATATTTCGGAGCTGACCAGAGCGTCCGAGAAGGAACTGCCGTTCTGCGTCATCTCACGGCATTTCTCGATCTTTTCGGCCATCTGCTCGTTGTCAACAAGCTCTTTTACCATGGAAAGGCTTTGATCAACGTCGAGACCGGCGCTGAGCGTAAGCGCCATACCGGAAGCGAACCGACCGGATGCGATTTTGTCATACATTGCTTTGGTCGCAAAAAACGAAGAAAGAAAACGAGCGGTCAGTCTGCGGCCGGGTGCTGTTTTGGCACAAATAAATACTAAGATAATCAGTACTGCACATATCGCGATAAATACAAATGAGTATTTCTGTAAAGCATTGCCCAGGTTAAGAAGACCTTTGGAAATACCGGTCATTTCCGTACCGAGCTGAAGGAATACATCATTAAAGATCGGGAGTACTTTGACTATCAAAACGACAACAACAATCAACATCATGGCGACGATCAGAAGAGGATAAGTAACGGCACTCTTTATTCCCTGCGCGATATTCTCTTCGCGTGTGTAATGGAAGGAGAGGGAATCCATTACTTCTTCCAACTTACCGGAGCGTTCACCGATTTCGATCATATTCAAAGCATATTTGGGGAAGACACCGGAACTTTCGACGGCGTGATAAAATGATTCGCCCATATTACATTGCTCATAAATGGCGGAAAGTATTTCGCGACCTTCTTCGGACACTGCATCCTCCATCATGATGGAGACGCCTTCTTCCGGTGAGATACCGGCACGAAGTACCATGGCAATCTGATCACAGAACATGGATAATTCTTTGTTGGAAAGAGTTTTCTTTTTGCTTGAAGTTTCCATAATGACTCCCTTTGTCAAAATATTTATCGAATAAATTTGGTTGTATAGTTGTCACCGTCTCCGATGAAATTCTTAAGTTCACGTTCACTTGTGTTGGCGGCAAAAGTCGGATCCATCAGTGTCCATGTCGTACCGTCAAAATTGATGATTCCGTTAATCCAGCCGATATCATCGACATATGTACTCAACCATGCGTGGTATACGCTGCCTGCATAGCCGATTTCCAATCGGGAAGGAATTCGCTGGCTGCGCAACATTGCTGCCATAAGAGCGGCGTAGTCAAAGCAGATTCCCGTTCCGTCGTTCAGGATCTTATCAACATTGGGAAGGTATCCGCTTAATGAACCGGCGGATGCATTTTCAGCCTTCTCGTGATCGTAGGTAATGTGGTCGGTTACATATTCGTATACTTTACCGACTACTTCGAGATCACATGTGCAACCTTCGGCCAATTCGGCTGCCAGCGCTACGGCCTGTGTATCTTTGGTGAATTGCACGTACTGATTCGGATATAAATACGGTCCGGTCGGATTGGTAATCTCAACATCAATGGTGTCAGTATACAGTGCGGCAAATTGACTGCCTTCGATATTTTCCAAAACGGTAACCATATATATTCCGTTTCCGGCGGTAAGGGGAATTACCGTATCGCCTATCGGAATATCATAGGTATAGATTACATTATCCATTCCCGTAATCTGCATTTTCATACCGGGATTCTCACCGGAATAGGTAATGTACAGATATCCTTCACCGGCGTTGGACGCATCAATGACGAACTCGCTCGTACCGTATACAACGGTTCCGCCTGCCTCGGGGGTCAGAACGACGGTTTCATTGGAACGGATTCCCGAAGACTCGGATTCTGTGACTTTTACTTCGAGTTCCTTCGTCGCACCGCATCCGATAAGCATGGTGCCGGCCAGTGCACATATCAGTAATCCCGACAATATTCGATTGTGAATAGATATTGTCTGTTGCATAAACAATCCTTATCTCTGGGCTAACAAAGCCTGTACGGTATAACCGTCTTCGCATGGAATGAAAATATTCAGCATCTCACCGTCGAACGGGAATGAAACGTAGCCGTTTTCTTCGGAAATAGTATCCGGAAATACAATGGTTCCGTCCTGTTTCTGACAATAAATGTTATTGTATAATATGCCTTCTCCCTGCATATACATGGAGAAATGATCGTCTGTCATTTGATGATTGGAAATTATGATGCTGTTTGCGTCGTTGTTGTTCAAGGTAAGTTCCGTTCCGGCAGGACGACGAAATGCAAGCGGCATCAGAAGGACGATAATCAAAAAGGCAATGGACAACCATTTGCCTGTTTTCACAACGGCTACACGGGTATAGTTCTTCAGAAGAAGGAGATCCAAAGATGTATTATTCGGTTGTTGGTTGCATGCGTTAAATACGTTCTGAAGCATGTCGTTTGCTTCTTTGCGACTGATGCTGTATTTCCTGCGTGAGTATTTCATCAGAATCCCCCCTTTCTCAGAGTATCCGTCAAGCGTTCTTTGGCGGAAGCCAAGTATCGTTTTACGCTGCTTCGCGATATGTTCATGGCGGAAGCGATTTCTTCCAGCTTCATATCGTTGTAATATCGCATAATGATTACCTGTTGCTCGTTAAGAGGCAGTGATTCGATCGCTTCATTAATGTATGTGATATCTCCGGAAAGCTCGGCCTGTTGTTCCGGGTTGTGTCCCAGATATTCATCGCGGACAAGCTCCAGCAATTCGGAATCCACCTGACCGCTGTCGACTTTGGCCTTGCGCGTCATATCGTAACATGTACGGAAGCATATTTGATTAAGCCATGCAACAAATAACGAGGAATCCTTGATGCTGCGAATGTTCTTCAGTGCACATATATATGTTTCCTGAACGACATCCTGTGCGAGATCGGTATTTCGCATGTAATGCACGGCATAGTTGTATATGTGGTTGTAGGTAATGGCATAGAGCTCGGCGAAAGCATCACTGCTTCCGGCTTGGGCCTCTGTTACCAGTTCCCCTAAATATGCATGATTGAAATCAGCCATTTAGTGATCTCCTACTTGTCTTTGGCTACTGTATATAATTGAGAAATCAGTTCTGAAAAGTCAGTTGTATTCAAATTCTTGTTTAAAATATAGTTAACGGAAAGCTCAAGAGAATGCTCATGACGATCGTCGGCGTTATATTCATCGATAGATGACTTGAGAATGTTTATGAAACTGTCAATCTCTTTCTCACTGCACTTTTCGATAACTGCCAAAAATTCATTTCCGCTGTTACGACCGGCAAATCCGAATCGTGTGCCGGCCTGTTCAAATATCTGAGAAAAATCCTTTAATAATGTGTTGCCGGCTTCGCGGCCGAAGGATTTGTTGATTGTGTCTATATTGGAAAGGCTGCACAGAACGCAACCTAATTCGGAAATGTCTGCATTGTTGGAATATTTGGAGAATAGCTGATCACATCCGCGTCTGTTCGGAATTCCTGTGAGTGTATCGAAAAAGGCAGCCTGATGCATCAGGTTGTCGTGATTGATATTTCCTTCCAGTTGACGGAAATCCCAAATCAGAGAAATCAGACTGTAAATCATAAATGCCCAGAGGAAGATGCATATTGTCAGCAGATTCTTGTCTGAATAAACACTGCCGCGAAGCGTTTTGTTAAAGTAAAGAACGCAGAAGAAGGCAACGCCGAACACAATCAGAATAATAAGTTGTACAATTTTGAAATACTTATAGCTCTTGAAAAAGTCTTTTGACATATATGATTTCCTCATGCTTTCTGATGAATTGAATGTTTTGCAAAAATAATGCGGACAATATCTTCTATATTATATAGTAATTCATTTTAAAAATAAAGAATTCGGAAGAATAAATTTATCACAGGTGCTATTTTATTTTTGCTGAACCTTTTCGCATTCGGTTTGCGTCTTAATTGTTAGTGGTGCGATTAGTATGGTTATTCCATCAACATCGTGGTGAATGATACAGTGGTTTGACAGAAACGCAGAGGTGTATGACTTGAAGAATCTTTCATCGTATTTTAAACGTTTTGCTATTGTGGCTGTTGTTTTGTATATAGTACTTCCCGCTATTTTTGGCGTGGGATATATTGCCGGCGCGAGTGAAGTTTCCGCCAAGATGGTCCAGATTGTTCCGCAGGAATGTGATTACTTATTTACTATTGTATCTGATGATCAGATTCCGTTGTCAGCCACACCGGAACTGGGCACCCAGGGCAATGTTGGTCTGATCGTGTTAGTTATTACAGCACTTGTACTGACGACGGCTTATTGCATATGGTATGCAATGGAACGTTTGCATATTTCCGATATGCGTTCGATGCTTTCCGAGAATGAAGCAGAGCGTATGTTTGGAGAGATGGGATTTTTCCATCCTATCCGTATGCGTGACAACATTCGACATGCCGAGGAATATATTGAGAGTCGGTGTCTTGCGTTTATGGTATAAATGATTGATCTGAATTTTATATGGCTTGTTCATAAGAGAAACCCTTGTCGGTTTCTCTTATGTTTTGTTTTTGAAAGAGGCCGAGAATCATTGATTTTTTCTTGACATATGTATTTCTCGCGCTTATAATAAGCAAGCGTGCACGAAAATGCACTTTTTTTTCGTGTGCCTAACATAAATCTATATACAGGAGGTGAAACAGAATGCCAACATTTAACCAGTTAGTTAGAAAGGGTAGACAGACTTCCGTTAAGAAGTCCACAGCACCTGCTCTTGGTAAGGGATTTAACTCTCTTCACAAGAAACCGATCGAAACTGCATCACCGCAGAAGAGAGGTGTTTGTACAGCAGTTAAGACAGCTACCCCTAAGAAACCTAACTCGGCACTGCGTAAGATTGCCAGAGTACGTCTTTCTAACGGAATCGAAGTTACAAGCTACATTCCCGGTGAAGGTCATAATCTGCAGGAGCATAGCGTTGTTCTTGTTCGTGGTGGTAGAGTAAAGGACTTACCTGGTACTCGTTATCACGTTATTCGTGGTACCTTGGATACAGCCGGTGTTGCTAACAGAAGACAGGCTCGTTCAAAGTACGGCGCAAAGCGTCCTAAGAAGTAAAAGGTAGATTTACAGTACCACAATAGCTAAAGTATAGTGTTGGAATTCGATTCACCAGCGCGAACACATTAGTGAAAACATGTGAGTACCTAAGAATTTAACGGAGATGACGAAACCGATTGGGTGAGAGTCATCTAACCAATGTTGAAGGAGGGAAGAAACGTGCCACGTAAAGGACATATTCAAAAAAGAGACGTTCTGGCAGATCCCATATACAACAGCAAAGTAGTTACCAAGCTTGTTAACAACATTATGTTGGACGGCAAGAAGGGTGTAGCTCAGAAGATTGTATATGGTGCATTCGAGAAGGTTGCAGAGAAGACAGGAAAGCCTGCACTTGAGGTATTTGATGAGGCAATGAATAACATTATGCCCGTACTTGAAGTTAAGGCTAGACGTATCGGTGGTGCTACATATCAGGTACCTATCGAAGTTCGTCCCGAGAGACGTCAGGCTCTTGCTCTTCGCTGGATGACTATGTTTTCTCGTAAGAGAGGCGAGAAGACTATGGAAGATCGTCTTGCAAATGAGATTATGGATGCTGCAAACAATACAGGCGCATCTGTAAAGAGAAAAGAAGATATGCACAAGATGGCAGAAGCAAACAGAGCTTTTGCACATTACAGGTTCTAGTAGGAGGAAAATATCTTGGCTGGAAGAGATTATCCATTGGAGCGTACCCGTAATATCGGAATTATGGCTCATATCGATGCAGGTAAAACTACAACGACAGAGCGTATTCTGTATTACACAGGTATTACGCATAAGATTGGTGAGACTCATGACGGTACTGCAACCATGGACTGGATGGAGCAGGAACAGGAAAGAGGTATCACTATTACGTCTGCGGCAACTACTTGCCATTGGACACTTCAGGACCAGAATAAGCCGAAGGCAGGCGCTTTGGAGCATCGTATCAATATTATCGATACCCCGGGCCACGTTGACTTTACGGTAGAAGTTGAACGTTCACTTCGTGTTTTGGATGGTGCAGTTGGTGTCTTCTGTGCAAAGGGTGGTGTAGAACCTCAGTCTGAGAACGTTTGGCGTCAGGCTGATACATATAATGTACCCCGTATGGCATTCATCAATAAGATGGATATTTTGGGTGCTGATTTCTACTCTGCTGTAGATCAGATTCGTAATCGTTTGGGCAAAAATGCTATCGTTATTCAGTTACCTATCGGTAAGGAAGACGGATTCAAGGGCATTATTGACCTGTTCGAGATGAAAGCCTACATCTACAATGATGATAAGGGCGAGGATATATCAATTGTTGATATTCCTGAAGATATGGCAGATGAAGCTGAAATGTATCATGAAGAACTCGTTGAAAAATGCGCAGAACTTGATGATGATACAATGATGGCTTATCTGGAAGATCCCGACAGTGTTACTGTCGATGACCTGAAGGCTGCCCTTCGTAAAGGTACATGCGAGTGTACAGCTGTTCCCGTTTGCTGCGGTACAGCATACAGAAATAAGGGTGTTCAGAAACTTTTGGATGCTGTTATTGAGTATATGCCTTCTCCGCTTGATATCCCTTCAATTAAGGGTACCGATTTGGAAGGTAACGAAATTGAGAGACATTCTTCCGATGAAGAGCCGTTCTCCGCACTTGCATTTAAGATTATGACTGATCCTTTCGTAGGAAAGCTTGCATTCTTCCGTGTTTATTCCGGAACAATGAATTCAGGTTCTTATGTATTAAATGCTACAAAGGGTAAAAAGGAACGTGTTGGCCGTATCCTTCAGATGCATGCCAACCACAGACAGGAACTTGATAAAGTTTACTCAGGTGATATCGCTGCTGCTGTAGGATTTAAGATTACAGGTACAGGTGATACAATCTGTGATGAACAGAATCCGGTTATTCTTGAGTCTATGGAGTTCCCTGAACCCGTTATCGAATTGGCTATTGAGCCCAAGACCAAAGCAGGTCAGGGTAAGCTTGGCGAATCTCTTGCAAAACTTGCAGAAGAAGACCCGACTTTCCGTGCTCATACAAACCAGGAAACAGGCCAGACAATCATTGCCGGCATGGGTGAATTGCATTTGGAAATTATCGTAGACAGATTGCTTCGTGAGTTTAAGGTTGAGGCTAACGTTGGTGCTCCTCAGGTTGCTTACAAAGAGGCAATTACCAAAACTGTTGAAGTTGATTCCAAGTATGCAAAACAGTCCGGTGGTCGTGGTCAGTACGGTCATTGTAAAGTTCGTTTCGAGCCTATGGATGCAAACGGTGAAGAACTGTTTAAGTTCGATTCCGAAGTTGTAGGTGGTGCTATTCCTAAGGAATACATCCCCGCAGTCGGAGAAGGTATCGAAGAAGCTACACAGGCAGGTATCCTCGGCGGATTCCCCGTTGTTGGTGTTCATGCAACTGTATATGATGGTTCTTATCATGAAGTCGACTCTTCAGAAATGGCATTCCATATTGCCGGTTCCATGGCATTCAAGGATGCAATGCAGAAGGGTAGCCCGATTCTTCTTGAGCCTATCATGAAGGTTGAAGTAACAATGCCTGAAGAATACATGGGTGATGTAATCGGCGATATTAACTCCAGAAGAGGACGTATCGAAGGTATGGATGATGTAGGAAACGGTAAGATCGTTCGCGGTTTTGTTCCTTTGTCTGAAATGTTCGGTTACGCTACAGACCTTCGTTCCAAGACACAGGGTCGTGGTAACTACTCAATGTTCTTTGAAAAATACGAGCCGGTACCGAAGTCCGTACAGGAGAAGGTACTTGCAGCGAAGAAGGGTTGATTGACTTTGTGCAATCTCCCTGTACCTAAAATTTCCTTGAAAATGCAGAGGAAATGAAATATAATCTTTGTTAGCGAGCATAAAGCTCATGATTGAGAGAGATAATTTTAAGGAGGAATTTCTAAAATGGCAAAAGCAAAATTTGACAGAAGTAAGCCGCATTGTAATATTGGTACAATCGGACACGTTGACCATGGTAAAACAACACTTACAGCAGCTATCACAAAGGTACTTGCTGAAAGAGTTCCTGGTAACGAGAAGGTTGACTTTGAAAACATCGATAAGGCTCCCGAAGAGAGAGAACGTGGTATTACCATTTCTACAGCTCACGTAGAGTATTCAACAGAGAAGAGACATTACGCTCACGTTGACTGCCCGGGCCATGCTGACTACGTAAAGAACATGATCACAGGTGCTGCACAGATGGATGGTGCTATCCTCGTTGTTGCTGCAACTGATGGTGTTATGGCTCAGACAAAAGAGCATATCCTTCTTTCCCGTCAGGTTGGTGTTCCTTACATCGTTGTATTCATGAACAAGTGTGATATGGTTGACGATGAAGAACTTCTTGAACTCGTTGAGATGGAAATTACAGAACAGCTTGAAGAGTACGAATTCAATGATTGCCCGATCGTTAAGGGTTCAGCTCTTAAGGCTCTTGAAGATCCCATGGGTGAATGGGGCGACAAGGTTATGGAACTTATGGATACAGTTGATTCCTATATTCCTGATCCTGAGCGTGATACAGATAAGCCTTTCCTTATGCCCGTCGAGGACGTATTCACAATCACAGGTCGTGGTACAGTTGCTACAGGCCGTGTAGAGCGTGGTGTTCTTCATCTTAATGATCCTGTTGAGATCCTTGGAATCAAGGAAGACAAGATGACATCTGTTGTAACAGGTATCGAAATGTTCCGTAAGCTTCTTGATGAGGCACAGGCAGGAGATAACGTAGGTCTTCTTCTTCGTGGTATCAACCGTACAGATATCGAGCGTGGTCAGGTTATCGCAAAGCCGGGTTCAGTTACATGCCATGCAAACTTCACAGCACAGGTTTACGTACTGACAAAGGACGAGGGTGGCCGTCATACACCATTCTTCAACAACTATCGTCCACAGTTCTACTTCAGAACAACTGATGTTACAGGAGTTTGCCGTCTTCCGGGAGGAACAGAGATGTGCATGCCTGGTGATAACGTAGAGATGACAATCGAGCTGATCCATCCGATCGCTTGTGAGCAGGGTCTTCGTTTCGCTATTCGTGAAGGTGGACGTACAGTAGGTTCAGGAAGAGTTGCAAAGCTTCTTGACTAATCATTAAAATAGCTAATAAAATCAACGCTTCCGGCGATTTTGCCGGAAGCGTTTTTAGGTGAAAAAATCGAGTTGAAAAATGATTCTGAGTTCAATTTGAGTTCAATTTGAGTTCAATTTTTTCAAAACCGCACTTTACAGCTTGAATTTACTGATATCGATGTCATACTGAAAGTAGCCAAGCTTAAACTGTTTATTTTCTTCGATGTTTCTATATACTATCTGATTAAACTCTTCGAAGCTTATTTTTTTATCTATAAAATCCTGATAGAGATCAACATACTTTGTCAGCATGTCGATAAGCTCATCATATATTTCGTAATCACCGTCAGACTCCCTGTCAATTTTTCCCAATGACATACTGAAAAAAGGATGTTCCCATCGTCTTTCCGGAACTTCAAACCTGATATCTTTTTGTACGAGCATTGATAAGTAGAATATAAATTCATAGATATCGCCATAACTTTTAATTGGTCTCATGCGTTCAGTAAGATCCAACAGGTCATCGGTAGATACTTTGAGTGTTTTAGATATTCCGCAAAGTGTCTCAAGAGATGGAGCAGCATTGCCGCATT
>JAZLJS010000040.1:0-2020 GCA_045617945.1 Lachnospiraceae bacterium
TTCTTTGTCTCTGATTTCACTCCCTGAAGACTATCGGGTTTATATAATGATTCTTCAACTTCATATGGATCTATTTGTTCTCCGAGCAAATACGAAGTCTGCGTATCATAGTTCTCGACAATACTCACCATTGAAGTCGCCAAAGTATATATATGCGAATAATGCTGCACTTCTTCAAACGTGAATTCCCTCTTCGGGAACGTCATCTTAAGAACAGCTAATGTCCTGGCGAATTGAAGTTCCAGGCCTCGAAAGTTCTCGGCACATATCATTTCATAGCCTTCCGTGAAGCCTTGATTACGGAACACATTTCCGAGGAATTCATCATCTTTCCAGTATTCTTTACACTTCTTATATAGCTCTTTGTCTTCCGGATTTGAATACCACTTCTGCACCTGCTCCAGGCATTCATCGAAAAGTCCGTCCGGGAAGTCAAGGTATTCCGTCTCGTCCTCGTCATATTCAATCCAGTCATCATACTTCCTGTTAAGCATCAGAAAAAGGAATGAACATGTTTCCTCAAATTCTATATTCATCAACGGGCAGATTCCGAGAATTCTTCCGATTGCTCCGTAGCTTGGCGCATCGAATTCTTCTCCGGCTATGGACAATACCTCATCTGCCGAGATTTTATTAAATCGCTTGAGCTGATTGTATTCCTGCTTGTGATAAAGCTTATACAGTTTCTTAAGAAGCTCGCAGCAATACGAATCCTCAAGTTTGGCCCCATTATATATTCTTTCAAGCACCTTCTTCTTGAGAACTTCATCCGGCTCATGCAATCTGAACTCGGTAAAGCTCAGAATACTATGCTCACCGAACTCTTTCATTTTCCCGCTGCAATGATTAAGGAAATCCTGTTCGATAATACCGAAATCCCATGACATTGCGTCAGTAATAAACTCCTGAATAAAGAAATAGTCCGCTCCGGTTGTATCGGGTTCAACCACGCCGTTCTGCCGGTTCATGATGTCCTGAACAAACATAGACAACATTTCCTTGGAAACCTTCGGCTGCATCTTTTCGATATCTATATCAAGTTGTTCTCTCGGATTCGCAAATGGCGCATTTATCGGCACATTTCTCTTCATGATTTTCCCTCAAACTCCTGCATTCCGGCAAAAACTCATTTACTTGTTTTTCGTAATCATATCAGTCTTGATACGTAGGAATACCGCTCCGACATTTTCAATGAAGTCCAAATCTATTTCATACAGTTTTTCTTTCTTCATCTGCTCAAAAAACAAAGCAAACATCATAAAGAAACTGTCATAATCAAATACACCCAATTCATCTACAGCAACAAGGAAATCATCTCCTTCGTCGCATTCTTCAAATTCACGGCTCGTAAACAGCTGAACTAACACAGCCGACATACAAAGTTTAAAATCCGAAGGCATGTCTTTCATATCCGAAACAATATCCTCAAACCACTCTATGCTTTCTTCCAGCGGGAATGTAAGCATGTCGCAGTCAGCCATACATGCCAACTTTTCCGCAATAAGTTCTCGCCACACCTGATGTCCGGCGCAAATGGTTCCGATATAAACATCATTCCCGTTATCAGTTTCACAATATTCTCTGTAAAAATCACGACCTCCGAACTCATGCTTTGCAGCATATAGATGTCCTAATTCATGTATAATCGAATGCCGCAATTGAAAGAATTCCTCATCGATATCATCACGAATTACTATACCCAGATTCTTTCCGGCAAAAGCACTCGCACGGATTGTATTAACAAATCCCGGTACGCAAAACTCTTCCTCTTTCACGTCCGGAAAATACTCATCTATAAACTGTGGGATTAGCTTATCCCCATTATGAGCATTTACGTATTTTATGAAAATCTTCTCACGAGAATATTCAGTTTTAAAACAATCATTGAACAACTCCATTGCTTCATCAACAACTTCGTTCAGGAAATCATGCCTGTCCACTACTTACCGTCTCCCATAAATGCTTTCATCGGATTAACATCTTTCGCAATGCCAAAGATATAATCCTGCTCATTATCCAC
>JAZLJS010000041.1:0-1099 GCA_045617945.1 Lachnospiraceae bacterium
TGCCAAGGCATTCATCTTCCAGTTTGATGACGCTACATCAATTCATAATTCACAATTCATAATTCATAATTCGGAGATTGATGTGATGTACAATTTGAACGGCGTTCGCGTAAACGATGGCTACAAGGGCATAGTGATTAAGAACGGAAAGAAGTATTACAATAAATAATCAGGAGGACATAATATGAAGAAGAATTATATTGAACCCCAAATGAAAGTAGTAAAAATCAAGGCTGCCAACATGCTCTGCGGAAGCGTGATGAAAGTTAATATTATGGCACCAGACGAGGTTGATACCCCTGATGAACTGCAGGAATATTTTGGCGCAGGTGATGCCTGGTAACCGTCAGTCAATAACGATGTAGCCTCTGCTACATCAAGACAACACAGCGGATGTACCCCCGAAAAGGTGCATCCGCTGTTGCCATTAATGCTGAACTATCTGCGAAAATAAGTCGGTAAATCTTGCTTTGTCTCAATTTCCCATGTAGAAAACGCCAGTTCAAATAATAGATTTGCCATTCCAGAATGACTGTCAATCTCGTAACCCAAGTAAAACCGCAGAATATCAATCGATCAACTCCTTCTTTATCCGTTGAACCAAGAATGCGTCCATAACTGGGGAGGTCGGAATGCAAAAGTAGGAGGGAAATACCTTTTATGATTAGCATTTACCTCCTACCCAATTTTGCTGTTCCCCCCCCAACCTAAAGGCAAGGCTGTATATACAATCTCTTTCTTGATTTTCCGATAATTCGACGGCTCGGAATATCGTTGCCAAAAAAACGCCAAATCTAACAAAAGTCCTATTCCACACCTTTTCGGCATGCCCATATCTCGTCATATTTCGGTCAAAGCCGAGCGTAAAAACACCCATTTGTAAATATCTGATTATCATACCACATCGGTGCGACGAAAAACGCACCCATATCTTACGGCCTGAAGACCCATATCTTCGGGCGATAAGATGCGGGTCTTCGGACCGGAAGATATGGGTCTTCAGACACACGCAAGCGCTTGCGTAGATATGAAGATGAATGCCGCAACAGGGAAATATTACAAAAGTCCTATCGCCGGCAGTATATGACGTGCCCCGCCT
>JAZLJS010000042.1:0-3659 GCA_045617945.1 Lachnospiraceae bacterium
TGGACATCCATTCCTATCTTTAGTATTCTGTTCATAGTGACCTCCTTTGTATGTGGTAAATCCCATAGCTTTAGCTTCAACTTTAAGCATATAGGTAAATCCACGATGCTACAAACGTGAGGTCATTTCATATTATCTAAAGGTATACGTCCTCAGATAAGATAATTATACCACCCGGGAATACTGAAATCCCCGATTGACGGGGCTTTCAAGCATTATTATTGTTTTTTATTACTCGAGTTCAAATATTGCTGTCGTAATGTGATAGAAACAATGCGAAAATCACACAGCTCACTGGCAGTCATAGTTATACAGCACTTTGGAGAAGTCGCAGGATAAGAGGGCGTCTCTGGCAATCAGGAAGGTGCCGGTACCGCAGTCTCCCCAGGAGATGTTTATGTCGTCATCATATATGCTGTCCAGCTCGAAAAGGACCGTATCGTAAATGCTGTATTTGCTGTCTTCCCGAGGATCAGACTGGGTGAACATCGGGTAACCGCCCATGATTGCATTCGGGAAATCATCCATGTCATTGTAAAGGAAATTGCAATCCACATCCCAGAGCTGCTTGATAGGTGTCTCGTGAAGTTCGTTATAACTACTTACAAAGGCGCTTTCAAACCTATAATCGGACGTAGTAACAGGCATATTGTCAGCGGGCTGGGCAATCAGCTTATACTCGCCTTCAAACGGTAAATAAATCTCATCTTCACCGCTATATTGCGGAATGTCATCTGCGGTCATCAGCTGGGACAAATCGTTGATGATCTCTTTGTGATAGATGATTCGGAAGCCGTTTTGAACATCCAGATTATCCGTGTCCATACCATATAAGTCGTCGCCGGCAATGAAGAACTGCAGGATTCCTTCGTGAGGAAAATCAGGAAGTTGAGGAAGCTGTGAAAGGTTTATCTGCGCCAATAACACTAGTGGCTGGTCTTCAACTTCGAAAGATTTGATTCGTGGGTATTCCATCGTCTTCGGAAAGTACGGAACTCCACCAATCTTGCTGTCGAAAACGGTCGTTGCTTCTTTCATTACCCTGAACTTGACCACGGGCTTAGGCGGGCAGTATTTGTTTACTCCGGCAAGCACCTCATCGAGTTTCAAGTCTTCTGTTTCAGGATCCGATTCATCAATAACAGATCCTTCGTTAACGGCTTGTTCACCGGGCAAGTCATGTTTAAGCTCTACAGACGGATCAGCTTTCGGCCGCTCTACAGGAGCATCATCCTTCTTCTTAAAAAAATTAAATATTCCCATATAATCCCCCCATAATCAATTAATCATAGATTTATTATATCTTGAATTTGTTATACCATCCTTGACAGCAGAAAATCCGGTGCTTTACCTATAATAACGTCATCAGTAACATCAATTACGTCACAATCGTTATTCTTGTATTCGTTCACGAAACTCTGCTCACTATCGAATATGATTTCCTTTCCGTACCATGCTTTATCAGATTGAGGAGTCAGTTCCAAATATACTGTTTTGTTTTCCAGATAGAAGGTTAAAACGGTATGGAACTTACTATTATTAATGTCATGCAGCAGCCAGATTTTGCTTGGAACACTATATTTGTCCAGAATAAATCTCATCAGAACAACAGCATCATTACATGTGCCAACCTTTGCCTTCATCGTGTCTTCCGGACTTTGAATGCGGTATTCAGTCAGCAAACGTTCAAAGAATTCTTTATCAAAACCCTTCGTCATATCAGGCCGGTATATGATCCCGCTCAAATAGAAACCATATTCGTAATCGTTGTCCAAAAGCACTTTTTTCAAAAGCTCACATGCTTCCGGTATCAACATCTCAATTCCCCCCACAAATCCCAAGTTGTCTTAGGCATTTATCCTGTTGATTTAATCAACCAATCCTAATTATATATTCATAATAATTTCTGCATTACCATAGCATCTTTATACATCCCGTTTACAAAGAAATAATCTTTATATGTTCCTATATCAACAAAACCCATTTTATGGTACAGATGAATGGCTCTTACATTATCAGCAATTACTTCCAGTTCAATGATCCTGATCTTCATCTTTTTTGCCTGCTCGAAAATGCTTTCAATCATTTCCGTTCCTATTCCCTGATCCCAATAATCCTTTCTTACTGAGATTGAGAATATAGCCCTGTGACGGATCCTTGCCGGATAATAACCATCTATTTCTGCTCTTGCGATAATCTCGTCGTTTTCAAGAGCAATCAAAACAACACTGTTCTCCGAGTCTTTACTCATGGCCAGTTTCCGTTTTACGCCTTCAACCGGAACAGTAAATTCATTTTTTCCATGCAACAGATTATCTGATTCTCCGCCTACCTGATTCAGGTATGAGATCATTTTCTCTGCATCATCCGGAACAGCCTCTCTGATTATATATGTATTATTCATTCAATCCCCGACCTCCTGGCCGTAAATGCTGATTATTATATTATCTAATCCCTTCGGATCAAAAACTGTATTTCTTACTGATCTCCAGATGCCCGCTTTTCCGGTCGAAAACAAAAACATCTTTGCAAAACAAGAGATATGGTGTTTCTTTCCGGTTGCTTTCAAACATATCTGCAGCCATCTTCAGAATCTTTTTCACAAGCTTCTTATCGCTTGCTTTCGTGTACAAAACGATGTCCTTCGTTGGGGCGCATACGATCAGATCGTCGTTCAGGTCATCCGAGAGATTTTTCCAGACATAGGCAAGACATAAGCTTTCCGCTTCGAAATCCCCGCCTGCCAGAATGCCGTAAACACCGGACTCTTTGGATTCACTCCATCTGTAATGAGTATCTCTGCAGAGATTATCAAAGGCCTTGTTCCACAGTTCCATGACATCAGCCCCGTCAGGCAGTTTGTCGTAAGTTATATAGGTTAGAACACTGCCCATATCTTGAACAAGCATGCCGATAAAACTGTCCATTACGCGGATCATTACCATCTGATCCGGATAATTCGGAGCAGATGCATCCGGGGGCATCAATGATACCTGGTTTTGCGAATCTTTTGCCCAGTTCTTCTTTATTCTTGGATATATTTTCGCCTCGTCGAAAACAAAATCATCGCTGAATCCGTCTTCAAACGGACCGTCTTCAGATGAATGCGTCCATTCGATATCACAGATGTCATCTTTTCCCTTAATGAAAGCACGCACGCGTTCAAGAAAATCAATGCAATACTTACTGTATGAATATTGTGCAATGATGCGGATCACGGGACGGAGTCCGGGCTTTGCCTCTTCGGCCTGTCCACTCGCGATGTAATTAAGATAATCATTGATCTTATCCTGGAGAATACGGCCGTGATCCTGACGGGTCGCAGGCTCCCATTTCATATCATCAAGGATCACCAGGACGTATTTGCCGTCTTCTTCCAATGTTATGTCTATAACTCCGCGATCTCTTACATTTGACATATTAATTATCCTTCATTCCCCTGTAATCCACTTGTTTGATAGATTACGATATTATCCTGTTGATTTTCTGAAGCAACTCTTCGGCGAACTTCTTGTATATAGTGTCGCCGCCAAGATCAATTGCAACCTGAAGATATTTCCTTGCTCTTTCCGGTTCGCCCTTCAAGAAAAGCAGTTTTCCCAACGCGTACGAATAACTTACTTCTGTTATGGGATAAAGCGGTTTTATGGTGTCCAGCT
>JAZLJS010000043.1:0-1589 GCA_045617945.1 Lachnospiraceae bacterium
GAGACCTTGTACTTTAAGTGCAATGGCAGAGCAATAAACATAGCATTTGATGTGCCGGTTTATGACTATATGGATAACGGAAGTTATAGATATGGTTATTTGAATCTGCTTGAAGCATTCGGAGATGGTGCGGAAAACTGGTACGTTGCGTCGGTTGAAAATTCCAAAACTAATGCCTCTGTCGAAGTAAATCTTAGCGAAGCAAACAGAGTATTCTATCTAATTACAACAGATTCAACTGATCCTATAAGCAGCAGCGTAACAGTGCATCTGTATCCAAAGGGTGTTATGCCGGGTAACAATACAATAGAATTGTACGATGCCAAGAGCGGTGAGCCCAAAGCGATTGCAGACGGAAATTGCAGCACTAGCTTTGATTGGAGTCTTAGCGATCTTAGTAATGACATTATCAATATCTCTAAATATCTTGGAGAATCTGTAAAGGGTGGCGTAGCAAAAGTAGAGCTTTGGTACGGAGGTTCGTGTAAATATACTCACGCTGATATGAATATTCCGGCAGCTGAGCTCTATGAGAACGGAAGCCGCGCTCTTATTAAAGTATATGTAAATGCGGCATATAAGATTCCATCAGATATCAAAAGCAACGGATATATTAACAACAGGAGTATCGGATACTGGCTTGGAACGAAAGACATCAATCCGTTCGGAGTTGAGTATATTCCGGTTGGCCAGGAAATCAATCTTCTTGATTACTTCTCCGCGCCTGCTCGAAAAGCACTGGAAGACGAGATTGCGATTCTCGAGAATAAAAATTCATATTATGAAGTCCAGCTCTATTTTCATAGTGGATGGACGCAAAATGGTTTCATTGTAGATTCAGACAAGCTTATACAGTGGATGGAAGACCACCTCTCATTTAAAATAGATATCTTAATCCGCACTCCGATGGACAAAGGTACATTTAACGTAATATATAAAATAACGTCGGAAAACGAACCATACACAGGATATCCGCAAGGAATAAAATATACAAGCTTGTATTCAACTTATACGGCATCTGTAAAATATGATACTGAAGACGGATCAAAACCTACAAATATCGGCACATATCATTATGAGATGTGCACAATTAATACTGAATTCCTGCCATACTGCAAAGAAGGAACGTTTACTATCAGTAAGGCTATTCCTGAGAATGGAATTCCATTTACCACGCAAAGAGTTCTATATGACGGAAGCGTAAAAGGTATCGATGTTGATTATCTTGGACTTGCTGACGCAAATATCATTTATGAAAACACCGCAAGCGGAGTAAAGAGCTCGCAGCCAACGCAAATCGGAATGTATAATGCCTATATTGAAGTCAAGGATAATGACAATATAGAAGATGGAACGCTTACGATAAATAATGCACTGCAGATTTGCGAAAACGTGACCCCGCACAGCATTAGTGTGACTAATGGAAGTGCAAATTTCTCCAAAGAAATCAAGGGCGAAAAAATTACAATAAATGCAAACTCGCCTAAAGCAGGAAAAAGGTTTGATCACTGGGAATGCAGTTTAGGCAATGTAGAATTTGTAAATGCGAAATCTGCAAAAACAACGTTCATTATGCCGAACGAAGACGT
>JAZLJS010000044.1:0-1236 GCA_045617945.1 Lachnospiraceae bacterium
TATAAGGTATATTACAAGGTTGCCGGTGATGAAAATCATAATGAATTTGCTGCACAATCAATAATTGCGGCAATCATACCGGAAGCAGGAATCTGGTGCGCAGATATTCCCAATCAGGTATATACGGGCAAGGCGATAAAACCGGAAATAAATGTATACAGTGACGGAACACTTCTTAAGCTTGGCACGGATTATACAATTGCGTACAGTAACAATACAAAAGCTGCCCCGTATGATGCTGTAAATGTCAAAGGCAAGAGCGTTGCTCCGACAGTAACGATTACCGGAAAGGGCAACTATAAGAATTCAAAGATCGTAAGAACCTTTACAATCAATCCGTACAATCTGGATGGTGAAAACAGTGGCATTTCTGCAAATGTTGATCCGACAACGGTTGCATATACGAAAAAGCCCATAAAGCTTTCGCCGGTTGTAACACTTAACGGCAAGAAACTGAAAATGGGAACGGATTATGTTGTATCGACCACAAAGGACGAATCCGGTGAGGTTAAGACTCTTACAAATGCAGGAGAATATCCGCTTTATATTGTCGGTAAAGAACACGGAAACTATTCAGGAAGTATTCCGTATACCTTCACCATAACGGATTTGGTACTCGCAAGTAAGGTAAGCATCGGCAAAATCGCCAACCAGCCATATAATAACGGCGAAGAGGTTAGACCGCCTGTAATTATAAAGAACGGAAGAACCGATGTTACAGATAAATTTGATATCGATTATGACAATAATAAGGAAGTCGGAACCGCAACAGTTACAGTGACAGCAAAAGGAGACTCAGGCTACATAGGAAGCAAGAGTGCAACCTTTAAGATAGAAGGAACAAGCATTGCGAAGGCAAAACTTGGCGCGGATGGCAAGGGTAAGATAGATACATTTACCTATACAGGAAGCTCTTGTGAACCGACATTAGACCTGTATCTTGGAACGGTGGCACTTACAAGTGGCACGGATTATTCCGTTGAGTATACGAATAATGTAAATGCCGGAACAGCAACCGTTACGGTAACAGGCAAGGGCGCATATACCGGAACAAAGAAGTTTACGTTTAAGATTAATAAATATGATGCCGGCGCTGCCGACGATAAACTTATTAAGGTTAATAGCGGTGCACCTATAAGCGTGAACTATGAAAAGGGTGGGGTAACACCTAAACCGAGAGTTACCATGTTGGTAAACGGCATAGAACAGGAGCTTAAAGAGAAGACAGATTATACT
>JAZLJS010000045.1:0-18503 GCA_045617945.1 Lachnospiraceae bacterium
GTAATAACCTGCTCTGTTTCTTTGTCGAATACGTGAATCTTCTCAACATCGAAAGCGAACTTAATGTTATCACCAGGTCTAGCTGTTGTACGTGGGTCAACTCTAGCTGTGATAGGCAGCTCATCAAGATCAAAGTATAAGAATACTTCAGCACCAAGTAATTCGTAAACCTTAACGGTTGATTCGAATACGCTAGCGGGTGAAGAAGCGATAAACATCTCTGAATCATAAACATCTTCAGGACGGATACCGAATGTAACTGTCTTTCCTGCATAACCGCCATCGATAAGCTTCTTGGACTTAGCAGGAGGAAGAGGAATAGCCTTTCCACCAACCTTAAGGGAAGCAACTTCACCGTTAACTTCTACTTCTGCATCAAGGAAGTTCATCTGAGGAGATCCCATGAATCCTGCAACGAAGAGGTTGCAAGGCTTCTCGTAAAGGTTCTGAGGGGTATCAACCTGCTGGATAACACCATCCTTCATAACTACGATTCTGGTACCAAGGGTCATAGCTTCTGTCTGGTCATGTGTAACGTAGATGATGGTTGTGCCAAGTCTCTGATGTAACTTAGCGATCTCAATTCTCATCTGTACACGAAGCTTAGCATCCAAGTTGGAAAGAGGTTCGTCCATAAGGAATACCTTAGGATTACGAACGATAGCACGTCCCATAGCTACACGCTGTCTCTGACCACCGGAAAGAGCCTTCGGCTTACGATCAAGAAGCTGAGTAAGGTCAAGGATCTTAGCTGCTTCTTTAACTGTCTTGTCGATCTCATCCTTCGGAACTTTACGAAGTTTAAGACCAAATGCCATATTGTCATATACTGACATATGAGGATACAGAGCGTAGTTCTGGAATACCATCGCGATATCTCTGTCCTTAGGTTCAACATCATTAACAACTCTGTCACCGATCTTCAGTTCACCGGAGCTGATCTCTTCCAAACCTGCGATCATACGAAGTGTTGTAGACTTACCACATCCTGAAGGTCCAACGAAAATGATGAATTCCTGATCTGCGATTTCAAGATTGAAATCCTTAACAGCTTCAAATCCGTTAGGATAAACCTTACAAATGTTTTTCATTGATAAACTAGCCATTTGAAATAACCTCCTTAATACTATACGCGCTTACTGCGCCACACTGTAAACAGTATAACAATGGCATGGTCAAATGACCATGCCACAATTCACCAAAGATTTATTCAAATCCTATACATTTTGTATAACTCAATTTCTTATACACTCGGCTTTATTTCATTCTTATCTTCTTCATTATAGAAGGCTAACTGATTCTTACCTCTTTTCTTTGCCTTATATAATGCTGTATCTGCTGATTTGTAAAGAGTTTCGTAATCGGTAGCATCTCTCGGATAAATTGCTGCACCGACACTGGCAGTAGCAGAATACTTCGTGTATTGTCCAACCTGGAAGTTCTTAAAGAATCGATCTACTCTCTCAGCTTCCTTCAAAATGGTTGCATCGTCCTTCAAATCCTTTAAGAAAATAAGGAACTCATCACCACCGGTTCTGCCGATGATATCAGATACTCGGAATTCTGCACGAATTCGTTTACCCAATGTCGCCAATACTTCGTCACCGAATGCATGACCCATAGTATCATTTATCTTCTTAAAGTTATCTACATCCAGAACACACATCATACAAAGCTTGTCTTTACCTTCGCCCTGTAAGTACTCTTTGATCTTCTTCTCAGTTGAAATCTTATTCAAAAGTTCGGTAAGAAGATCCGTTTCCGCTTTGTTCTGTAATTCCTTACTCTCTTTGACAAAGTTCAATCGGTTCATCAAAGCAACAAATACAAGAATCACAACAAAAGCAATAATGGAAAACATGATTCGACTCGTAAGAGACTTGGTTGCTGCATTCTCTTCCAAAATCGTTCTGTCAATCTGAGTTGCTTTGGCTCCGACAATTATACATGCCGCATAATCCGAAAGCGGCTGATATACGAAATAGCGTTCCTTGGAATTTGCAGACTTAGCGAAGATATATCCTGCTTTTCCATTGGTAATATTCTGACGCATGGTTGACAGAGTTCCTTCGGAAATGGTTGCCGTTTCCAACGCGGTGAAAACGTTATCTCCGACACCAAAGAACGGATTGTCATCGCCCGCAACTTCTGCGACAAAACCATCTGAGGAAACCAATGAAAACGTATAACTGGATCCCTCTGCCTTGGTTACAAGATCACACGGCTCATAAACCAAAATCACATGTCCAAGCAATTTTCCCTCAACACGAATGGGAGCAGAAAACATACTTACATACGAACCGTCTTCATCCAATTTATTAAGCGTTGCCTGAACTCCCTGCAAAAGAGTCTGAAATTCTTCCGAAGAATCAATTATCGCATACGCATTGCCATCACTGTCTATTGCCGAACCATCCGGCTTCACAATGTAACCCTTCTTCAAACGGCTGGACTCAACAGCGCTATGAAGCACATGAATATTATCCTCATCAAAAACATCTTCCTTATTACTGCATGCATTTGATAAGATCGTTACAATATTCTGAGCACTGGAAATAACACCATCATAAAAGCTGCTAAGCGAATTCGCCTGCTTACTAACCCTCTCAATTGCACGCGACTTAGCATTCTCTTTCATTGTTGTATTATAATTAACAAGCGTAAACATCAGGAAAATAATCAAAATAACAACGGGAATAACCCATTGCAGCAGATTATTGCCTGATTTATCCTTATTTTGCTTGCTCATAGAAATCCTCCCTAAACAGTAACCCCAACTGTTTTCCGTCTCCGACTCTACCGCATTTGCCGTCTGTTCAACAGCATTTTATACATTTTCACTATCTGTTACATCATTTGCCGCTTCATCTGTCAGTGCATTCTCATCCGATACCGCTTCTGTCAAAATATCTTCGACAACAACTTCTTCCGAAACTCCTTCCGTCAAAAGACCCTCCGTCAAAGTACCTTCTTCAGATACTTCTTCCGACATATCATCTGTCAATGCACCTTCTGCCACCTCTTCTTCTGGCTTCGGCATATATTTCTCAAATATTTTTACAAAAAAGAATGACGATCCATATGCAACCAATGAAAATATGATAAGGATCATAATCAATGTTCGTGGGAAGAAATACAACAAAACCAGAGGAAGTATATCCATCACAAACATCAACAAAGTATAAGGAATATGTCTGATACTGATAAAGAAAGAATTACGAATCGTGTTCTTCACTGTATTGTCAAAACGCGACAAAATAGGAAATACATAACGAAGCGTAAATGCAAAAAATATTGCCAACACCAACATAGCAACCAAAATGATGGTTCGAACCGTAGGATTAGCCATCATTCCCGCATCTGTGGTAGCAACCATAATCTTATAATCAATATATAGAACAAAAATAATTGCAAGAGCAATCAACCATATAGCCGTTGCCTGTTTAAAGTTAAGCTTAAACGACTTAAAGAAGTCCTTGGTAATATAACCTTCCTCGTTCCGAACCATCTTCAATGTAACATAATACATTGCCGTAGCAGATGCTCCGATTGTTACAATCGGAAGCGAACAAACGATAAACAGAAGATTCAGCCAAAACAGATCCGCAACCTTTGACATAAACGTAAAAAGCGGACCATCAAAATTAAAAAAACCACGCATAATAAAAACCTTTATAAAAATACAGAGTTACATACAGTTTAAATTATAGAATAACAGTATGCAAAAAGCAACAGAGCCTTTTCATTCAAAGAATGATAAATCATCCAAATTCAAATTGAACAATCAATCCAGGTCAACAATCAATTCAAATCAGCCATCAATCCAAGTCAACCATCATCGGTGTATAACGAATACCGTCTTCCGTAACTTCGGACTTCACATTGCGAAATCCCAGTTTATGATAAAACGGAACCGCATAAGGCGCTGCATGAACCGTCATTCTGGTAATTCCCTGCTTGCGCCACGCATCGCTGAATCCCTGACGAAGCAATGCGGTAGCAACTCCCTGATGATGATATTTCGGTTCCACAAACAACAACGATACATGTCCGTATCCCCGAAGCGCCAATACTCCGATTAGTATTCCTTCGCAAAACGCCCCATAACTCGGGTACTCTCCGCGAACAAACAACCGCTTCAGGTCCGGATTTCTGATAAAGTCATGAAACTTTTCAATTCCTTCCCGCGCATATTCCGGTGCTTCATACACCAGAAATGTATCCCATACAAGCTGCATCGCATCTTCCCATTCGGATACCAACAGCGGTCTGACTTCAAAATGAATTCTTGATTGTTTATCCATAAATTACTTCTTCTTTGTAAACAACTTGCCGAAGAAATCCTTCACTCCGTCACCGATTCCCTTAAAGAAATTACCAACGGCGTTGCTGACAATCTTACCGATTCCGAGATCCTTCAAATCTACATCATCAATATTGAATGTGCCGGCATTAATCTGATCCTTGTACTTCGCATAAATATCATCTGCCTGTTCTGCAAGAACGGAAAAGTCAATACCCATGGACTTGATCTTAACCATCAAATCAACAATCTGCTTAATCTCATCCTCTGTAAGAGTTACATTCAAATCAACCATTCCCTTACGAACAGCTGCTTCGATTTCTTCTGCAGTATTCAAATCATTGGCAGCAATAACCGCTTTGATGTAAGAAATCAATTCCTCGGCTTCTGCATCATCACCAACCGCTTCGGAAAGAGCTCCGGTTGTAACAAGTTCGTTCATGGCCGTATCCAAAGCCTTATCGGAAACCGGCTGACCCGACATCTGCTCGTATGCCTTCAGGGCACCGATTAATGCTGCTGTTCCGGAAATCTGTGTCGGAGCTGCAACAGTAATGTCCGCATTTTCAACACCTGCCGTAATCAAAGCATTACGGTACATATTCGTTGTACAGAAATTAATGTTATGTGTTGAAACTACAACCCCGTGACCTGCTTCTGCCGGACGAACCAATACCGATGATAAAGAACGTGTTCCGATAATGGAAGGATCAACGTATTTATCAAGAGAAAAATGCTCATCCGCATTCGTAACATATACAATGTTGAAATTGGCAAGATCCGCTGTGGTAATTCCCATCAGTCCCAATACGGTAGCGAGCTGTTCCTGTGTCAGATCACTTCCGAGTGCCAGATAACCGGATTTAACCGTTTCTGCAGGTGCTGCAGGTGTCTCGATAGTTTCGGATGCGGCTTCCGTTGCTGTCTGATCGGTTACAGTTCCGTTCCCCGACTCATCAAACACAATCGTCTGGGTAGCAAATGCAGATACCGTCATGGAAACAGTCATAATAAGTGTCATCAGTAAACAAGTAAACTTTTTCATAATAAAATAAACCTCCGTTCGCAATCATGATGATCGCCCGCCGCAATAAGCGGCGGACGAAACATTTGCGACATTAATTAACAAATTTCCGCTCCTGCGGGCATATATTTCTCAGGTGTCATCAATGCAAGATTACCATCTGCATCTTCTGCACACAAAAGCATTCCTTCCGATACAACTCCGGCCAATGTAGCAGGTTTCAGATTTAAAAGGACCATGACTTTCTTACCAACCATCTCTTCCGGTTTGTAATATGCCTTAATACCGGAAACGATCTGTTTCACTTCCTTGCCAACCTTTACCTGTGAGCACAAAAGCTTTTTAGACTTGGGAACTTCCTTACATTCAATGATTTCACCGACTACAAACTGCATTTTGGCAAAATCATCATATGCAATTTCTTCTTTCATTGTTACGACAATGGAATCATCTTCCGCTTCTTCGGCCGTAATTCCGTTTTCCTTCTCGTACTGTGCCTTCTGCTCAGCCTGAATCTTGGCAACTTCTGCCATAATATCGTCTTTGTTCAAACGTGCAAAGAGCATCTGCGGCTTGTCCGTAACCTTTGTTCCGGATTCATAGAGACCATACGTATCAAGAAGATCGTAATCTCTCTCTGTTCCCATAAGCTGCATCAAAATGCTCTGAGCAGTTGTGGGCATAAACGGAATCAGAAGGTTTGCACCGATACAAATAGATTCGGTAAGGTTGTACAGAACTTCCGCCAAACGATCTTTCTTCGCTTCGTCCTTGGCAAGTACCCAGGGCTCTGTCTCGTCAATGTATTTGTTACATCTTCTGAACAGATTGAATACTTCCGTAAGAGCATCTGCGATATGCATGGACTCCATCTTTGCCGCAACTTTATCTCTTGTTCCGACAACAACAGCCTTCAAATCCTCATCGACCGCTTCCGTTGCACCCGTTGATGTAACCACGCCGTCAAAGTATTTATTGCTCATGGATATCGTACGGCTAACGAGATTACCGAGAATATTTGCCAAGTCGGAATTATAACGTTCCGTAACAAGCTCCCATGTAATCGTTCCGTCGTTCTCGTACGGCATTTCGTGAAGCACATAATAACGAACGGCATCCACTCCGAACAACTTCACAAGATCATCCGCATAAATAACGTTTCCGCGGGACTTGCTCATCTTCTCGCCGCCCTGCAATAACCAAGGATGTCCAAATACATGCTTAGGAAGAGGAACATCCAGAGACATCAAAAAGATTGGCCAGTAAATCGTATGAAAACGTACAATATCCTTACCAATCAGATGCAAATCAGCCGGCCACAATTTACCGAACTGCTCTGTCGAATTACCGTCTGCATCATATCCAATACCCGTAATATAGTTCGAAAGCGCATCGAGCCATACATATACAACATGTTTATCATCAAATTCCACCGGAATACCCCATGTAAAACTGGTGCGGGATACACACAGATCCTGCAGACCCGGAAGAAGAAAATTATTCATCATCTCATTCTTACGGGAAACGGGCTGAATAAACTCGGGATGCGTATTAATATGCTCAATCAGTCTGTCTGCATATTTACTCATCTTGAAGAAATAAGCCTCTTCCTTTGCCGGATGAACGGCTCTTCCGCAATCGGGGCACATACCGTCCACAAGCTGACTTTCCGTCCAGAAAGCTTCACAGTCCGTACAATACATTCCTTCGTACGCACCCTTGTAGATGTCACCTTTATCATACATTTTCTTGAAAATCTTCTTAATCTGCGCTTCGTGATCCGCATCAGTTGTACGAATGAACTTGTCGTAAGATGTACCCATCAAATCCCACAAACCGCGAACAACACCGGAAACCTCATCAACATATTCCTTCGGTGTAACGCCCGCTGCCTCGGCCTTCAACTCAATCTTCTGGCCGTGCTCATCTGTTCCTGTCTGGAAGAATACATCATAGCCTTCCATTCTCTTAAATCTTGCAATCGAATCCGCAAGAACTGCTTCGTAGGTATTGCCAATATGCGGTTTACCCGAAGTATACGCAATTGCTGTTGTAATATAATATTTCCCTTTACTTTCCATGACTTTTCTCCTTTGTCACAATAACGATTTATTATACCATATTTATCTATATTAGGGAATTCACAGCAGCGCCTGATAAATATCGCGCTTGGACACTCCCCGGTCCTTTGCCACCAATCTCATACATTCTTTACGATCGATTCCCTGACTTTCGTAAAACGCCATATGTTCTTCAATCGACAAACTTAAGAAGTCTTCGATCTCCTGCTGCCGCTCGGCTGCGCGGTCCACACCCGAAATAACCAGAACATACTCCCCTTTCGGCTCATTATCTTCATAATAGGAAACGGCTTCCGCCAAAGTCATATTCATTACGGTTTCGAACTTCTTCGTCAGTTCTCGGCAAAACGCAACTTCCCGATTGCCCAGGCTTTCATATAACTCCGACACGGTATTCTTCAGATGGTGCGGCGCTTCATAAATAATCGTCGTTCGATATTCATGCGAAAGCTCCGACAGAATCTGACTCCGCTCCTTCTTGTCCGAAGGAAGAAATCCTTCAAAGCAAAACCTTCTGGATGATAATCCCGATAAGGTTAAGGCTGTAATGCAGGCACAGGCTCCCGGCAAAGAAGTAACACAAAGCCCGGCCTGCCTGCACATTCGAACAAGGACCTCTCCTGGATCCGATATGGCAGGTGTACCCGCATCCGTAATAAGCGCAACATTCTTACCCTGCTGCATCATTTCAATAATCTCGTTCGCCTTGTCATACTTGTTATACTCATGATAACTCGTAAGCGGCACAGAAATCTGAAAATGATTCAGAAGTTTTATACTGTTTCGGGTATCCTCCGCAGCGATAACATCCACACTGCGAAGCGTATCCAGAACTCTCTGCGTTATATCATTCAAATTTCCAATGGGAGTCGCACATAAGTAAAGTGTTCCCTCCCGATGTAATTCATTCATTTCTAATACCCGTAAATATCATAAATCTCGTCGGTATATTTCCCCTTCTCCTTATATACAACAAGGGGTTTCTCCACCGTCAGGCGCGATTTGCCTCCGTAAACGGCTTCGATTAATACCATGTTTGGTTCTTCATCAATAAACGGATGTATCATTTTCATCCGTTTCGGTTCCAACTTATGTTCCGTCAGTATCCGGAACAGCTCTACCAGACGAAACGGTCTGTGCACCAGATACAAACTTCCGCCGGGCTTCAACACCCATTTTGCAGCTGCTGCCACATCCGTAAAGTCACACAATATCTCGTGTCTGGCTATGGCCTTCGTGCTGTCGGGATTGGTTAATCCGTGCGATGCAAGCATATACGGCGGATTACATGTTACGGCATCCATACTTCCGGCGGCATACAACTGCCGGATATCTTTGATATCACCGCAAACAATCTCAACTTTTTCCGATAAATGATTCATTCGAACACTTCGATCGGCCATTTCGGCACTGTCCTTTTGAATCTCTATCCCAAAAAGCTTATCGGCATTTGTTTTGGCTGACAAAAGAAGCGGAATGATCCCGGTTCCCGTACACAAATCCAGAATGTTGCCGCTTTCGGTACTCTTAACGAATCCGGACAAAAGTACGGCGTCTATTCCAAAGCAAAATCGCTTGGGATCCTGAATAATTCGCAAACCGCTGCGCTGCAAATCATCAATTCGCTCTCCGTCCTTTAAATCAATCGTCAAGCTTTGACTTTCCATCCTGTCTCTCCAAATTTTCCAGTGCCTGCAGTTCTCTTTCCTCTTCGGATACTGCCTCCGCGCCGTCGTGTCCCTTCTCGCGATGCTTCTTGTCCTTGAAACCTTTATCCTTATCTTTCTTATGACGATTCTTGAATTTCAGTTTGCTTACTTCGTATTCGTGAATTTCTTTCTCATCATCCACATCCACCAGAATCTTAACGGTCTGTTTGAGGACGTTTAATTCCTTTACTTCACCCTTTGTTCCGTCCTCGGCTACAACAATGTCCCCGAGCGCCGGCATCTGTCTGTTCAGATATTCGTATGTTTCCGCCTCATTCTTTAAACAACACATCAGTCTTCCGCAAATACCCGAAATCTTGGTAGGATTAAGCGACAGGCTCTGCTCCTTCGCCATCTTAATCGATACGGGCGCAAAGTCAGACAAATAAATGTGACAACAAAGCGGACGTCCGCACACGCCCATTCCGCCGAGAATCTTGGTCTCATCACGTACGCCGACCTGACGAAGCTCGATTCTGGTACGGAATACCGCTGCCAAGTCTTTAACCAGCTCACGGAAATCGATTCTGCCGTCTGCCGTAAAGTAGAACAACAGCTTGTTATTATCAAACGTATATTCCGCATTAATAAGCTTCATCGCCAACTCATGCTTCATGATTTTCTCAAGACAAATCTTATATGCTTCCTTCTCTTTTTGACGATTGCGTGTTTCGCGCTCATCATCTTCCGGCGTAGCTTTGCGAATAACACTCTTTAACGGCTGAATGACTTTCTCTTCCTCTACAAGAGTAGGGGGCATGACAACCGTACCATATTCCACGCCGCGGGCAGTTTCAACAATAACATGTTCCCCTCGCTTAAATTCGTTCTGCAAAGGATCAAAGAAATAAATCTTTCCCGCAGTACGAAATCTCACTCCAATAACTTTTATCATTTCTAATTCTCCTTTATCGTCATAAGCAACAGTTCCATCGCAATATCGAAGTTAACGTTTGCTTTCAGACGGTTCTTTGTCTTATCTATATGATCAATAATTTCCTCGATGCCATCGTATGCGCTCTCCGAAGCCATACGAAATACATCTTGTTTCTTCTCCTTGAAAACAAGGCAATCCATGTCCATCGTAGCCTTATACATCAATACATCCCTGTACCACGCCATCATAATGTCCAATACATCGTTGATATTCATCTTGTAATCGGAAAGCGTTTTGATGGTCTGCAGCACATCCGACGTATCCATTGAATGAATATGCGTAAGCATTCCCACAATTTCACGACTGATATTGTCAAAATCCTCATTCTCCGCCAGCTGCTTGGCCTTGCCGAAATTACCGCGGGAAAAAGCAACACACACGTCCGCGCGATAATCCGGAACCCGCAGATTCTTCATCAGGTACTCTTTCAGTACTTTGTCCTCTACCGCTCGAAGCGTCAACCTCGTACAACGGGAAAGAATCGTATCCAAAAGAAGCGATGCATTCGTAACAAGCAAAATGATTACCGCATATTCGGGCGGCTCCTCAAGTGTTTTCAGAAGAGCATTCTGCGCCTGCGGTGTCATTTTCTCCGCTTCCTCAATGATATAAATCTTATATTTGGATGAATACGGGCGATCGCCGACATCATTGACAACCTGCTGCCGAATATCATCTACCGATATCGTATTCGGTTTCTCATGTCGCACAAACCGAATATCCGGATGATTATTGGTTGCCGCCTGTTTACAGCTGTGACATTCATCACATGCCTCACCGTCTTCGTCCCGCGACTCACACATAAGCGCTTTGGCAAACACCTTGGCAATAAACTCTTTACCGCTTCCGAGCTCTCCTTCCAACAAATATGCATGATTCACTTTTCCGGACGCCAGAGCGCTTTTGAAGTGCTCCTTTATATGACTTTGCCCGACAATATCTCTAAAACCGGCCATTTCTGTTCCTTTCGTTAGTATCATTAATTACGTCAAAATATCCAGTAACAATCCCCGAATCTCTCCCACTTTATTTAAAATGGACAGATGATCCTTCTCTTCCTTCATCAGCTCCTGCGCCAAATCGTCCAGATTCTGATCCACCAGTCTCACGATTCCGTACACCCTGTGGCGTCCGCGTCGATCCAGGAAATTCTCTCTCGAAAATTTATGCGACCGGTTTACGATTTCATTCAGAAAATCCTTTACCAGCGCACGGTATTTCTTCATATCCTTCACATCCATATGCTTAGAAATCTTGTTGCCCTGCATCGTAATATCTTCCATCAGCGTCTGCAGTCTCGCCTGAAGACCTTCCTCATCAATGGCGCTCATCAGAGAGAATCGAAACGCATCATCCGTCTGCTGTACGGGCGCAGATACTTCATTTGTCTGTGTTACCTGTGTTGTCTGATTGATCTTGAAGTCCATTCGAATTCATCTCCTCTCTGATATAGGTCCGAACTTCGTCAATGCACCTGTCCAGATCTATATTCTCAAAGCGACGTGTAATTCCTGCCTTCTGAATATTCCCTTCGGAAAAGTCATCCGAGTCGGCAATGAATCTCCGGCAAAGTTCCCGGTATTTCTGATTTTCGGGAAGCATCTCCCGCAACAGGGCACGCATCAGACGCTGCCCATCCTCTACTTCTATATATATCGGAACAACCCGTTCTTTACCGTAATATTTCACCAGAGAATTATACACATCCAATGTTCCGATCAATGCATAATTACTTTTCGTAAAGTCAATACTACTGTCATCTACAGTAAAATATCGCCACGGTCCGTGCATTGTTTCATAGCAACGCTGTTCGATAATTCTGCCGGCATTATTAAGGGCCTGATACTCTTCTTCCGTAACAAAATGATATTCACGCCCCTCTTCCTCACTGTCACGAATCGGACGCGTCGTATAAGGCACAATGCTTTCAAAGGACAGTTCATCCTTTAACCTGTTGAATATCGTGTCCTTTCCGGTGGCACTTTTTCCCATAAAACAGAAGATTCTACCCTGCATATCTTCACCTGTTCATTCTAATTTGTTAATATCTGATATCTTCTCTGACATAAATGCGTAAATCTTTATTCTGCACTTCTGCAATTTGCATCAAGCGTATTGCGATAATTATCTATAAGTTTATCGTACTTGCCAAGGTTGATATCCATAATGGCACGAATTCTCTCGCCATCAAACAGTTTCCCCTTTGTAATCAGTTCGATTACTTCATAATATTCATGAAGATCCTTATTCTCAATAAGATTGGAACCGCACGCCAATGTTTCGTCATATCCTTTCGGCGCTTCTCTCCACATATGACCGATTCGCCAGTTGTCTTCCTTCACAGCCGGAAGATGAGCCATAAACGGATCCATTAATGCATACAGATCCGTCAGATAAATGTCGTTGTTGTAATATACCGTTATTCCGGGCGCCAGAGAGAGAACACCACCGGGCAAATGATTGTCGCGAAGGTAATCCACACCCATTTCGTTCCACGCATCACGAAGGCACATATCTCCTGTTGTCGCCAAAGAAACCACGTTATTAAAAAGGCTCGTGTATTTAAAATATCCGGCTCTTTCATCTGCCACAGGCGAATAGAAGGATCCGCCATACTGGAATTGCGAAGTAACGGGGTGCATCGTTACCGTGTAAGTACATGCCAGAAACGACACAATCATCAATATCTTCTCAAATCGGAATCCGCGATGCGTCGTGGAGAATTCGTTGTTCTGCATTTCCAATGAGCAAATGATTGACATCAGAAACATTACCGTGAAATGACGCCCCATCATAAAGTCACCGCCGATATACAAAACATACAGCCCGTACAAAATGACACCCGACATACACAATACGTAACGACTCTTTCGAATCATAAACATTCCGATTATTGCCAGAAGAGGTAACAGCAACACAAGCGGATCGCACAAAAGAGCGTTCAGATAATACTGTAAACCGCGGAACAGGTATTCACTTCGTGCCAAATCGGTGCCAAGCTTCGCATACGCCGTATTCGGAAACGGAAAACCATAATAAAACAACGCAAACACTTCCCACAGGATAAACGGTAAGAGTCCCAATACGCCCTGCAAAAATGCTTTCATAAATGAAAACTGTTTCCGACGGAACAAATATGCATATACAGCCATCGGCGCAACGAACAAGACCGCATCCATACGTGTCATGGCAATAAATGATACCAAAAGTGCCATATACAGAAGGTCACGTCTTGTATATTCTTCTTTGTGGAAGAACAACCGCAGAAACAAAACAATCAAAAAGAATAACTGACAGTTCTCCAGTCCGGCCGTTGTGTAGCTGATAAAGGAAGTACATCCCGCAGCAATCAGAAATGTAACTATTACCTGTCTGCGCGTTTCACAAAAATGATGCACTACCATGGAATACGCAGCCGATGAAAAAACAATACACACCGCCAGGGACGCAAAAAACATATTGCGAAATACAAAATATGCAGCCGCAATGACAAGCGTAAACAAAGGACAGGACGATGCAGTCGCACGCTGTCCGATGTTATATACAAATCCGTTTCCTTCTACGAGGTTTTTGGCCATGACGTAGGCATGATAGGCATCATCACTCTGCCACGCCAGCAAAGTGATAATACCGATAAATATAAGAAGTGAGAAAAACCGGTACTTATTCAGTTCTTCCTGAAAGTAATCCTTTATTTTATTCATCTATCAACCTCAACAAAAACCATTACGAAATGCGATCCGCAAGAGCCATTCCCAATTCAACAACCACATCCGAATTGTAATGCTGCCATTCGCCCCAACGACCCAGTCCGATTACACCGCAATCCTTCGCCCAAGCAAGTACTTCCTGCATATCTTCCTGCTTACCGATGGTATTAAGCGGATACGCATATTTATTAACAAAGTAGTTTGCCGGATTCTTACCGGATGCATCAAATCTTGTAAGATTCGTCTCCGTCCAGTATCCTTTGGAATTCGGACAGAAGTTATGTCGAACCAGAATGCGATGATACGACAACTCTTCATCCGGATAATATATCCAATGTGCCGTTGTATCCATTGCAGATGCTTGATATTCTATAACAACCGAGCTGAAACGTAAATGATTTATTTTGTCTTTTATGGAATCGGGCATATGAATATGCTCACAATCCACCCACGGAATCGTAACAATAATCTGCTGTGCTTCATATGTTCCGTTTACAAGATGCTTCTCATAATCAATGGATTCTACCGCTGTATTATAACGAATCCTGTCTCCGAGATTTGCAGCCATTCTTCTCCACAGTTCACCGTATCCGTACTTCTTCGGATAATAAAACTGCGCATGTCCGGGCTGTTTGCCGTAAGCCTTCTTCTCCAGACAACTTGTAAGCGTTTCCTCAAACGAAACATCCGGCAGTTTCTGCAACCAATACGTTCCCAAACTGTCCAGATCCTCTCCGAACATCTTGCGATTATACGGAAACATATAGTCGTCGGCAATCTGGTCACCCAGCTTCCAGCGAATCCACTCCGTAAACTTCTGCGGCATCTTGTCACCGCGCACGCAGCCCGCTTTGGCAATTGCCATCAGATAACGCACCTGATCCTTAATCGGCATCTGCCATATATTTGCTTCAATCGGGCTGTTAATCATATATCCGTTAATGGCAATCTGTGAATCCCGATCATATGCATCCCATTCCTCCTTCGGCATGAAGCCGAAGAGAAAGTCAAGAACCGCAGGTCTTCTCACGTCCAAAAAGTGTCCGCCGCCGATATCCAATTCACTTCCGTCAACGGGAAGGCTTCGACATAATCCACCGGCTTCCGCTTCCTTTTCCAAAACGAGAAAATCCGTCTCACCATTTTGCAACAATCGATTTGCAACCGTAAGTCCGGCCGGTCCGGCACCCAAGATCAAATATTTCATACAATGTCCTTTCAATCACTCATCATCGTCATAGTATGCATCTTCATCGTAGTATGCATCTTCTTCATCATAGTACTCTTCTTCAAATTCATCACGGGAATACCGCGTATCCCGCTCATACTTTTCTTTCTTGCCATAGAGCTGCTGATACAAAGGAACCGTATATCCTTTTCGTACCTGCTCCGTCGTTTGTTCGCGATGTCTTCGATTCTCGCTTCGTTTCTTATAGTTATATCTTCTGTTCTCGCTTCGGTTTCTGTATCTCTTGCGCTGCTTTAACTTGGAACGCTTCAAAGAATGCATATAGCGCACCACAAGATTCCATACAAAGAACAGGATGATTAATATGGACAGAATCAGCAAAACCTTAATAAGAAGCGATTTGATACTGACAAATACCTTTTTCTTCTCAGGTACATATGTCTCTACCTCATCGGTTCCGTTACCCTCGGTAATGCTGGAAAATTCAAACAAAGACTTGCCGGCATCGGCATATTCAAGAGTCGTTCCACCCACATAATTTCCGCCGTAATTGTATACAAGGCGGGCTATGGAACTCTCTTTGGCATTCGTATAGTCAAAGGATACTTCCGCATCTTTAAATTCCGCTGTTTTCGGAAGGATTACATATCCGGATTTGTTCAACGACAATATCTGTCGTGACGAACCCATAATATCCAGATTCGTCTTGAAAAAAGTCGCACTGTTTATGTTATATCGATCCTCATTGTCTGCGATATTTACAAGTTTAAAACAGTTAAATCCATAATCAAACAGCGCCGCCGTATCCGTCCACTGATTCGGTGATTCATCCTTCATAACGACACAGATCAGTCGCATTCCGTCACGTTGCGCACAGGTTACAAGCGTTTGTCTTGCATCGGACGTAAATCCGGTCTTGCCGCCGATAATTCCGTCATATGCGTACTTTTTGCCGGTAAGCATTTTGTGGTGGTTACTGATTTCACGTTCTTTTCCGGACAAATTGGTCGGCTTGATTGTATAATTTCCGCTTCCGCATATAAGTGCAATCACATCATTTTCAAAACAGGCTTTTCCAATCAGTGCCATATCATGCGCACTGACATAATGCGCAGGATCGGGTAACCCGCTCGCATTCGCAAAATGCGTATGCGTACAGCCAAGCTCTAAAGCCTTCTCGTTCATCATTGTTACAAAATTATCCAATGTGCCGCCGACATGTTCCGCCAAACCGTAAGCAACCTCGTTTGCCGATCCGAGCAGTAGTCCGTACAAACATTCCTCAACAGTAAGCTCTTCTCCGACATCCACACCCAGTCGGCTGGAATACCAGTCCGTATTATGAATTGCTTCATATGAGAACGTTACGGTTTCATCCATCGCGCAGTGTTCCGCAACCAACAAACCCGTCATCATTTTCGTGATACTTGCAGGAAACAACTCTTCATCTGCATTTTTGGAATACAGTACCACTCCTGTTCCCGCTTCAATCAACATTGCGGATTCCGCCATATTTACCGGTCCCTGCGGCCAGTTTACAATCGCGTTTGTTTGTATCGGTAATAACTTACGCTGTTCCGCCTGAAACAAAAACTCTTCCGTCGGAACCGTATCTACCGCATAAACAGGCACGGACACAAGCATTCCGAACAGAACGCTTAACAAAACAAGCCTCGAAAACACCTTATGCAATTGACGAATCTGAAATCTTCTCGTCATCTATTCCTCAACAATACGCAACTCTTTCGAATTATCGATACAAATTACAATTCCGTAAAAATATCTGACTTTTACTATCAAATAACGCATATTCCGCCGTGCGGACATACTTATCAACATTTTATTATAACCGCAAAGCTCCGATTTTACAATGTCGACACCTTGTGATAAAGTTATACATAACGCATCTAACATACGGAATACACAATGCATATCCGCTTGGATGTTTTTTACATTCTTTTATAAGAATCCATTTCATTCATGAAATCAAGAGTACATTATTTTGTTAGTAAGGAAAGTCATATGCAAAACGATAAAGAAATAGCAAAAGTAGAATTGTTCGAGAACATGCCAATTCCCAGAGCAGTGGTTAAACTGTCGGTTCCAACGGTTGTCGGATGTCTGGTAATGATTCTGTATAATCTGGCAGATACATATTTCGTAGGCCTTTTGAACAATCCGATCGAAAATGCAGGGGTAACACTTGCGGCACCTGTAATACTCGCATTCAACGCCGTTACCAATCTGTTCGGTGTCGGAACCGCCAGTATAATGAGCCGTTCTCTCGGCAGCAAAGATTATGATACAGTTCGCAAAAGTTCCGCTTTCGGATTCTATTGTTCACTAATCTGCGGTGTATTGTTCAGTATCGCGGTACTTCTGTTTATGAATCCACTTTTGAAGCTATTAGGATGCGATGCCACAAACATTTCTCAAACAAAAGAATATCTGAAATGGACCGTTTTATGCGGTGCCGCTCCGGCAATTTTAAATGTTGCCGTCGGCAATTTCGTTCGTGCGGAAGGCAGCGTTATGCATGCAACTATAGGCACAATGAGCGGATGTATCCTGAATATCTTTCTGGATCCTTTGTTTATTCTTCCTTCCGGACTGAATATGGGTGCGGCAGGTGCCGGTTTGGCCACATTTATTTCAAACTGTGTGGCCTGCATCTATTTTGCGTTTTTCCTGATAATAAAGCGAAATCAAACTTTTGTTACCGTATCCCCTAAATATTTTCGTCCCAGCAAATACATTTTCAAGGAAGTTTTCGGTGTCGGCGTTCCCGCTTCCATTCAGAATCTTCTTAACGTAACCGGCATGACTGTTCTTAACAATGCCGTGTCTTCTTTCGGTTCCGAGGCAGTTGCTGCCATGGGTATTTCCCATAAAATAACAATGATTCCCATGTATATTTCCATGGGAATCGGTCAAGGCGTCATGCCGTTAATCGGCTATAATTTTTCTTCCGGCAATAAAAAGAGAATGCGTCAGGCCATCAATGTTACATTTGCTGTCGGTTTAGGATTTATGTTATTTGCCACAGCAGGTTATTTCTTCGGAGCGCATCCTATCACCAATCTTTTTATCGACGATCCGCTTACGGTAGAATACGGAACTGCATTCGTAAAAGGAATGTGCCTGGCACAACCTTTCCTGGCGTTTGACTTTCTCGGCGTAGCCGTATATCAGGCATGCGGAAACGGCAAAGTCACACTCCTGTTTGCCATTCTCCGTAAAATCGTACTGGAAATACCGGCAATTATCGTACTCAACCGTCTGTTTCCGATGTACGGCCTGGCTTACTCACAGCTGTTTGCCGAAGTATTCCTATCCATCGCGGCATTTTTGTGCCTAAAGAAAGTACTAAAGTAACGTCCCTGACTGGAGTCGAACCAGCGACCTTTCGCTTAGGAGCAAAAAGCTCACTCAACAAATACAGAAAGGAAGCGGCTTTCCATACCACCTATTTGAAAACTCACTCACTTACTCACTCAGTTACAACGTTCACCAAAGCCACATCCAAGATCAAGAGTTTTCTTTCCTCTCA
>JAZLJS010000046.1:0-4018 GCA_045617945.1 Lachnospiraceae bacterium
TTCGTTACGGGAACTGTTAATTTATCTTCCTTATATGCCGAGCAGCCTGCCCAATATATATCCTTAACATTTTCATTCCTCATTTGCCTTACTGTCTGTTCGGGACTGTTGCTTTGGGGGACAAAGCCGATATTTGTCAAGGCATACTTTTCTTCCCAGTCGCTCGGTAATTCGTAATCGGAAAGTTTCTTTGTATCCATTCCCGCAATGTATGTGTTTACGCTGCTGCTGAGTCCGGGATGTTCGGAAAAATATTTGACTTTTATTTCGTCAAAACTCGGATCCTGATTCGCTTCCTCATAGTCAAGATTGAACCAATCCACATTATCGAGCGAAATATTATTTTCTACAATTTCGCTCCAAAGCATGGTATCTGACGATGAGCCGTAGGTGACATATAGATACACACCGTCTTTGTCTCCGCCCGAAAGCTTTACGGGTTTATCATTAACGCGCTGATAACGGATACCGCTTGCATCAAAGGTCCGCCCGAGATTATCGGAAGAAATTCTTATATCCTTTATGGCGAAACCGGGATCATTTGTACGCCGGATGCCAAGTGCCGACACAGCATTCGAGCCGTTTGCAACGGCATTTTCCGATATATCGAAATCTACCGCATACGGATATCCCATTGCTCCGAGCTTGGCGGCTGCCAATTCCATATTTCCGTCATAGGATTCGGCTTCCACTATGGCTATATCCTCGATATACTTATCAGTGTTTTGTCCATTGTTATCAAGTGAATAGGATTGAAGGCAGATACATGCCGCTTCTCCTGTTCCGTAATTCGAGAAGATGAACGGTTCTGTTGTGTCGCCATATCCTACATAGTATTCCGCCACACCCGAACCGGCATTTGAAAGTGTATCCGACCGTTCCGTATTGGGAGCGATATTGACAAAACGCACATCCGCACGGTTTGCGGTGTAACCGCTGGAGGTTGTATACATTGCATACGCTTTGTATAATGCCGCACCATTATCGTCTGTTTTTCCTGCTTCACCGTCAAAAACAGCCAAGCTTGTTTGGTTATACGACAGTTTTGTCTTGGAGTTGTAGAGCGGGAGATATAAGCTGTTTTCGAGGACATTATCTCCCGAGTTTTGTTGAACAACCCGTGCCGACCCCACCGTATCCTTCAGCGTATCGCTATACGATACCGATACGAAATAGCAGCCATCATCATATTCTTTCGTATCACTAAGCAGTGTTTTGTAATATGCGGTTATACCGCTGCTGAAGCCGGTAAAGGTTTTACCGGTCAGTGTTATCGGGTTATCTATATTGACAACATCCTCTGTTCCCGCCAAAGCATTGAATACCGCAGTATTATAGGAATTGTCTTTTGCAGTACTGCCGGAAAGCTTAATGTTGGAAATATAATTTCCACGACGGCGAACATTTTCACCGTTTTTGTAATACATATAAAGATGGCATGTACCGCTGGTATCGTTTGTCGGGTTATCAACGCCGAGTCCAATATCATAACTGCTCAGCAAATTACCCGAGGCATTGTATTCATCGTAATAATAACGGTCGATCGAATGAACGGATTTCCAGCACTTTCCGATTTCCTGAACATTGTCAAGCTTCACGGGAGCATTATCCGCAGAAAGCCGATACAAATGGGAATTGGCTTGTTTATTGTTGCTGAGATGAACAGGCGCACTCTTTGAAGATGTGCTGTAAAGCAACTCGGAAATCTTTATCGGCTCCACACCTGCGTGCGGACCGCAACCGTACAATGCTTTCGGCATAACAGCCGTATTTTGAGGCCACTGGAAACTGTTTAACTCGTTCGGCGTGGTAGAAAAATATGTATGGCTTGGGCGTATCCAACGCTGTCTGCCGTTTCCGCCCTTACCGTAGTAATTCATATCCCCCTGCGTAAACACATCACAGGCACAGTAATAATTACTGCCGACAGAAACATTTTGCGGTAAAATGCAGCTCTTGGGCTCGCCGGTAAACACCGAAATTTCGGTCAGTGCCTTCTTTGGATTTTTGGTGGTTACGAAACCTAAGTATGTTCTGTCCGCCGGGTTATTTAACAAAGAGGGTGTCAGATTAGTCGGTATCAGTTTAGCACCGTAGGAAAGCTCGGCGTATTTTTCCAATGAATATTCATTACTGTCAGCGGAGGAAAGCCAGTCTTCCGAACCGGAAAAGAAGCCAAATCCGGCAAGATAGTCCGTATCGGATATCTCTGCGTTTTCGGATGAATAGCAAATATAAAAGTGTTTGTCAAAGGTTTCATAATCCTCATGGTCGTAGCAGTTAAAATCGAGCGGTACACCCGCAAAATACGATATAGCACTGTAATCGTTCTTTAATTTTGAAATATCGGTAAGAACGGCAAACGAGCTTGTGAGTATAGGGTCACCGACAGAGGGGTCTTTTGAGGTATAAATACCATATGAAAAACTCGTTTCTTCACGGTCACCTATTTTGTCCTCACAGGTAACGGCAGGGCATTTTCGTAAATTGTTTTCACCGGCATACACACAAGTGTAAAGAACCGAGCCGTAACCGATTTTTTCGGCTTCTGTACCGGTTGCCGCACGGATATCCGTAAGTGCATTTGTGGCGGTGTTGGTGGTTTTGTAGGCAATATATGTGTTATATTCGCAGTCCGGAGAAAGATTGGTTTCCGCAAAAAGCTCATATCCTTCCAAGCTGTCAAGATAGTGCGTCGCAGCCAAATCGGTTTTAGCATGAGCTATCATAATCGACTCAATATATTTTCCTTTAAGAACACCGGTATCCTCACCGGCAAGAGATTTCTCCGTATAGAAGAACATATATATTCCCGCAACTGTATCATAGTAACAGTTATTATTGAGGTTGTAGGCGTTTGAATGCAAAAACTTGCTTAAACCAACGCACTTATCGTCCGGACGGACACTTTCTCCCTTCTTGCATGCGAAGAAGCTGTTATCGGGGCCCAAGGTTATCGGAGAACCTGCATTCTCATCACGGGTATAGTATAAAGCGAGCCAACCGCGGGACTGGAATGCTTTGATATCCGCCGCTTTACCGTCGGGATCCCTTACAACATTATATTTTGCGATATTGGTGAAGTCACCGTTTTTATCCTTGGTGCTGTCAATCATAATAGTAGGGATTCTTGTATATACGGGATCGGGCTCGGGCTTAAAATATTCTATAAGATACGCAATAAGAACCCCTATCAGTGCAACAACAACGAGAAATACACCGACGATTGCCAAATAACCCGTAACAGACATAACAACAGCACATGTTGTTGCCGCACAGATACCCATAGTGGTAAGTGCCGTCAGCCCGTCCATAAAGGCAGAGACGATCGTTACAATAAGCGTGCTGGTTCCCATGAGAATAATTGCACCTGCGAGTAAACTTCCTCCTGCTATGCCGAGCTTAATGAGTGTTGTTCTCAAACTTTCCTCTTTGGTTATTTCATTTGAATTAAGCTTTTCGTACTTTTCCGCCTCAATGTTTGCCGCTACAGCTTCATTTGTTATGGCAACATATTGACCTTCTTCGATAAGGTCTTTTTGGGAGCCCCACCAAACACTGAGGGTTTTGGAACCGTAGACATTTTCTATTTCCAAACGGTATTTATCGAGGGACATCATTGTACCGGCAAACTCATTTTCCGTCATAATGCTATTGATTAAAAATCCGAGCATATTGCAGGACTTGATAGAATACAAGCTCGAGGCATCCAATGCCTTGACCACGGGATAAATCGCCGTTCTTTCATTTTCTTCGCTCAAATGTCCGTCTACCGCATTGATGAGATAATCAAGAAGTGTCCCGTTATCCGAAAGCTTATACTGTGCAAAAGCATTATTAATTCCCACATGAAATAAATAAGGGACATTATCGACTTCTGCTTGATTATTGACGGAATCCGTAATGAGCTTTTCCGCCTCATCTTCGGTCATTTCCAGCCCGTCAAGAACAATCTTATTACCGTTTTTGCGGTATTCTTCCATGCCCTCTTTATATTGAGTGGCATAGATTTTCATCA
>JAZLJS010000047.1:0-1133 GCA_045617945.1 Lachnospiraceae bacterium
GGCGACTTCAATGGTGAGTATTGTCGAGAACTATGATACGCAGACTTCGTATTTGCTCGGAGAACAAATAGATCCATATGAAGTTGAAGAATCATTATATAAACCCGATAGTCTTCAGGGAGTGAAATCAGAGACAAAGAAACCGGAGAAACCTATTCTTAAGACAGTTGCCCCGGTAAGCGTCGGAGATAATAAGGAAGAAGATTACCTTGCGGAAATCGAGAGCTTAAGAGCGCGCCTCAGAGAAAAAGAGCAGGAGAACAGACACCTTCGAGAACAGTTCCGTACAGCAAAAGCAACCTATGATGAACAGGAAGGACTTCTTAAGAAATATCAGGGTGAGCGGGATGAATTGATAGCACTTCGTGATTTTGCCTATAGGCAGGATCAGGATCTTCCACCGATAAAGGAAGAGACTCTTGAGCAGATGAAGAAAACAATTGCCGCGAAGGATATTGTTATTGTCGGAGGTCATACCAATTGGATTAATAAGTTAAAGTCGATGTTTCCGAATTGGCTGTATGCTTCGGCAGATTCGTACAAGAACATTGGCGGACCGATGCTTGATGATAAAGATAAGGTTTATTTCTTTACAAATCATATCAGCCATTCAAATTACAACAAATTCATTGCGGCGGTGCGTGAGAGAGAAATTCCGTTCGGATATTTGGCAACAGTGAATTTGGACTCTTTGATTCGACAGATATATGAGGAAATGGAGCAATAACGGATGATGAATGACCAAGATAAACGTGCCGTTGAAGGTATGGCGTGATGTGGAATTGATTTTGATGGATTGTGTAAAGCTTTTCCGAACTTTCAGATAGAAGAGATTGAGAGAGTTTATATGCAGGTTCGGAAAATGGGGAATGCAGGAGGCGGCGAGCAGGACATTAAGTGCTGCGGATCCGATGCGAGATAAGATGTTAACTGTAAGCAAGATATATGATGACGATTACGGTTGCGAGGAGCGCATGCCTAATTAATAAACCTAAACTGATACCCAGATGATGGACTTCAACATGACAGTTGAAATACCCATTGTCTGGGTATTTTTATGTTTATGGAGGTCATGTTTGAATGCGCTATGATTATGATGTAAAAGAATTGCTAAAGAACCCCAAGGTTGCTTA
>JAZLJS010000048.1:0-22349 GCA_045617945.1 Lachnospiraceae bacterium
TACTGTCCTTATTTTCAACATACTTAAACTCAATCTTTGAACATTTTTCAACATATGCGCCCTTAAGACTGACCCTCATATCCATCTCGATTTTGTTGGCAAGATATGCCTTTATGGGCTCAACAAGCCATTGATATGCTATAATCCCGATAACAATCGCCAGTGAAATATATACCGCTCTTTTTGTTGCGGAGCCGTCTATAAGTCCCAGCGCATTATCAATAAATCTTGCATTAATAATAATCTGGTAGGTTGGTAGAATTGCAGCAACAAGAGACAGAATCAAATACAATATCGTACACACAGGTGAACTGATTATAGAAAATCTCAGAGAATCCAAATATGTATACTTTTTCTTCTCAAAACGTACTTTCTTCATTTTCCTCTCCTAAATTAAGTTTCTTATATCTATACCATTATATCTATACCAAAAGATTTAACAGCATTACAGGATAATAGAATTATTCTCTTTCACGACCTCTGCAATGTTACATATTTCATTCATTATAATTTATTAACAGCACTCTGTTAAATTTGCACTTCAATTGACTAATTGGAACCTCAACCGTAATATCATTCTTTTGAATCAGTCCTTCCTGTTTTCCTACAACATTCAGCGGGAATACTGATACTTATACATTAAAGATTGCGTCTCCAAGTTCTTCTAAAATCGAAAATAATTCCTGATTTCTTGACTTAACACATAAAATATTTAACACACATGCTAATCCAATTTCCTTGCTTGCCTTTAATAAATTAGCAACTTTATTCGGCGAAATATATTCACGATGAAAAACATCCATACTTGTGTATATTTCTTTCAAACCTATAAGTTACATTATTATTCTTGCTTGTGCTTGGCTACTTCACTAATCTGCCATGCTTTGGATTGTCAAGGACGTGGCCGCAAATTGAAGCGTCCCTCCTTTTTGTCCAATAAAAGGGGGACATATCATTTTGTCTAAGTAAAAGGGGACATATCATTTTGGCTAAGTAAAAGGGGACACTTCAAATGCGGTGCTTCGCATCCTTGACTATCCAAGCAGGCAGATTTTTTATTAATCAAGCACAAGCAAGGATAACCGGGTGCCTCGCACCTTATATTCAATAGAAGCGTCGTTTGGCGAAGGTTTCCTTTTCTATAATCCCCAGATATAATTTTTAAGTAAGTTACCAATAAACCTACATGCTATCCATGCATAAGCGTCGCATAGCAAACACAAAAAATGCACCAAACCAAGCAAACTTGGTCGGTGCATCATTTGTGTCTATTGCGTGACTTGTGTGACTTTTACTTTACTCCATCACTGCTGTATCTACAGGATTAGTAAATGTAGATGCTGCTTAACCTTTTATTCCATCACTGCTGTATCCACAGGATTAGTAGAGACAAATGCTGCCTTAACCTTGTCATAGTAATCAACCATTGTAAGCTGCATATAAGGAGCAACATAGATAAATGCGATACCTGCTGTTACAGCACACAGCAAAAGCCAAGGAATGAATGACAAACCAAGAATGAAGTATTCCATCTTGTGGCCTTCCATCATCTGGCGGCTTGCTGTAATACAATCTACTACGCCCATCTCAGGATTCTCATTAAGAATGTACAGTGCCTGAGAGTAAGAGCATGCCTTAATAATACCTGGAACAAACAAAAGAAGTGACCACAATGCAATGAGGATAGACTGCAAAAGGATGATGCCGATTGCCTTCCAGTAAAATTTCTTGAAGGGTTCGAAAATCATTTCGATTGCAGGACTTTCGCCGCGTACCATATTCATATATACGCAAATATCAACACCAAATGCAATCGGGTAACCCAGGAAAATAACACCTACACCGCACAAACATGCCGAAGCACCGATTAAAAGGCCTGCAATAAGCGTAATCAGGAACAAAATTCCTACATTACCCCTCAATTGTTCTTTGGCCATCAATTTAACTTCTGATCTGCTAATACCCATTCTAATACCACCTTTCGTAGTGATGTGTTTTCTATTAGTATATACCAATGAATTTGTAATAGCAATCGAATCCCGGATAATCATCGGTTTTCATGTTCTGCGAAACACTAATGATTTTCATTTATGTTATCACGTGATCCCGATTAATATTACATATGAATATACGTTAATAATAAATGTATGGCTACACATTGCCCGCAAATAAAAAATATGTTATTATTTCTTGCGTCACATTTCCGATACTGGCAAAATTAATTATTATCATTATTAGGGAAATAGCGGATTTGTTAGTGGCTTGGCGGGTTTGTTGAGAAAATGGCAGATTTGTTAAGGTAATAGCGAATTTGTTGAAAGCTTGACGAATCTGTTGAGAAAATAGCGGATTTGTTGAGGGAATAACAAATTTGTTGAGGAAATGATGAACAATTTCATATTTCATGCGGATATGGCGGAATTGGCAGACGCGCCAGATTTAGGTTCTGGTGGGAGACCGTGCAGGTTCAAGTCCTGTTATCCGCACACCTTAAGAAGTGCCGTAAGCCCTGTGTTTTTCTGAGGGTTACGACACTTCTTTTTTGCCTTCATGACAAATCTATACAAACATATTTTGTACATTTATAAGCATATCTGTAAGCAATTTTATCATGAATTGTCATGAAATTTTCTACATCTGTGTGCCTGTAAGCATTTTTGTAAGCAATCCTGTCATGAATTGTCATGAAATTTTCTACATCTGTGCGCCTGTAAGCATTTCTATAAGCAAGTTTATCATGATCTCTTTTACAATTATACATTTGTGTTAGTTTCCAAAAATTATGTGTATTTGAGTTATGTTAACTAAAATTGTGTCTGTTGGCCAAAAAACGACGCTCCAGACACAAAAGCAATTTTTATGAGCATCGAATTTTTGTTATGTTAACTTGTTTTGTGTCTGGAAGCACATAAAACTAGTATCTAGACACAAAATCAGATAATTGGATTTGAGTGTTGCCACTTATGTAAACCATTTTGTGTCTAGGACCTCAAAATAAGTCCTTAAGACACAAAAATTATAGCATGAGTCTATGCAGTCCATTTTATGTAAACCGCTTTGTGTCTAACAGTAATATATTACCCGCCCAGACACAATTATTTGGATACAAACATATAAATACAATCATTTAAATACAATCACACAAACACCATCACCTGAATAAAAACATATAAATACAATCATTTAAACACAATCATATAAACACCATCATTTATCCCCATCATATATTCTCCACCATTTGTGCCCCAACATATGCGGTGTGAGGCAAAACATCCATATATAGTAATGTCGCAGCGATTTCCAGTTGACATAATTCAATATCATTGATAAATTGGAATAAGGTTATATTATCTTACATTTTTGTAATGTTTGCGCTTCTGGGGAAGAAGCCGAATTGGAATAAGGTTATATTGTCTTACATTTTTGTGATGTTTGCGCTTCCGGGGGAAGAAGCCGAATTGGAATAAAGTTATATTGAGAAGCCGAATATAAATAAGGTTATGTTGTCTTACATTTTCGTGATGTTTGCGCTTTTTTTTGGGGGGGAAGAAGCCGAATATAAAGGAGAAAATGTAAAGGGGAGACAGCAGAAATGAGTATAAATAAGCATTTGAAGTTTGCTGTAAGGGCAATCCTATTTTTCATATTTCTAACAATCGTAGGTTCCTTTTATCAGGCAACGTGTTACGCCGCCGAAGCTAAGGATTTTACGGTTTCTTTTGATACCCCTGTTTGGACAAACAAAGATTTTTCCTACAAAGACGTAAGTGTTGTTAAAAAAACCAGCGGCACTTCTCATATTTATACATTATCTGTGCATACCACCGGAGGATATATCAGTAAATTGCCGGCACAAGTCACAGTCGGCACAGACACATTTAACATATCATGGAACACTGACCTAGGCAAAGTAATCGATGGCACCCCTGTTTATCAGACTGCATTCTGTTCTTTAGGCGGAGCCGGGGATAATCAGGATCTGGTCGCCGAAATAATCAAAGCCATTGTATTTAGAATCGAATCATATGCCGACACAATCGATGTTTCCATTCTGGCTGACGGACAGACAACATCATTCCTCGATGACTCCAATCTCGGAGATTACAAAATCACTCGAGGCGAGGGTGCCTTTGCAGATCATTACTATCTCTTCGTTCCTCTCGATAGCACTCCCAAAGAAGATCCCACGTCTTTGAATCACTGGAAAAATGCATACAAAGCTGCACAAGACCTAGTCTTTATGGGGGCGAACGGATATCTGGCAACCATTACCGATGATGTAGAAGATGAAATTCTTGACAAAATCACAACGCAGGGTGCATGGGCAGGCGGTGCAATGATCAGTGATGATTACACCGGCGATTTCACCCTAGAAACTCTGGATAACTGGCTCAAAGCCCCGTCCGCGAGAACCGATACAGGAACACCCGATGACTTCAGTAACTATACATGGAAATGGGTATGCGGTCCGGAAGGCAAAGCCAAAAAGCCCATTTTTATAGGTCCCAGAACCGATGAGAAAGCTGAAGGCGGCGATGATTCCGTAAACATAGACGGCTATTCCGTTGTTAACGGTGTAAACAAGGGCGGCTATGCAGTTACCTATGGCATAAAAGGTTCCGACAATCCCGCCGACTATTCCAACTGGAACAGAACGCAGGAAGCAGCCTCGCGACCGGATGGCGGTGATGAACCCAATAATTGCTATAGCTACGCGCTAAACGATCGCGAATACTGTCTTTCCGTACATTACAAAGAAAACGGTGAAAGAAGTACCGCTACCAAAAAGCGTCTCGGATGGAATGACCTTCCGGAATATTGCGATAACGGAATTGAGACGTACATTTCAGGTTACTTTGTTGAATTCAGTGACTTTAAGACAACAACGGAACCCACATCCGTTTTGACGGAAGATATCGGCAGAGCTTATACAGGACATATATGGAAATACGAGAAACAAGACCCCGATGCACAGGATAACAGTGATACAATCGTCATTTCCTGTGTAAACGATGACCACATTAAATGTGATTACAAAGATACATCGGAAGGTCATAAGCAAGCCGTTCTCACCGTTTCGGCACAGAACAAGTTGTATGATACCAAGCCGAATCCCGCTTCATTTTCCTTTAAGGTTGACGATGCGACGGTCACCAACTATTCCGAATTCGACCTCGACGAGCCGCAGATTGAATACGTGGGCACAAACGGTACATCCTATTCCTCTAATGAGGCTCCGGTAAATTCGGGAAATTATATTGCTAAGATTCAGTTACTCGACAAAACAACCAAAGACCCCGTAACTACCATACAAAAGGCCTTTTCCATTACAAAAGCACCGCTTACAATAGCCCTCAACAATCAGATTGTTTATGTAGGCGACGATATCAAACGTAACTATGATTCGTTTGAGGAAGGCAGTCGAATTGGTCTCATCAAGAGCATTTCGGGGTTTATGGGGGACGAAGGAAAGGTCGATGAGTTAAACTCTATTTCCGAATCTGCCATAACACCGAATACAACCTCCGTAAAGTCATTCCCGGTCGGTTACAAGAGTGCGGGGAATACTGACAAAATGATAAACATCGCCAAAACAGGCATCGTAATAAAGGATTTCTCCGGAAATAATGTGACAGCCAATTATGACATTACAATTGTTCCCGGGGATATCGAGGTCACCAAACGACCCACCAAGAAAACCACGATTACGGACAATCCCGTAGCTGAATCCATAACATACGGATATACCCTTCGAGACAGCGAAATCTCCGGCTTCTGCTGGGAAACAGACAGTGAAACCGAGGTTTACGGCGAATTTAGCTGGAATACGCCCGACACCGTTCCGGATGCGGGCGAAAAGTCATATCCCGTGACTTTCTCTCCGAGTAAGCCGGATGTATATTTACCGCCCGAAACTCCGATCGATTTGACAATTAAGGTAAATCCCAAAGACATTGCCACCAATCTCGGAGAGCACAAGGACGTGAAAGGAAATGATATCGGAATTGACTACTCCGTTTCTATCGATCCCGCCAACAGCGCCGTTGTGACCCTTTATGATAAGCAAACGGGGCACAAGCTTACGGAAGGCGAAACCGAAGGTGATTATGTAATTCATCAACGAATAAACGATGATACGGACCAAGTAGAGATTTGTATAGAAGGAAAGAACAATTACAAAGGCAAAACACAAACCTTCCTCTTGGATGCCCATACCAAAAAAGGATTCTTTAAAGATGCAGTTGTAATCGATTCTTCCGCAGACGATATCGCACCCAAGGCAACCACCTGGACGTCAAAGGATATAACCGAGGGCAAGAAACTCCTTGCGGACTGCGTTTCTGCTTTACCGGAAGGTGAGGCATCCGACAAAGAAACAGCAACGAAGATTGTAAAAGAATGCAATAAAACTGCAGATTGCGAAAGTGCAACCGGCTACTATAAGGCCGTCGCTACGCTTACAATCAGCGACGCCGATTATGTCGCAGCAGGCGATGAGTCGGTTTCTTCCGAAAGGCAGCAGAAAGAATGCGCCGAAGAAGCATTGACGGCCACATCCGAAACCGCACCCGGCAAGAAGTTACTTCCGAAAGGTGCCAAAATCGGAATGTATTTCGACTTGTCCATGAACCTTCAGTACGATATCTATAAGATTTCCGACGAGCAACTGGTATCCAAAAACGCCGATCAGGCGGATCCGATATATGATATGTCCCCTCGCATAACCGACGTCGATGTCTTTGACGGTATCTCAGAGCGGATAACGATCACCGTTCCGGACAAAAACGGAATCGACGGCACAAACCTAAGAGGTAAAAGCGGCTATACCAGAACATATTATATTATCAGAACGCACGGCGAAAACGGTAGCTCACCATATGTTTGGGATGTTCTGGATGTTACGAGAAACGGCTATGAACTGACTTTTGAAACAAACAAATTCTCAAAGTATGCTCTGGCATATACCGATGTCGAGAACAAGAAACCCGTGGATCCGCCAAAAGGCCCTACGGAAGATCCTGCACCGACCCCGACTTATTCGGGTTACAGCGGCATTCCGGTCACAACAACGCCGGGCGCTGCATATACACAACCCGTTTCCATAATTCCTGTAATCGCACCCAATACGGGCGACAACAATAATCTCTATATAGCGATAATTCTGATTATGGCGGGGCTTTCGTTATTCATTTATGCGTTGGCGTCGCGAAAAGAAACCGTGATTAAGCTGTTGCTCGTTCTGGCGGCACTTATCTTAATTGCCGGCGGCCTGTACTTCATTGCCAAGGATTATCTGGATAATAAAAAGTCAGACGATTTCTACGATGGTGCCACCAAGAAGTATACGAATACCGTTTCGGCTTCGGATGCAATCACGATAGTCGACGCTAATAATAATTCAGATATCAATACTGATATTCTATCAGGCGTCAATGCTGATCATCAGTCAAACTTCAATGCCGATACGAGCCACAAAGATCCGGATTCTGCAAACGGAATCTCAGATTCGAATAAAGAGGGTTCGGAGAAGGAGCCCTACGACGGCCCATGGGAAAGTCAGATAAGCGTTGATCTTCCGACACTTTGCACGCAGTATCCGGATGTAAAGGGTTGGCTGTTCTTCGAGAATGAAGACATCTCCTACCCTATTCTTCAGGGGGAAAGTGATGAGGAATATATAAGGACATCTTATTTGGGCCAGAATTCTTCCGCAGGTTCCATCTTTATGGAAGCACTGAATTCTCCTGACTTTTCCGACCCGCATACGATAATATACGGCCACAACATGCGTAATCGTACAATGTTCGGTTCGCTGCGCAATTATTTGAACACACCCGGATATTACGACGAACATCAGTATTTCCAGATTATTACGCTGAATCCCGACGGCCAGACCGTTAAGCGCAGATACCGCGTATTCGCGTACGGCAAGACAAATTCAACATCCAAAATTTATACCGTATGTCGCCAGCATGATGCGGGGTTTGCGGATGTATCGCAATATATTCAGCAAAATTCTGCGATACGAACCGGTATCTCCCTTGATATTACTGACCAAATTGTGACTCTTTCCACATGTAAAAGCGGTGACAGCCGCCTTGCGGTAAGCGGAGTTATGATTAGCGAGATTCTGCAATAAGAGTAGATAAATTTACTATTTCCATACTACATTTCTATAAAAACAACACGCCGATTTTGCTATAATAAAATCGATGTGTTGTTTTTCTATCGAGCAAAAGTCACTTACTTTTCGTTTACGTCAAAGGAGCAATCATGAGACTTGGAATTTCAACTTCATTAAATGCATCTTCTGCCAAAGAATGGGCCGACAGCATGCAACAATTGGGTTGCAAAAGCGTCGTCTTTCCGTTGGATTGCACTGCACCCGACGAATTAATCGATGAATACGCTCGCGAAGCCGCATCGCACGATCTGTTGATTGCCGAAGTCGGAATATGGCGTAATGCAATTTCTCCCAATCCCGAAGAGCGCAAGAATAATTTAGAATACAGCATCGCACAGCTTCGCTTGGCCGACAGAATCGGCGCCAATTGCTGCGTTAATGTCGCAGGTTCCTGCGGTAAGCGCTGGGATGGTGCATACAAAGAGAATTTCAGTCCCGAAATGTGGAAGGAAACCGTCAAAATGGTACAGACCATCATTGACGAAGCACATCCGCAGAATACTTATTTTACGCTGGAGCCAATGCCTTGGATGATTCCTACAAGCGCCCAGGAATATCTTCACTTACTTGATGATGTTGCCCGCAACAGATTCGCGGTACATATGGACATCATCAACATGATCAACTGCCCGGACAGATACTTCAATGCGGATGACTTTCTCGAAGAGACATTTGCACTCCTGGGAAGGCGAATCAAAAGCTGTCATATCAAAGATGTTCTGCTTCTTGAGGATTTCACGTTCCAATTACGGGAATGTGCATGCGGTGTCGGAACATTTCCGCTTGAACATTATGCGAAGCTTGCAAACAGCATAAATCCTGATATGCCAATGATTATTGAACATTTATCATCCGATGACGCATATAGAGAAAGTATCTCATATGTGCAGAATCGATTACAAGATTATACCAAATAATATAGCAGGAGGTTACCCATGAATCCCGGAGATTCCAACGAAATCACAAGACAATATTTAGACAGCATACTGTTGAAGACTCGTTACATTGATTCGGACTTGCCGGATCTTTCTACAACGATTTTCGGACGCAAATTTGACACGCCGATTACCACTGCTGCCCTCTCTCACTTGGAGAAAACCTATCCACACGGAATGAGCGAGCTGGCCAAAGGTGCCAAGGCGGTGAATGCATTGAATTTCTGCGGTATGGAAAGCTACGACGGAGAAATTGCGGATATTCTTGAACAAGGTGCTGCAACGATCCGCTTCATTAAGCCCCATGCCAATAACGAAGATGTTTATAAGAGAATTGAGCAGGCCAAGAAACTTGGCGCGTTCGGTGTCGGAATGGACATCGACCATGCATTTAACGGAAACGGCGGATACGATAACATTGAAGGTTTGGCAATGAAACCCAAGTCACAGGCCGAACTGAAGAGTTTCGTCGAGGCCGCAGGCGATCTTCCGTTTGTCGTAAAAGGCATTCTCAGCGTGGAAGATGCGCTCAAATGCGTTGAGATTGGTGCGGCCGGAATTGTCGTATCCCATCACCATGGAATTATGCCCTATTCAGCACCTCCCGCAATGGTTCTGCCCGAAATAGCAGAAGCCGTTGCCGGCCGAATCACAATATTCGCGGACTGCTGTGTGGCAACAGGCATGGATGTTTATAAACTCCTGGCACTCGGAGCCGACGCAGTATGCTTGGGACGAGTTCTTCTGGATCCTTTGCACAATAACGGCGCGCAAGGCGTTTCCGACACCATCACAGCGCTTGGCAGGGAGCTTGCATCTACCATGGCACGCACCGGATTTAAAAGTATCGCGGAGCTTGATGACACATGCATCGTGTGACTTTTTATCAAATGAATAATCATTATTCGATATAACATTGATCATATAAAGCCACTAAATGTATCAACTATATAGAGTTGAAACATTTAAAATCATAGATTACTAAAAGATATCAAGAAAACACGCAAGGAGGATTACAATGCAGTACAGAACATTTGGAAAACTGGGAATTCAGGGATCACTGTTTGGACTGGGATGCATGCGCTTCAACGGCGATGCAAAGGGCGATTCCATCATTGACGAGGAGAAGGCCATTTCCCTCATTCGTCGTGCAATTGACGGTGGTGTAACTTACATCGATACAGCCTTTGTATATCTAGATCAAACATCCGAGATCGTCCTTGGCAAAGCGCTTTTGGACGGTTATCGTGACAAAGTCACCATAGCAACCAAGATGCCCATCGAATTCGTGCACAGTTACGAAGATATGGAAAAACTTTTGGATACCGAACTTAAGAAATTACAGACCGATCACATTGATTTCTATTTGATGCACGGCATCAACAAAGAAAAATGGGAAGAATTCAAAGCGATCGGCGCAGACAAATTCTTCGAAGACAAGAAGAAAGAGGGCAAGATTCGTTATAAATGCTTCTCATTCCATGGTCCGTATGATGATTTTGAATACATTCTCAAGGATTACGATTGGGATATGGTTCAGATTCAGTATAACTTTATGGATGTGAATAATCAGGCCGGCGAAAAGGGTCTGAAGCTTGCAGGCGAAATGGGAATCCCCGTAGTGATCATGGAAGGTCTTCTGGGCGGCAAGCTTGCCAAGGCACCCGCAAACGTTCAGAAACTGTATGATGAATTCCCGATAAAGAGAACGCCTGTAGAATGGGCTTTCCGTTGGCTGTGCAACTATCCGCAGATAGCAACCGTTCTCTCCGGATGTAACGAAGCAGATCAAATTGATGATAATTTAAGGATCTTTGACGAACTGAAACCCGGCATCATGACCGAGGAAGAACTGGCACTCATTGACCGGGTTCGCGACGCCTACAAGAGCAGAACCAAGATTGGATGTACCGGTTGCAGATATTGTATGCCTTGTCCCGGCGGCGTTGATATTCCTGCCGTATTTGCTTCCTGGAACGAAGTTTCGCTCTACGAAATCGATCCAAACACATGCTGGAGTTACACAATGCTGAAGCATAACGGCAACACACCTGACAAGTGCTTACAGTGCGGTGCCTGCGAAGCAAAATGTCCTCAGGGCTTGTCAATCATCGACGGATTGCAGACAGCTTGGAACGAGTTGAACTGAGGAATATATCGATAGATTGCAGACAGCTTGGAACGAGTTGAACTGAGGTCATGGAAAAACAGCATCGGTATCACACTTTTTTGTGCGGTTCCGATGCTGTTTCGTTGATCAAAAGACTTTATGACTTTAATAGAATTATCAAATGCATACGTATATGCAGGCACGGCCAATGCAATTATGCAAATATATCAATCAGTCCAAATATCAAAATACATGCAATTGCGATGGGAACTACGTATTTAACGTATACACGTATTCCCTTCGGGAACTTCAAGCCCTTACCTGCATTTGCTTCCTCGATGAATTTATCCCATCCCCATGCATTCTTCAATGTACAGAACAATACATAAACAATGGAACCAATCGGCAGAATCAGGTTGGATACGAAGAAATCTTCCAAATCAAGAACGCCTGTTCCTTCTCCCAAAGGCTGGAATCCGGACCAGATATTGAATCCGAATACGCAGGGAAGTGAAAGAACAAACATCATTATTCCGCAAATAATGCAGGTGCGTTTTCTCTCCCAACCGAACAATTCACTCATGCAGGCGATAATTCCTTCAAATACCGCAAATACGGTTGAAAATGCAGCAAAGCACATGAACAGGAAGAACAGGCTTCCCCAGAGTCTTCCGCCAGCCATATTATTGAATACATTGGGCAATGTAATAAAGATCAGGCTCGGGCCGGCGCCAACTTCAACATCAAATGAAAAGCATGCCGGGAACATGATCAAACCTGCCGAAATAGCAACAAACGTATCAAGCACAGTTACATTAATCGCCTCACCAAGAAGGGAACGTTCCTTATCAATATAACTTCCGAAAATCTGCATTGAACCAATACCGATGCTCAATGTGAAGAATGCCTGATTCAAAGCTCCCAGAACAACCTTCGCAACACCGATTTCCTTAAATCGTTCAACAGACGGAAGCAGGAAGAATGACAAACCTTCCTTAGCGCCATCCATTGTAAAGCTGTTAACCGCAAGTACAATCATCAGTACAAGAAGAGCCAGCATCATGTATTTGGTGATATTCTCAAGGCCCTTCTTAAGACCGATTCCACATACAACAAATCCCAACACAACGACAATTCCCATATAAATTGTCATCGAAGTAGGATTGGCAAGAACGTCTCCGAATGCACCTGCAACACCGTCGGCATCCAATCCGACAAAGTCACCCTTTATCATTTTTACAAAGTACTGCAACAACCATCCTGCAACGGTTGTGTAATACATCATCAGCAAAAACAATGCAATAAGCGATACATAGCCGTGTATATGCCACTTACTTCCCTTCGGCTCCAATTCCTGATAACTCTTAATCGGGCTCTTCTGTGCAGCACGTCCGATGGTAAACTCCATTGTCATTACAGGAATACCGAACAAAACAAGCATTGCCAAATAGATAATAACAAACAAACCACCGCCGTACTGGCCTGCCATGTACGGGAACTTCCAAACATTTCCCAATCCGATGGCGCATCCGGCACTAAGCAAGATAAAACCCAAACGACTACCTAAGTGTTCTCTCTTTTCCATAACAATCTCCATTTCAAACTAGTAACTATTTTGGACAGAACGATTATATCGGAAAAAGTGCGTATTTACAATAAAATATTAGCGAATTGTAAAGTAAACAGTATATTCTTCGTCCACAACATCATAGAACGGACGGAACGCAAAGTTCTTCTTCTGCCCGATTGTACGGAAATTACTCTGCATCCACGGGAACTCGGCGTATGTATGCTCAAGGTGCGGAACAAGTACGTCGTCGAGTGACTTTCCGTTCAAATCCAATCCCTCGTCCGCGTCCGTAATACCTACCAGTGCAAGCGGTCCGTGCATTACAGCTGCCATTGACGGAATGTCCGGCAGATACGACAACGTAAGCTGAGCATCCAGATAAATCACAATATTCGTCTGATCCCACTTGCGCGTAATCGTGTAGTAACCATCGTCTGCGCCGCCGGTCGCATTACCTGCATTCGCGCCGGTCGCATTACTTACAAACGGCACAGCCTCGCCGCCGTCTATGCTGATAAAGGAATCCTTGCCCGCCCACTTCGGAACGCGGAATGAAACGGAATATTCATCATCGGATGAAATCTCAAAGTTGAGCACCCATCTTGATGTCGCATTGGCACCGTGTTCGTCAAACAACGCAACATCATTATAAAATTGCATGCCAAGCGTCTGCTTTACGCTGATGGAGCACTTAGATCCGCCCTTATACTCCGTAGGAATAAACTGTGAAACATACAAATGCGGCTTGGAAGGATCTTCATAATAAACAAGATTCTGATAAATTGTCTGCGACTGTATCATGGAACCGTGGCAGCACCAGAAATCATTGCGTTTGCTGCCCCAGGTCTTATGCGAGCCGGCTTCCATCGGCAAAAAGTACGTCGGCATACCGGTAAATTTGTTCTGCTGTGTCAGGAAACCATTGTAAATACTTAATTCGATAAAGTCACCGTAGCGGGCATCCCCCGTAAAGCGATACAAATAATCCGCTAAACGAACCATATTATAAACCGTACAAAATTCCTGGCTACGCTCGGAAATAAACTGTCCCATCTTCTGCATGGGAATCCAAAACTCTCCGGCGTTCTGACTGCCTGTACAATAAGCCCCGCGCTCGGTATATGCGCAATCAAAGAATCTCTTTGCTATCTCAAGATATTTCTCCTCACCCGTCACCTCATACATCTTGCAGGCACCGTGTGCAAGCGGAATGCTTGCGTTAGTATGGTTATTGGTGAGCGCGTCTTCGCCGGCAAGCAACCGCTCAAAAGTCTTGGACGAAGCATAGCTTCGCGCCAAAAACAGGAATTTATCCTCACCCGTAAGTTCATAAAGCGTTGCCCATACTTCCAGCATGCCGCCGGACTCACCGCGATATATTGCATTCGGGCACTCCACTTCCATTCGCTTTACCCAGTCAACATACCAGTCAGCCAGATTGCTGACAATCGTAAGGGCCTTTTGAATCCCCGCATACTGATATGCATGCATCAGTCCGAGAACCGTCTTATGCATTGTATATTGTGGCGACCAAATATAATCATCCGTCTTAAGAAGATCCATATATTTCTCGGGAATGGAACCGACCCATTTACCGCCGTTCTTCTGTTGACAGCGCGAAAGTTCATCAACAATCTTATCCAATTTAATGAATATCTCACGATCACCGGTCGTTGCATACAGCATCGCTGACGATGACATCCAGTGTCCCAGAAAATGTCCGCGCAGCTGGCAGGTCGGAGATTCCCAGCCCCAATGCATCTTGGCTTTCGTCGGATCTTCCACAATCTGCAGACCCGGAATAATAATGCCGGCTTCCCAATAAAAATTCTGCAAAAGGCATGTACTGTCCAATTCCATCAGGTACTTATAATCCAGTTCCCTTCTGCCTTTAAACAATCCGTCCGATAATGTAACCTCACCCAACTTCGCTGCATTCAGCATGATTTCTCTCCTTTCGCAACACGCGTTAATCCACACAATTCCCGACCTGTAAATAATTCAATTTCCTCCGGAAAGTCGCTCTTTTTCAAGCATAGAGCAATACTATAGTCTTCGTATTCCGGCAGGGAATAATATCTCATATGTGCATCTTTGACCTTGATGATTTGATGCCCCGGCATGATGGCAGACGGTATAACCACATCCGCAAGTCGTCCACCGATCCCTTCACCGGTCATCTTCAAATAACTTTCTTTGCCTGTCCAAAAACGGAAAAACAGAGTGTCCGCTTCCTTCTTGTCCGTGCATTTCTCTATCATTTTATATTCGTCTTCATGGAAGAATCGTTTAGCAATGCTTATATCGGATGTCCGAATCTTTTCTACATCCGCACCTTTTTCGAAAGATTTAATTCGTTCCACATCGCATCCCATCTCGCAATCGCCTATACATGCAATCGCCAAGTCACCGGAATGCGAAAGATTATAGCGTATCGTTTCGCCTTCTATATATGATTTACCGTTTGATGTTGTCATGAAAGAACATGTTTCGTAATCAACACCTTCCTGCAACAACAGAAAGCGCAGCAAAGCCCCGACTGCCAAACTGCGTCGGCGGTCAGATTCATACATGAATCGTGTGACTTTGTCCCGACGTCTGTCATTCACAAGCGAATATGCTGTTTCATAAAGTTGCAAATCGGAGAAATCCGAAACCGCAACTGCTGCAAAACGTACCATTTACACATCCTTCATTATAAGTGCTGTTTGCCGGGTCTACACATCCTTCAAAAAAGCACTGTTTGCCGAGTCTACACACCCTTCATTGTTAGTGAAATCCGCTGGCGCTTCAGATCAACATCAAGTACCTTCACGGTAACGATATCGCCGACCGATACGGCCTCCAACGGATGTTTGATAAAGCGATCACAAATCTGTGAAATATGAACCAAGCCATCCTGATGCACACCAATATCCACAAAAACGCCAAAATCAATAACATTGCGAACCGTTCCTTTAAGAACCATGCCCGGGGCAAGGTCTTTCATTTCAAGCACATCACTCTTAAGTATTGGCTTGGGCATATCTTCACGCGGGTCGCGACCCGGCTTCTGCAATTCCTTCACGATATCCGTCAAAGTAATCTCACCAATGCCAAGCTCGGCCGCCATCTTTTTAGTGTCGCCGATCTTGCCGGCTAAAAGTCCCGACATCAGTTTGGCGTCTTCCATCGTAATATTCAGTTTCTGCAGCAAAAGTTCAGCCGCTTTATAGGATTCCGGATGAACACTTGTAGCATCAAGCGGATTGTCACCACCTGTAATTCGCATAAATCCGGCACACTGTTCAAACGCTTTCGGTCCCAATTTCGGCACAGACAAAAGCTCGCGGCGATTCGTAAAGCGCCCGTTCTTCTCTCTATACTCAACAATATTCTTGGCAAGAGTCTTGTTAATACCCGAAATGTACTCAAGCAAAGCTGCCGAAGCAGTATTCAAGTCGACACCTACACGGTTCACGCTGTCTTCGACAACGCCGCCAAGCGCCTCGGCCAATTTCTTCTGATTCATATCATGCTGATACTGACCGACACCGATGGAACGGGGATCAATCTTAACAAGTTCCGACAACGGATCCTGTAATCGTCTTGCAATCGAAGCAGCACTTCTCTGTCCCACATCAAAGTTCGGGAATTCCTCCGTGGCTAATTTGCTGGCAGAATATACGGACGCGCCGGCTTCATTGACAATGACGTACTGCACCTTCGAATCCAGTTCGTGCAACAGTTCGACAATAACCTTTTCGGATTCGCGACTGGCTGTTCCGTTTCCTACAGATATCAGCGTAACATTATATTTCTTAATAAGCTTCTTCAACTCCGCTTTGGACTCTTCTATCTTGTTCTGAGGTGCCGTCGGGTAAATGACTTTTGTATCCAGCACCTTACCTGTAGCATCCACAACAGCCAATTTGCATCCGGTTCTGAAAGCGGGGTCCCAACCGAGAACAACATGTCCGGCAATTGGCGGCTGCATCAGAAGTTGTTCCAAATTCTTACCAAAAACCGTGATAGCTCCGTCTTCGGCCCGTTCGGTCAATATCGAACGAATCTCTCTTTCGATAGCCGGGGCAATCAGTCTGTTATAACTATCGGAAACGACATCACTAAGAACCGGTGTGGTAATCGGATTATCCCTTGAAATTACGTGCTTTTCGAGGTATGAAAGGATCTGGGTTTCGGGTGCATTGACTCGGACAGTCAATACCTTTTCCGATTCACCACGATTCAATGCCAACACACGGTGTCCGGCCACTTTGCCTATCGCTTCTTCAAAGCTGTAGTACATCTCATAAACCGATTCCGCAGATGCGTCTTTCGCCTCAGATGAGATTGTTCCCTGCTTCATGGTCAGGTCTCGGATATATATACGGTAATCTGCCTCGTCCGCTATCGACTCCGCAATAATGTCCTTTGCTCCGGCAATCGCATCATCATCGGTCAAAACTTCCTTTTCTTCATTTATATATTCCGCGGCAACCTTCGCAAGCGGATCACGAAGTTGCTGAAGAATAATCAAATTTGCCAACGGCTCCAAACCCTTCTCTTTGGCAACAGTTGCTCTGGTACGACGCTTCTGCTTGTACGGGCGATACAAATCTTCAACCACAACGAGAGTCTGCGCTTCCATGATTTTGGCTTCCAGCTCATCTGTAAGCTTCCCCTGCTCGGAAATGGCCTTCAGAACCGTCTCCTTACGTTCTTCCAGATTACGAAGATACGTAAGCTGCTCAAACAGGTTACGAAGAACTTCGTCATTTAGGGAACCCGTGACTTCCTTACGATATCGCGCAATAAACGGAATCGTATTCCCTTCATCAATCAATTTCACGGTCGCGTCGACCTGGCTCTTTTTGATGCCGAGTTTCTCGGCAATTGTTGCATTAATATCCAAACTTCAAATCCTCTCTGTCATTAAATTTGTATGTATATTCACGACGTGATTGTCAGGCCGAATTTCGTGCGTTGGCGGCGCAGTGCCTCCACATCCGAGTCCGACAGGGCCTGCTCACGAAGCGGTTTCTTGCTCAGAATCATCTGAATCTGGGCCACATGTTCAATCGATTCCATACGATAGAATGCCTCGTACGGCTCCTCGGCCCATGTTGTCAAGCCATGATTCGCCAATAAAACACCTGGATGTGTCAACACATACGGCGCAATCGAATCTGCAACCGCATCCGTTCCCAACTCGGCATATGGTGCCACCGGAATAGTTCCCAGAAACAAAACCGACTCGGCAAGAGCATTTGTTCCGATCGAACGACCTGCTGCCGCATATGCTGTGGCAATCGGCGGATGTGCATGACAAACCGCGTTAAGTGCTGCGTTCTCGCGATAGGCGCGCAGGTGCATTTTTATTTCAGAGGAGGGCTTGCGCTCTCCCTTCAAAATATTTCCATTCAGATCGAGCTTCACCAGCATATCTTCCGTCATAAATCCTTTGGATACACCGGTGGGAGTTGCCCACACTTCATTCTCACCTACACGAACGGATATATTGCCATCATTCGCTGCAACAAACCCCTTTGTATACATTCTTCGGCCGATATCCAAAATGATATCCCGAGCTTCTTTCCCTTTCATATAATTCATCTCCTTATAAGTATAGCTTAGAATTGCGACAGACACTTACTTTGTCAAACTCACTTTTCGGCAGTTCTTTACTTTGTCAAGTTCACGTTGCGGCAGTCCCGCATCAACACCATCTCCCCATGCCCCGGAGCTACCCATATATCCTCGGGGAGGCTTTCGAGAAACGGCTTGGTAATCTGTAAATACTGCTGCATCTTACCGCCTTCATATTCCGTGGCAACTGCAAAACCCGGAATCAGTGTATCTCCCGTAAAGACGTATTGATCATCAAACAGAATGCACGCCCCACCTTTGGAGTGTCCGGGCGTATGCACGAACTTCAGTCTATGATCATGCCACAAATAGTTCATTGAAGATTCAAAAGTCACATCAGCCACATAAGAATACGGCACATAATCTCTCTCCAGCTCATCCGCAAACCGCAAATCCTTCTCAGAACCGTTTTGACGGAATAAATGAACCATCACCCAGGGCGTGTTGGAATTAGCCTTGGCGAGCGACTTTGCGCAACTGCGTTGCGCGACTACCCTTGTCTCAAACGCCTCAACAAGCGCAGGCAAACCGCAAGTATGGTCAAAATGTTCATGTGTCAAAACTGCCAGCACTTTGGTAACGCCTTCTTTGCGCATAAAAGAAAGCACCTGCGAATCTTCATGCGGATCAACAACAAGTGCTTCCCTATCTTCAATATACACATATGTGTTAGAATTGATATATTTGTAGATAAAACGCTCCATACCATCCTCAAAAGCATCATCCGGCAAACGTTATCCCGGCATTGCGACCGCGATTGCACCGGGTCAAGTCGTATAACCTATTTCATCGAAGATGCTTTGCGTTTCTGCTTAATCTCGTACATATTCGCATCCGCCTTCTGCATCAGCGCATCCAGCGTCATATAACCATCGATTCCTTCGTTCCAAACATGGCCGACACTGATCAACAACGGAATCGGAACGTTATGTGCCTCGCCAATCTTACGCAGGTTCTCGGCCATCACGGCCTCGCGTCTCTCCAATTCCTCGGGTGAAGTAAACTCACCGATAACAAGGAATTCGTCACCACCCATACGAACAATAATGTCCGTATCATCAAAAGCCTGTCTGACAGATTCGGCCGCAGCACGAATAGCTATATCTCCCATCGAATGACCATAGCGATCATTCAAAACCTTCAGATTATCAAGATCCATATAAACCATATATACCCGGCCCATATTCATCTCATAGAAGCCGTTTGCCTTGGCAGTATATCCAAAACGATTCAAAAGTCCCGTCATCTGATCCGTAATGTACAAATCACGCAACTGGCTGTTCATCGCATCCAATGAAATACGCTGTGAAATATTTACAAGCGCAAGAGTAACCGCCTCCGTAAGTCTCTTATGGTGTCCCTTGGAGTAAAAATCATCCGTATAAGGCATGATAAAATAGCCATACGTTTGCTTGCCGAAATGGCACGGCGACAGCATGAAGAAACGATAGCCATAACCGTCCCACTGAGGAGGAACAAATGATTCACACCTGTTTAAGGCACTCATGCCCTGCGTTTCATATACATTCAACTCGGCGGAAAATCCGGTCTTCTCTGATAAATAGTCGCCGTCAAAGAAGTTCTGGTTAATGCAAACAGCCATATCGGGAACGCCCAAAAGACGGCTGGATTCGTCCATCGCGGTACACAAAGAATTAAGATCAGTACTTGCACATAAAATACGTCTGCACTTATCAATACGAAAATCCTCAATCTTCTTGCTCTTCTCGTTCTTCTGCAAATCGCGATATTCTTCCTTGACATCACGGTTGACAACGCAGCCACAGCTCTCATTATAACGAATATCACAAGCCGTGTAGTTCGTCATCGGAATCTCTTCGTGATCAATCATTCGCAAAATTGCATCTGCAGCCTCGTAACCCAACTCTTCCCAGTTACGATTGACACTCGTCAGTGACGGAATGAACATCTGACCTTCGGGAAGATTGTCAAATCCGGAAATCAGGAAATTCTCCGGAGCGTACCAGTCAGCCTGCATTGCCTCTTCGCAATACCCCTTTGCCATATAGTCATTAGCGCAAATCACGCAATCATTCTTATATGTGTCATTACTGTAAAAGTCACGAAATGCCTGTCGACCGTCATCCGGCAGAAAACGATAATGGCGCACCGCATTCATATCCGGCTCAATTCCATGTGCGTGCAGGCAATCACAAAAAGCACGAAATCTCTCGACATTCTCGGCATTATCCTTAGGACCGCCGACATAACAAAACGTCTTACACCCATGAACGGTAATCATGTGCTCAACAATCTCATACATAGAACCGTAATTATCGATTCCAAAGAAAGGAACACCTTCAAACTCCTGATCCAATGTAATCATTGGAACATTTTTCTCCTTAAGTTTCGGCAAAAGTCTATTAAAACACGGAACCGCGTCAACACTTGTCATTGAAGCAATAAGTCCGTCATACTCCGAATCATCGAGCAAATCAAAGATTTCCGTTTCCCGCTCGTAGAAACTCATATCATTTGTCTCATCATATGCATTTAATACAAAAAGTTCGGCATCAGAAGGCAACAAACGTCTGATAATGCCGCGAACAACATTACAAATATATCCATTATCCCAGGAACTTGCCAACATGAGGATTTTCTTTGCCATATAAACACCTCCGGAAACAGAAAATACTACACATTAATTTTATCATAAATGCAGTGATATTACCACAACACATAGCGACAACTTTTGGCTGTTTTTATACATTGTTTACACTCATTTCTCCGTGATAAATTTATGGTAATAAGCGCGGCTTATCGTTTCTCCAAAGAGGACAATACAAATTTCAAACAAGTATTTCGTTACAGTGCGAACTCGGAAAGGATTACATATGTCAAAACTCAGTGACTTTGTACGTGTTGAATGGAAAAAAGGGGACGATGCCCGAGATGCAGGTCTTGGTACCCCTGCCAATATTCAAAGATATGATAATATCGCCTACGGCGAGGACCCCGTATGGAATTTGCTCGATTTGTATATTCCTACAGATTATGAAGTCCCGGCAAACGGTTTCCCCGTAATTGTCAGCATCCATGGTGGCGGATACATCTATGGCACAAAAGAGGTTTACCAATTCTACGGTATGTCTTTGGCGCAACGCGGATTTGCATTCGTCAACTTCAATTACCGGCTGGCGCCCGAAAGTCATTTCCCCGCTTGTCTTGTCGACACCAACAATGTCATTCAATGGATTATGACCGAAGGATGCAAAAAGTACCCACTTGATACATCCAATATTTTCATGGTCGGTGATTCGGCCGGCGCACATATGGCATCTTTATACGCGGCCATCTGCACAAATCCGGTTTATGCAGATAGATTGAATATACACGCATATGAAGGCTTTGTTCCGAAGGCAATCGCATTAAATTGCGGAATATACGATTCACTGGCTTCTATCGAGAATGACGAAACCCGTGACGAATACACGACCGATCTGATGGGCACAAAAGATTGGAAATCCAAGGCTTCCAAGTACTTATGCTCTCCTCTGTATGTAACAGAAGCGTATCCCCCCGTCTTTCTCATGGGTGCATTTCACGATGGTTTGTCGGCACAAATTCCCTGCATGGAAAACGCCTTGAACGAGCATTGTATTCCGCATGTCACAAAAATATACGGGAACAAAGATCAAACAAATATCACGCATGTATTCCACTGCAATATGAAGCTGGAGTTGGCGCACATATGTAACGACGAGGAGTGTGACTTTTTCAAGAGATATATGTGAGGTTCGATGGACCGGTGGACCCTTGGGGGAGACTGTCCGAAAACTAACGGATTAATCTTCGGTAATTAAGTTTTTTTCGAAAGGAATTAATCATAGATTTAGTACATTGAAAACTGAATAAAGTATGCATAAAATAAGGCTTTATAGTGCTAGATGTAGTATAATT
>JAZLJS010000049.1:0-24540 GCA_045617945.1 Lachnospiraceae bacterium
TAACATTGGAGGTATTGGTGTCTTAAGGCTGAAGCTGGCTGGTGTCCACTTGCATAGCAAGTGGTTTATTTGTTTTTAGGACTATTTATTTTTCCTATCATTATTGATACCCAAGTCCTAAAAACAGGCCATACCAACCAAAAAAAATAGGACCCGCAAATGCGAGTCCTATCTTAAATTTACTGTTTTTGATAATAGAACGAATTACGTCTTTCGAAATTGAAATCTCGTTGATTCATAATCTGTTCCGTACTACCTATAAACAACACACCGTTCTTAAGAAGGGAATTGGAAAACTTCCTATATATCTCCTCTTTTGCTTCGTCTGTAAAGTAAATCATTACATTTCTGCAAATAATGAAATGACAACTTGTCGGGTACGGATCTCTCAACAAATTATGTTCCCTAAATTCAACACGTGACTTAATGTCCTGAGATATCTGATACGAAGCACCGATCTTGGTGAAATACTTATCTTTCAAATCCTTAGGAACACCTGCCAAACTCTTCTCGGCATACAACCCGACTTTGGCCTGAGCAATAACCTGCTTATCAATATCCGTTGCAATAATTCTGATCTGATTAAGAGGTATATGTCTTGAAAGAGCCATAACAAGTGAATAGGGTTCATCGCCGGTAGAACAAGCAGCACTCCATATTCTCAAATTCTTGCCAAAAGTATTGATCAATTCGGGAATAAATACTTTATCCATCAATTCCCATTGATCGGGATTTCTGTAAAACTCAGATACATTAATGGTTAAATAATTAATGAATTCTTCATACAGAACCTTGTCTGATTTCAGAGCATTTACAAATTCTTCATATCCGCTCACGTTATGCTTACGAATCAATGTATCGATTCTTCTCTTCATTTGATTCTCTTTGTAAGCATTCAGATCAATTTTGGTCATCTGCAGAATGGCTTTTTTAAAGCCCTCATAATCATATGCCATTTTGTTTCCTCTTATTCAGCGTCTTTGGATTTCTCAATTTCAGCTTCGATATCTACAGTTGCATAATCTTCATTTTCATCGAGTGTAGCAACTTTATCTTCAGCATTCTCCTCTACTGCCTTCGGTTCGGGCGGAAGAAGTGCTTTCATGCTAAGGCTGATCTTCTTGTCATCAATGTTGAAATCAACAATCTTTGCAGTAACTTCCTGACCAACAGCTAAAACATCCGAAGGCTTCTCGATATGGTCTCTGGAAATCTGAGATACATGAAGAAGTGCATCGATACCGGGTTCCAACTCAATGAATGCACCAAAGTCAGTCATACGAGCAACTTTACCTGTTACTACGTTATCAACAGCAAACTTTGTTTCAGCATCAATCCAAGGATTGGCATCAGCAAATTTCATGGAAAGAGCAATCTTGCTTCCGTTAATCTCTTTGATCAGAACCTTAACAACCTGACCGGGCTTGAATGCCTTACGAGGATTCTCAACACGTCCCCAGGACATTTCAGAAATATGAAGGAGTCCGTCTGCACCGCCCAAATCAATGAATACACCGCAATCGGTAACATTCTTAACTGTTCCTTCAACAACATCTCCGACTTTAATCTTCTCGAAGAGTTCCTTCTGAAGTTTCTCGCGCTCAGCCATAAGAAGCTGTCTGCGGTCACCGATGATACGACGCTTGCGAGGATTAAACTCTGTAATAACAAATTCGATTTCCTGTCCAAGATACTTGGAAAGGTCACGCTCATAACTGTCGGATACAAGGCTTGCAGGGATAAATACTCTGGATTCTTCAACAAGAACGCTCAGACCACCGTCAAGTACCTGTACAACAGATGCCTTGAGAACTGTCTTGTTCTCAAATGCTTCTTCGATTTTCTTGTTACCCTTGTCAAATGCAAGTCTCTTATAAGAAAGCAATACCTGACCTTCGCCATCATTCACTTTGATGACCTTGGTATCCATCTTATCGCCAACCTGAACACAGGTTGTAAGGTCGATGTTGGGCGTATTGGAATATTCGCTACGCGTTACAATACCATCAGCCTTATATCCGATGTTCAAAATAATCTCATCGGGCTTAACTGCGATAACAGTACCTTCGACTACCTCTCCATTGTGTATTGTCTTACATGATTCTTCAAGCATTTGTTCAAAAGTTAATTCTGACATAATTTTGAACCTCCTCAATAATTTTTTTGGGCGTTGAAGCCCCTGCAGTAATGCCTACACGCGAGAGGGATTCCGAAGAATCCATAATTAAGTCATCAAGTGTCTGGATGTATTGCGTATGATTGCATTCATGGCTGCATATTTCAAATAGCTTTTGTGTGTTGGAACTGTTTCTGCCACCTATCACTATCATTGCGTCCACCTGACCTGCAATCTGAGCGGCTTCTGCCTGCCTTTCTTCGGTAGCATTACAAATAGTATTCACAACGCGAATATTATAACCTTTTTTGCGGAAAATATCAACAATTTCTTGAAATTTCGTACGATTCGCGGTCGTCTGAGAGACAATACAAATATTCTTTTGCGGTGAACAGGAAAAAAGGTTTGCTTCCTCGTGATTTTCTATTACAATTGCCGGATATTTCGGATCACACCAGCCAATAATCCCACGTACCTCCGGATGCGATGCGGTACCGATTACAATCACCTGATTTCCTTTTGTACTTTCCTCTTCCACTATCTTGTGAATTTTCTTTACAAAAGGGCATGTGGCATCAACGCAAACCGCTCCTGCATCCTTGATTAATTCATAAATCTGCGGCGGTGCACCGTGAGAACGAATCACAACAACGCCCCCGGATATATCTTTCAACTCCGCTTCATCGGAAAGAACCTTTACACCCTTTTTCTCCAGGTCGCAAACAACCTGCTCATTATGAATAATCGGCCCATATGTATATATATTGTCATCGCCTTTTTGAATCAAATCATACACAGTGTCAACAGCACGTTTTACTCCGAAACAAAAGCCGGCGGTCTGAGCGCATATAACCTCCATATTACATTTTTTCTCCCACAATATTCATAATGGTATCGGCTACTTCTTCGATGGTCATATAAGACGAATCCACTTCAACAGCATCCGGTGCCTTTCTTAACGGTGAAATATCACGTGTCATATCCCGATGATCTCGTTCGATAATATCAGCTTCGATTTCTTCCAATACGCATTCCTCACCTTTTTCCATCAATTCCTTCATACGTCTTTGCGCACGAACCAGACTGGATGCGGTCAAATATATTTTCACCTGAGCATCCGGCAAAACAGTTGTCCCTATATCACGTCCGTCCATAACAACGTTCTGCTCTTTTCCAAGCTTTTGTTGCAAGCCAAGAAGTTTTTCGCGAACACGCATAACCGCCGAACAAACCGATGCCATATTACCGACTTCTTCCGTTCTCAAAAGCCCCGTAACATTTTCATCGTTTAAATATACGTTTTGTTCTCCATTCTCATATCGTATGGATACATCAGCGCCTTCACACACACGTGCGATTGCATCCGGATCATCTTTATCCACGTTTTGGCGTAACAAATATATTGCGATTGCTCTGTACATTGCCCCCGTATCCACGTATATAAATCCCAATTTTTTAGATACAAGCTTAGCAATTGTGCTCTTTCCGGCTCCTGCGGGTCCATCGATTGCAACATTCATCATAATTAATTTCCTCCTATAGAACTACCGGCCAAATAGCCCGTCGACCATGCTATCTGAAGATTAAATCCTCCGGTTAATGCATCCGTATCTATCATTTCACCGGCAAAAAATAACCCTTTTATGCGTTTGCACTCCATTGTTTTGGGATTGATTTCTTTAATATTTATTCCGCCTCTTGTAATAATAGCCTCGTTAAACCCGCGATTCCCGGAAACGGTAAGCGGAAAAGCTTTCAGCAAATCAATAAGGCGCGTTCGTTCTTCTTTCGTAATCGAATGGACAACCCTATCGGGCGCAACATTCCAAAGCATCAGAATAACACTCGCCAACTTTCCCGGAACCAATTTCGGTAAGACATTGGCAATTTGTTTGTTACTGCCTTCGGAAAAGTCACGTAATATACGTTCATCCAAAACCTTCTCATCCAGTGCCGGCTTTAAATCAATATATACTTGTATATTACGGGAATAATCCTCCAAATTCAGGTAAGAAGACGCGGACAAAACAAGCGGACCGCTTATTCCAAAATGCGTAAACAGCATTTCACCGAAATCTTCAAAGCGTTTTTTCCCTTCCACTTCCATTGTCAAACGCACGTTTTTTAATGAAAGTCCCATCAAATCGGATACAAACTTCTCCTCGGTAACAAATGGAACCAACGACGGCATAAGCGATTCCGTCTGTATATCAAATGGTTGAAACAACGCCAAATCACTACCATCAGAACCTGTGGTCGGATATGAAGCCCCACCGATTGCGGCAATTACCGCATCGAACGATTCCTCACCGTGTTTATCCGTACGGATTCCGGTAATACGGAAAGAATATTTACCCTCTTCTGTCTGATGAACAAGGATCTCAACAACACGCTCCGATAATCTGATAACCACTCCGTTATCGGATAATCTCCTTTTCAGTGCGGCGATAACATCTGAAGAATGATCGCTTTCCGGAAATACACGATTTCCCCGTTCAATCTTTAATCGAAGTCGCGATTCTTCAAAAAACGAATATACATCATTATTATCAAATGTCGAAAACGCACTGTACAAGAACTTAGGATTATGCGTAACACTGCGAAAAAGCTCTTCCTTATCACAGGCATTGGTCAGATTACATCTTCCCTTCCCGGTTAGGAACAGCTTTTTCCCTAATTTCTCATTCTTTTCAATTAATACAGTTTCATGACCATTCTGTGCGCATATGACAGCAGCCATCATTCCTGCCGCGCCGCCACCGATCACCGCAACTTTCATGTGAAACACCTGTTATTTAAAAAATCCATTAATAGCTTCCGATAATGGTTCAATCAATTCGTCTCCGGTCAAATCCAATTCGCCGCAAGTAGCCATACAAGCCATTCCATGCATAAAAATAAAGACCTTAGTAAAAATCGAATTGGCATTCTCAAGTTTAAGATTGGAAATACGCTTTAACTCCTTAATAACAAATCCCTGGTTCTTGCAATTAATCAAATCATACAACGTGTTATCGTCATCATGCTTTGATAAAAATAACAGTCGAAACAGATTCAATTCTTCTCTTGCAAATTGAATATAACATAATGCCAAGTCTAAAAAAGGAAGTTCATTACTTCTGGGAAAGGAAATACAATAATTCTCATAAAAATCCTTCGCCATCTCAAAAACATCCTTTTGAAGTTCATCCATATTTTCGTATACACGAAAAATCGGCTGCGTCGAACAACCAATTGCTGCAGCAAGTTTTCTTGCCGTAAGCATCTGTTCACCCTGCTCCCGAAGAAGCTTAAACGCGCCGTCTAAAATCATCTGCTTGGAAATCTGCTCTTTTCTTGCCATATCATAACTCCGTTTTAAGACAGGATCATATCCCTTATTGCAAATTCCCTTATTATATTTATTTATCCCCGTACCCCAAAAAACATCGGGCAGTCAACCGACTGCCCGATTATTGTAACATATGTAATTTATTTTTGCACTATAGATTTATAAAAATGTTGCAAATTTATTACATTCTTATACAGGATAAGCTCCTGACTTGGTATCTGCCTTTGTCAAATCAACCTTTTCCTGCTGTGCCATACGATACTTGAAGTAATCGGTTGCAACCTGCGGGAACAAAGCATAAGACAAAACATCCTCGTCCTGCTGTTTCCATTCTTTCATCTCTGCTTCAAGTGTAGCAAGTTCAGGCTCCGTTCTTCCTGTAGCTTCTGCAGAACGAGCTGTTGATCTGGGTTCACCGGGAATAACCTTATCAATTACTTCCTGATTCATCGGTTTAACTGTCTGTCCATAATTACCGCGAAGAAGATCCTTGAATTCACCGGTTGCCATCTTATATCTCTCACCCATCAATACATTAAAGATAGCCTGTGTTCCGACAATCTGTGAAGAAGGAGTAACAAGAGGCGGCTCACCGCAATCTTTACGAACGCGGGGAATCTCTTCCAATACTTCCTGATACTTGTCTTCTGCATGCTGTTCCTTAAGCTGAGATACCATGTTGGAAAGCATTCCGCCGGGTACCTGATAAAGAAGAGTCTTAATATTAACACCGTGAACCTTTGTGCTCATAAGTCCTGTTTCCATACACTTTTCTCTCTAAGATCTGAAGTAATCAGCGATTTCGGCAAGAAGATTCTGATCGAAACCTGTGTCATAAGGTGTTCCCTTAAATGTTTCAACCATAACTTCTGTTGCAGGCTGAGATGTACCCATAGCAAACGGGGAAATAGCACAGTCAATGACATCAACACCTGCTTCAACAGCCTTAAGGTAAGTCATTGAAGCAACACCTGATGTGTAATGTGTATGAAGCTGAATAGGAAGCTTGGTATTTTCTTTCATTGCCTTAATGAGTTCTGCTGCTCTGTAAGGAACCAACAGACCTGCCATATCCTTAATACAAATGGAATCAGCACCCATCTCTTCAATCTTCTTGGCTGTGTCTGCCCAATACTCCAATGTATAAGCATCACCGATTGTGTATGAAAGAGCAATCTGTGCCTGACCTCTTCCTTCCTGCACTTTAATCTTGTTAGTCGCATCAACTGCAGCCTGAAGATTACGAAGATCATTCAAGCAGTCAAAAATTCTGATGATATCAATACCATTCGCAATTGACTTTTCTACGAAAGCATATACAACGTCATCTGCATAAGGACGATAACCCAAAATATTCTGACCACGGAAAAGCATCTGAAGTTTTGTATTCTTAGCGCCGTCACGAATCTTACGAAGACGATCCCAAGGATCTTCCTTCAGGAAACGAAGGGATGCATCAAATGTAGCACCGCCCCAGCATTCCAAAGATTCATATCCAACCTTATCAAGTTTCTCCAAAATGGGAAGCATGATTTCGGTAGGCATTCTGGTTGCAATCAGAGACTGATGAGCATCACGGAGAACAGTTTCCGTAATTTTAATCGGCTTCTTTTCAATTTCTGCCATTATTTTTTCCTCCATGTATAAATTTCAAAAATAGAATCATAATTATTCTGTCTTACATTTGCATATTCAGATCAAGCATCCCTTGATTTAGAATACTCCGAAAATAGCCATAAATGTACCGGCTGCAACAGCAGTTCCAATAACACCTGCTACGTTCGGTCCCATAGCATGCATCAAAAGGAAGTTGGTCGGATCAGCTTCCGCACCGACTTTCTGTGATACACGTGCTGCCATAGGAACGGCAGAAACACCTGCTGAGCCAATAAGCGGATTTACCTTGCCCTTTGTTACCCAGCACATTAATTTACCGAACAATACACCGGCTGCAGTACCGAATGCGAATGCGATCAAACCGAGGATAACGATTTTGATGGTAGACATATTCAGGAAAGCCTTAGCAGATGTAGTAGCTCCGACAGATGTGCCGAGAAGAATAACTACAATGTACATAAGTGCATTGCTGGCTGTATCCGTAAGCTGTCTTACAACACCGGATTCTCTGAACAGGTTACCGAGCATAAGCATACCAACAAGAGGAGCTGTTGTAGGAAGAATCATACATACAACAATCGTAACGATAATCGGGAACAAAATACGCTCCAATTTGGAAACCGGACGAAGCTGCTCCATCTTAATCTTACGTTCTTTCTCAGTTGTCAAAAGCTTCATAATGGGCGGCTGAATAATAGGAACCAGTGACATATAAGAATATGCCGCTACTGCGATGGGTCCCAGCAGAGCCGTTTGTCCCAATTTACTAGCAAGGAAAATAGATGTAGGGCCGTCTGCACCACCGATTATAGCGATTGCAGCAGCTGCCTTGTCATTAAAACCAAGTGCAATTGCACCAAAGTATGCAGCATAAATACCAAACTGTGCTGCAGCTCCCAACAGGAAGCTCTTAGGATTGGCAATCAACGGACCAAAGTCTGTCATAGCACCTACGCCCATAAAAATCAGCGAAGGAAGAATTGCCCACTCATCAAGTTTATAGAAATAATAGAGCAATCCGCCAGTACCGTTTGCCGACTCCTCAATCTTCAGCATGATATCCGGATAGATATTTACCAGAAGCATACCAAAAGCAATGGGGCACAAAAGCAAAGGTTCGAAGTCTTTGGCTATTGCCAGATACAGGAACAGACAAGCAACGGCAATCATTACATAGTTTCCCCAGGAAAGACCGAGGAATGCCGTCTGCTGTAACAAATTCCCTAATGTAGATGTTACATATGACATTTCAAAACCTCCATATAAGTTCTTCTGTTACATTTCTGTCCGATTAGTTCAAAGTTGCAAGCAAAGCACCTGCTTCTACAGGATCGCCTACTGCACAATCGATAGATGCAACTGTACCGTCAGAAGGAGCTACAACGGGGATTTCCATCTTCATAGCTTCAATAATAATAACTGCATCACCAGCTTTAACTGCCTGACCAACAGTTGTAGGAATCTTAAATACCTTTCCGGCTGCACCGGCTTCTACTTTAACAGAACCTGCGCCTGCGCTCTTTGCGGGAGCTGCTGCGGGAGCGGCTGCCTTGGGTGCTGCCTTGGGAGCTGCCTTGGGTGCAGCAACAGGTGCGCCTGATGTTCCTTCTTCTACAGTAACATCATATACATTTCCATTTACGGTAATCGTATAGTTTTTCATTTTCTAATCCTCCTAATATTACGCTTTATTCCATTGACTGTTTGATTTACGTCTGATACTTCTAACTACAAAATCATCACTGCTTCCGGATGTTCCGGCCGCTGCGATAGCAGCAGTAATAACTGCTACAAGTTCAAGATCATCAGTACACTCTTCTTCCTTTTCAATAATCTGTGAAATCACAGCATCACTCTGCTTATCAACAGCTTCTTCTTTCTTATTGAAGAAGTTTTGAATCTTAGGAATAAAGTTAAATAAACTGATAACACCGATGATGATAATCAATACAACAAATACGGTTCCCATTCCGAGAAGTGTATTCAATGCTGCTTTCTCCATCTTCTCGCCAAATGTATAATTTACATTTGTTGTCAATGAAGTAAGTGTATTGTAAATATCATCTTTGTAAATGGCTTCAACCTGTGCGGTTCTCTCTGCACCGGCAATATCCATTGTAACGACAATGTCGCCCTGCTCATTATATCCTGCATTCAATCCCGAATAGCTCTGATATGCACCGATTTCATCCAATGCTCTGTTCCATGAATCGAATCCCTTAACGATTGCCTGACCGTCAACCTTCATTCCGAAACTGTTTTCGAAAACATAGGACATATACTCATCGCCATAGGATGTAAATTCAGCAGCCTCTTCCGGGGAAAGTGCGTTCAAAGCATTTTCAACAACAGCTGTTGTCATTTCTTCTACCGCAGCAGCTTTGGAAATATCCAAAACCTTTTCATCTTCTCCACCGCAAGCGGTCAAACCAAGGATACAGGCAGCAAGACATAATACAACTTTAAAGTTTTTCATATTACGTGTACCTTATCCTTTCTTATTTGCTGCCGTGCTTCTTTCCGGGACGTCCCTCACGCTTTGTAAAAAGCATTTCAAAAGCACCAATCACATACTTTCTTGTATCGGAAGCTGCGATAACCTGATCAACAAAACCGCGGCGTGCTGCAGAATCAACACTGTTCTGAAGAGCAGCGTACTCTTTTGCTTTATCGGCAATAACATCTGCGCCCTGTCCGCAATACATAATCTTAGCTGCATTATCGGCATTCATCATACCAACCTTAGCAGTATCCCATGCAAAAGTCATATCACATCCGATAGACTTGGCATTCATGGCAATTGCAGCACTTCCGAATGCTTCACCGATAATAACGTTAACCTTGGGAACTGTTGCATTTGCAAATGCATAAATCAGTTTGGCTGCAGCTTTTGCATTCTTCTTCTCGCCTTCTTCACAACTGCAGAAGCCTTTAACATTCGTAAGTGTAAGAACCGGAATGTCAAATGCATCACAGAAATTAACGAAATCTGCTGCTTTTACGCTTGCATACGGTGTAAGTACGTTATCAAAGGAATCAGCCTTATTGCCTTCGTCATCATACATTTCACTTCTGTTTGCAACACAACCTACTGTTGTTCCGTTCAAACGAATGAAACCGCAGGTGATATGCTTTGCATAATTCTTTTTAACTTCAAAATATGCATTGTCATCAGCAATCTGAGCAAAAGCAATTGCCGTATCACCAACACAACCTTCAATATCAACAACACGATTCAAATCATCGCTGCATTCATCAAATGCACCGTTCTCTTCGTTGTTGGAAGGAAGCATGCATACCAAAGTTCTGATCTGATCAAAAATTTCACTTTCGGATGCAACAACATCAACCGTACCGCATTCATCAGCCTGGAATGCTGCAGCAGCCGTATCAAGCTTAGCTTCCGTATTTCCGCACAATGCATTGGGGGAATTAACAAAAAGCTTTGCATTCTTTTCTTCCATAAATGTGAAGTCAGACATCTGTGTAAGAACGGCAAGACCACCGCCACAGTTTCCGAATACCGCACTAATCTGGGGAACAACACCTGATGCCATAGCCTGCGCATTGTAAATTGCGCCAAAAGATGCCAACGCATCTGTTGCTTCCTGAAGTCTTAATCCTGCACAGTCAATAAGACCGATAATAGGAGCACCCATCTTTATTGCCATCTCATAGAGACGAACAATTTTAGCTGCATGCATTTCGCCTACAGAACCGCCGAGAACAGACGCATCCTGGCTGTAAACATAAACCAGATTGCCATTAACAAGGCCATAACCTGTTACGACACCGTCTGCAGGAGTTTCTGTGGGATTCTGGTTAAAATCAGTAGCTCTGGCAGTAATGCCGCCGCCGATTTCAACAAAGCTGTTGTCATCAAGTAAGCTTGCAATACGCTTACCTGCTTGAGAAGAATTACTCATCCTGCTAAAACCTCCATATATAAAATATTATTGCCACAAACCGAACATTCCGTATTAAGTACAAAAAATGTGTTTCTACTTATTAAATGGAAAATGGTCGCGGCGTTTACGCACTGCGACCATTATAACATAAGGTTATTGCAAAACATAGAGAAATTTTCGCTATTTCACAAATAAATATCGTATTATTTTCCGTCTTTTTCCACACAATCAGACATATTGCACTTTTTCATGCATTCCAAACAGTTACCGGCACAACCGGTGGATTTCCCTAATTTCTTTGCATTGACGATATAATACAAAGCAGCAAAAGCCCAGCATACAATAATCGTAATAATGATAGTCTCTAACATAACAAACTCCATCTTCCCGGTGAAAAAAGCACACCATCACATTCTTCTCACAATATTGCACAGCAAATCCGGTAAACAACACATGACATCGTCCATGCAACCACACATTGGAATATAACAAACAAAAGTGTATGCCAAAATGACTTTAATTCCCGCCTAATTGTTGCAACTGCAGCAACACATGGCGTATACAGAAGTGTAAACACCAGAAAACTCAAGGCAGACGATGTCGAAAAGAATCCCTTTAACGCATCTGCGATCGATGTATTGCCAACATTTAGTAAAACGCTCAATGTTGATACCACTGCCTCTTTCGCCGAGAATCCGGAAATAAGCGCAGTTACGCATCTCCAATCGCCGAATCCGCACGGGATAAACAAAGGCGCAATAAATTGGCCGATCATCGCCAAAAGTGAATCTTTACTGTCGGATACAACATTAATCCGTGTATCGAAAGTCTGTAAAAACCAAATAATAAGTGTTGCCAAGAAAATCACAGTAAATGCTTTTTGAATAAAATCCTTTGCTTTTTCCCACATGAGAAGTCCGACACTTTTTGCCGAAGGCAAACGGTAATTCGGAAGTTCCATTACAAATGGAATCGGATTACCTTTAAACAGGGTACCTTTCAAAAGAAGTGCCAACAAAACAGCAAGAAATATCCCGCCAAAATATAATCCTGTCATAACAAGAGCTGCATATTTAGGGAAAAATGCACTGCAAAAAACAGCATAAATCGGAATTTTGGCAGAGCAACTCATATACGGCGTAAGAACAATCGTCATCCTTCGGTCTCTTTCCGAAGCAAGCGTCCTTGTAGCCATAATCGCAGGTACCGAACAACCGAATCCGATAAGCATCGGCACAAAGGATCTTCCGGACAACCCGATTTTACGCAGAAGTTTATCCATCACAAATGCAATTCTGGCCATATATCCCGTATCTTCGAGCACAGACAGGAAAAAGAACAAAACAACAATAATCGGTAAAAAAGTCAATACCGAGCCTACTCCGGCCAAAATGCCGTCTACCAATAAGCTTCGGACAACCGGATTTAAGCCATATATACGAAGAGCACGATCCGATACAACCATTAAGCGGTCAAGACCTATTGATAAAAGATCGGAAAGATTCTGTCCGATGACAGAAAAAGTCAACCAAAAAACCAAACCCATAATAGCCACAAACGAAGGAAACGCAGTAAACTTTCCTGTAAGGATTTTGTCAATCGACATACTTCTGCGATGTTCTTTGGATTCATGACATTTAACAACCGTATCTTTGCATACGGATTCAATAAAATCATATCTCATCTGTGCCAAAGCAGCATTACGATCAAGCTTCGTATCACTCTCCATCTCAATAACAGAATGTTCAAGAAGCTCTACTTCGTTCTGATTCAAGCCCAGACGTTCAACGAAAGAAACATCACCCTCTATCAGTTTTGTTGCGCAGAAACGCGCCGATATGCCTGCAGACTGTGTATGATCTTCTATTAAATGCGAAACAGCATGAATGCATCTGTGAACAGGACCCGCCGGACAGAAATCCATTACTTGCGGCAATATACGATTCTTTACGACATATTCCATCGTATGTGCCGCTTCTACACATCCTTCATTCTTCGCGGCACTGATGGGAATAACCGGAACACCAAGTCTTTTGGACATTTCCTTAACATTAACGGAACCACCGTTGTTCCGAACCTCATCCATCATATTCAGAACAATTATCATAGGAATATGCAATTCCAAAAGCTGTAAAGTCAAATAAAGATTTCGTTCAATATTCGTTGCATCAAGAATGTTAATAATACCATCCGGCTTCTCATTCAAAACGAAATCCCTGGTTACTATTTCTTCAGTTGTAAACGGACGAATGGAATATATACCCGGAAGATCTACCACCGATCCGTTTTTAATATTCTTCATCTCACCGATTTTCTGATCAACAGTTACACCGGGGAAATTTCCTACATGTTGATTGGAACCCGTTAATACATTAAAAAGTGTGGTTTTACCGCAATTCTGATTGCCGACAAGTGCCAAAATCATTTTGATCCCTCTTTCAGTGATTCATTTCGTTTACAGGAGTAACTTTAATTTGTGCTGCATCATCCATACGCATTGTCAATTCATATCCGCGAATAAGAATCTGCATGGGGTCTCCTAAGGGAGCAATCTTCTGCACACATACTTTTGTTCCCGGGATCAGCCCCATATCCAAGAATCGAAGCCGAAGAACTCCTTCCCCTCCAACCTCGGTAATAATACCGCATTCACCTACATTCAATTCTTTCATCGAAATATCCTGATCATTCATATAATGTATATCCTTTCACCAGTTAGCATATGCTAACTCACATGCAATATAATACTCTGTACAAATTGTCCTGTCAACATGTACAGAGTAAAATATCACACAAAATGAACAAAAAATTTATTCACAATAAACAATCAAATATCCAATTGCAGTTGAACTTCTTCCGCGGCTTCTTTCTTGAATTCCTCCAGACGGTCCGGTGTTATAACCGGAAGATCATCCAATGACTTGACACCGAAGCTTCGAAGGAACTCTTCTGTTGTTCCGAACAGAATCGGCCTTCCGGGCGCATTCATTCTGCCGAGTTCTTTAATCAATTCAAATTCCAACAGTCTGTTAATCGCATGATCGCACGATACACCGCGAATTTTCTCGATTTCGGCCTTCGTAACCGGTTGTTTATACGCAATAATTGAAAGAGTTTCCAAAGATGATTCCGATAACGACAAATTCTTAGGGACTTTGGCAACCCTGATCAAAAAGTCATACATCGACGTTTTGGAGCACATTTGAACCGAATCCTGCAACTCAGTAATCGTTAATCCGCGTGAAGGATCCCGATCCCACTTATCCTTAAGTTCTCTGACAATCTTTTGAGTTGTCTCTGTATCACAACCGATAGCAATGGATAATTTCTCATATGAAACGGAGTCTCCCATCGAAAACAGCACCGCTTCAATAACCGCTTCCGGATGTTCCACCGGTTTCACGGAATCTGTCATAACATCCGATGAATTATCCAATTCCTGCATTTCTGTATTCTCCAAAACCTTTATCTCCATTCTGTTTATGAAACCATCCGAAGTGCGGCAAGTTTACATAACATAATTACGCTGCAACTTGAGAAGTAATTAATATATCATCAAACAATTCTTCCTGCACAATCTTTATTGTACCAATCTTCATCATTTCCAAAATAACCAAAAATGTCACAACAATATCCATTTTTGTTGGCTGTTCCAATAACAGATTCTTAAATGAAAATGTCTTATGGGTTGCAACATACATCTCAATATAGGCCGTCTTCTCTTCAAGATTGACCTCATCCTTTTGAATATTTCCGAAACGACTGCGGACAGGATCGATCTTATCTTTCTGTTTACGTACAATTGACTTAAATATCGTGTTCAGTTTGGCAAGGTCCATATCACCGACCAATTTCTCATAATCAATCGGTTCAATATATTCTGCCACTTCTTTGGGAATTGTAGGTGCCTTAAACACGCTTCTTACTGCATCCACCTGTCTGTCCTTAAGTTCAAAAGACATATACTTATACATCTTATATTCAATAAGTTTCTCAACAAGTTCTGCTCTGGGATCTTCCTCTTCGCCCTCTTCATTAACCTCACGAGGCAAAAGCATACGTGACTTAATATCCAGCAAAGTAGCTGCCATAACCATAAACTCACTCATCACATTCAAATCATCCGATTCCATCGAATTAATATATTCCAAATACTGATCTGTAATAAGTGCAATAGGAATATCATAAATATCAACTTTATTCTTATCAATCAAATGCAACAGCAAATCAAGCGGACCTTCAAATGCCTGCAATTTAACGGTAATACTCATAATCAACCTCTTTCTATGGTAATTTCTATCACTTCAGCCGGATTATTGATTCGTAACGGAATTGTATGCGACCCTATACCACGGCTGAGAACCATGGATGTCTCCTTCTCTTTGAATAATCCGCCGTCATATTTCGGAAAAAGTTTCATTTGAGGAGAAATCACTCCACCCAAAAAAGGCAGACGTACAATTCCTCCATGTATATGACCACTCAATACAAGATCACAACCCCAATCCGCAAACGCAGGAAAATGTTCCGGATTATGAGCAATCAGTATGGAAAAGTCATCCGTCGAAGGCTTGCCGAAAATATCATTCATATAATTTAACGGAAGTTCACGTGTAACATATTTGCGATAATAGTAAAGTGGCAAATCAAAGCCGTACAATACAATACCGTATTCGGACAAAACAGATGTGGTATTATGCAAAAGCGGAACACCCACCTTAGCCAAAAAGGATGTCAGTTCTTCATATCGACCGGGGAAACGATCCGGCTGTTCGATAAATCTCCGTTCATGATTTCCGATACCGTAATAAATCGTATATTCTTTACTAAGTGCCTCAATAAAATCAAGAGTCGGTGTATAATCATAAGAACTCTGCCAATATGATGTAACCATATCACCGGCAAAAACGACAAAATCCGGAGAAAGCTTACGAATCGTATCTAACAAATCACAATTGTTCTTGCCAATCTCACGGTCATGCAAATCCGACAGTAACACAAACCTGGTCGGCTTAACATTCTCTTTATCGGTTGTAAATGTATACCGGGAAATAACATGTTTCATCAGCGAATCATCCGTAATCGGTGTCATGTAAGATACACCAAATTTTGTTCTATGCGATACATGCACATACAACATATTGTATCTTATCATAGATTTCCTCATATGAAAAGCATAAAAAAAGTCCACCCGATAAATCGGATGGACAAAAAAGATCTGATTAATTGTATTTGCGCTTACGAGCTGCTTCAGACTTCTTCTTGCGGCGAACGCTGGGCTTCTCGTAATGCTCACGCTTACGGATCTCCTGCTGAATGCCGGCCTTAGCACAACTTCTCTTGAAACGGCGAAGAGCGCTGTCAAGACTTTCATTCTCTTTTACGATAACGTTTGACATTTCCTAACCTCCCCTCAAGTCCCAAATCATTATGACTGTTGGGTTATTTTCTACACGAATACGATTATATCATACAATGGCAATTCGTCAACATTTTCTTTTTATTATTGTAAATATTCGGACAATGAATGCTCATTTATCTCCAAAATGGGTGTAGCATCATCAGCCTTGCTCATATCACATTCAGAAGAACGGCCTTCACCGTTAAGACAAAATGCAATATCGTCAATATCACTCGAAACTTCACCGGCTTCGCACCAGGACATACGAATATGCGGAACAAAAACTCCGTTATCATAGATTACACAAGTATCTTCGGCAGAATATGGCATCGAAAAACATAAATAGGGTTCAGCATCCGGATTCTCATTTGCCTGCATAATAATAAACAAGCCTGAATCTGTCTTTATATTGCATATACAGATTGCCGCATACTCTTTTTGGTCCACCGTAAAAGCCTTCGCATAACAATTATAATCATACGGTGTGTAATGAATCGATTCATCGGACTGTAACGTCCTAAATCGATCAGTCAAATCTTTTCGGGAATTGCTACTGATAAAAACATACTTTAAAAATTCATCCGTCATATTAAAACAGTAAGATGAATTAATCCAGCCGTATTCATCATACGGAACATAACCGATAGTTTTCTCATCATTCAAAAACTTACATATATTGGGATCATCCACATCCGAAACAACATGATCGCCCGGGATTGAATTCTCCGCCAATTCCGATGAAATAATATCAAACAATTCGTCCAGAAACTCTTCAAAAAAAGGCGGCAGGTCACAAGCTCCGTCGACATCATATTTCTTTTCCGTGCTTTCGACATCATACCAAAATATAATGCGCATCGCCGGATATTCTTCGGTATGCGGCCAATATAAATTAATATCTTGTGCAACACGAATATTATATTCACTGACTTTCTGACGAATGTTCGCAACCTGTTCCGAGGAAAGTGGCACTTTATCAAGGATTGAAACCCCATCATACGTATACGTAGCGTAAGCATCACCGTCTATCGGCATTTCTATCATGAACACCCTTTGTCCGTCTTCGGAATAGCAATCCATGAAACCACCGATATTTACGGAAACAATCGTATCGGCTTCCATCGTCGCTTCTTCTTTTTCCTTATCAACATCCGCCATATAGTAACTGTTTTCATAATGATCTATGACATCATCATAACCGTTGGACCCCTCAATATCCGATTTCACAGAGTCGCATGCGCATAAAAGACAAGCACAAAAAAGGCAGCCTGCAAAAATATTTAAAATGTTTGTACGTTTATTCATATATGCAGTCCGCCTTTCTCAAATTTATTTTATCTGACCGTCAAGAACATTTGCTGCTTCGGCAAGAGCCGCATCAATACCCGCCGGATTCTTACCGCCTGCCTGCGCCATATTGGGACGTCCGCCGCCGCCACCGCCTACAAGAGCAGCAATACCTTTAATAAGGTTTCCGGCATGAGCACCCTTTTCCATCGCCGCATCGGTTGCCATGGCAAGAAGATTTACTTTACCGTCAACTGCCGAAGCCAAAACAATCACACCATCAGCGATCTTCTCTTTTAAGGAGTCTCCCAAGTCACGAAGTCCGTTCATATCAACATCGGGAACCTTTGTTGCAAGAAGCTTAATACCCTTCACGTCTTTAACATCACTCATCACATCGGATAAAGCTTCCTTGGCAGCTTTACTCTTTAAAGATTCCAATTCGGAATTAAGTGCTTTCAGTTCAGCCATCATATGCGTAATCTTCTCTGCAAGCATATTCGGTGTAGTCTTGGCAACAGTTGCAGCGTCCAAAAGAAGCTGTTCCTGATTCTTATAATATTCAATTACATTTGCTGCCGTAATTGCTTCTATTCTTCTGACGCCGGCTGCAATTCCGCTCTCCGAAAGTATTTTGAAACTTGCAATTTCACCGGTAGATGTAACATGCGTACCACCGCATAACTCTTTGGAAAAGTCACCCATCGAAACAACACGGACTTCACTTCCGTATTTCTCTCCAAACAATGCCATGGCGCCTGTCTTTTTGGCTTCTTCAATGCTCATCACCTTCGTATTTACAGGCAAATCATTCGCAATCTGTTCATTGACTATTGTTTCTACTTTACTAAGCTGCTCCTTGGTAAGGGCAGAGCCAAAACTAAAGTCAAATCTTGTTCTCTCACCATCCTGATAGGAGCCCTGCTGCTTAACTCCATCTCCGAGCACTTCCTGCAAAGCCTTCTGCAACAAATGTGTTGCAGAATGATTCTTACAGGTCGCTGCTCTGTTCGCAGCATCTACGCTTAATGTAACAACAGAACCTTTTGACAGTTTTCCGGAAATGACTTTTCCCACATGACCGATTCTTCCACCCGGAAGCTTTACAGTTTCGGATACGGCAAATTCAAATCCGTCTGAAAGAATATATCCAAAGTCACCCTTCTGACCACCCATGGTAGCATAGAAAGGCGTCTTCTCCGTAACAATCGTTCCCTCTTCACCTTCCGACAAAGTATCTTTCAGTTCATTCGCATCTGCAAGAGCAATGACTTTGGAATCTGCTTTGATTGAATCATACCCGATAAATTCGGATGTTAAGGATTCATCAAGCGATTCAAACAGATTGGAATTACTGATGGCAAGATGTGCCGAGAAATTCTGATTCTCTCTGGCTTTCTGCTTCTGTGATTCCATAGCCTTCGCGAATCCGTCCTCATCAACCGAAAGACCGTTTTCCTGTGCCATTTCAACGGTAAGTTCAAGAGGAAATCCGAATGTATCGTACAAATAAAATGCTTCCTTGCCGTCAATAGTCTTGGAATCATTCTTGGATTCAAGAATCTTGTTAAACTCTTTCATACCGTTTTCCAACGTGCTTTCGAATCTGTCAATCTCCTTCTTCAGTTCATCCATTACAAATTTGCGATTGGCAATCAGATTTGGATAACTCTCCGCGTAAACTTCATCAATAAAAATAGTTGCAATCTTAATATAATCATTCGTACTCATGCCTAAAACACGGCCATGACGTACAGCACGACGAATTAAGCGACGAAGAACATAACCTGCCCCGCCGTTTGCCGGAACAAGACGTGCGTCATCACCGATTAACATGACACTGGTACGAATATGGTCTGCCAGAATACGCATGGAACGCGTAAGCTTCTCATCTTCTTCGTATTTGTGTCCGGACTTTTCTTCGATATATGACATAACAGCCGCATACAAATCCGTACGGTATACATCTTTGGTACCGTTTAAGAATGCAAGATTTCGTTCAAGTCCCCAACCGGTATCTACGTTTTTCTGTTTAAGCGGTGTCAAATGACCGTCTTTATGCTTCTCATACTGCATAAATACATCATTACCGAGTTCGGTATATTTACCGCAATGGCATCCCGGACCGCAGTCAGGGCCGCAATCGGGAACATCTGCAATATAAAACATTTCACTGTCGGGGCCGCAGGGACCATACTCCAAACCCCACCAGTTATCTTCCGCAGGGAGGTAATATATATTCTCAGGCTTAAATCCGGAGGCAATACGGTATCCTGCACCCTCTTCGTCTCTCGGTGCATTCTCATCCCCGGCGAATACTGTTGCAGCCAAATGATCTGCATCAAATCCGAATCCTTCCGTAAGCAATTCGAAACTCCATTTGCAACGATCTTCCTTAAAATAATCGCCGAGACTCCAGCTTCCCATCATTTCAAAGAAAGTACCGTGACTTTTGTCTCCGACAGAATCAATATCATTTGTTCTGACACATCCCTGAACATTACACAATCTTGTTCCCATAGGATGCTTCTCACCAAGCAGATACGGCATCAAAGGCTGCATGCCCGCAACATTAAACATAACACCGGTAGAACCGTCGGAAACCAGTGAAACAGCTCCAACATCCACATGTCCTCTTGCAATATAGAAATCTTTCCAAGTCTTTCGAAGTTCTTTTGACGTAAATTGTTTCATAACACAATACTCCTATTCTGCTTATATAATCACTGTACTATAACAATTCCACACCATGCTCGGCTGCATATTTTAATGTTTCAACCGGCCATATGGAGCTTTGTACTTCTCCGATATGCGCTCTTCTCAAGAAGAACATGCAAATTCTCGATTGTCCGATTCCTCCGCCTATCGTATAAGGAAGTTGACGATTTAACACAGCCTTTTGGAACGGAAGTTCGGCCCGTTCTTCACAACCTCTCTCTTTAAGCTGGGCCGTAAGCGCATCTTCATCCACACGAATACCCATAGAAGAAAGTTCCAACGCAATATCCAATACCGGATAGTATACAAGAATGTCACCGTTCAAATTCCAGTCATCATAATCCGGTGCTCGTCCGTCATGCGGTTCTCCGTTTGATAAAGCGCCACCGATATTTTGTAAAAAGATTGCTCCATACTTTCTTGCGGCAGCATATTCACGTTCTTTGGAAGACAATTGCGGATAATCATCCAAAAGCTGCTGAGAATTTACAAACGTTATCTCTTCGGGAAGAATCGGCTTAATCTGCGGATATCTGCTGCACACAAACACTTCCGTGTTCTTCAGAGCTTCATATACCTTACGCACAATTATGTGAAGCGTTTCTTCATTGCGCTCTACTTTATAAATAATTCGTTCCCAGTCCCATTGATCGACATATATGGAATGAATATTGTCCGTATCTTCGTCACGGCGAATGGCGCTCATATCCGTATATAAACCCTCACCATGTTCAAAACCATATTTAGCCAATGCCATTCTCTTCCATTTGGCAAGGGAATGAACAATCTCAACCGGAGCATCATCCTGCTCCTTTATGCCAAACACAACAGGGCGTTCAACACCGTTCAGATTGTCATTCAATCCGGACTCAGGCTTAACAAACAAAGGTGCGGATACTCGGGTAAGATGCAACTCCTTTGCAAGTGCTCTTTCAAAATAGTCCTTCACATCCTTTATGGCAATTTCTGTTTCCTTAACCGACATCGGGCTACGGTAGCCCTCCGGCAAAATCATACCTTTCATAGGTTACTGCCTTTCTCTGTACTCTTTTGTTCGCGTAACGATCAGTTCGCGACTTGCATTTATTAACGTCTTCAATTCATCATGACGATGCAGTGCACCATCAAAATCATTATCATACTTAATCAAGAATTCGGAAGCCTTGGCAAATTCATGAAGCTTTCGAAAACCGACATTATCAGCGGCCCCTTTTATTCCATGAACCAATATGCGATATTCATCAGCATTCTGACCTGAAATTGCACTTTCAAGCTGCTCGGATATTTTGGCAAGTTCTCTCTGAAATGTATCCAATACCTTCAGATAAAATGCAGGATCATTATCACACATTTGTATTGCATTTATTTCATCTATTCCATCATTCGGCTGAAAAATCATAAATCCTCCCAATAACTATGCATTACAAACAATTAATTATAAACATTTCCGCTTAATCGCGCAATATTCAAACCAATAATCTTACTATATCAAAAATAAATCATCTTATCCATTCGAATAAGATGATTTAACTTATCTGTTTCATTCTGCGTCTATAGAAAAATGAATAAATTTACTTCTTTATAAAATGGACTTCACCGTCATGAAGGATTATCTTATTTCCATTTGAATCTCGAACCACAAGGCCGAAATCGTCATCAATTCCCAAAACGGTAACTTCATATTCCCCGGTTCCGTCCGTATAGGTCATTTTGCTTCCGACAAACATCAAACGGTTCTCATACATCGAAAGAATCTCTTCCGCATCCAAAACGGCATAAACCCGTAAAAAACGTTTTACAATTTCAGCCACAAGATGATTCGTCAGATCAATTCGCACCGATTCCCATGAATCCTGCATAAGCATATCATCCGCAGAATATACACAACCGAATACATCTTTAATGTCATCGGGAACCTCTTCTTTTTGAGGGAAAAGATTAATTCCGACACCAACAACAATTCCGGAGCAGGTATTATCGGAGGACATCACAGCTTCCGTAAGGATACCGCATACTTTCCGATTGCATAAATACAAATCATTCACCCATTTAATGCCTGTCTCCTTCTGACACACGTCCGCAAGCGCCTCAGCCACACATACCGCCATTGCTGTTGTCAGCAACTGCATTTTCTCAAGTGATGCTTTGGGTGCAACGCGTATGCTCATATATATATTTCCGCCACCGGGTGAATAAAATAAGCGTCCGCTTCGGCCTTTTCCATTTGTCTGTGTATCTGCCAATACAACAAGCGACTTCTGATCCAAATTGCATGCTCTTTTGGCTTCTTCATTCGTCGAATCAATCTCCGACGCAATATCTATAGTCACCCTGTTCTTAAACGGCCCAAGATAATCGCGAATCGTTTCCTCGGAATAAATACTCAATTCTGTTTCCTCACTATTGCATACTCATCGTTAAAAATATAATATGGACATTTATAAGATGAATAAGACATAACACGTCCGTATTCATCTTCATCCAAATTCATCTGGCAATAATATTCTTCAAATTCTTCATCATAAACATAATTGCCGCAAGATTCACAACTGACATTACTGCTCATATTCGTCACCTCTTCCTCAAATTATACAACATGTTCACGTTGAAACAATATCCTTTGTTTTCCATTTTCCCTGTTTATATCGAATTACCGAAGCAATCCCCGTTATGAACCAGGTAAGTGCCGTTGCCAGAAAAACACCCCACACACCAATTACGGGAATCAACACAAGTGTATTGGAAAAAGTCAGACGGCAAGCGACTTCTACTATACCGTTGATCATTGAATACATCGCGTCCCCCGCACCGTTTAACAATCCTCGTGAAACATAAATCAATCCGAGCGGGAAATAGAAAAGGGAAGTTATTCGTAAAGCCTTACTTCCGATATCGATAACCTCCGTTTCTTTTACAAACAGATGTACCATGTCGTCTCCGAATAAATATGCCAACAAAAGCATAACAGCACTGAACGCTGCCGTAACCCAAACCGTCTTATGATATCCTTTTACGACACGATCCACTTTACGGGCACCCATATTCTGACCGGCAAATGTAGCCATCGCAGCACCAAATGATGCATAAGGTTGCTGTACAAGCTGCTCTATTCTCGATGTCGTAGTAAATGCAGCTACAACATTCTCACCAAATTCATTCACCGCCTTCTGTAATACAACACAGGAAAAAGCAATCATGGATGACTGTAATGCCACCGGCAGGCCCAAACGAAAAGCCTTCATAATAATGATCCGGTCAAACTTCAAATGTTCTTTCTGCAATCTGAAATACGGATTCTTGCAAATTGCAAACAGCAATGCTCCGATTGCAGAAACTGCCTGGGCTACAATAGTTGCAATGGCAACACCCGCTACGCCCATGGAAAATTGTATAACAAACAGCAAATCCAAAAAAACATTCAAAAAACTTGCCACAATCAAAAAAATGAGTGGGGTTTTGGAATCGCCGAGTGCTCTTAGTGCACCGGACACGGCGTTGTAAAAAGCAACGGCCAATGTGCCGATTCCGGTAATTTGCATATAAAGAACAGAATCATTAATTATCGCCTCAGGTGTTCCCATAAGTCTTAAAACAGGTTCTGCCAGAAAAATCTGTAAAGCACTCATAAGAATACCGGTAGAAAGGATCAGATACAATGTATTTCCGATAGACTTCTTGACACGGACTTCATCTTTGGCACCAAAAAACTGAGAAATCAATATCCCTATTCCGGTAGCCAAGCCGTTACACAAAGAGAAAAACAAAAAATGTATTGATCCTGTCGCCCCTACAGCTGCCAAAGCATTGGCTCCGACATAGTTTCCGACAACAATGGAATCCACCATATTATATAATTGCTGAAACAGATTGCCGATAAGCATGGGGACGGCAAACTTCGCAATAAGCGGAAGTTCCTTTCCCTCAGTCATATCCAAAACACCGGATTTATTCATTCGGAGAACTCCTTATCACCTAATGTATATTATAATACAAACGTGAAAATTCATTTCTTTTATTTAGAAATCATAACCACCAGCGACAGCTGGTGGTTTGCTCTGAGCCTATAAGGCTCGATTACCGGCTTGGCCCTCAAAGGGCCCTCGAAATTAAAAGCCCCAACCGCACCACTATCACTGGTTTGTCCCTGCCAAAGGGACTTCTT
>JAZLJS010000050.1:0-72798 GCA_045617945.1 Lachnospiraceae bacterium
GACCGTATCATACACAAGGCGTTCCGCCTTGAACTGAACGGAAAGAACATGCGTAATCCTGGTTAATACAAAACTTACCGTTTGGAGCGGACAGCCTTACCGCTATCGCGGACTGGCTGTTCCGTTCAAGCGGAATACGCATCGACATGTTTCCCAAGAAAGTAACGCTATGGTTTCCACATGGGTTGCGAAAACACTATGAATGTCAAACCACCCATTTTTAGGGGTTCACTCGTAACAGGGAACATATCCAAGGCTATTTTCGTGTTTTCGCCGTAGTCGGAAACTTATCAATGGCTTTTTTGACCATTTCGGCGTATGTGGAAACATATCAAAGCCAATTTAATGATATGTGCGTACACGGGAACATATCGACACTTTTTTAGTTAGAACAATTCATCTAATAAAATGTAATATCTATATTTTTTCTCATCCCAAGCAATTCCTAACTCATCTATAAGCATTTGAGGCTTAAAATCGTATATTTTCTTTCCATCAGTATATTTGCCATTAAAATTGTGTTCTAGACTACGTATAGCAATTGCGATATCCTGCCATCGATCTGCCGGTCCCATTTTTCCCAAATCAATAAATCCACTTATACTTCCATCCTTCACAAATATATTGGGCAAACAAAAATCGCCATGCGTAAGAACAATATCTTCTTCTGGACGATTACATTTTAACCACTCTAATAGTTCTTTGGGGTTCTTAAATCCCTCTGAACCAAATGTCTCTGGTTCTACATTATCGACATTCACCAAACCATTTACAACATTATATTCTGCCGCTTTCAATCGTTCGTCCAACCTGCTGGTTGTAAAAGGACATTCACTAACATCCATTTTCCAAAGCATCTTCATTCCCATTGCTACTATTTTTATCATCATTTCAGGATTTGCCAGATTCTCTTTTGTACACAACATATCTCCAGCAATTTTTGTCATTAGTGTATATGCACGACCGCCCTGCTTGTAATAAACAGGTATTGAAGGAATTGGAATACAATGATTGAGCCAGTTGACAATAGAATACTCGTTATCTGTTTCCACGCTTTCTGGCTGAATTTTTAAAACATATTTATCATATATCCGAACCTCGGATTCACTCATACCAATATTATTTATTTCATACTTTTGATTACCAACATACTCCCAAATAATATTAGGAAGTTCTGTCTGACTTATTCTACACACCTTTGCCATCCCCCATTTTTTCAAGAACAGCCTCAACCTGTGCAATCAATTCCTCTTTGTCAGGAATTACATACGTATATTTTGAAGCAAATATATTATTATTTAAGCCACCTAAAGCATATTCTGCCCCAAGGAAATCTCTATCTGTGCAAAGGATAATTCCTATTGGTGGATTATCGCTTTCCTCATTTACTTCTTCAGCATAATAGTTGAGATACATATTAAGCTGTCCAACCGCTGCTGGCATAAGTTTCTTAGTCTTTAGCTCTATCAATACATATGAATGTAATATTTTGTTATAGAAAACCATATCAACATAATAATGCTCATTACCAAGGGTAATTCGTTGTTGCGTTCCAACAAACATAAATCCTTTACCCAACTCAAGTAAGAACTTTTCTATATGTTCTACCAATGCTTTTTCAAGGTCACTTTCTAGCACTGGCTTATCTTCAGGTATTCCTAAAAACTCAAATACATAGGGATCTTTAATAATGTCACTTGGTTTTGTAATCTCATTGCCATTTAATGCCAATTCAAGAACTCGCTCTTTATTCTCTGTTCCAGAAGACAACAATAATCTCTCATATAACGATGTTTCCATCTGTCTTTTTAATTCTCTGACAGACCATCCAGCATTAACACATTCTTTCTCATAAAAACTTCTTTTATCATCTTCTGAAATTAAAAGTAATTCACAATAATGTGACCAACTCAATTTAACAGACAGTGTCTGTTGAATTTGATATGTCTGATAAAAACGTCTCATAAATTGTAAATTTGAAACAGAAAAACCTTTTCCAAATTCTTCTGTTAATACCTTTGATAATTCTTTTAACGTCTGTTTTCCATATGCGGCACGCTCATTATTTTTCTGCTCATACTCAACAATAATACGACCTATATTCCAATAAGCAGTAATCAGTTCATTGTTAACGGCCTTTGCTACATTAGTTCGTGCCTGTCCCATCACCTGCTTAATTTGCTCTATCATCTCATTTGTCATCAAAGAATTATTTTCCATTTTTGCCTTCTCCTTTCTGACATCCATCCTGTATTCTCAACCCTAGCGAATATCCATAGTGTTGCTACAACCTACCCCCTATATCAATAGTGTAGCCACAACTATACCCAATATCCATTCTGTAGCCACAACTATACCTAAATTTTCACATTTTTAACCTCGAAAGAAATACACGAAAATCCAATTATCTGTATTTCTCCCTGGTCGTCAATGAAACATATCAACCACCACAAGCGCCCATTTTAAGCCATTTCTTGGACTTTTCTACTTATCTTTTCTCGTAATTAATACGACAGTCTCCACATGCACCGTTCCCGGAAATTGATCAAGCGGTTGAATGATCTGTACCTCATAACCGCCGGCTTGAAGAGCCACAAGGTCACGGGCAAGGCTTGATGGTTTGCAGGAAATATAAACAATGTTCTTCACACCGTACGCAATGATCTTGGATAATGCTTTCGGATGAATCCCATCACGCGGCGGATCAAGAATAATGTAATCCGGCTTCTCGTCAATATCATCCAACACCTTCAGTACATCGCCTGCAATAAAGTCACAATTCGTTAAACCGTTCTGTCGCGCATTCTCCTTGGCAGCCTCAACTGCCTCCGGAACAATTTCTACGCCGATGACTTTCTTGGCAACGGGAGCAACGAGCTGAGCTATCGTTCCGGTGCCACTGTAAAGGTCATAAACAACCGACTCTGCCAGGCCGTCAGCGGATTCCGTAACAAACTTACGCACCGTATCGTACAAAACTTCCGCTGAGTAAGTATTTGTTTGAAAAAATGAAAACGGAGTAATCCGAAATTTACATTCGAGTACTTCATCAAAAAAGAAATCCGTTCCATACAAAATATCAGTATGTTCATTTATTATTGTATCGGAAACCGCATCATTTACCGTATGCAATATTCCCACCAAACGATTCGTCAAAGGCAGCGCCAGAATTCTGTCCGTGTAATCCTGCAGAAGTCCTTTCTCCATACATATCGTATCGGGCGGTGTCTGCGAAGAAGTCACCAGATCTACCAGTATTTCGTTCATCTTAACGCCACGTCTGATCAGCAAATGGCGTAAGTATCCTTCATGCGTTTGCTTATGAAAATATGTTATATCCTTCTCTCGAAAATAACTCAACGTCTCCGAAAGAATCATCTGCATATCGCGATCGATAATTTTACAATTTTTGACCGTCACAATATCATAAAAACTTCCGCGTTTATGCAGACCCAACTGCAATTCTCCGCCTTTTACTTCATCACCGAAACTGAATTCCATCTTATTACGATATGCAAACTGCACAGGGCTGGCCAGAATCGGACGGAATACATCATTAGTTGAGCGCAGTACCGGCTTAAGAAGTTCATGCACTTGCCAATCTTTCAATGCCAACTGCTTCTCATAAGGAAGTGTCTGATACGAACATCCCCCACACTTATCAAAATGCGGGCAAAGTGCACCACATTCGTCAGGAGACGGCGTAAGTATCTCTATCAGATTGCCTTCCGCACTGCCATTACGTTTCTTCGTCACGCGAAAACGCACACGCTGTCCCGGCAAAACGTTCTTCACAACACACGTCGTATCTTCTCCTTCAACCGCAACAATTCCCTTATTGGGAAAAGTCACTCGTTCCACAATTCCTTCATACACCTCATGCTTTTTCATCGCCCAAACTCAGCCTTTCTGCCAAAAAGAGCCCCGCATATGCGGAGCTCTAAATACTCACATTTCTTAAATTACTTATCTTCTTTATCAACTACACTTCTCTTTTGTGCGTCATCATCTTCAAAGAAATCGTCTTCGAAATCATCATCATCGAAATCTTCGTCAAAGTCATCCAAATAATCCGGTGTGAAATAACGATAAAGTCCATAAATCAAAGCTGCAACAAGAATGACCCCAACTACAATGGCAGCAATCCAAATCCACTTCTTGCATTTGCAATCACATTTACAACCCTTCTCTTCAACAACGGGTTCTTCCGATTTGAAGAAATCCGGAATATCCAAATCGATAGATTTTACCTCACCCAAAATGTCTTTTGCCTTCGACAAACCGATTTCTTCCTGTTCTTTAACTGTCTTTACAAGCTGTTCAAGCTTTTCAAATTTTCCCATATGAAACTCCTCCCCTATTCGTAATAATTACAATAAGTTCAAGTTGTAGTTTATCATATCTTTGCAAGCTTTGCAAACGAGGCAAACATTTTCTTGGTTCCGACTTTATCAAAATCTACCGCTACTTCCACATCCTTCGGTCCCTGTTTCATATCCGTCACAGTGCCTTCCCCGAACTTGATATGTTTCACACGGTCCCCGACGGAATAACTCAAATCGGCAACCGTTGCACCCGCCATCTGTGAACCTTTCTGCAATGAAGATTTACCGAAATATGAGGGTTTGCTGTAACCACCGCCTGCTGCCGCCACCGCATTTGCAATAAACGGTTTCGCTGCTTGTGAACGCACCGGAGCAGCCTTTGGCACAGTCCTTTCATAGGATGATACGCCTTCGGCAAAGTCATCCTCTCGGGAGTATGACTTTTTATTAAATAGCGATGAAGCGCCTGTCATAAGTAACGGCGGAATCTCCTTTACAAATCTGGAAACCGCATTGTACTGTGTCTCACCGCGAAGCATACGGGAACGCGCACACGTTATGGTAAGTTCCTCCTTGGCTCTTGTGATTCCTACATAACATAACCGTCGCTCTTCTTCCAGTTCCATCGGATCCTCGGAACAAATGCTGCCGTATCCCGGGAACAAACCGTCTTCCATACCGGCTAAGAACACCTTTTCAAACTCCAGTCCCTTTGCACCATGAATAGTCATCAGCAAAACTTTATCAGCATCCTCATCCAACGAATCGATATCCGCTACCAGCGCAACCTCTTCCAGGAATTCGGACAATGTAGCATTCTCGTTCGCCTCTTCGAAAGCAACAACCTTTGTAATGAATTCATCAATATTCTCGATTCTGTCTTTGGCATCTTCTTCATCTGTTGCCTCGAGCGATTCGACATACGATGTAGTGGATAAAATGTCATTCACCAAATCCGCCAACAGCATATTATCCTGCTTCACACGGAAAGTTTGAATCATATCCACAAATTCAGCCAGCTTCCCGGCCGCCTTTCCGATACTCGGAATGACAGATGACTTTCTTAATGCCTCATAAAAAGAGATTCCGGTAAGGTCTGCATATTCCTGTACCCTGTCAATGGTAGTATTACCGATCCCACGTCTTGGTACATTAATGATTCGACGAACCGCCAAGTCATCTTTTCCGTTATCAATTGTTTTCAGATATGCCAATATATCCTTAATTTCCTTACGTGAATAGAAATTAACGCCACCGACGATAATATACGGAATACCGGCCATAATACATTTTTCTTCCAAAATACGTGACTGGGCATTTGTTCTGTACAGTACCGCATGATCCGAATATGTATCCCCATCTCTGTGATTCTTGCGAATACAATCGACAATATATTCTGCCTCTTCGTATGCAGAATCAGCCTGATAGAAAGTCAGAGCCTTCCCGGCACCGTGATCTGTCCAAAGGGATTTGACTTTACGCCCGCGGTTATTGGCGATCACGGCATTGGCCGCATCAAGAATATTCTGAGTCGAACGATAATTCTGCTCCAGTTTCACAACCTTTGCCCCGGGGAAATTCTTCTCAAAATCAAGAATATTCCTAATATTCGCACCACGGAATTTATAAATGGACTGATCGTCATCACCCACAACACATATATTGCGATATTTTGATGCCAACAGACGTATCAACTCAAACTGTGCCGTATTGGTATCCTGATACTCATCCACGCAAATATAACGAAAACGTTCCTGATAATTTTCCAATACATCCGGATACTTCTGAAACAGTTCCACCGTCTTCATGATCAAATCATCAAAATCCATCGCATTGTTCTTCTTCAGTTGTTCCTGATAAGCCACATAGACATCAGCCGTACGCGACAATGCATAATCACATCCCGCATCCAACTTTACCATTTCAGGAGTCTGCAATTCATCTTTTGCGGAAGAGATTGCACCCATCAATGTACGCTCTTTAAACTGCTTGGAATCAAGATTCAGACGCTTTACCACATCCTTAATGACGGTTTTCTGATCATCTGTATCATATATCGTAAAGTTATTATCGTATCCCAAAAGTTCCGCATGCCGACGCAATATACGTACACAGGTGGAATGAAAAGTCGCAACCCATATACTGTCGCTTCCCATGCCAACGAGACGGTCGATACGTTCACGCATCTCGCCCGCTGCTTTATTGGTAAATGTAATGGCAAGAATATTCCAGGGATTCACTCCCTTTTCTTCCAGCATATATGCAATTCGATTCGTCAGCACTCTGGTCTTGCCGCTCCCGGCGCCCGCCAGAATCAAGACAGGGCCCTCCGTTTGCATGGCCGCTTCTCTTTGACGTTCATTCAGCATTTCAATACTACTCATACAATCTCCTCAACTGATAAAAAAAAGACCAATATAACCGGTCTTTTATTTATACCCTATATTCATTTACGGGTCTCTACGTATAAATCTCTTATAATCTTACGAATCTTTCTTCGCAGCTTCTGCTTCCATTCTGGTAAGCACCATCTCGTAACCGTCATTACCATACGTCAATGAACGATTAACACGACTGATCGTTGCTGTAGAAGCACCTGTCTTCTCGGCGATTTCCAAATATGTCTTCTTCTCCCGAAGCATCGCAGCAACTTCGAAACGCTGGGATAACGACAACAATTCATTAATCGTGCAGACATCTTCAAAAAATGTATAACATTCTTCTCGATCACGCAATTGCAGAATCGCATCAAACAGACTGTCAACTGCATGGGTTCTAATCTTAGGATTCATAGTCCCTCCTCACAAAGAAAAGATCGACAACCTCTCTTACATCTGAATGCCCAATTTACCAAACAACTTCTTTAATGATTCACTCTCCAATACAAGAACCATATTGCTGGTAACATGTTCGTCTCCGATAATGAACTCTTCGTCGATTACAACGATTCGTTCACCCGGCTGTGTATAAGTCGTAAGCGGAATATCCATAATCTCACGTACCGTCCCGCAAATCTGTGCCGGCGTTCCGATATTTACAAGAAGACTCGTCAAAGTTGCTATGGAATTGGCATACGCTCCACTGGTGATGTTCGCCATTTCATTAAGAACAGAGCAATCCATTTCATCCAAATTATGGAAATCATCCAAATGTTTCTCATAGAAAGTATTGATGATACGCTCGGCAAAGTTCTTCTGCACAACATGAATCATCATACCGGTCAAGTCATCCGTAACATCAACCTTAATTCCGAGAATCTGCTGATCGGCTCCGCCAAGCATATCCGCAGTTTCTTCGGTTCCCACAAAATGAATACTGGGAACGGACATATCAACGGTTGTTCCGAGAAGAACCGACAGCGCCGTACATGCATTTCCGGCACCGATATTACCGATTTCTCTCATAACATCCAACTGTAAATCACTCAAATTATCGTAAGCACTCATAAATTCACCTTCACCAAACAATGATTTTACGACAGCTAATATATAGTATCACATTTCCATATTCACTTCAATACTATAAAGTGTGACATTATGGAAGTAACGTTCAAAAAGTTGACTTTCCGCGCAGCATTATGTATCATTGCATATTGTCAACAAAACTCATTTAATAGGAAGAAAATCATGGAAGCATATGAAATATTTAAAAGCTTAGCAATCATTATTATATTTGCAAAATTCTTTGGCATAATCGCCAGACATTTAAAAGCTCCGCAGGTCGTAGGTGAAATCGTTGCGGGCCTTCTGATTGGTCCGAGCGTTTTAGGACTTGTGGAAAATTCAGACTTTCTGATGCAGATGGCCGAAATCGGAGTAATCCTTCTGATGTTCTCCGCAGGTCTGGAAACAGACTTGAAAGAATTATTGAAAACAGGTCCCATCGCTCTTCTGATTGCCTGTGCCGGAGTATTTGTTCCTCTTGCAGGCGGAACCGTATATTACATGATTTTTTATGGGGTATCCTCTATCGGTTCACCCGAATTCTTCGAGGCTGTATTTATCGGAACCATTATGACGGCCACCAGTGTCAGCATCACAGTAGAAACCTTAAAAGAACTGGGGTATCTCAAGAGCAAAGTCGGAACGACCGTATTAGCGGCAGCCATTATCGACGATATTATCGGCATCATCGTATTAACGTTTGTTATCAGCTTCAAGAGTTCCGATATCTCCATCGGCGGAGTAATCGGACAGACGGTAATGTTCTTTATCTTCTCACTCGGTGTCGGTTTTCTCTTCTTCTGGATCTTCAAGAAGATGGATAAGCGCTACCCTCATACCAGAAGAATTCCCATCGCCGGCCTGGCATTTTGTTTTGCCATGTCATATATTGCCGAGAAATATTTCGGAATCGCCGATATCACGGGTGCATATTTTGCAGGCATCATTCTCTGCAGTATTCAGGACTCGGACTATATCGCAGAGAAAATGGATATCAACTCCTATATCCTGTTTGGACCGATTTTCTTTGCATCCATCGGATTGAAAACAGATATTGCCGACTTCTCATTAAGCATCCTTCTGTTCTCCGTCGGCTTCATTTTGGTAGCTCTCTTATGCAAAATCATTGGCTGCGGGCTCGTGGCCAAAATATGTAAATTCTCCTGGCCCGATTCATTAAAAATCGGTGTCGGTATGATGACCCGCGGTGAAGTAGCCCTGATTGTTGCACAAAAAGGTTTATCGGTCGGCATGATCGAACCGGTGTATTTCTCATCCGTAATCCTGTTGATTATTGTGTCATCCATTTCAACGCCGATTATCTTAAAAACATTATTTACGAAATTCCCCGACCACAAGATTCACGAGATATTGCATATTTAATTAATCTCTTGCATTCTTCAACGGCTTCAGGGAATATACCATCATGATGTCTTCACCGGTACGTTCCTTACAAACGTGGCACAGACGTTCCATAACCTTTACCGCGTCCTCGTAAGACTCCGACGGGAATAACACAGCAAGCTGCGAAGACAGGCGTTTGCACAAAGTATCACCGCAACGTAACTGTTTTGCGCAGCATTCTATTACCTCATTCATAAGAACCTGCAAACTGGCTGCATCCGTATCTTCAACCGGACGCACATCCACAAGTGCCAGAAACATCGTTGCCGAATCTCGCGCCAACACACGTCTCTGCAATCTGTATATCTCACGAAAAACAGAATAATCACATACAAATGCGTTCTGTAAAGAATCATCCTGGAACAATTCCTGAGATACTCTTTCGGCATCTTCGCGAAGTTTCATGCCAAGTTTACGAACCTGCTCATAATACTCCTCGAGATTACTTAATCCTTCGCCGCTATCCAGCAGTGTGCTCTCCCCTGCATTTACAAGACTCTGTGTCATCTTAAGCTTGGCCATTTCTTCTTCCAACATCAGAAGTTCCGATGTTCCGGCAATTTCTTTGGCCTGAGCACACAAACGATATATCTCCAAATATTTCTTCTCGTTTTTCAGAATTTCAACGTATGCTTCTATCACATCCACATACAATTCCCGATAATATACAATCTTAGAAACAATCCAATGTTCGGTATGAAAATCAGGAAGCAGCGGTCCCGTATAAAGTTCAATAGCCTTCTTCAGCGCTTCCTTTGCTTCGGCATTATCACTATCCGGATTCAGACCGACTTTCGCATACTTTTCAAATTCCACAATATCAATTTCAACCGGCAAATCACTGTTCCACTGATACATTCCGCGACGTGAAATAATCGAATTCACCAATTCGCGAATACCTTCCTTCTCCAGCGCAGAGCGGAAACGATACAACAATGTACGAAGCGCCGTTCCGGGATTACCGGACTCCTCGTTAAACCACAACAAATCAAACAATTCACTGTGGGGAATCGCGCGATCACGATTTACGAGAAGATATGCCACGAACTGTTTCGTTTTGCGCGTATTCGACAAATTGGTAAGAACAGGCTCACCGTTTTTTTGAATTTCAAATGTATTAAATAATTTAATCTCCAATTTATCTTTCATAGCATCGGTCTCCTTTTCTTTCACTGTTTATAAGGAACAACATATCTGTCGGGATAGATAATCCCCGGCATCTTCAATCCGCCGATATAATCTTTTGCCTGACAGAAAGTCATATTTTCCAATTCCGAACGACTTACCTGCGCCAATCTCGTTTCGTCCTTCATCATCTCGCGAAGAATACTTTCATTGGCCACTACATTATTATTCCCTTGCAGATAAATGCGATCACCGCACAAAATAAGTCCTTCCACATTACAACCGGGAGCAATAAACACATTTTCCGAAGTCATTATTATTCCCGTAACATCTTCCTCTATATCCACATCTCCGGTGGAAATAATTGTTCGATACGGTCCGGTATACAAAGAATCATTTGCCGAATCATAATACACCCGAATATCGGACAACCCGCTCAACACATTCTGCGCATAATAATCAAGAGAATGAAAACTGTTCTGCACCGCTTCCGTTGCTTTCTCGGTAGAATACGCTTCTCCCTCTACCGAATAAACAGCCTTCGAAATATATCCGTTCAAAGTATTGATACGACGACTGTATACCGAAACCGGTCTCGTATCACCCTTAAAAATCACAAACGAACCACTCAGATTAATATCACCGCCGGATACAATATGTTCACCGCATAATCCGGTCTGGGTTGACAGGAAATTTAATCCTCCGTATACACCCATCTCTCCATATGCAAGTTCCAGTTCACGCACTTCCTGCGAACTATGCGTTCCTGCATAAATATCTCCGACAAACGATGAAGTCTCTCCGGAAACATAAATTCCCTTTTTCGACATCATGCAGTATTTAAACAACTGATCGTCACCGCATATAATCGTCGCATCCGGAATATCTATATCAAATGAATATGTCTCATCTCTTTTCATCCCGGAGGATGCTTCGTACATCAATCGAACGTTCTTTACCGTAATGGATATCAGATTACCGCTGTCATCACAATTGGTCGATAAATACGGTTTGGGGTCCTTGGAAATATACAGTCTGGCACGTTCCGGCTGCGGTAAACAATTCTCCACGCACTCGCAGAACTCACTCGGATTCTTTCCAATCTTCTCGCGAATCTTCTCGACATAACCTTTCCGAAAATGCATCGTCATTTCGGAAGAAGATTCCCACATGGACCCTTCAGTATCCACATAATCCGACAAAAAGTCATACTCCTCCTGGGCCGATTCGGATGCCGCAGACTCGAGTAACGAAAGAATTGCTTTCTGTCCCTGCTCAATAGACTCGGCAGCTCTGGCTGTTTGTTTCTGATAACCATACTGCTTGTAATAAGCAAATGTTCTTCCGGACGTCAGCAATATACAGCCGGTCAGCAGAAATACAGCCAAAAATATGGAAATTGTCGTACCGAAAAATGATTTTGTCATCTTACATAAACCCAACGGCTTCAAACAGATTCAGCATCGGCTGCATTATTCCGCAAATAATCAGGAAAACGATAATTGCAATAAATATAATGAGAAACGGTTCAATCACATGCATGATTTTATCCAGCAAGCGCTTGCTTTCTCCTTCATAGTAAAGAGCCGCATCACGCATACACTCGGTAAGCGTACCCATTTCTTCGCCGATAGCAACCATATGCAAAATCACCGGCGGAAATATTCCTGCATCCCCCAAAGCTTTCTTGAGGGAACTGCCATCACATACCTTTACGGCCGCATCCATAATTGCAGAAGAATAATTTTCATTGAAAACATCCTCTGCACTTAACAGTACCGCCTTTTCCACGGAAACGCCTTCCGACAGCATTCCCCACAGTACACGTGTAAAGGAAGCACAACAGAATTGGACAGACAGAAAGGCAAGCCCGCGTCTCTTAAATGAATCGGACTTGATTACAAAACGATTTCGTTTCATAAACAGGAAATACAGAATAACGGGAACGGACAGCAATACAAGGAATCCGAACCAGTGTAATGCACAGAACGAACTGCATCCCACAACAAAATGCGATAATCCGGACATCTCAACAGAAAGTCCCGAAAACATTTTCATAAAATACGGAACAACCAAAACAAGCATAATATATACAATTGCCATAAACAGCAAAAGCAGAAACGCCGGGTAATACACCGCCTTGCGCATCATCTGTTCCCGTTCATCGGCCTGTTCGAATATTACCGTACCTATGGCAAACGCCTTATGAATATTTCCGTGAGCTTCCCCCTGACGGATAATCTGAATGAAGTACGCAGGAAATGCCATCGTCTCCTGCATCGCCGTATACAGATCGGCTCCCTCTTTCATACGCTTCTGCATCGCATCCAGAGTGCTTTTCAATTCGCCGTCCGCCAACTCCGAGGACAGAACCTGCAACACCTGTGCAGGCATAAGTCCGGATGCGGAAATCATCTCATATTGTTTGCAAAAATAAACCAGGTCATGATAACTTATTCTGTTATTTTTATTACCAAAATTTTTCATTGTACATGCCTTACTGCAAATTAATTATTTGCCCGCCACTCTCAATCGCATCACGAAGTGCGGGAACGAAGGAAGCATAATCCACCATACTGATATCCAGATCAACCTTATTGGGAATACCCGGCACATAGCCGGAATCGGTATACTGCCACATGGTAAAATCGAAAAGAAAGTCATTCTCATCACGATACATGGCAGCCCAGACATCATAATCGGACAACATGGTAACATCCATATCTCTGCGCATCCAATTCTCCGCAGAATAAATCATCGGATAATACCCTGCTTCTCTGATCTTTTCACAAAATGTAATTGCCATATTGCTCCGCAGTTCATCTGAAATTTCATTTGTATTCGTTCTGGCTTTTTCGTCATCGATATATTCCATATCCAATGCAATCGGATAAGAAATCTTCAAGTCTTTTACCAGATCAAGCACAAATTCCGCTTCCTGCGCAGCTTCTTCCACATCAATGGCCTGGGTAAAGAAATAAACACCGACGGGAATACCGACTTCATTCGCAGCCTTTGCATATTCCCGAAACTTGTCATCTTCAATAAGTCCGCCTTCCGTGTAACCGCGGTATCCGCATCGCAACATCACGAATTCAACCTGAGAATCCTTCAATTCGTTCCAATTGATATTCTGATTGAACGAACTCAAATCAACGCCCAGATGTGAAATCTTATTCCCGGACGCATCCTTATATACCATAAATCCGTCTTCCAGCTGAAAGTTATCAACGATATACGAATGAATCGGAATTCTGCCGAATTCTCTCTTTCTTGCCGGTATATATACATTCGTTACAGCAGGTGCCGCATCCTCTTTACTGACATCAATTGCAATCTCTTCGGGTAATGATTTGGAATCGACCACATGGATAATAACCATACCGATCAGTAACCCGATAAAAAAACATGTTACCATCAAAAGTACACGTAATCCGACCGTTCCGGACTTGTGAACTACTGCTTTACTCAAGAGCTTTTTCCACCTTTTCTAACAATTCAGACGCCGAAAAAGGCTGTTCCATCAAAATAATCTCGGAACTTTTCAGCAAATTCTGTTGTTTTAATACATCCCTTTCATCGGACGGCATACTGCCGGAAGCATCTCGTCCCAAAATAAGAACCGACATTTCATGTCTTGATAAATATTCTGCCAATTGGAAAAGTGAATGAAATAACTTCACCTCAATATCAGCCTCTTCCAGTGTGACTTTGACTGTACGGGCAACCTCAGGATTGGCCTCCAAAACGGCAACCAGCGAAGGAAGGGAACGCTCTCGCCTTTCGGATAATAACTTACCTACCTGATCAAGCAGTTCTGATTTCGGAGCCGTCTTAAGCAGATACCCTGCAGCACCTTTTGCAAAAACAGAACGCACCACCTCAGGTGATGCCACACCTGTCAAAAATGCAACAGGAACATTCTTCATCTGTTTATTCACAATTATTCTGTCAAATACCAGTAATCCGTTCATTACCGGCATTTCAATATCCAGCAAAATCAAATCCGCAGAGTACTCGTCCATCTTATCTACGAATCTGTATCCGGAATTCTCAATTGTAACATCATACTTCTCATCCAGATATTTCTTGAGAATCTTCAATGTGATAATGTCATCGTCAATAATCAGAATACGTTTTCTCAAAACCGTTTATACTCCCAAAAGCTTATACAATGCTTCCATTAAGGATACTCTTGTAAGAGGTTTACGAATAAATCCATATACGTAATCCCCCGGCAGAGGCATAATACCGTCATTTTGATCAAGCAGATATATAACCGGAACACTGCGTCCGTTATTCTGCCAGCGAATAGACGAAAGTGTTCTAAATCCGTCCAGATTCGGCATATTCATATCCATCAAAATCAAATCCGCTTTATTTCTGATAAAGAAGTCAATAGCCTTCATTCCGGATTCCATATAAATTATCTCAAAACTGTTCTGCAAAAAGAGTTTGGCCATCTTACCGACATGCGGATCATCATCCACAACCACAATCTTGTGAATCTTATCACGTAACATCCGATCGCGATCCGGTTTCTCCTCTTCAAACAATTCTCCGGCAAAAATCTCATCATTCTCGTCAAATTCGATTCCGGCCAAAAGCGGATCAACATCCTTGGCTGAGTGATTGGAAATGGCGCCTGCAATTGCAGCGGCGTTTTGCACTTTCTGATCCGGATTTGATGAAGGTTTTGCAGGACGTGTCACTTTGGCACTTACACGAGTACCATCCTCAGAAATCCCGTGTTCCTTTTTAACATGATTCATCACGGTCGATTTGGCGCGCTTTTGAGCACTCATTTCTTCCTTCAAATGCAAAGCCTCCGCCATCATCTGACGAATCAGTTCAGCTCTCGCGGCTCCGCGTTCAAGGGCCGCTTCCAGGTTAAGGATTCGGGAATCATCCTCCATATTTAATACAGCTGCTCTTACCGGAGAATTCTCTCCGCCGGGTGCTTTGATGCAACGGCCAATCACTCTGTCAATACTCTTTTCTCCCTGATAAGCCGGCATCGGAGGATCAATTTCTTCAACATTCCATGTGTCCAGCGCATCCATCATAACAGAGTACATACGATCTTCTTCTATTTCGCCCTCATAGAAAAACGCATCCCCTATTTCCAAATAATCCAGGCACTGATCACTGAATTCATCTGCAGTAAGAAGGATTACCGGAATACGCCACAATTCCAGTTCAGATTCCTTCGTCTTCATCCAGTCGAACAAATACAATCCCATTCCTTTGGAATCGTCTGCGTACATAATAACCAAATCGGTTTTGGTGCTGCCCTGCGGGCGAATTGCATTCATGGCCGCATTACCGAATCCAACCGCTACCGCATTTGCATAATCCGGCATGCATGACTTTATGGCATTAATTCGTTCTTCAGATGAATCAACAATGACAACCCTAACCTCAGACATCGTTCTCTTCCTTCTAATCTATACGCGCTGTCCGCGCTTTAAAAGTTCTGCTTCTATGTTTCTTACAACTGTTCTGTATATCGCAATCAATTTGGAGGCATTTGCATGAATAAAGTCAGCTTGCCCGTTTTTACCGGCCAATTCGTGAATCTTCGCCATGGTACACAAACGATGTGCTCCGATATTCGCGGCTACACTCTTTATTGCATGTACCGCAATCGTATATGCCTCTATGTCGTCCTGCGCGGCAAACCGCTCCAATTCGGAACACTTATCCTCACCGTAATCACACAAAATATTCAGTATGTCAAAATAATCCTGCAAATTATAATCGCATTTTGCCAAGCCGGCATATACATCGACATCATCTATTTCGAGATCTATCTCTTCGGGGCGAACTTCATTCTTCTCTTCGGCTTCAACAATCATGGAAGACGGCAGGTAATTGCGCAAAATACTCTCCAATGACGAAATCTCAACCGGCTTGGAAATATAGTCCGTAAACCCTTGTGATACAAAATAATCATGAATACCGCGAATAGCATTGGCGGAGACTCCGACAACAACCGTATGATCTCCGCGGGAACGAATACGATGTATCGTTTCCACGCCGTCCATCTGAGGCATCATATGATCCAGAAAAACCATGTCGTAAGACTGTTCCTGCATTTTCTCCAGACATTCCACGCCGCTTAATACACAGTCGGTATCTATCTGGTAATGACTCAATAGCCCCTGCATAATCCGCACGTTCATTTCATTGTCATCAACAATCAATATGCTTGCTGACGGAGCGTAGAACCGACGATTCTGTGTTTCACGTTTCTTGGAATGCGTAATAAGTGATTCGGATATCTTCGTTCTGTCCAGTACCTTCTGCGGTATACGAATCGTAAACTTTGTTCCGGCACCATAGATACTATCAACGGAAATATCCCCATCCATCATACGCACCAATTGACGGGAAATCGAAAGTCCCAAACCCGTTCCTTCCACGCCGCGGTTCACACGCATATCGACCTGCTTAAACTGATCAAAAATCGTTCCCAGATCTTCGGCTTTAATGCCGATTCCCGTGTCCTCTACCGTAAACAAAAGGGTCACACTATCTTCGCCGCATGGTTCATAATCGGCCGTAAGCGATACGTTTCCTTCTTTCGTAAATTTCACGGCATTATTCAAAAGATTAATTAGAACCTGCCGAATGCGAACTATATCTCCCAATAATTGTCCGGGAAGTTCCGGGTTCACGGAAACCTTAAACATAAGGTTCTTCTTACGGGCAGCCATCTCAATAATGCTCTCCACATCGGAAAACAAATAATGAATATAATATGGCGTATTAATTAGTTCCATCCTGCCGGATTCAATCTTGGATATATCCAGCAAATCATTAATAATAGACAAAAGATTATTGGAAGCATTCTTAATATTGGCTGCAAAATCGCTAATTTCTTCATCTTCGCTCTTCTGCAATATCAGCTCCGCGAAACCGAGAATGGCATTCATCGGCGTACGCACTTCATGTGAAATATTGGCCAAAAATGATGTCTTGACGGAATTCGCACGCGTAGCTTCATTTCTATCGGAAATAAGAACATTCACCGCATCAATCAGTGAATCAATATCCCCGGAACCCGTATACGGGACCGACGGAATATTACCGTCTATTGCAGCTTCAATTTGCTCTGTAAGCTTCCCTATCTCTTCACTGTTCATCTTATGACTCGCTCAAATCAACCTCAACAATATCCGCATCTTCCAACTGCTCGGAAATATCCTCTTTCTCAACAAGCTTATCGGTAGGCTTACGCTTACGAATAATCTTAGGAGCAGACTGATCATCGGATACGGAAGGAATAGGATTATCCTCAGAATCCTGTTCGTATACAGGCTGAGCAAATTCCTGTTCAGCTCTCTCTTTCTCTGCTTTTCTTGCAGAACGTCTGCGCTTCTTCTCTTCTTCTTTATCACGATTCATATAGCATTGTCCCTGGAAAATGGACTCTTCATCAATCAGCAGCTTACGAGTCGTAATATCACCGTAAATCTCACCTGTCGGTTCGATATTTGTCTTGTCCTTAATCTGCATATTACCATCAACAACACCGGCAACAATAATATTCTCAGCAATAATATTGCCCTGAATCTGTCCTTGCTGCGTCAATACAACCGTACCTTCCGCAACAACACCGCCGACAACCGTTCCGTCTATTCTCACGGAAGACTGTGTAATCAGTGTACCTTCAATGCGTGTATCTCCTCCGATAAAAGTATCAATCTGTGCATTAGTAATTCTTACCTTATTGTCTTCACGACCAAACATGTTCATTTCTCCTTTATGTATATTCTTCATCTATATTCATCCGCGGGTTACGAATCCATTACCATACGGGGATCAATTCTCTGCCCGTTTGCATACATTTCATAACACACACGGCCGTCTTCTTCGACCATTACACCTAACATATCGTTCTTACGAAGTATGTCACCGACATTCACCTGAATCTCGGCATTCGTATAATACACGGTTATATATCCGTTCCCGTGGTCCATCGTAACGCGTCGTCCAAACAATTCATCCGATGCAACTTCCGTAACCGTACCGCTGCCGGTCGCCACCAGCACAGTACCCGAAAGGACTTGATACAGTATGTCCTCCTGCGGAAAGTCAACCGAGTCGTCGGTAATGACAAGCGCCTGTCCGCCCTTTAGCGGCACACCTCTCGGTACGAAATCCTCTAATGCAGCAGCTTCCTTCGCAGCATCCTGTTCTTTCAACTGTTCAAAAACCGCATTGGCAGCATCAACCTGCTCACCCAAAGACTTCACCTGACTCTGCAGTCTCGCATTGTCAACTTCCAAAGATTCGATACGGGCTGCCGAGCCGTCATCAAAATGCGTCAGCTTATAATTCTTAACAAGAACCGATATCAGCAATCCGAATACAACGATAAGAACCGCAGATACACTTGCTATCGTTCTGACAATTGTATCAAATGACAGTTCTGTCCTTTTAGAAGGATCAGAAGAGTCCGGAATAATCATAATCGTGAATCCGGTCGCCTGTTTCTTTTTTGATTTGCCGCCCACCTGAACATAATCCGGGAGCTCTTGTTTCTTCTTAGAAAATATCATATTACATTCCTTACAAATGCCACTCTTCCATAAAGGCAAACTTCCCTTTATATCCATTGAGCATACCACTAACAATTTTAACGAAAATAGCACATAAATGCAACCTTTACTATTTACATTTATTATGCAATGTGATAATATTAGCGCGGTGTGAATAGTCACATCGCGGACATTTATTTTTCGGAGGTATCAGTAATGAAAGGTACAGTAAAGTGGTTCAATAACCAGAAGGGTTACGGATTCATCTGTGACGAGCAGGGAAATGATGTATTCGTACACTATTCAGGACTTAAGATGGAAGGTTTCAAGTCTCTTGACGAAGGCGCTTCCGTAGAGTTCGATGTAGTAACCGGTGAAAAAGGACCTCAGGCTACAAACGTTGTAAAGTTATAATCTATTCACAGTGCCTTTTTAACTATATATACTTATATTGATTTATGTAGGGAGTTATGTAGGGAAATAAGCAAAGGAATCGGTTAGAAAACGCGTGACATATGTCACGCGTTTTTCTTATGTATCAAAATCATTTTGTTTGAAAACAACAATTATTTGTCAAAAACTATTTGCCAAAGACCGATCCGGAACCATTCTGCTGAATCGTTCTGTTCACATTTGCCTGGGTTGTCTGTGACAAAGCGGATTTCATTGCCTGCTGCTGTGCAAGAATCTGCTGGCTGGCCGCCAAATTAGCCTGTTGCTGCAAAGCAATCTGCTTTGCTGCTTCCTGCATATCCATATGTACACGCTGGAATGCAGCTACAACCTGAGGATCAAACTGAATGCCCGCGCCCTGCGTAATAATATTGTATGCCTGCTCATGGGTCATTGCCTTCTTATAGGAACGTTCGGCAACCATACCGTCGTATGCATCGGCAACAGCAAGAATTCTGGCCAATATCGGTATATTCTGTCCCTGTAACCGGTCCGGATAACCGTTTCCATCGAATCTTTCATGATGGAATCTGGCCATCTGATATGTATAAAACAGAAATTTGTTATTCGGAAGAAGGTAAGCATATTTCTGAATAGCATTGGCAGCCATTGTCGTATGGGATTTCATCTTCGCGAATTCTTCATCCGAATATTTACCAATCTTCCCGAGAACTGCATCGGGTACACCAATTTTGCCCATATCGTGCAAACGTGAAGACAACAGAATCAATTCGTAATCATTGGAATCTATTCCATAATTCACACCGCTTAAGAGCATCTCGCGCAACAGGATTTCCATATACTTGGATACACAAATACAATGCATTCCGGTATAAGAGTCCTTCTCGGAAATCATATCGGTAATAATACCAATAATGAAGTACTCCAGATTCATTGCCTGACGGGCCTGTACATTGGCGGTTTGCTGCAACTGCGAATTATAATTCGTCATATGAGATTTAAAGTCCAAAATCTCAGTCTGCAACTCCACACGTTTTCGCAAAAGATCTGCCATAACCGGCTTACGGATAAAGTCAACACCACCGAGTCGATACGCTTCCATCTCGGTCGCATTCTCCTTATCACCCGATAAAAAGATTACCGGAATATCCTTCGTCTTCTCACTGGTTTTAAGTCGCATAATCATATCAAAACCATTGATTGTCGGCATGGCAATATCCAAAATAATCAAATCCGGCATAATGGTAGCCTTTGATAATCGCTGCAATGCTGCTTTGCTACTGGAAATAGCAACAATTCTGTATTGCTTCTCCAATGCCTTTTGAGCGATCATCAGCTCTGTTTCATTATCATCAATGATCATGATTGTATACATTGAATAACATCCTCCAACTCAAGTGTTCCGCCAAACATCTTCATGGCCGATCCGATTGTAAAATGAATTCGTCCTTCTCCCATAATCCGAATTCTCTCAATATCGGAAATACTCGATATACCACCCGCATAAGTAATTGTCTGATTGGATCGTGCCAGAATATGTAACAGATTCTCGTCTATTCCGCCGCTCTTTCCTTCCACGTCAACCGCATGAACCAAAAATTCATCACAATATTGTGACAAATCTTCAAATAACGCCGGGGTAACCTTTTCAGTAGTAAATTTCTGCCACCGGTCTGTTACCACATAGTATGCGTCATCTTTCTTGCGGCAACTGAGATCCAGCACAATATGCTCATGACCTACTGCATTGTATAATTCATGCAGATGCTCATATTGTACCATTCCATCGGCAAAAACAAAAGACGTAACAATAACATGTGATGCTCCCGCCGATATAAAGTCCATTGCGTTATCTGCATCAATGCCTCCGCCGATTTGCAAACCGCCCGGATATGCAGATAATGCCGAGAGTGCCTGCTGCCGGCTGCTCTCATAATATTCGGAATCACGGCTGTTTAGGATGATTACATGACCACCCTTCAGGCCGTGTTCCTTATAAATATTTGCAAAATGCGATGCCGGATATGCAGATACATGATTCTCCAAAGCCTGATTATCATAATCCGTAAGACTGCTTCCGACAATCTGCTTTACCGCTCCGTTATGAATATCGATACATGGTCGATACTCCATATAATACTCCTTCCTTATGCCTTAATGACATCGGCCATGGAATAATACCCCGGCTTACAATCCTTAAGGAATTTGGCTGCCTGTACGGCACCTTTACCAAACAAAGCACGGGAATATGCCGTATGGGAAAATGTAATAACTTCATCCTGTCCGGCAAAAATCACATCATGGTCTCCAACAATAGAACCGCCACGTACCGCACTGATTCCGATTTCTTCATCAGGACGTTTCATTCTACGTGTGCTTCTGTCAAATACATATTCATAATCTTTCGTACAACCTTCATTTACCGCGTCAGCAAGTGCCAAAGCCGTTCCCGAAGGAGCATCCACTTTATTGCGATGATGTCTCTCGACTATTTCGATATCAAATCCTGCTTCTTCCAATACAGCCGCATTCTCTTGCAATATCTTCATAATCAAATTGATACCGAGAGACATGTTGGCAGACTTGAGAACAGGAACCTCTTTCGAAACCTCTTCCACCTTGGCAAGCTGCTCATCGGACAAACCGGTTGTACACAATACAACACCAATATGTTTAGCAAGACAATACTCAAGCAATGTATCAACAGCAGATGCATTACCGAAATCTACGATAACCTCCGCGGTCTCTTTAACTTCACTCAGTGTACGATATACCGGATAAGAATTATCTACCGACATATTAATATCAACACCTGCAACAATTTCCGCATGAGGATCTTCCTCAACGATACTTGTAATCATTCGGCCCATACGACCGTTACAACCATGTAACAGAATCTTTACCATACCGCACCTCCGAAAATTTTAATTCAACACACCGTAATCCTTCATTGCCTTTGCAAGCTTCTCCGCATTCGCAGGTTCCATCTCGCATAAAGGTCTTCTGAGAATTCCGCGATCACGTCCCTGCAGCTGAAGTGCCTTCTTAACAGGAATCGGATTAACCTCACAGAACAATGCATTGCACAAAGGAATAGCTTCCAACTGAAGTTTGCAGCAAGCTGCAGCGTCACCGTCAAGATATGACTGTACGATATTATGTGTCTTCTCGGGTGCAACATTTGATAGAACAGAGATTACGCCGTTACCGCCTAAGGACATAATCGGTGCAATCTGATCATCATTACCGGAATATAATTCTATGCATCCGTCAGCCATGGACATAAGCTTTGCTACCTGTGAAATATTACCGCTTGCTTCTTTGATTCCGACAATATTCTTAACGTTCTTACATAATGTAACCGCTGTTTCCGGATTAATATTGCAACCTGTACGGCTGGGAACATTATACATAATAATCGGCAAATCAACAGACTCGGCAACCATCGTATAATGCTCAATAAGGCCCTTCTGTGTTGATTTGTTATAGTATGGTGTTACAATCAGCAATGCGTCGGCTCCGGCCTTCTGTGCTTCCTGTGACAAATAAATTGCTGTCTCCGTGCAATTGGAACCTGTACCTGCGATAACGGGAACACGATGATTAACAACTTCTACACAATAACGAATTGTTTCAATATGTTCCTCATGATCCAAACAGGATGATTCGCCTGTTGTACCGCATACAATAATCGCATCCGTCTTGTTAGCAATCTGATATTCGATCTGCTCCTTAAAGAGCTCATAATCCACTTTTCCGTCCTCAAAAAACGGAGTACAAATTGCTACACCTGCACCTTTAAAAACTGCCATAACTTCCTTCCTTTCTTCTTCCCGCACCTTCGGGAAAATCAAAAAAACGACCCTTTTGTCGAGGTCGCTTCCAAAATCAATCCAAATAAATTAAAAGATTGTTCCGGATAGCTCTCCACTTCCTTATTCGGAAGTGACAGTCGCAGATTTCTTAAACCTGCGCCCAAGATACGCCTTGCAACATGCGCATCTTTCGGCACCCTCGCCTTTTTATACCCCTCTTCCGCTTTGCTGCGTCCGAGTATATACTCATCTTGGGTGCGACCTCTACCGTTAGTTACATTGGCATTAGAATAGCACCACAAAATGATTGTGTCAACTTATAATAAATTAATTTACGGATCCAATCTCTTTTTAACCCGCAAACGGTTCATAGCACGCGCTTTCATTGCAAGTGCCAAACGATAATTTCTTGTACCCTCTTCCTGCAATAACGCCTCTTCAGCTGCTTCCAAGGCCTTTCTTGCCCTGTTTTCATCAATCTCGTCCAAATATTCGGCTGCGTCCACCAGCACGAGAACATCGTTATTTTCAATCTTCACCATACCTTCCGAAACGGAAGCAACATAAACCGTACCGTCAGGCAAAGTAAACTTCATTTCACCAATACTGACAGCTGCTATTGTATTAAGATGATTCGCCCATATTCCGTACATTCCTTCCGTAGTCGGAACGACAAGCGAAACACACGGGCCCTCATAAAAGATATCATCCGCTTCATATATACGAAGAGAAAATTCCGTCATCATACTCTCCTATTGCAAAGTCTTCGCCTTCTCATAAACATCATCCAATGTTCCCACATTAAAGAATGCGGCTTCCGGAAGTGAATCAACCTCACCCGAAAGAATTGCCTCGAATCCACGAATAGTCTCGGCAAGCGGAACATATGCACCCGGGACGCCGGTAAACTTCTCTGCAACATGCATCGGTTGGGACAAAAATCGCTGTGCTTTACGTGCACGATTAACAACCAGCTTATCTTCGTCTCCGAGTTCTTCCATACCGAGAATCGCAATAATATCCTTCAATTCATTATATTTCTGCAACAATTCCTTTACTCGCCAAGCAACCGAATAATGCTTTGTACCGACAATATCCTCCTCCAAAATGCAGGATGTGGATTCCAAAGGATCTACTGCCGGGTAAATACCCATCTCAGCAATCTTTCGGGACAATACCGTCGTTGCATCCAAATGCGAAAACGTCGTTGCCGGTGCCGGGTCAGTCAAGTCATCGGCCGGAACATATACGGCCTGTACGCTTGTTACAGAACCGTTTTTCGTAGATGCGATTCGCTCCTGTAAAAGACCCATATCTTCCGCAAGCGTAGGCTGATAACCAACAGCCGAAGGCAGTCTTCCGAGCAATGTCGAAACCTCACTGCCCGCCTGTACAAAACGGAAAATATTATCTACAAACAACAATACGTCTTTGTGTTCTTCATCACGGAAATACTCAGCCATTGTCAATCCGGAAAGAGCCACACGCATTCTTACACCGGAAGCCTCATTCATCTGTCCGAATACAAGAGCCGCCTTGGAAAGAACGCCGCTTTCACGCATTTCCTTCCACAGATCGTTACCTTCTCTGCTTCGCTCACCGACACCGGCAAATACGGAATACCCGCCGTGCTCGGTAGCTACATTATGAATCATTTCCTGTATCAAAACGGTTTTACCGACTCCGGCACCACCGAACAAACCGATTTTACCGCCCTTTGCATAAGGCTCCAGCAAATCTATTACCTTCAGACCGGTTTCCAATATTTCTACAGCAGGTTTCTGCTCGGAAAACGAAGGTGCTTTTCTGTGAATACTTGATCTGGGCGCGTCTTCGCTTACCGGACCGAGGCCATCAATCGGCTGACCCAGTACATTAAACATACGGCCCAAAGTCGCGGCCCCTACAGGAACCTGAATCGAATTCCCGGTTGCTGTTACTTCCATATCACGGGCAAGGCCTTCACTCTGTCCCATCATAATACAACGGACAATATTATCGCCGATATGCTGCTCAGCTTCCATATATACATTGCCTTGCGAAGACTCGGTATACAAAGCTTCACGAATTTTCGGAAGACGACCGGTTTCAAACAATACATCCACAACCGAACCGGATACCTGAACTATCTTACCCTTCATCATCAGCTTCATTCCTCTCCTTTTTCTTCTTCAACGCTTTTGCGCCCGCGGAGATTTCCGTAATCTCCTGTGTAATCTTACCCTGACGGGCGTGATTATATTCACGATTCAAATTCGTTAACAATTCCGCGGCATTCTTGTCCGCTTCATCCATCGCATTCATACGCGCGCTTTGTTCACTGCAAAAACTGTCAACAAGCGCACTGTATAAAAATGAAGCCACATAACTTCTAACGACATTATTCAATACTTTTTCGGGTGACGGATAGAATTCAAATGGCTTCTCCACCTCTTTTTCATCATTCTCGACAATAAAGTCACCTCGATGAAAAGGTAACAACCTGACGGATACAGGCACAAACGAAGTGGCATTTTCCATATCCGTATAAACAACAAATATTTTGGATATTTCACCCGCATCGTACTGTTCCATCAACACATCCGCAATTTCATAAGCACGTCGCATGGTAGGACGCTCCGCTGTATAGCGAAATTCCTCTTCAAACGGAATATGCCGTGCTGCGAAATATCGCCGTCCGAATTCACCGACAACATATAACTTGTACGGATGCTCATCCAGTTGTTGCATTACTTCTTTTAAAATGCCATGATTATAATATCCGGCCAGGCCTTTATCCGATGTTATTACCAAATACGCATATGCACCGGGCAAATTATGCTCGCCGGTCTCCGGATACATATAAGGACTCTTTAATCGGGTCGTTATCCGGAAAATACGTTTCATCTCAGCTCGAAGTGCATCAAAATGCGGCCGCGTTTTCTGCAAATCGCTTCTGGCTCTCCTCATTTTGCCGGAAGAAATCATATACATGGCATTTGTGATTTTCGCGGTATCGCTAATGGATTTCATACGACCGCGAATCTCTCTGATATCACTCATTCCATCCGTTCTCCGTTACAATCAATCATTTGTCAAATAGGCATCTGCCGCATCACATATTCGAGTGCGGTCTTCATCCGACAGTTTTCCGGTCGTTTCAATACGAACAACTACATCCGGAAGCTGTTCCATTATTTCCTCCACAGTTTCCGAAAGTTTCTCACGTATTTCATCTTCAGGGAAATGACGGAATCTATCATGCATGGCTATAACAAGCATAAATACCATCTGTACCTGCGAGAGCGGATGATTTTGCCTCTGGCGCAGAATCTTCATCAAACCGCTACCGTACTGAATCTGATTCTTGGTTGCTTCGTCCATGTCACTTGAAAACTGCGCAAACACTTCCATCTCACGATACTGTGCAAGATCCAGTCTCAATGTTCCGGCCGCTTTCTTCATGGCCTTCGTCTGTGCATCACCGCCGACACGGGATACGGAGAGGCCGACGTTAATCGCCGGACGCTGACCCAAATGGAACTGACCGGTAGACAAAAAGATCTGTCCGTCAGTAATGGAAATAACGTTCGTCGGAATATATGCGGACACATCCTCTTCCTGTGTCTCAATAATCGGAAGAGCCGTAATGGAACCTCCGCCCAATTCATCCGACAAATGTGCGGCACGCTCCAACAGACGGGAATGCAAATAGAATACATCTCCCGGATAAGCTTCACGTCCGGGCGAACGCTCTAACAGCAAACTGATGGAACGATATGCAATCGCATGCTTGGACAAATCATCATAAATAATCAAAACATCTTTGCCCTGATGCATAAAATACTCCGCAATGGAACATCCCGCATAAGGGGCAATATACTGTAACGGCGAAGCATCCGAAGCGGATGCATTCACGACAACCGTATACTCCATTGCTTCATTCTTCTTTAATGTATCAACAAGGCGAGCTACCATACTTGTCTTCTGACCGATGGCAACATATACACAGATGACACCTTTTCCTTTTTGATTAATAATCGTATCCGTAGCGATGGCCGTTTTACCGGTCTGACGGTCACCGATGATCAACTCACGCTGGCCGCGTCCTATGGGGAACATCGAATCAATCGCAAGAATACCTGTTTCCATGGGAACATTTACGGGCTGTCTGTCAATAATAGACGGTGCCGGAGTTTCTACCGCACGATAATCATCCGAAATAATAGGTCCGCAATCATCAATGGGGACACCGAGTGCATCCACCACTCTTCCCAGGAATCCGTCACCGACCGGAACACCGGCCGTACGCATCGTTCTCTTAACTGCACTACCTTCGTAAACCTCTTCTTCCGAGTCAAACAGGATGCATGCAATTTCTTCACGGCGCAAGTCAAGCGCCATACCACGCACACCACCCGCAAAAAGGAGGATTTCACCATATGTAACACCGCGCAGGCCGCTTACGGTTGCAATGCCGTCGCCGACCGTAAGAACCGTACCGATTTCGTCTGCAACAACCGAAGGCGTCCATCCCGAAAGTGTATCCTTTATAAGCGGAATAATATCGGTCCGTTCATCCTTCAATTTATTCAACGCATCCTGCAACTGACGCAGACGCCCCTGCTTATTCCAATCATAGACATCATTCTCTACGACCAGTCGGAAACCGCCTTCATAAGCATCCGATTCTTTCCATACAACCTTAATCGCCTTTTGATAACGATCGGCAAGGAACTCGGAAAAGCGTTTATAATCGGCTTCGGAGGGTTCGTTTTGGCAATACAGGAATGCCCTATTTTCAGTAGACTTTTTACTCATATTTCTACCCTTTACATTTTCTGTGTGTTCTGAAAGAACGAATCAAATCCGTCCTCATCCGACTGACCCATCACAATCTTCTCTGCTGCGCCCGCTACCAAATCCGCAATCTCACTCTCAGCCATGGCTATCCGACGGTCATGTTCCTTTTCTGCCCGCTCGGATGCAGCTGCCAGAATAGCATCAGCCTTCTCATTTGCAGCTTCGACAATCTGTCGGCTCTGTTCCTGTGCGAGTGCACCGACTTCAGCACGCATCTTAGCCTTCTCAACTTCGAAATCCGCAAGTTTCTGAGAATACTCCTGACGTAATTTCTCCGATTCATCAAGATTCTCTTTTGTCTTGCGCTCGTCGTCTTCGTATTCGGCCATACGTTTTTCCATAAAGTCATGAACCGGCTTATACAACAGAAGATACAATATTCCAAACAACAATACGAAATTGAAGAAATGCAGCAATATCTGCTGCCAATCAATATTTAATGGCATAGTAGTTCTCCGTTTCCTTTATCACAGTACGAAAATAATCAGAATGGCAACAATAAGCGCATAAATAATAGCTGTCTCGACAAATACCAGGCCCAGCATCATCGTTGTACGTATCTTACCTTCTGCTTCCGGCTGTTTTGCAATACTTTCCGCACATTTTGCAATAACAAAACCCATGGCAATGGCACCGGCACCGGCTGCGATGGCAATCATAATACCGGATGCCCACGCTTTGGATGAAAGCAAAGAGTTTTCGTCAGTCACTGCCGTAACAGCGGTTGTTTCCTCGGCCGCAAATGACTTTTGCGGAGCGAAAATCATTCCGATCATAAAAATCAAAAGAGCTACAGCTGCAATTCTTTTTAACATAGTTTTCATTTTATTATTCCTCCGATTTCTTTTTATGAGCAGGTTCAGAAACTTCACCGTAAAACAAAGCTGTCAGCATCGTTAACACGTATGCCTGAATCAATGCATGCAGTATGGTAAACAGAACCGCAACAATTACAGGGATCACAAAACTGATTGTTATATAGTAATACACAAGTTCCGTTACAAGTGCACCTGACAAAAGGGCACCGAACATACGGAAACTCATGGAGATGGGAAGTGAGAAATCCTTCAGTGTTCCCAGCACACCTTTAATACCGTTTCCGGCAATACCGCCCGACATAATAATAAAGTACGATAAAACGCCGAGTGAAATGGCTCCGTTGATATCTGCAAGCGGTGCGGGAAGTGCGATGGGATGTCCTGTAGTGGTCATCACCTGGAATCCGAACAATTCGAATAATGTTCCAAGGAAAATGTACGCTCCGGCCGTAAATACATACGCACCCAAAAAGCGATTACGATGCGGACTGTTGGACTTGGCAAGACCATCAAACAATCCTACCGCCTGTTCCAAAAGCATTTGGAATTTGCCGGGAACACGCGTGAATTTCGGAATCACAAAAATTCTGACAATCAGTGAAAAAACAAGCACCGCGCCTGTCACAACATATGCGGATATCAAAGCAGGATTTACTTCCTTGATTCCGAATAAGCTGACCCGGAAAGATTCATGCAGTACGGCATCTTTCATCGCCATCTGAATGGGTTCCTTCTCGGCATCGGCGTTACCGGTCAATATGATTCCGGCGAGAATTGCAATAAGCACTATCGCCCAAATTATAATGAACCGGGTACGTTTCGTTTTCTCCATAAGCTACCCTTCTTTCATACACAATTACTGAAATTTTTATTGCTTCTGATATTCATAATATTATTTCTGTTCAGCCCATATCCTGGCGTCGAACATACACAAAAACCATATTTCTACACTCCTTCCGGACTTCCTTCTCCGGTTCCCGGCTCGGCTTCCGGATCGGTTTCCGGTATCGGAAGCGGTGTCGGTGTAGGTGTAGGAGTCGGCGTTGGTGTGGGTGTCGGCGTCACAAGCGGATTAAGCGGGTCCGGTATATCAGGATCGCCTGACGGAATATCCGACATTGTCGGCGTCGGTGTTGGAAGTTCCGGCGGCAGTGTCGGCGAAAGTGTCGGCACAAGCGTCGGTGATAACGTAGGCGTCGGAGTCGGCGTCGGCGTCGGTGTTGGCATCGGCGTCGGTGTCGGCGTCGGCGTTGGCGTCGGCGTTGGCGTTGGCGTCGGTGTCGGCATAAGTGTCATCATCGGCGTAATCGACGGAGTAGGCAATGGATTGGACATCATCTGTGCCAATACATCCGCAGGAAGTTCCGGCTTCGGTGAAATAATCTGTTTATATTGTCCCGAAGGCTTAATATATTTCACCGTATACTCGCCTTCATCCGATACACCCGGAACCGGATGCGCAACAATGTAATCAAACACTGTTTTGTTGCCGGTAGAATTGTAATGCAATCCGTCACCGCCATCATACTCTTTCTTAAGCTGTCCATTTGCATCCTTTAAAACTTCCGGTACATTCAGATAATACAGCCCGTAGCTGCGTGCCGTTTCCAACAGAAAGTCATTATATTTCTCAATCCATGAATTCTGCACCGACTTTTGATATGTTCCGTAATCATCCACCGGCCAGATGCCCATAATAACAACTTTCGAATTGGGAGCCAGTCGAATTATTTCATCTAAAAGAGTCAAATACGTTTTCTTGTATTCGTTCTCTTCGATATAGTTCATTCCATTTACACCATAGCAAACATATACAACCTCAGCTCGGTGTGAATTCAGGTATTGTGACAGTGTATAAGATGTACCGGCGTTATTTGTAATCGTTGCCTTCATTACCGACGGATGTGCAATACCAACCTTGGCAAAGGCCTTGTCATCCGCTATCAATCCGTAACTGACCATCGCAACCATACGGGAATCACCCAGAAATACACAGCGATTCATATAACCGTTTTGAGTGCCCTCTTTAAGCGGCAATACGATCGGATCCTTTGCCGACTCGGCACTTATCTCTGAGATATCACCTTCAGATGTCTGACTTTGGCTTCCGAAATTGAACAAAGATATCTCCCGTTCCTCAGCATCAGGATTCTCCACTTTCGAATCCATCGTATCCACCGGCATATGCGTTGCGGTTTGCTTCGGTCCCTTACGCAATGTAAGGAACAGGACAATTCCCACAAACAGCGCAAGAACAGTCAAAAACAGCACGACCACCATATTCTCTTCTCGTCTTCTACGTCTGCCTCTTCTGTGCAATACTTTCTCCTATTGATTCTTACGGAACGAAGCTCTCTTACGAAGAGTCGGATCCAGAATCTTCTTACGAATTCTCAAATGCTCCGGCGTAATTTCCAGCAATTCATCGGTATCAATAAATTCCAATGCCTGCTCGAGAGACAGAATCTTCGGCGGAGACAAACGAAGTGCCTCATCCGAACCCGATGCTCGGGTATTCGTCAAATGTTTACTCTTACATACATTAATCTCAACATCTTCGGTCTTACCGGTCTGGCCGATTACCATTCCGCTGTAAACCTTTTCGCCGGGTCCGATAAACAGAATGCCTCGCTCCTGCGCCTGATGAAGTCCGTATGTAACGCTTTCACCCGATTCAAATACAATCAGTGAACCCTGCTTTCTAAACTGAATATCTCCTTTATAAGGTGCATATTCATCAAAAATCGTATTAATAATTCCTTCGCCCTTTGTATCGGTCATGAATTCGCCGCGGTAGCCAATCAGACCTCTTGCAGGGATTGAGAACTCCAACCTCGTATAACCACCCGTAATCGGTGTCATATTCTGCAATTCGCCCTTTCTCTGACCGAGCTTCTCGATTACAATACCGGCAGATTCCTCAGGGACATCGATATAAGCCAATTCCATCGGTTCCGTCTTACGACCCTTGGAATCCGTATGATACAAAACTTCAGCCTTACTGACCGCAAACTCATATCCTTCACGACGCATGTTCTCAATCAGCACGGACAAATGAAGTTCACCACGGCCGGATACTTTAAAGCACTCCGTTGTCTCCGTATCTTCTACACGAAGAGATACATCCGTATTCAATTCTCTGTACAAACGATCGCGCAAATGACGCGATGTAACATATTTACCTTCCAAGCCTGCAAGCGGCGAATCATTTACCATGAAATGCATCGCAATCGTAGGCTCGCTGATCTTCTGAAAAGGAATCGGTTCGGGACAATCGGGTGAGCAAATCGTATCACCGATATGAATATCCGAAATACCGGAAATGGCAACAATCGAGCCGACTGTTGCTTCCTTCACACTAACCTTGTTAAGTCCGTCATACTCGTACAAAGAGCTGACTTTAACCTTACGGGAAACATCAGGTTCATGGGCATTTACGATAACTGCCTCCTGATTGACTTTAATTACGCCGTTTGTGACTTTGCCGACACCGATACGACCTACATATTCATTGTAGTCAATCGTGCTGATCAATACCTGACAGCCTGCATCCGGATTACCTTCCGGTGCGGGAATATAATCAATGATGGCATCAAACAAATCCTTCATGTTGGGTTTGAGTTCGTCCGGTGACAATCCGCTCTGACCGTTCTTGGCAGAAGCAAAGATGAACGGGCAATCCAGCTGTTTGTCGGACGCATCCAAATCCATAAACAACTCCAGAACTTCGTCCACAACCTCATCGCATCTGGCCTCAGGGCGATCGACTTTGTTCACGCATACTACAACAGGAAGTTTCAACGCCATCGCTTTCTTCAAAACGAATTTGGTCTGCGGCATTGTACCTTCAAATGCATCAACAACCAGAACCGCACCGTCAACCATTTTCAACACACGTTCCACTTCGCCGCCAAAGTCAGCATGGCCCGGTGTATCGATGATATTAATCTTCGTACTGCCATACGTAACCGCCGTATTCTTGGACAGAATGGTAATTCCTCTCTCACGCTCGATATCATTGGAATCCATGACACGCTCTGCCACTTCCTGATTATCGCGGAACACACCGCTCTGCTTCAAAAGTTCATCCACCAATGTTGTCTTACCATGGTCAACATGGGCAATGATTGCAATGTTTCTAATGTCTTCTCTCACCATATTCTTTCAAATCTCCTGTATATTTTCTAATTGCAACGGGCAAACCGTCGCAAATATGAACTACAAATTCAACATACGCGTTGCGAACATAAAATAAATCATCAGCGACAGCGCATCCACAATTGTCGTAATAAACGGGCTCGCCATAACCGCCGGGTCGAATCCCAGTTTCTTCGCAAGCATCGGCAGGGAGCAGCCAACGATCTTTGCAAACAGAAGTTCAACAACAAGCGTCGCACACACTACTGCCGCAACCAGCAAATCCACGCGGTCAATTAACATCATCTTTGCAAAATTGGCTATCGCCAAAGTCACACCGCATATGATCGCAACACGGAATTCCTTCCAGATAACACTCCATATATCCGAAAACTCAATCTCATTCAATGACAAACCACGAATAATGGTAACGCTTGCCTGTCCGCCCGCATTACCGCCGGTATCCATCAGCATCGGAATAAACGCCGTAAGAACAACATATGTGCCAAGCGCATTTTCGTAGTGGGTAATGATTTTGCCGGTAACGGTCGCGGAAATCATGAGCAATAAAAGCCACGGAATACGCTTCTTCCACGTCTCCCATACCGACGTCTTCATGTACGGCTTGTCGGTAGGCAAAATAGCTGCCATCTTTTCAATATCCTCTGTGGTCTCTTCCTGCATGATGTCGACTACGTCATCGATGGTAATAATGCCGACCAGACGGCCTTCGTTATCCACAACCGGCATCGTCGTAAAGTCGTATTTGGAAAACATCATGGCTACTTCTTCCTGGTCGGTTAACGTATTGACATAAATGGCATTGTCATTCATGAAATCGGCAACCGCACTTTCAGGATTATGTAACAGCAAGTCCCTTAAGGAAACCGTTCCAAGCAGATGCCTTCCGGCATCAAGAACATAACAAATATTGATAGTTTCTTTATCTATTCCGGTACGACGTATTCTGTCGATAGCTTCCTGTACAGTCAGGGTTTCTTTTAAATCAACAAACTCGACCGTCATGATCGAACCGGCAGAATCTTCCGGGTACCTGAGCAAATGATTGATATCTCGTCTTGTTTCCGGATTGGCATTCGCCAACAGTTTCTTAACAACACCGGCCGGCATCTCTTCCAACAGGTCGGTAGCATCATCGGCCATCAGATTATTAATAATATTGGCTGCTTCTCGATCGGTAAGTGCAGTAATAATCTCCTGCTCCACTTCAATCGGCAAAAATGCAAATGCTTCCGCAGCCACGCTTTTGGGAAGTACGCGAAAAATCTTCAAACGCTCTTCCTCCGGAATGTCTTCCAAAACCGCCGCAATATCGGCTTCATTCCATTCCGCAAATTCTTGTCGGAGGCGCGTGTACTGCTTCTCTGCGATTAACTGCAATACTTCATCCATGGTCATTTTCTCTTCCATCTTGCACCTCCTGTGTATTAATTCTATAAATAAATGCTACTCATAATTCCGGTATTTCCTACAACCGCTGCACGATCGCTCACCTTCGGAAAGTCAATAAAACAGAATTCCTTCATCCGTAGCCGCGTATATCACTTCATCAAAGTCAAAAAGAGATACACGACCGCCTGTCGTATCAGCAACACTTTTCTCAAAAGCATTTTGTCGAATAGAGTCAACCAGTATTTCCATTCCGACGTCCTGCAGGAATTCTTCCTTCATGACACGATACTGTTCCTTCTGGCACAAAAACTGCAATTTACCGTAATCGGTATAATCGCAATGAATCCTGTACAAGCGTCCCGCCTCTTTATGGATAACAACGCAATGTTGCAACGCTTCCTTTACGGCAGCCTGATAAGCTCGTACGAGACCTCCCGTTCCCAGCAATGTACCGCCGAAATATCGGGTTACGACAACGCAAATGTTTGTGACTTTCTCGCGAAGCAGCACCTCTAACATCGGGCGCCCGGCCGTTCCGGACGGCTCACCGTCATCACTGCAGCGGGTAAGCATTCCGCCGTCGCCGATCACGAACGCACTGCAGTTATGCGAAGCATCCCAATATTTTTTCTTTGTCCGCACAATAAAATCGGTGGCTTCCTCCTCGGATGTCACCGGTATGATATTTGCAATAAATCGGGACTTCTTCTCTTCGATTTCTCCCGAGGCTCCTTTGTACAGACAAAACATCTCTTCCATAACTTAAATATAATAACTCATTTTCACATAAAAATAAAGCAAATCCCCAAATGGAAGAGCCACTTTTCACGTCTGAATAAAAGTGATAAAATCACGGTGTATTAAATGTTTTTTCCAAAAATAAATTATACATTTATCAATTCATTTAAACGGAGGAAATCATGGAACCCAAGAAAGAAGCAAAAGCCCTGATGGCCAAAGCAGTCATCGAAAAATTAAAGTCAAGAAACATGGCAGGATTCTATTTTGAAACTGCCGACGAAGCAGTAAAAGCCATTCTGGAAATGATGGAAAAAGGAAGCAAAGTCGCCAACGGCGGTTCTATGTCAATCGTAGAAAGTGGGCTGATGGATGCTGTCAAATCCGGAGATTACAACTATGTGGACAGAATGCAGGTTCCCTATAAAGAAGTGGTTGATGCCGACTATTATCTGATGAGCACAAACGCTATTACCATCGATGGAGAGCTTGTGAATATCGACGGTGCCGGCAACCGCGTTGCCTGCCTTATTCACGGTCCCAAAAATGTCATCATCCTTGCAGGTATGAACAAAATCTGCTCCACACTCGAGGATGCACACAACCGGGTTCGCAATATCGCAACACCTGCCAATACAATCCGTCTAAACAAGAACACGCCTTGTGCCCAAATCGGTCATTGCTCCAACTGTCTGTCCGCAGATTGTATCTGCAATCAGATTGTCATTACAAGACGCAGCATGATTCCCGAACGAATCAAAGTGTTCCTTGTAGGTGAAGAGTTAGGATATTAATCCAAATACATTGTACACATACGACAAATGAATTTATCCATACAAGTATGGATATTCACTTGAATCATCGCAATAACAAAAAGGGCCTGCAACGGCCCTTTTTCGTTGGAAATATATAACTGCATTACTTATTTCAGCGCATCTTCAATCAGCTTCTTAGCTGTCTCGGGATCATCTGATACAGACAAAACCGCGTATTTATCCTTAATCACCATGACCGCATTATTTAACTTGGTCAATTCACCGGGAACATAGTCCGTATAACAGTCAATCTGGTCGGCAATTCTCTCATCAAATACAGCCTGTGCTTTTGCGGCTTCTTCTGCGGACGCACATTCCAAAACAACAATTTCCTCTGCTGTTCCGCCGGCGCCTTCATAAATTGCACTGTTAACAACATTCAAACCGGACAAATTCAAAAACATTCCGGCTGTCTCATAATCCAACAGTCCCAATTCATCCTGATACGTAATCCCGGAATGCAGACTCTCGCCCAAAGCATTCACATCACATGTAATCTCTTTGGATCCGCAGCCGACAAACAACATTAACGTACATACAACAGCCAAACATAATGATTTCTTCATGATTATCTCCCTCTTTTCACATTTTCACGTATATTATACATGGAATCGGCGAAACTGTTGTACTTTTTTTAATACAATTTGCAAACCGACAGTTTCGGCTCAGTTAGAATATTCTCTATCATATTTCTGTCCGTTTACTATAAGGTTGCCCATATCCACTTCCAAATCATATTCACATGAATCGTCCGAATTATCAACAGTGATATTTCCAAGACTTGCATCAACATTCACGTTCTTATACGAACCGTTCAAAGAAACATTTCCGAGAGAGGCATCAATATCGACATCATCCGCTTCCGTCTTCTTCAATTCAACATCTCCCAAAGATGCACTTATCGTCAAATCTTTAATTTGAGCATTTGTAAGTTCCACATCACCCAGATTCGCATTCAGTTTGACTTTCTTCGCAGCTACGTTCTGCACCTTGACATTGCCGAGACTGTCCTTCACTTCAATCTCATCGAATTTCGCATTCTTGGGGATTGTTATGATCAAATCGCAACCAACGCGTCCATTTGCAAAATCTTTCTTGGAATTCTGGCGAATCACAACGGTATCACCTTTCTGTTCAACACTCGGAGCCTCGGTTCCTTTGTAATTGTACGAAACATTAAATTCGTCACCCTGCTGAAACAGAATCTCACCAAAGTCAACATCAATATCCATTTTCTCGACACCATTCATTTCATATTTCTCCGAAGAGGCTTTTGAGGATTTGCCAAACGCAAATGTGCCGAAGAAATGTCTGACAATGCCTGTTAATACACAGCATGCGGCAATCACGCAAATAATAATCAAATATGTTGATTTTCCCGAACCGTTATTATCTCTCATAATATTCTCACTTTCTGAATTCTATGTATTTTCCTTACAAATCATTAATATGAATCACTCAATTTATAAAACGTATATTGTTGAATCGTTTATATTTAGATTCATTTCTACTTCTTAGACAACAGTTTCTCCAGCACAGAATGAAATACACCTGCGAAAATCCAGATCAACCATGACTTTCCCCATGAAAAAGTCAGGAAACTGTAGGATAAGTAAATGCATGTCACCGTCGGCCAATAAACACTCATAATAGTCTCTGCAATGTTTGATGAGTATTCCTTCTTGGCTTCCTTCGCATAATTGCCGCTGACAGTCTGCGAAGTATTGCATTTCAGAAGCGTATCAAAACCACCGTTTATGTTACATGTCAATACGATCAGGAATACACCAACCGCTACAAGTACAAACAGAAGAATGGATGCCCAGTCGGATATCGCATGCAGCCCCGGAATGGTCGCTTCATCCACAATTGCCGCCGGAACCCAGCTGACAGCACACAGGATAATACCGATTACCAATCTGGTCGAATGCGTCTGGTGATATTCCTCTTTACGCTCTTCCACATAATTTGCAGCCGCATAATCCAGCATGCAAGGTTGCTGTTCCAAATACTTCCATGGCTTCATTCTCGACGAAGATGCCACAAAAAGGAATATTGCAATTCCAACCATGGCAAGCATTGCAAGCACACCCAGTGCAGAAGGTATCTTGGTAACGGAACATACTAGAGGCCCGACAACACTCAAAATGCACAGCATAACACCGATTGCAATCAGGAATGCATTTTCACCTGACGAAAACAAATATGCGCTTGCCTCATCAACGGTTACCGCAATACGTGATGACTCACCACTTTCGGCTTCCTCTTTCATGGCGTCCTGTAAACCGAGGGCTTCGGATAATTCCGACAAATTTCCGAAATTGGAAATAACTTCTCCTACCGCCTCATTCTCCGTTCTGCCTTCTCCTATCAGTTCATTGTACTTATCTTCCATCATCTGCCACAGCTCATCTTTGGCACGAAGTACCTCTGCTGTATTCGGCATATTTGCAAACATTGATTCCAAGTAATTTCTAATAGTATTCACTGTCTTATCTCCCGTAAAATAATGTATAAAAGAAATTGATACTGTAAATAATTAAGCTAGGTGTTGTGAATAAATTTATCAATCACATCCTTCGTCAGCAGCCACTCTTCACATTTCCCCCGATAGTATTCACGACCCGCTTCGGTTAATCTGTAATATGTTCTCTTCTTGCTCCCCGCGGCCTCTGACTTTGCTTCAAACGAAGCAATGTACCCATTCTTCTCCATTCTGGAAAAGGCCGAATACAGGGTTGTTTCTTTGATCATGTATTTTCCTTCCGAAATATCTTTAATCTCCTTTGATATTTCATATCCGTATGATGGCTCGCGACTCAGAATATACAAGATCATAATATCCGTATATCCGCGAATGACATCACTGCTAATCTCTGTCATGATTTCCTCCTGTTCTGCGTATTTAATAATCTGTCCTGCCGGCGAATTCTTTCATTTCAATCTGGTCCTGCACATTACTCAAAATACTATGCCAGTCGTACTATGTCTGCCGTACTACGGCTGTCGTAGTATGTCTGACGTAGTAATTTATATCATACCCAAATTATCCTGTCAACACATAAAATCATTTTATATAAATTTATTTCGGCATAAAAAAACCTTAAGCAGATTATGGCTATTTACCACATCTGCTTAAGGTGAATCATTTCATTCCTGCTTCGGAATTATTACCCGACTTATCTTACAACAACTGCATGTGTACGCAGGTACTCCTTCCACAATTCCATATATTGAGACTTCAAATGAATGCCATCCGATGCCATCTCCGGTTTCAAACTGCCATCCGGAAGCGATACAACAGAATTAATATCAATATAATACGCCTTCTGGTTTAAAGCGAACACCTTTAATGCCTCATTTCGCGTAACAATATTCGGATTGTTATGGCTGCTGTCGGTTGCCGATTTGTTAGCGGTAACAGGCAATATACCATGAACATAAATGATGGCACGCGGCTCTTTCTCACGAATCCGGGCAATCAGATTCGCATACTTCTCCTCAAACTTCGTTTCGCTCGTACCCATCTCATTCAAGCCGACCTTAATATAAACCTTCGTAAACGCATCATACGGAAGAGCGTCAAGAATCGGCACCTTGCCCGCACCGGTCTGTACCACCTTCGCCGATTCGTAATTAAAGATATTAAATCCTACTTTGCAATAGAATGTTGCCGTTAAGCCCGACCACAATCCAAATCCTTCCAAACGGGAATCCCCGATAAACAATGCGTCCTCAAAATACGACAAATCCACGCTTTCCATCGGAAGCGGATAATTCGCATTCGGGTCTTGATAGGCACGCGGTGTTCCGCTCAGGCTCAAAGAATTGGACAAAATCATGTCCGCATCCGATCCGGCCATCGTCATGGAAGCAACATTCGCAATTTCCGGCGTAAAGTCATCCTGCGTCGGTTCACTGCCACCACCTTCGGCTGTATCTTCACCCGAAGGAATTGCCGCTGCATCGGCTTCACCGCTTTCATCAACCGAACCGGTTGCAGAAACATCATCTGTTGGTTCGGTATTCGGAACCTGGTTTACATCCTCACTTACTGTAGCTTCATCGGAAGCAGGTTCCTGTATATCATTTCCTTTTGTCAACTCATCCGAACTGTCCACCGGCTGTTCATTCTCAGCTGCGCTTACCGTTGTCGGCCTAAGTACCGCAACCAAATCCTTCGGTGTCTTCTCCAAATCCCACAATGCCAAGAAGATTCCCGCAGCCACAGCTACCAAGAGAGAACAAAGCAAAGCACAAACGACAGCAAGTATTCGAAGAGCACGTGAAGGTTCCTTCTCCTCATCCTCCTGAGTGAAGATATGCTCCACCGTCTTCATGCTATGCTCAGGTTTCACATCATGCTCCAGCTTCTCCTCATGCTTTGGCTTAACATCTTGCTTCGGCTTATCATCTTGCTTCGGCTTAACATCATGCTTCGGCTTAACATCATGTTCCGGCTTCTCCTCATGTTCCGGCTCGGAATTAACAACTTCCATATCAAGAACCGGCTCCATAACCTCTTCTTCCAGCGCACTCAAATCCGGCAACGGCTTGGTATCAACTTTACTTGTCATCTTCTCGGATTGGGATTCACCCTCATTTATTGGTGAAGCCACACCCTTGACACCAATTACATTGCCGTCTTGAACAACCAATTCATGCACCCTGTCCGCCTGGGGTCTTTGTGTTGATTTTTTCTTTTTACCCATCTATCCCTCGATCAATAATCATTTTCGCATCAGCATACTTTGAGTCAAATGTTTGCCATCAGGCCAAGTCTTTACCATTAAGCCAAATCTTTGCCTTTGGGCCAGGTCTTTACCATCAACCCATTCTACTTCATCAACTTGTACAAATGCTTATCTTCCGAAAACTGCTCATAATTATATAATATCAAAACCGTCGCATCCTCATGCTCCGCCAGCAGCTCCGGTAACGATTCGCCCAAATACCGCAAATCAATCACATAAATCGTATCAAACTGGTATGTCAGAAACGGGATCAGGCAATTGGCATACGAATCCTTAATCACAAACAGTTCGCGCCCGCTGCCGCCCGAATTGTCGGAGCGGATCACTGACAGTCCATCATTTCCGTACAGAAACGCCCCATATTTATCATATTCCGTAAGCTTATCATCATCAATCAGTCCATCGTGCCTGCCCGTCGTCGTTTCATAAGAAATAACGGGAATATTATATAATAAAACGCTATCCTTGGGAACACCGATTCCCTTATATTTCGTATAAAACGTTCCGTAAAAGTCATCCGCCGTGTAATACGTCAAATAATCACGATTTACCGGCGTCATATACATGCAGTCACAAATCGCACAATAAGCCAGGTACGCTCCGTTTGTCGTCCAATGGTGATCCGTATGATAATACAAATCTTCGTCCTTGTGTGACATTAACGTTGCACGCAGATCCACACAACGAACATTCGACAGTTCCGATAATTGTTTATAAAAGTCATCCGTTTCCGTTTGCTGGTCATCCACAGGGGTTCCTTTCGGCAAAAGTTCCGGGTAAATCTCGGTAGCCGTGGGTGCGATTGCCACAATCGTATCCTGTGAAACAGATGACAAAAACTTCGAAAGAATCTTCTCATTATCGTATAATTGCGGATTCTGAGAAACACTCTTTGCAAACAAACGAGAATCCCCGCCTTTTACAATATCATTATTTTCACATTTAAAAAGAAGCGTTTCACAGACCGCCTTGCACTTAATAAAAGCGGAGCGAAACGGAATCTGATCCTTGGTATAGTCTTCAAACGATGACATATAACTGCCATCCGCCACAGAAGAAACACTAAACTTGGGATGTGTAGTCAGAAAACGATTCTCGTCCGGCGAAACCGTCGTTTCCGGCAATATGATATACAGAAGCATCATTCCGACACAGAATAATGCCACGCAAGCCAAAAGCGGATATGAAATTATCTTCGCCAAAATCGTACGCATACAGACCTCTCCATATAGACGTATAAATTCACAACAGATCCCTAATCTCCCGGTTCAAAGATTCCGTTAAAACCGAAAATATAAAAACGGATTAAATGCTGCATCCGCAAGGTAACAAACCGACAACCCCAGAATCACAATAGTAGCCACAACCGTATACCACTTCCGGCGGTTGTTGTTCAAAAAGCGTCCCGGATACGGCATTGCAAACAAAATACCTATCAGAAGAATCAAACCGTAATTGCGCAAATAGTACAGCAGCGTATCGTCCGCCGAAAAGGAAACAAGTCTGGTAAAATACAGTCCCAAAGACGGCAGATCGGTTATCGCAAAAATCATCCAGGAAAGCCCAATCAAAAGCAGCGAATATATCCTCGCAAACACCGGATGTTTCTCCAAAAACTTTCCGAATCCGAGTTTTTCAATCGAAAGCATCACGAAGAAAAACAAACCCCAGAAAATAAAGTTCCAGCCGGCGCCATGCCAGAATCCTGTTGCAAACCACACAATAAACAGGTTCAGATACATTCTCTTTTGTCCACGCCTGTTTCCGCCGAGCGGAATGTACACATATTCCCTGAACCATCCGGATAAAGTCATATGCCATCTTCTCCAAAATTCCGTCAGTGATTTGGAAATATACGGATAATTAAAGTTCTGCGGAATAGTAAATCCGAGCATTCTGCCCAATCCGATTGCCATCAATGAATATCCGTTAAAATCAAAATATATCTGCAATGTATACGCCAATACACCCATCCAGGCCAGAGGCATCGAGATATTAGCGTACCCGATGTTCTCCAATTCCGTCCAGAGCGCACCAACCTGATTGGCCAGCAACACTTTACTGCCCAGGCCGAGAATAAACGTAAAAATGCCCTGTTCAACATCATCGAGAGTGACTTTGCGGTTACGCAGTTCCTCCGACACTTGCGAATAGACAACAATCGGGCCAGCAATCAACTGCGGAAACATCACAAGATACGTACCCAAATTCAATAAGCTGTGTTCACACTTGATCTTGCCGCGGTACAAATCAACAATGTACGAAACAATCTGAAATGTGTAGAAACTGATTCCCAACGGCAGCGTCAGATTGACATGTGGCAGAGTAATTCCGGGTACCCAGTTGATGGTATCGATAAAAAAGTTCGTATATTTAAACAAAAAGAGCATACCGAAATCAAACAAAAGACCCACCCAAAGTGCGACTTTTGCGGCACGCTCCCTACTATGTTCCTTATAGAAATTGATGAAAATACCGGAAATATAATTAACAAAAATAGATAAGAAAATAAGCAACAAATATTTGGGCTCGCCCCAACCGTAAAAGATGATGCTGCCCACAAATAATACGCAGTTCCTCCAGGACGAAGGAACCGCGTAATATATGATAAAAAAGATTGGTATAAACCAAAACAGAAATAATAATCCGGAAAAAACCATGCATTTATTCCTTCATAAAAGAAAACTACATAACAAGCGGATATTTTGCCGTCAACTCATCAACAATCGCGCGAGCCTTGGGAACGCCGTCAGCGCCTTCCTTAACAACAAATGCAATTGCTTCGGCAATACGATCCATATCCTCTGTGTTCATTCCACGGGAAGTAACAGCCGGTGTACCCAGTCTGACACCGCTTGTAACAAACGGGCTCTTCGGATCGTTGGGAACAGTATTCTTGTTTGCGGTAATGTGAGCCTCATCCAAAAGCTTCTCGATTTCCTTACCTGTCAAATCCTGCGGACGAAGATCCAGCAACATCAAATGATTATCCGTTCCACCGGAAACAACAGAAAGACCGCGATCAAGCAAGCCTTTGCAAAGTGCCTGTGCGTTCTCGACAATATGTTTGCCATACTCCTTGAATTCAGGAGAAAGAGCTTCCTTGAAGCAAACTGCCTTGCCGGCAATAACATGCATCAAAGGGCCACCCTGAATACCGGGGAACACTGCCTTATTGAAATTAAACTTGTCGGCAGCTTCCTGATTACACATAATCATACCGCCACGGGGTCCGCGAAGTGTCTTATGCGTAGTTGTTGTAACAACATCTGCATAAGGGAACGGACTCTCATGATAACCTGTAACAACGAGACCTGCGATGTGAGCAATATCAACCATCAGATATGCTCCGACTTCATCACAGATTTCACGGAATTTCTTAAAGTCAATCTTGCGGGCATATGCACTTGCACCTGCAAGAATCATCTTGGGCTTGCATTCCAATGCCAATCGGCGAACCTCATCATAATCAATGAATCCGTTGTCATCAACACCATAATGAACGCAGTTGAAATACTTACCGGACATATTGACCGGTGAACCATGAGACAAATGTCCGCCATGGTCAAGATTCATACCCATAAATGTATCACCGGGCTCAAGCATAGCAAAGAAAACGGCCATATTTGCCTGAGCGCCCGAATGCGGCTGAACGTTAACGTAATCACAATGGAACAATTCCTTTGCACGTTCTCTTGCGAGATTCTCAACAATATCAACGCACTGACATCCGCCGTAATAACGCTTTCCGGGATATCCCTCAGCATACTTATTGGTAAGCGGTGATCCCATTGCAGCCATAACTGCTTTACTTACCCAGTTTTCCGACGCAATCAGTTCAATATGACTGTTCTGACGTTGCATTTCAAGTTCGATGGCCTCTGCTACTTCAGGGTCCACCTTCTGTACTTCCGAAAGTGAATACATCCTTCGTTCCTCCTAATCTCTTCATAATATTCTCCATTCCATGCCACTTATGCATGGAATTCGGAGCACACCATACAGCATACCCCTTTAAATTACACTGAAAATTATTATATCGGAAGCACCATGAAAAAACAAGGAAAGAATACATAGTAAAAGCGGATGCCGAACAATTTCTTCGTCATCCGCCTCTACACTATTGTCTCATTCTCCAATGGACTGTACCTCCTTACTCTACTTTCCTACTGTTTGGTACTCGCCCCGATCCCTTTTTAACCGGTTCTAAGTGTTATCCCTTATTCAATTGTACTCCTCTAAGCTTACCGGAACCCATTTTGTTTATACATTTCGTTCTCTCGTATCAGGCTGCTCATCGCCTCTATCCATTTCGTAAGCTTCTCTCTGAAGAAAAATCGCACCCAACAGTTCGTAGAATATTCCATTGTGTTTCAAATCTTGTACTACTAATCTATTTGGGGTAAAACTTTATGTTTTAGGTGGTCCGTACCTCCTTTACTCAGACTGTTAAGTTATCAAATTAAGTTTCAGGTGGAGTGTACCTCCTTTTCATAGACTATGTAGTTCTAAAGCTTGCTCTTGCTTGCTTATGTATCTTTGTTATGGTCTGATTATAACCCTGTTGTTTTAAATTGTCAATACAATTTTGAAATATTTTTTAATTTTTTTGAATAATTTTTTCTCAATATTGATTTTGAATATTGTTTTTATGTGATATTGTATAAATATTCTGACAATTATAATATGGTTTCCATCCCAAACTTCTGCGGAACCAGCCCACAACTTTCATAGAACCGCTTTGCAGGTTCATTCAATGCCCATACATTCAATGTGACATTATAACATCCGGATTCTTTTGCAAATTGTTTCACATATTCGTATAAAGCTTTACCGATACCGCGGCCTCTCTGACTTTCGTCCACACACAAATCATCAATATATAATGTCTTAATATCGGTCAGAATGTTATCATTTACATGCTGTTGGAATATACAAAATGCGTAGCCAAGCACCTTACCGCTCTCGTCCTTGGCCGCAAAGATCGGACGGGAATCGTCCGCCAGCAATTCCGACAGTTCCTTCTCGGTATACTTCGTCGCGTTTGCTTTGAACAAATCCGGTCTTCCGTTGTGATGTACCGTCAGGACTTGCGCAAGCAAGTCCATCAGCCCCAGCATATCACAATTCTGTGCTCTCATGATTGTCATCATATAATTAATATCCTTTTTCCATCAAAATAAGCAATTCAAACACTAAATTGGAATGCATACAATCATCAACCCTTACGTCCGTTCTTACCCAGGATGCCTCTGAATGCCATCGATGACAAAGGTTTGCGATACAAAAGATTGGTAAGAAGGTAAGAAATCACCAAGCCGATCGTTATAAATACAAAAGCACATATAACGGATCTGGAAAAGCTTACGCCGCTCCACTGATAAATCGGGAACCTGTCATACTGCAATAACGATATCACCGGAATCATAAAAACAAACAATAACATCGTAGCCAACAGAAAATATTTATAACAAACACCAAAGAAAAGATTCGTCAGGAATAATACCACGCCCAAAATGAACATCATTCTGGCCTGATTGCTGTAATCTTCGGCACTCCCGGTTACCGCAAAGCGCCAATGAATCACCGAAAGAACTGCCATCAGCAAATATGTAAGCGGAATAATTACCACATAAGGGTAAACTACCATGATTTTTCTCTTATACGGTGAAGACTGAACAAGCGCGGAATTATCTACCGAAATAACCAACTGAAACAGGAACAGTCCCGACAGAATAATATAAAACGCTCCGATAAACTGTGTTCCGCGACTGGCGATCTCCACTGCAATTCCGATAAGGGTAAACACAATCGCAAACACAAGCTGCAACTTGATTGACAATCCATATTGAACAAGCTTATACGCTCTTTTAAATTCATCCAACATAATATATCTCCTTCTCAATTTAACAAATAAATTAGTATTCCGCCTCTTCCTTCTTCTTGTTAAAGATCGGCATCAGGATAAACAGGATAAACGGCAGCACCGAAACAAGTGCAATCGGAAGATCCTGCCAATTAACGACATTATTCTGCATTGCCTGGCTGCTTGTCTCACCTGACAGAACCATCACCAGATTATTATTCAGAAAATGCAGGATTACCGGTAACCAGATATTCTGCGTCTTCATATATACATACGCAAAGAATATTCCGAGTGAAATACATGTAATGAGCTGTGCGCACAAATACTGCGGTCCTGTTGTTGTCGTATAGAAGAAAAAGTCAGCCGCGCCATGCCATACACCCCACATCAGACCGAGAATCAATACACCAAGTCTCAATCCGAAACGTCTCTGCAGAACCGGTTGCAAATAATACCTCCAACCGTATTCCTCGCCCAGGAACATAATAAACGTAAGCACCATGTTCGGAATCAAAAGCAATATCATCATCCAGGTCTGCGAATTCGCAAACAAACCGACGAACGAAGTAAAGAATTCTGTATTTCCGTCTATCAATGAATACACACCGCCGCTGATCATGAATCGTGTAAAATACAAGACAATAAACAACAAAGAAAACAGCAAAACGGCAATGACTTTTTTGTTCTGCATTCCGGCATTCTTAACTCTTGTCTTGCCGGCTGTAAGGAGCATCCCTAAAAAGATCAGACTGCTGATCATCAGAACAATCTGTGCTCCCAGATCCATCAGTTTCACATTTGTCTGAACTTCCGGATTGGGAAGAGCGGGGATGATTGAGTAAATACTCATAATCATCAGAATCACCGTCGTAACAATAGCAACTATGTATGCATTAACCGGAAAATCCTTTTTCTTACGATCCAATATGATATGACCGATCATAACGCCGCAAGCCGGATACATCATCTGTGCATACATGAAATTAGTAAGGTCCAGGTTAAGTTTAAATCCGATGAACATGCATACCGACATCACCAGGGTTACGCCAAACGCAACTATCATAAAAATACTAAAGCGCTTCTTGCCGGTTTCGTTCAATTTATTGCCATCAAAGTCAGCATCCCATGCCTTCTCTTGTGCTTCCTCAAATCCGTAAACTTCATCACGACTTCCAAAGCTCTGGTCATACCGCAGCAACATGTGACGGAATAACAATTTTGTTGCCGCAACACACAACACGATAAACAGAATGACCGGCCAAATAACAATATTTCCGGTATTCGATAAAGTGCCATAATAAATCGCGCTTATTCCAAGTGAAACAGCCTGCATCATGGACGATACAAGTGTATAAATCATAAATACATTCAGGTAACGGCTTGCATTCAAAGCAAGAGTAGTCACAAGGTATGTGGACAGTACAACCATGATAATGTAGATTACATATCCGGACATCGTGACTTTGGGATCGGCTTCATCCAATTCAATGTACGTAGTCACACCACCGATAATTTCCACTACCATCAAGCGAATCAGGCGAAGCGCCTGATCAATCCTCAGGCCGCATTTCAAAAAACGTTTTCCGTAAATAGAAGTTTTCAATACTCCGAAACTAAAATCCTTCGTCGGAATGCCTTCAAATACAAAGAAATCAGCAATTATATCTACCAAACCCATAATATAGGCCGTTACAACCGGAACAATCAATCCGATTCCCATCTCGGCAAGGATGATGTGCAGCCCGATGCACGCAAGCGGCAAAACACACTGCATTATAAGCGTATACAGATCCGGGAAAAACACCCGATAAGTTTTCATCAATTTATTCATAATATTCTCCGTTTCACGTTGCTTAATAAAGCTTTGTATTATTCTTCATAACAGCAACACAAATCTGTGAAAGCGAAGGCGTTTCAAAGGTCACATCCAGATTCTGCAATTCAGCCTTCTTCTCACTCAAAATGATTCCTTCGAAACCATAGTTGCTTACAGATACGGAATACAATGACGGCTTGGCGGCTTCCTCATCCTTCTTGTCACCACGAACCACCGTATACTTCTCCTTCAGTTCCTCTACAAAACCTTCCTCAACGATTGTGCCGTTCTCAACGATAATGGCATAATCCGTAACCGCTTCCATATCTGCAATATTGTGTGTGGAGAAAACTACCGACTTCTCGCCTTCTTCAATATTCAGGTATTCACGAATCATTTCGCAGAGCTTGTCACGCATCAAAGGATCCAACGGTGATGCAGGCTCATCCAGCAAAAGTAAATCCGTATCACGCGCCAGAACACCGGCCAGCATCAACTTGGTTCTGTTACCATCCGACAGCTCACTGACTTTTTTATTCTTGTCTACAATGCCGTCATGCACAATTGCCAGACGCTTGCAAATCTCATCATATTTATTCGGATCAAAGTCAGGAAACAGCAGTTCCTGAACATCCTTTGCCTGACGAAGTGTCCACATCGGAAGATAGTAGTTACCGGTACCTGTGTAACCGATTCTGTTCTTAACATCAGGAATCATTTCACGGTCCTTGTCATTATATTTCTCAAAGAAGCACAATGAACCTTTGTAGTCCAAACGGATACCTGCCAGAATATCCAAAAGTGTTGTCTTACCTGCTCCGTTCTCACCAATCAAAGCCGTAGCAAACCCCTTCGGAACCTGAAGATTCGGAACGTTCAGTTCGAATCCTCTGTACTTCTTCTTAATGTTTTCTCCTGAAATAACACTTGTAAATTCCATAACAATCTCTCACCTTTCTTATTTACTCATCTTCCAATAATAACAATGTTTTCAATGTTTCCATGAGTTCTTCCTGTGACATGCCTGCGACTCTCGCCGAAGCAATTGCCAACATCAACCCCTCTTCCACTTTCCGAAAATGTTGTTCCTTCAACATGTCCGAATCCTGTGGATTAATGAGATACCCCTTACCCTGTACAGCAGAAACCAGTCCTTCGCTCTCCAACTGCTCATAAGCTTTCATTGTGGTAATAACACTAATCTTAAGATCCTTCGCCAATCCTCGAATTGATGGAAGATATTCGCCGGCCGGCATTCTCCCTTCCAATATATCCGTTCGAAAACTATCGGCAATTTGTTGATAAATAGGAACTCCGGAGCTTTGTGATATTTTCATAAGCGCCTCTCTTTTCCTGTTCAAAAGAAATCAGTTCATTTCTTTTGCATAACAAAACACGCAACTGTTTATGTGTTATATATACACTTGTATCAGTTGCGTGTCAACATGATTTTACAATGTTTTCTTTTGTACTCAATTTAATACATTAATTATTGCCCGGTAATTTGGTTGCAGAGCATTCCATATTTTACCGCATATGCACAAATATGTGGTATCATTACATCACAGCCAATACATGCAAGGATAACAGATTATATGAATATACAACTGCGAAACGTTACAGCCGACAACTACAAAGATATCTTCCGAATATCTATTCCCGCCGAACAATTTCCCTTTGTGGTGAATCCGATAAAGAGTCTGGCCATCTGCTACGCAGAAAGTCATCCGTCCCATCCATTCGCCATATATAACGGCAACGAATTAATTGGGTATATTATGATTGCCAAGGATTACGAACTGCCGGATTACGGGATCTGGCACTTTACGATTGATGAAAAGTACCAAAACAAAGGATTCGGTCGCGCCGTTCTGTATGAAAGTTTTCGATACATTGAAACACTCCCTTTTGGCGAAGGGAAACAAATATCTCTCACCTGTCATACACAGAATGCTCGTGCCATTCATCTGTATGAATCGGTCGGATTTGTAAAAAGCGGGCAGCTGATTGATGGGGAATATGAAATGATAAGGCCAATCATACAATCATAATTGCCCGATTGGCTTATTATTGGGAGAAATGCGGTAATGTAGAGAATAGGGAACAAATTTTCTTCACATATATATTTGTGTTGGCAATAGGAAATAAATTATATATCACGCAAAAATGCATCGGAATAAGAACGAGGCGTCCTCAGATTCCGATGCATTTTCAATTTATCATTTATTGCTTATTCTTCTTTGCACAAGCAGCCAATCCCAACAGGAACAAGCCCGCCAGCACAATCAACGCATATACATATCCATCGTTTGTATCACTTGTCTTCGGCGATGCCGGTGGCAAATACATAAACGATACCGGCGTTATTGCATTATTTGCTCCAACAGGAGTTCCGCCGTAATGTGGCGGTTCGGGATCTCCCTTCGGCGGAGTAGGCGGAGTTATTGCCTCATCCTTATATAACAGCACATACGTCGAATACAGTCTCGTCTTAAATGAAATCGTATTCGAGGTCGTCGGCTCTGCCACCCTTTCCACACTCACCGAAACATTTCCATCCGGATGAACGATATCATGCGCACGCAACAGATAGAACGTTCTCTTATTATAGATACTCGTATTCTGCAAAGCGGACGGTACGGTAATCGTAACCGTCTCCTCCTCCTGCGTTTCATGCAATTGCGTCGTTCCGTCCTGAATAACGGCACCTGTACTGATATCCTTGATAGAGAAAGTCAAGTACAGCGACAGGTCGAAATAAGTTGCAATCTCTGCATCCTTTGCGGTCAATTCTTCCCTCTTTGCTGCAATCGCTTCCTCGTCCTGAGGCGGTACCGACTCCGTCGGCAGAGCGCTCATAACCATGGAAACACGTGCATAATAATCCAGATTCGTATCCTCCGATTGTGCAATCTTTTCTTTAACTTCCGGATCGGTTACATGCTCCGTTAGAATCCGACGTGCAGTCTTCTCTTTGGAAATATCGTTCATAACAGGATGCAATTCCCGATCAATGTCATCATTCACCTCCAGAAGCATCTGGACCTTGCCCTGACCCTTCGGCAACTCGACTTTCTTGCTAAATTCGCCCTTATAATTGCCCTTCAGAACTATATCAAGAATTGCGTCGTCATCACTTCTTCTATCATCTGCGTCATAGTCCACACCCGGTTCCAGAACCGTTTCACCGCAGCGCAAAATAAACTGCGGATCGTCCTCGGGTGAGTTCGGATCAACTTCAACGATGATATCCCTCGAAACAAGCGGTTTCGGCAAAATGCGGAATTCGCACTTTGGCTCCGGATCTGTCGGAAGCTTGTAATTCGGATTGTTCAGTTCTTTGGCTTCGGCTGTATACGGATTACCGTTGTTTCCCTTGTCACACGAATCCTTCTTAGGCGTATCAATCTTTGTTACCGTACAAGTATCCGACCCGACCAAACCACCAACGGTTGCTGTCGGAATATGTTCTTCGCCATCGTATGTAAATACCTTATCCGTCCAGGTAATCGTAACCTCTTTCGGATTGACCGGTACACCGACCTCAATCTCTATCGGACCGTAATGTTCCGTATCCGTCGGAGTGAAAATCAATATTCCGGGAGTTGTTGTGCCGGGTGTTACCTGCAGTATTTCTGTCGGAGTTTTCCAAGTGTACGTACCGGGAAGATCAGTCACACCCGGGACGCTCATAGCGCCGGGAGTAATCACACTCTCACTTATGGGATCACCATAAGTAATCGGTCCCGCAGTGGGAGGCGTCGTTATCGTAGGCACAGGTTTGGTAATAATCAATTTACCCGGGATATATGTAATGTCATAATGATAATTTCGGTTGCCACCCGTTGCATCCTTGACAGTTGCAGCGGACGGAGTAATCGTACCCGGTGCTTCGGGCGGTGTAACCGCATCGGTACTCGGTGTCAATGTATAATCGCCCAAGCTGATAGTATCACCGCCCTCAAGTCCTTCAACTTCAATCTGATCTCTGGCCAGGGAAATTGACTCACCATACAATATAGATTGATCCTTTGCCTTAATTCTTAGGGGAATTCTGACAATTGCAAAATCATATACAGCAACCGCCGTATCACCGAAGTCATCCGTCGCATACAACTTCGCCGTATATGTTCCGGTTGCCGTCGGAGGCGTTTCCGATTCTTCATAAGTCGTTTCGCCTCTTCCGACATATTTAAGAGTTGTAGAAGCTCCGACAACGCTTGCCCACTCCGTTGCATTGCCAAGTGTTGTTGAAACGGAAGGTTCCGTTATTATTGAAGCAATATCCACATAGGACGACTTGCCACATCCTTTTGTACCTGTACCATCAACACACTCTGCAAAAATCTTGTTCGCATCAGCACCGGTACCGGATGTAAACTTCCAAAAATGAGCCTCGCAAAGTTTTGCAGTAAGTGTCATTGAATCGGAAGGAACAATATCCTTGAGTCGATCTCGGGGAATCTCATCTCCGGCCGGAATTTTAGACTCATCGGAAAGGGTAACCTCTTTATCCGACTTCCAATATTCGATATCACCCATTCCATTCAACTGTTCGGCACCCTTTTCACCAATCGGATAACCATCGGATACATCAAGAACTACCGGGTCATGACCATCTACCACTACCGTCAGTTTCTTGGACAAATATCCCAATACAATTTCCGCATTACCAGAATTCGTACTGGTATATCCGCCTTTAATCACACCATTAATGCTTCCATGACCCAGAATATAATAATCGGGTTTATTAAAATCCGGATTCGAAGTACTGGGCGCCCATGATTTTTCATTCGAATAAATTAACTTAACAGTTTCATTCGGCGGAGTACCCGTATAAATATTGGTATAAATATTACCATCATCGCTCCAAGGGCGTGCGCCTTCAAATGTCGCCGTATAGCAAGAACCCCCAACCAAAGATAACCGATCTGATACAACTTGATCTCCATCCTGCAGCCATACTTCATAATCAAAGTCCCTGGTTTTACTACTAAAAGGGCACAAAATGATATAAGAATTATCGGTATGAACCTCGGAAGACCACTTGTCTCCACTAGTCATATCTTGATTTGCCGTAACCTTCACATAGATATCGTATATACTGCCATCATAATATTTGTATCCGTTCGCATACTTAACGGTAGCCGACTCACCTTTTTTTAGATTTCTTGTCGAACTGGCGACTGGCTTCCCTGTATCTACAAAATAACCGGTACTGTTAAGAAGTGATTTCGTAAATGTAAAGGTTATATTAAAACCAGGATTATCCGTATTCTTTAACTGTTTATACTCTCCCGCCATAACATCAGTTTTTGCAAGCAATAACATAGACAGCGCCACTGCAGCCGTTGTCACAATCTGCGCAATACGTTTTCCAAACTTTTTCATATTGTTGTCCCTTTTTTGAAATAATGCATTTCAAACCCCTTTTATATTTATACATATATAAACTTATACATGTAATAGACTCTTACGTATTCGAACACGCAACGTATTCGTTGATACACATTCATGCAATACACTCTTACACTCTTTAATACATAAGCTGGTAATATACCCACTGACATATATTCATGCAATGCACTCTTTAATGCATAAGCTGATAATATACCCACTGACATATATTCGTGCATTACACTCTTTCATGCATTACGCTTTTTAATTTGCAGATAAGTAAATAAACTTGCCGGCATATATTCATGCATTACGCTCTTGATAAGCATGATAAGAAAGAATATGAATCAGGATTATAAAAGTGAATGAATCTGTGCCACAGTTAACGATTCACCGGACTTCCGATTAATCCACAACGTTTTCCATCCCATCCGGCGCGCCGGTTCAATATCACGTGCAAGAGAATCGCCCACATATATGATCTCTTCAGGTCTGCATCCGCAACGCTTTTGTGCTAATTCAAAAACCCGCAAATCCGGCTTAATCAAGCCCGTTTCTCCGGAAATGATTATCAGGTTCTCATCAAGAAACGGAATTATTCCGAAATCGGTAAGCTTCCGCCTCTGATGTTCTCCCGGTCCGTTTGTGATAACACCGATTGCATCATAATACTCCTTGCAGACAGACATCACCCGAAGCACTTCCGGCTCAGGACGAAGATTATGCTGATAATACAGGTATCTGTCCTGAAAACATAGGGCTGTTTCCGCATCAATCGTAATGCCAACATCCGCAAGACCCTTTGTATATTTATATATGTACGATTCCTCCGCTGAAATAACACCGTTTTGCACATCGCTAAAGACTTCGTCGCCGCGTGCCGTACAAGTATCATAAGCACGTTTTGCAATTGTCATTCGATAATTCTCTTCAAACCCCGTTTGGGAGCATTCCTCATACGTTTGTCCGGGCATTTCTACCAAACCACACTTTTGAAGGTCTACATACACCTTCGATGGAATACTCATCCTATGCTCCGCTACCATCCACTCAAACGCATCACAAAACGGAAAGGATCGATCATACAGCGTATCATCAATATCAAAAAATATAACCATAATTAGTAACAACAAAAACAGACCCGACAGAAAAGCCGCGCCTACATAAATCCCCTATTCACATATACTCTTTTACTCTCCACTGAGCACCTCTCGTCACTCCCCTCGAACAAAAATATTATAACAAAATATATTTTCTTACGTCAATAAAATATCTGAACGTATTATGACTTTCTCATAAAAATACTACGCTTAATATGACTTTCCCATAAAAATACTACGCTTAATATGACTTTCTCATAAGAAGAAGAGGATCTGCTCTCACTTGTTTATTACGACGATCTGACTATAATCATATCTCCCTGAATAGATGCAACAGATACAACCGAACCAAATGTCGGGGCATGAATCATCGTTCCGGGGCCAATATATATGCCGCAATGAGTACTACTAACACAAATATCTCCCGGCTCAGGATTAGAGACTCGCGGCCATCCCATAAACGTTGACGTAGTCCCTATACGACAATGTTGACCTGTCAGACAGTAAGATACCAACCCCGAGCAATCATATCCATCCGGTCCGACAGCACCCCATTTATACGGAGTACCAAGTGCTTGCTGCGCCCTTGTTACAACAGCACCCCGATCTATCGATTCCGGTTCAACCGGTGTAATCGTTCCGCCATATATTTGCTTCATTTCATCATCCGAAAGAGAAGCCAATTCTTGTGTTACTTCTTCTATCCGAAGCTTAAGTGCGTTGAGTTCTTCTATTGACTTCATACTTACCGCCTCCTTCAGTATATACATCAAATTTATTATTCATTCTTTCATAGGTGTCTTTGTATATATTATACGAATCTCTTTAAGAAAGGGCTAATACGATTATGACCCCCGATTTTACCTTATTAATTGCCAAAACAAATGCACGTTCTGATTCTTCTTAGGGTGCAGTTAATTAGACAAACACTTTCCTTCTATGTAAAGGGCAGTTAATCTGACAAACAGTATTTCTTTGCTTTTTTCTTAATGATATAGTTTTCTTGCCATACCCCGGACTTAAGGCGGTTCCTTATGAATAAGAACAAACATTATTTTAGCTTATTGCATTCGCTGAATACATTTTCGCTAATATTTCTTCATTTTAACATTCAGGACATATCCAAGTATTCCGCCGATGATTCCGCCAACAATATGAGCCAAATAGGAAATATGATCTCGCATAGTCACACTTTCAATAATTTGTTGTCCGATGAAGAACACTGCGACCAATATAACCGTAATCGGAATCTCTCCTTCCTGAAAGCTTGTAAACGAGGACAGGAGAACAAATGCGAAAACAACACCACTTGCACCACATATTGCCACCTGCGGTGTCAAAATATAACTTGCAAGGCCCGTGCCAAATGCAGTAATTGCAATAACTGTCGTCAATGTCTTTGACGAATACTTCTCCTCCAACATCGGTCCCAGAATCAACAAATAACTCATATTTCCTACAAAATGAGACCAGTCAGCATGCCCGAAAATATGCGTAAATGCTCGAACCCATGTCATCGGAGACAGTAACGACGAATGATACGTCATAAAAAGAAGTCTATTTGTAAATCCTCGCGTAATGTAATTCAGCAGTGTTGCCACAAAGCAAATCGCCACCATTGTAAGCACCACCGGTGCATTTATACATATCTTCCATTTCTTCTTTCCCATATCAACCTAATAACCCTTTCAGTCCCAATATTTGCGTTCTCCGTACCAAACACACATACTTTTCATAACCAAATTTGCTTTCTTTGTACCAAGCGCCAATACTTTTTTATCCCAATTTGCTTTCTTTGTGCCAAGCGCCAATACTTTTCTGGCCAAAATATCTATGTTCTTCCATATCAAAGCACAAACTTTCAAGCCGTAAATTTGCGTTTGCAATCTCATCATACGCTATTGAGATATTACTTACAAGCATTGATAAATTGAGGGAATAAGCAAATCACAATCCCCATAATCGCAAAACAGTATATACTTGCATTTCATCCAACGGATGATCTGCCGTTTCAAAAGTAGCCAATAAATTCACGTTCATGACTATGCCATGATTAGCATATTGTTCAATCTTCCATGCTGTTTTTCGCACATATTGTGGATCATCCACTATTCCAAAATGTTCATAATAACCAATCCTAAATGTTTTGGGATGTAGAATTGTAAAGTCCGGAAAGGTTTTGTTATCATCGAGTTGTAGAAGAGCCTCATATCGATAAGGTATCTGCCTATCATATAATATGTTTGCGATAAGTTTTTCAGATTTGGATCTTACTTTGTGACCTGCATTCACTGAATGTTTCAATTCATGTGGATTCATTTCATTTCTTTCGTAATCTTCGCGAAGCCACATAACAATCTCAGGCGAAAATGAGCTGATATATTTTTCCAGCAAGCCTCTATACTTTGGATCTTCCGGCATTCGACGTTATAGGGCGAATGCACTTTCATGTTCTTCCAAATATCGTTGCAGCGCGCGTATTTCCTGTTCAAATGCCGTTCGCTTATCATAAAGATATTTCCTATAAGCTCGTTGCGAAGCTTCCACCTCGTTTTCCTTTGGTAAATACCTTCTTTTTCCGGAATCAACAACATACCAATTCGTATACATTCCTTTTCCGGAAACATAGAATTTCTCCGGCGGTAATGATGCAATCATTTTATCAATCTTAGCGATTTCATCACTATAATACGCCAAAGAAGCTAATGCGCGTCCGTACATACATTATCCTCCATAGTATTCTTTTAATTAGTTGGGAATTTACTTTCTTCTTGCCTTGCAGCAGAAATGAATAAATAACTGCATCGATATAATAACACATTCAACAGCAAATGAACACTACTTATTTCTATATATAAGTGAGAATTTCCATTCAAAATTCAGTTCTGATAGGATGCAGTGAACATATATTTTCATGATTCAGTTCTGATAGGGAACTATAATACCTACTTTGTTCGCCCCCTTTGTGTCTGGGAGCATAAATTAACTTTTCTAGACACAATTCAGTTGACATAATTTGGAAAAATTTATCATTTCAATTTCTGTATCAAATTTATTGTGTCTATGATGAATTAATTCGCCTTCCAGACACAATATGATTAACATAACACGGGCTGCATTTTTCAATTGTGTCTGGAAGGATTTTTTGCAAACCACAATCAAAAACCACCACGTCTTCGGAGTTCCGAAAACGTGGTGGTTTAACATCTCCAAATAATTATCTTCCAATAATCTGCGGATGTTCTCTCAAATAAAGGACTGTTTCCTGCGGAACTTCCTGCCAGTCATAAGATGAACCGCTCTTATATCTCTTAGCTTCTTTGATTGCTTCCTCCTGGGTAGCGTGACGACTAAGGACTTCGCCTGTATTATTATGAATCACTTCCCATGGTCTAAACGGATCACACTCAGGCATTCCTGCTGCACACATAATCAATCCACCCTGAATATTAGCTAATTCTTCATCAGACATTGCTTTCATCTCTGCCATATTAATTTCCTCCTTCTCAGTCAAAGCATCTCATAATATCAATACTTTTGCAATAATAATTTATTTCTTAACAACGTTTCAATCATCACTACATCTTATTATAAGAACCTGTCCACAAATAGGCTACAACAAATTAAAGATGGAGTCAATTACTGTCAGTTGGAAAAGATTAGAGATTCTCTAAGATATGTGTTTCGAATCAAATCTTATCCAATTCTATAACTGTTTCATCTATCTGTCAAAAATGGTAACCTTGCGTCCGCTATCGCTACCGCAAGCTTTTCATTCAATTAGTTGCACCCTTAAGGTGTGCAATTTAATCCCTTTATCGGGCTTGGCTACTTATTTAATCTGCCATGACAAACGATGTCAAGGTTGCTGCGCACCCTCTGGGCTCTGACCTTGACATCTTTGTCAGGCAGATTTTTTGTTAATCAAACCCGATAAGGGATAGCGTTGACGCGCCAGCGTCTCCATTTCAAGAGCATCGTCGCAGACGAGGGTTTCCTTTACTACAATAATCGTAACCGGGTTCTTATTGATACTGATTTTCTTGCCGTAAGTCCTGGGATTGTAGCTTGTATTCTTTGAATATAATAAAGCCAATTTGTAAACCTATGTCCAATAGGGTTTCTGGTCCTTATGCGTATATCCCTTTAGCTTCTCTTTGTAAGTTCCCATGATGCTCTCATATTTCTGAATAACCGCATCCTTTACCTTGCCCTCATTCTTCATAGCCTCAATCGCCACTTCCAAATCTTTCAAGGCCGACTGCGCGTTATCCTTATAATTATTCTGCATATTCATTTCAATGCGCTGAATAATTGCATCCAATTCCTTCTCTTTTGTCGATTTGAACAAGCCCATGTCACCCCTCCATCTGCTAATTATTGATACGGCACTCCGTTCCGACACTCCCACGTTACCAAGAATAACAAGTCATATCATCTGGCTAATAATTGAAAAATGCAACCCGTGTTATGTCATCCATATTGTGTCTGGAAGGCGAATTAATTCATTATAGACACAAAAATTTTGATAAAGTGATAGGAATGAATGCTTCAAGTTATGTAAACAAAAATTGTGTCCAGATACGCTTTTTAGGACTTCCAGACACTATTCATACAACTACTCCGTTCCGGTGCCTCCGCCCCGGAAACATAATGTGCATTGAATTCCATGTTAATCTCACGAAGTTCCTTCTTTCCATCAATGTAATCCTGATACATTTCCGCCAACCCGGCCATGCACCCGTCGCAACTTCCATTAATATTTCCCAAAGATTCCGCCACAATCGCTTCGCGTTCTTCTCTTGTTGTTTCACAAATCAGATATCCCATCATTCCCCCAATCCTTGCATCTTAACTTCTATGCGTTGGTACATATAATCATAAACGCCACTTCAAAACGCTTCCTTCCTCTATTCCGTTTTGAATGAGAAAGTCATCTGCAACCTTAATTTCCCTCTCTTCGCCAAATTTATCTTTCAAGATCACAATAGCCATCCCGGCTTCGCCAAAGTCACGTTCCTCGCAACCATAATCATCATCAAATATTCTGCTTACCGTAAACATGTTATTATCCATTTCCGAATGTCCTCCGGCACTTTATTCTTCATCAACCATTATCTACACCTTTCGCGCAATTGCATTCACCCATCGCTCGTCCGCGCGTCCGGCGCGAACATCATGCGTAATACCTGTATCCAAAATCACAAATCCGGTACTATTTAGCAATTGCGTAATTGTATGCTCATCAAAATTACTAAAAGTCCTCTCCCCTTTTTGCATCATCCCTTCGCCATACTTGAATGACACATAAATGACTCCGTTCTTCTTCAATGCCTTACGTAATCGTGCCAAAACATCCGGTAATTCTTCGAATGATACATGCAAAAGAGATGCGCAAGCCCATACACCATCGAACTCTTCATCAAACTGTATTTCATCGAAACGCATCTGCCATACTTCCTGGCAAATATATTCCGCCGCTGCACGACACATTTCTCTTGCTGCATCAAATGCCACAATCGAAAAGCCATGGTGGATAAATGCCTTACTGTCTCTTCCACTGCCACATCCGGCATCCAATATCCGCCCTCCATCCGTGACATATGTTTCAAACCGATCTCTCCACAAAGACATATCCGCATGCTGCGTTCCTTCTATAAAAGATGCCGCATTTATATTATAATATTCAATATTTCCGTCCATAAGCCCTTATCATCCGTAAATTACATTTTTTATGTATACATAATACCCTTCAGGTGTTCATTCAGGTATTCACTTAGATATTTATTAATTATGTGTATACATAATACCTATTTCTTGCCATAATACTCTTCACTCGCCGTTTGATTATCAATAAGACGCTCCATCTCCGGAGTTAAACGACTGTGGAATTAATGCTGCGGCGAAGACTTCACCTTTTGAACCTATATCCCCGTCCCTGGGTTCATATATCGGTTAAGGAATGTTTGGAACCAAAGAAGCAGCATTCTCATCTTCCCATTCGGTCGGTACGAGATAAGTGGCGCGACGCGGAATCTTGTGTACCTCTCTTTTGATGAATTCGACATCCGGAACATGCTCTGTAATCTCGTCGATATGTTCAACATATTCTATCGTCGGAACTCGTCTCAATTCCGTTACCTCTTCCTCAATCACTATATCATCATCAACCTCAACGGTTTCCGTATCTATCGTAACCTCGGTCTCAACAAGATTATATTTATCTATGTTCTCCTGTGCCAGCCCGAGCACGGTTGCACCCAACGCCAGTCGATAGGTAAGGCACTCGGTTCCTTTCCCATACAAATCAACATATCCTTCTGCAGTAACACTTCCATCTTCATTAAAAAACAAAATAACATCATATGCGACAAGGTTAACGATACCGCCTTCGCCGGAATCAGAAGGGGATTCTATCCCATATATCTCCATTGTTTCATTCTTCTCATCAATATAATATGCGAAATTGTTACCATTCTGTACCTGAAGTAACAAATCGGGAAGAGAATACTCAAGATTAATCTCTCCACTGTGAACTTTCGCGTTCACAGACATGGTCTTGCCCATAGGAATACACAAACCGACGCAATAATCCTTGCTCGGTTCATTCAAATAAATCATCATGGTTACCCCATCTTGGGCCTTGAGTCCCTTTAGGCTCTTGAACAAGCCTGTTCTGGCCTTGATAACTGTTTTGACATCACTGTCCGTCTCACAGTGCATCGCATCATATACGGGACTTCTCTGATAAAGGTTATACTTTTCAAATGCTTCCTTATTCTTAATATAAACATCACTGATAAAGGCTTCACCTTCCAGTTTCACAAACAAGGATTCCATCAGTTCGGAAAACTCATAGTTCATATCAAGCTTCTTCTCCGTCCGAACATCATGTGTAACACGTGTTTCCCCGGGTTTTATTTTCTTAACTTTCTTTTTGACCTCAACATCACGTGTACCTTCAACAGGCTCCCACCAGTTTACAATATTGGTTATATCGAAGCCCGGAATAACCTCCTTCACATCACGCTCGAATCGATCATAAACAATCGTATCATGCGTAATATAGTATGGTTGCCAGCAATAATCACCGGAGCAATCCATAGCAAATTCACCGCTCGTATCCTCAATATGAATCAGACGCTCCGATTCACACATATACAAGACCAATTTGCCATCGTCTCCCTTATATGTATAGGTCGTATCAATATACCCATCAATTCCCTTCTCTTTGGAGGCATCAACAATTTCATCGAACATCATGTCTTCACTCTTCGGCTCATAATTCACCGTTTCCAGACATGACGGATCTGCTGCATACATTGTCACATGCGCACTTTTCTCCGAAACATCGTATAATTTCAAATACAACGTTCCATCCTCACGTATATATCTTCCGTTTTGAAACGAATCAAACATGAATCGTTCAGCCGATACCTTCTTGCCACCGAACAATAACGTCAACACAACAATAAGAAGGCATGCGCCCAACAACAATATCGGTTTATAATAGGATCTTTTCATATCGTTCTCATCCCTCAATGCGATTGCTATTCTTCTATTATCGTATCCGATGCGAAATCATAATATGTATACCCAAAATCGCCATTACCATTATCCATTTTTATGAGTATTGTATGAATGTTACCAAAATCTCTACTATCTTGTGTATTAATTTCCATCATATCAAACGCCATATTCTGAACAAGTTCTTCGGCAACATCATCATAATCGGTATACATCGTAAGCCTGCTGCTAAAAACAATCTGATCCACCTTTTCAAGAGGCTTCGTCATATCTATGGCAACATCATCACCCGTAGCACAATCCACAAGATGAACAAGATTATCCAACTGATCACCGTACAAACTATATACCATATAATCACCGACAATGTTAAACGTCTCTATCTGCGTAGCTGCGGGAAGCAGTATCGAAACATTTTTCTCACCACGCGGTCGGTATACTATACCATCATCATTCTTAACATATACCCCATTGTCATTCTTCATGAATCCAACATCGAGGCTGTTATCTTCATGATACTCATATGTCGGCGGACTGTCTTCGCGCCTATTTCCTACATTAAAAGTAATCTGACCCAGTTCATCACACGGTTCAAACTGACCCGAATCAATATCATACGAAAGGAATTTGAAATGTCCATACCAATTTCCATACCTTGTCCACGAATCAGTAAGATCAAATACAAAGTCACCCTCTTTATCGGGTCGATACACCATAATCAGCTTATTGTCCTCCGCAAGCACTCCGCCCCACAAATGAAGACAATAATCGGGACAATCAACATGCTCCATAGTGACTTTTTCCGAAGCAATATCAAATGTAAACAAATCAAAGGAATGCTCATCCGACTTATTAAAGTTTACAATGTATATATTTCCGTCATCCGAATTCATGCTGAACTTATATAATCCCGGATCCGACGAATCCTCGTTCTGACCGGGTGTAAACATCAGACCCGGTATCTCGATACTCGTAAACATCTCGGAATCTTCCGCTTCCGAGTCCCATTTCACAAGATAGACATGATCGGCATGCCCGCGTGATCTTGATGAAGTGGCATATCCTTTCTTTTCAAAAACGGGATAATAGAAGTATTTGCCATAAGGAATACCCTGCATACCAAAACTGGAATCCATATAATCGCAGGTCGGTCTGCTCTTAAGGCCTGTTTCCCATGTTCGAGAGTTCGGCTTGGCATAGCGTTCATACTTTGGACAAAACATTGCCCCATTTTGAAGGACGAAATCTAACTTGGCATGATTCGAATACATGTCATGAAATACACCGCCCCAATAAGTTGTATTCTCAATCTTCTCTTTAAACAACGAACCCGTTTTCTTCTTATCACCCGTTTTCTTTGGTTCTTCCTCTTCTTCAAAAGAAGCATTGGCCATTATTGCATTGCCCAAATCCGACACCGTTGGGGTGTCAACAGGTCCAGTTACCATACGTACGGCGTCATCCGGAATCAAATCTGTGGACAAAGGATACATCATTTCTGTTGTAGCCGGTTTATCAATCTCGTAGGCTGCTTCGACTTGACCGATAATAGAAACACCATTTCCCAGGAACGCAATGACAGTAAGAACAGCCGCAACAGCAATAACTGTTCCGACAACTTTGGATGTCGCTGTGATTGTGGTTTTCTCATTTCTATATTTCATATATTCATTCCTTATATAATGATTACTGTCATTTCCATCACAATAGACACTTAATCAATCATGTTCGCAAATGCATTAATCGCACAGTCACGCACAGGCGAAATATCCGTTTCCATCTGCATATTAAAGCCTGCAAAAATATCATGTTCGCCTTTGGAATTGGTAAACGGAATAAGCATGTACTGAAGCTGATAATATTCAGTGGTAGTTGTCACACAATATACCGCATTTCCGTTTACTCTGTACTCCGTCTCCTGTACCAGCGTATTACTCTCCGTTATGGCACCGACATTCGTAATATTGGGAAAGTCACTCTGCTTTTCTACTCTTGTAGTAACCTCAAAATTGTACGGATTGAATGTTATCTCATATCCCGATCCAAAATGAGAATTCACACTGTTTTCCTGAGGTTTTTCAAGATATACGGCTATCTCTCCGTATCGGTCATAAAGCGGGAAATCCGTTTCGGGGCCACTATAAGTTGTATTATTATAATTCGGCCAAAGCATATCAAAGAATGCAAAGTCAGCAGCCGGTGCATCTGCATACAATTCTCTGTCTTTGTCGGATGCTTTGGATGCCCCGGAATCAGATGCCTCAAAAGATTCAGAATCATCCTTATCTGATCCTTTTGCGGCAGGTTTCTTGATAACCGAAATATTGCCATCAGCCACGGCTGACTCCGTTCCCAGAAGTTCCTCAAGTTCCTTCAAAGTCTTCTTGATTTTGCGACTTTCGGTAATATCATATCCCTCTTTCAGAATGGAAAGTGCCTTCTCATCCTCGCCCATATCATAATAACAATTGGCCATACCGATATAAGCCGTTTCCTCATTCTCATCAAGGGCAACAATCTCGGAAAATGCTTCCAACGCGCCTTCAAGATCTCTGATTCGATAACATTCTTCGCCTGACTTATAATAGGTTTTAATTTTGAATTTATCTTCTTTGGAAAGATTGCTTCCCCCACCGATATTCCGGACAGCAACAATAATCGCTGCAATAACGGCCACACCAACTATACCCGCCAAAATATAATTCTTATATTTCGCAAGCGAAGCGACACTATTCTGCTGCCTGTTTACGGAAGGCGCTACCGGTCTGGTGCGCTGCACAGGGGTTGTGGTCTGCTGCCTGTTTACAGGAGGCGCTGCCGGTCTGGTGCGCTGCACAGGGGTTGCTGCCTGCTGTCTGTTTACAGGATAAACATTACGGGAGTATTCTCCGGTTTCCGGGTTGAACCATGTCACCACCTGAAATACATTTCCATTCTCATCCTGTGTAATTACTTGGGAATAATACAAACCGGTTCTTTGATCCGGCGCAAACCCTTCCGGGGGTAAATAATTTGCCATATTGCAATACACCTATCTTCCGCTAATGAATCAGCCAATTTGCTAATCTATATAAAAGCCACAAACATCCGTTGTATATGACTTAACTGTAGTTCCAAACATATCCATCAATTCATATTTTGCTTCACCGTTTCGTACCTTTTTCCACGCAACTCTCACTTTCTCGGCATAATCACCCGGAACAACATATTCATCATGAGATGCATATATCCAATCATACTCTTTCTGTAATGCAATCAGTTTATCCAGCGACTGCTCATACAATTCCGGTTGGCGTTTATTTCCAAACATATAGATGTGACCTTTCTGAACAGAGTCGCCGGCATAAAGCACACGGGCATTCACATCCAGAATCGCAATACTACCCTGCGTATGACCCGGAATATGAATAATTCTAATCGGTCTGTTCCCCAGTTCAATTACGTCACCGTCATTCACTTCGGCAAGTACTGTATGTGGATATCGAATATTCACCTCACAACAAACGTAATCCAGCGCATGCATATGAATCTCACCAAATCCATCGGTCCCCGAAGTATGGTCTCCGTCCCCGTGTGTATTCAGCAACATAATCGGCTTGTCTGTCAGGGCCTGTGCCATCTGCAGTGCATCAGGACAATTGGCCCCGCTGTCAATCATTACTGCCTGATTTTCTCCTTCCAACAGGAAGAATCTTACAAAGTCATCTTCAAATCTCCAGGTATATGAATCAATTCTCACAGATTCTGCCATAATAACCTCCATTTCACAATATAACGCTTTATCATATTAGGCCACTTTCCATGCCGGACATAAGTGCGAGCAATGCTTTGTCCGCACATACTTCCATCATCAAATCAATCACAAATTATTATATCATACGTATAAATTGAATTAATACATATTTGTTGTATTTTGCGCGTTTTAGAAAATATTAAGTATTGTCTAAACTTGATATCAACGCGCTTCATATGATATTGTAATTGTTAGGTTATCTGCACATTCACCGGATATCCATCACCAAATAATGAATTTGCTTATCAGGAGTGGGAACAATGAGAACATTATATAAAGGTTGGATATGTACAATTCTTGGAATACTGATGCTTAGCATAGTAGGTTGCGGTCAAACCGAGCCTTCATCGGGTATAGTTAAAAACGATGCCAATATCGACTCGGGCGAAAATGATTCCTCCGCAGACTCAGATGTGAATATAGATAATTCTCCCACGGCTTCAGCCGCAGATACCACTGAATCCATAGAATCCGATGATACCCAACTGTCTCCGGAAGAATCGAACGCAAAAGAATCCTACGAGCATTGGGATGCATATTGCAATAACGCTGCTTTGGATCTGACACCCATGGTGGGTGACTTTATGACCCTTGATCCGGAGCCCGAAGATGCATTCCCCTATATTTCTTCACCCGACGGAGATGTGTTTGGTTTCTATGACGACTTGACCGACGGCTGTTCCGTTTGGTGCTCCATCGATTATGAAAGCTATGTAAATGATATCAGTGCCTCATCAACTTTGGCACCGCAAGGCAACAATTCTTATGATGCTACCAATTTGGGAAACCGCAGCCGCAAAGACGCATGGGTTGAAGGTGTGGATGGCTATGGTATCGGCGAATCTGTAACTATCGTCAGAAAATATTCTCACGGCGGCGATGCAGCCAACTTCCAGGAGCACGGCTACGACAGCTTCTTCTTCCCAAACCTATGTATTGTAAACGGTATGGCCAAGAATGAGAAGGCTTGGAAGAACAACAGTCGTGTAAAGAGCCTGAAGTTATACTTCAACGATGAGTTTGTTACCACTTTGGAAATCGAGGATTCCATGAAGCCTCAATTCATTTCCTTAAGCAGTCTTCATTTATCGGCACGTGACAGCGAAGAAAGTACTTTTCGTTTCGAGATTGCCGATGTTTATCCCGGCGACAAATACGATGATACTGCTCTGACAGGTATTGAAATCGAAGTGTTTACGGAGAATCATTAATATCCATTTTATATTTTCATATAGAAAAGTCGCCGAAATAACACTCATTCCGACGACTTTCCCATATAATTATTTAACTGCTATTGTAATAGTGGATGCATCACGATAAATAAAATCAGAAAACTCGATTGTTGAGTTGTCCTTATATATACCGTTAATTACATATGCACCGTCAATCTGGTTATACACTACTGCATCAACACGTTGTCCTTCTACGCCACTGCCGGTGTAATCTTCCCAAATCAATGTACGCTTCTCACCGTTATTTACACCTGCACCTAAATAGGGAGCATATATCGAAAATGTAAGTTTCTCCCTTGCGTCAGGTCCGATTAATTCTGCCATAAGGAACTTCTGATTCATTAGGGTCTTATTATCAACAACGGAATGAATCTTCATATCTGCAAATCTATCCTCTGCGGTTGAATAACAAGTCCGGACGGGAGCCTCTGACTTGAACGTATCAAGGTCAACATTCACTACTGCCGGCTCTGTACATGCTACTGATGCCGGTGCCGGTGTCGGCTGTATTCTGGGAGATACAGTAAGTCTGGCGACATTAGAATATCGTGTAAGCGAAGGGTCTGTCGATCCTTCCAAAGATACACCACATTTATATTCATTTCCTGATCTATCCATACCTACATCGTTAATTGTATATATAAACAAGTTGGCTCCGTCTATTGCACTGTCATTTTCATACCACTGATATGCAAGACCAACACCCATATCACCGCTTTCAGCTTCTACACGAAATGAAACCTTATCACCTTCTTGAACATTTTGATCGACAGGCTGCATAGTAATATTTACTTCCGCCGCATAAGCCATCACACTAAACAAACTTGTAGAAATTAACAACACAACTAACATAATGATTGGCCTGAACGCTCTATTCTTCATACGTATATTCCTTCCTATCGAAAGACTTTATAACCAATAAAAGTGTAACCTATGCCTGTGACTTTCGCAATATGTATTGAAGAGATTTATATATCATATGTTGACAATTCCAAGAGAATGTTTGCGCCAAGCGCTAAGTTATATGCAATCATAACCATGCAGCACTTTTGCAACACTCAATATATTAATATAAGCTCATCAAAGATAAATAAATTCTTTGACATAAACATCGATAAATAAAAGGCGGAATTAATTATGGCGATCGGTTCTTTCATGCCTGATACATTTGAGGAGTTCTACCAGGCTTATCTCAATCATAAAACAGCTGTAGATGCAGCGATACACGCTATTGCTTCCATTAATCTATAATGAAGCATTGCCATTTAAACACTTGTATATATCCTCATAATTCATATTACATTCCATTACTTCCAGTTGCTCCGAAGGAATTCCATCTATCTTGGGCATCTCTTCATCTTCTCCGTCCGCATTCCCGATTATTTGCAGTTTCGCACCCTCGAGTCGGTATCCTGTCAGATGGATTGAGCCCATCATTCCGCTACCTTGCACCCAGATTCCGGTTCTTGGTATGAATTCATCAATCTGCATCTGACGCCCCGGACTGAGATAAGAAGATGAATCCGAATCATCCTTGGTCACCCGTACCGCTTCCCCATCTATGAAGGTATACATCTCATATCCGTTCCAGGCATCATCCTCTCCCATCAGTAGCAATTCGGGAAAGTCATTATCGTCCAAATAGATCAGATTATAGCCGAATGCATAATCCGCTCCATGATTGGTCTGCCACATGTCTACAATCGACTTATATGCTTCCTGCCAACCACCCTCATCGGCAGATGACTTTGTTTCCTCTTCATCCGTAACAACATACGACTGTACTGATGATTGTACCGGTGACTGTACTGATGATTGATCTGATGATTGCTCAACTTTCTGCCCGCTTTCATCGCCACAACCACATATACAAACCATAAGAACTACCATAATAATAGCCGGTAAAGTGTTCTTTCGCATTATCGTTTTCCTCTCAGAATCCTTGCCGGAATAAACATTGGACGTATCCAAAAAGACTGCCAACCATGGCAGTCTTTAAGCGAGCAAATATGCTGATATCCAATCCCTATTTGCAAAGCGTAATTGAAGATGCATCGCGAAGCTTAAAGCCGTTAAATACAGCAGTGCCATTTGCATCAAGAAAACCATTTAATACATATGCTTTATCTTTCTCATTGTAAACAACCGCCCATATCAAGCCGGCCTGATCCTTCGAAAGATTATTCCAAATAAGTGTCTGCGTTTTGCCATCTTCATAAATCGTCAAATCTCTTCTTGGATGAATGTTCTTAGTAAGAAGAACTGTTGTATTAGGACCCACAAGAGTCTGTGCCAAGAATTTCTGATTCATAGTCGTCTTCTCATCGGCTTTGTGAACCTTCATGTCGAAGAAAGTAGCAGCACCGACACTATCAGCAACAATAACAGTTTTGGCAGGTTCTTCAGACTTAAAGGTATCACGGTCAATAATATAATCTACACCGCTTAATTCAGATTCATTTCCACGTTTAGATGTAGTCTTTTCTCTTAGGGTCCACGGAAGATGATCACCTTGATCAGACCTAAAATTTCTCAACCCCTCAATACGACTAGAAACACGCGAATCACCCTGATAGTTGTCAACATATTCAATTAGTTCCGGGGCAGTCTCTAAAGAACTGCACCCTGCAAACATAGAAGCATAACAACTCTTAGCAAGAGTTGTTGCCGGAAGAGTCGGAGCATCCACTAAAGATATGCAGCCAGCAAACATTCCAGCATAACAAAATCCGTCGGCTCATTTTAACAAAATGCCATTTTTCAGTCAATATAAAATCACAAAATGGTCGTGTAGATATTACTGTTCAGACCCTAGCCAAACGGCTTATCTCATAACCACTAAGAAGGTGTTTTTATGGCAATAATAAAACAATTCGATAAAAGATCGGGTATTACCTATGTTTATGACTCCAAATCTTACTACGACAAAGAAAAAATGTTCCAGAGCCAAAAGAACTCTTATCGACAAAATCGATCCCGACACCGGTGAAATAATTCCTACCGATGGCAGAAACAAAGGTTCACAATCCATGATCCTGTTTTCCTAGAACCAATTCTTTCTATTGCGTCCTCTTCCAGCAATTCCTTCATTAACAGTTGCGCCGTTCTTCTGGATTTATTCATCATCTCGGACAATCCGGTACCATGATAGAATTCCTCGGCGACCGCGCCGCCGATTGCTCCGAGTGTATCGGAATCACATTCCAGTCTGAACACATTGCGAAGAAACGATTCATACGAATCACTATCGAGAAAACACTTCATTGCAACAGGAACCGATCCCTGACAAGAAACATCCCATCGATATGATTTCTCCATTGCATCAAGATCCGAATCAACAGTATAACTGTATTGGTTTGCAGGATATCTGACACCAACCTCATGCATGGCTGCACAATAATCTATATTATTATCAATCGCATACTTCACAGCAAGTGTCATTGCCGTATCGTCTGTAAACATACACCTCTTGCCAAACAATGGTGCTTCAAGTGCCTGTTTCTTCGTTGCCCTGTCAAATTCATACTGTGAACCGGAAATATCTCCGAGTATTGCTCCTATTACTCCCTTACTGTATCCTCCTTTTGGAAATGAATCTCTCTCGCCGTTTCAATTCAATCTGCGCAGGGGTTCATGCTTTTCTGCTCTCGAAATCTTCGCTTATCTCTGCATCCCAGTCCGCAAGTGCCTCCCCGACAGCTTCGGCCTTGCATGCACGGTACTTGGATAACGCCTTTCCAAGTGCTCTGTAGTTGGTATCCGTTCCTATCGAATCACATTCATATCGGGTTGCTCTGTCTGCACGAATTCCGATGCTGTGTGCAGCAGTTATTGCATCCATATTTGCGCCAAGAAATAAGAATTCCCAATTTTTCTTTTCTTGTTTCTTCATTATCATCTGTTTGATTTTCTCATAAGAAAACTCATGCGATGAATTTTCCATTCCATCTGTCGTGATGATAATTATCCTGATTGGTTTTCATTTTAGAATAAACCTTCTTCGACAACCACGCCCTGTTTTGAACTTCAACAGGTGTCATCCCTTTCGTATCAACAAGATATATAACATATCTGCCAAAAGAATCCTGAAGATGTTCCAAACGCTTTTTCATCTCTTCCTTATTATTCTCGAAGAAATCCAAATCCTCATCCTCGAAATCCTCATCCTCAGACATTTCTTCGGAATAATTTGCACTCTTTGCTGCACTGAAATGAAATGCGTGTGCTATACGATTCCTGTCAATTTGCTTTGCAGCCCTCGCATAGGCATCATATCCCGCATTCTCGGGTGCAACAGATTCAAAGTGCGGGTCCCCATACTCTTCTTCTCGTTTCTCACACACATAATTATGGTCAATATACGCCTTAAGATCCGGAAATATGCGTTTCGCCATTATAGTCATTGATGTTCCGAATACAACAAGATAAACCTCCATTTCATTATTAAGGAGGAATTTGTTAATCTCATCTACGGCTATGGCCATTCCATCTGCATTTGGATATCCAAACGTTCCGGTAGCAATTAATGGAAACGAAATCGATTGTATTCCTTTCTCCTTTGCAAGTTCCAGACTCTTTCTGTAACAGGAACGCAGTTTCACTTCTTCCCCATGCTCACCGTCAATATATAGTGGACTTACCGCATGTATAATATACTTCGCAGGAAGATCAAATCCGGGCGTAATAAAAACCTCGCCCTCTGGAACATTTCCGATTTCTTTGCGTAAAGCATGCAGTTTATCATATCCCGCTGCCATATAAACAGCAACGTCGCAACCATCACCTACCTCAGTTGTCTCCCCGACATTATGAACAATTGCAGCTGATTCTGATATCCTCGTCTCCATAAGACTCATCGTCTCGCTTTTTGGCAGTTGCATATATTTCTTTAAGAATTGCTTCATCAATCTTCGAAAAGCATGCCTTGATACCGTCAAAATCCAAGCCGCATTGACACATTGTTTCGACAGATCGTCTTGTCTGTTCATCTATCATATCGATATCCTTTCATTAGACATTGACAAATATGTCCACTTTAGTTCGCGCAAAATCGGTATTCGGAGGTCTCAACCGTATATCCGTTCCTCAACAATTATAAAATTTGCCGTCCATTATTTCAATAAATGAGGCAAAACATCACGCACTACCTTGCATAATATTTCTCGTACCACCGTTCCTTCCTGACATACTTCAGTGATGAATCATTTGCGTCTGATTCTCTTTTACAAAATGAGCATGTGCAATTACCTTTGCATGCCTCCTTTTCAATTAAGAAGAAGCTGAGCCCGACATATACTCCCGGTGAAGATGAATACATCATGCCGAAGACTATGAAGAAACTAAAAAACGAAGTTAAGAGATTGCTTGAAGAAAACAGTAAACTCAAAGCCGAAATCAGCCAGCTTAAGAAAAAATAACCTATCACTTTATGACATTAGAAGAAGCCTTTTATAAACAGAAAGATGAACTCCATGCTGC
>JAZLJS010000051.1:0-71996 GCA_045617945.1 Lachnospiraceae bacterium
ATACCGTTTTTTGTTGATGTCATCTTTTTTAAAATACTTTTAACCTTGTAAGGTTAAAAGAAAACAAATAGAAAAAAATATTTTTATTGATTTTATTTTAACTTTCAAACTTAAAAGAAAATAAATACCTTTTTTTCATAAATATTTTTATTTATATTTCGTCAAACTTAAATAATAATTTGACATGTAATCATTATCGGCAGATGGGGGAAACGGGTTCCTCAAATTCGTTTTTGGCAGAATCTGCCGATGACCTTTTTCATAAATAGAAATAAATATCACTAAATATATATGGCATCGAGGAACCCGATGGTCAAAACCAGATTTGAAAAATTGAGTAAATTTTTTCATATCTCAATAACAGAAAAAGAAAAGAACCTTATCGACAGCATGGTCAAGAAAGACGGGTATCAATCGCAACGTTCATTCTTTATAGATAATATAATAAAAAAAAATAGTAATGATAATCAATTTATCAAAATAGAAAAAAAGACATATAATACATTGAAAGAAACCTACGACTTCTTAAACGACGAAATTACGTTGATGATGGTTCAAAGGACAAACATAAAAAAACAGATGGAGGAATTTGAAAAATTAAATCAGTTAAGATGTAATATAATCACAGGGAAGCAACAGGTTCCGAGATACTTCGACGAGATATATTCGCAGATAGTCGAAATGAAGATAATCGACGAATATCAGGTCAGGAAGTTTTTGAACGATTTGGTTAATGATAGTAAGTTTATCGAGAAGGTGGGATATATGGAGGTATTACAGAAGGCGTTGGTACGGAAGGTAATCAAGGACAGAATGAAAGAAGCAAAATTGGAAGACAGCAGATTGGAGAGATTATTCAATATAATTTGCGGGTTCACTTATGAGCAGGCGACAATCTACATCAAAATAAAGAGGGATTTAAATGATTAAAAAGGAGAACAGAACAACGACTACGTTCAATTTGAACGATAAAACAATCGTTTATCTTCAATACAACAAATATCAGAATGGTATTGCTATGGGGAAAACGATAGAATTGGCAATCGAAGAATACATACAAAAACACAGTCCAGGATTCGATTATACGAAATATCTGGAAGATAAAGAGGAAGAAGAATGAGATATTACAACAAATGGTATCATGCCGATGGCGGTCTGCCAATCAGATACTCGGTTTTCATCTATTATAAATCGGGAGAACATGAGCATAAAACCGACGGATTCCACTTCACAGACAATCTGGCAGATGCTGGAAGGAAGTTAAAAGAAATAACGGCAAAAATCAAACCATACAAACCGTCTGGCTGGTCTTACGAAACCGATGGGATTTCGACAGCGACCATCGACGGTCAGAAAGTCAATTTGGTAATACACAGCATTTACCAGAAAGACTCCGATTATGACGAAACCGATTTTCTCGCCAATGTGATTTGTAAAAATCCAAACGATATGAACGAGTATCATGCGACCAGGGAAATGCTGGAATGGGGAAGATGAAATGAAATACGACCAATGTAAAAACTGTAAGCACCTTGTCCCGATTTTCATAAAATCGGAATTGAGTGGGCAGACGGGACACTATGTTTCAAAGAACGTTTTTGAAAGAGGTCCGAGATGGCGCACGGGATGTGAGAAGGGATACGAGAAATTCGACGATACGGACTGTCCAGATTATGAATATACAGACCATTTAACATAAGGGTGGAAAAGAATGATAGTAAAACAAATGATTGAAGAAATGAAATTGGAAATCGACGAATGTAAAAGTCAGATTGATACCGTCGGTGATGACAATAATGCGCAAATCGACGAACAGACTTTCGTATCGTCATACAAGGATTATCTGATTGGCAGGATGAAGGCATACGAAGAAGTCGTCACGAAATTGGAACTTCTCAAAAAATACATTTCAGGCGAAATTCTGACCGCCGATGAAAAAAACATATTGGGCGTGAAACGATGAAAGCAAAATCGGAACCGAAAAAATGCTTGCTGATTGACGAAGCGGTCAGCGAAATCGAATTTGAAATAATGACTTGTAAAATGCATATCTGTCAATACGACTTGGATATGAAAGACACAAAATCGGAAGAACATAGAAAGGAAATCAGCAGGAGAATCGCTTACTGCTATGCGCAGATAGATGCGTATAAACATCTGTACGACCGCATACAATTTTTGTTGAAAATCAGAGGCGAAGATTTATGATATTCGGGCTTCATGAAGTATTCTGGCTGGTATTGGGAATTGCGTTTGCCACGATAATCGCAAAAAAGAAATTCGACAATTATTTGAAAGACAAATACGACCAGTGCGACAACTGCAAATTCAATAAAAAAATGATAAAATTCAAAGACGGAGAATTTTTTGTCATTTGTCAAAAACTCATAGACGAAGACGAATACAGGTTTGAATTTGATAAAATAAGCGAATGTCCATGTTTCGAACAGAGGGAATGGGATAAGGAATGACCGATAATCCCACCGCTTACTCATTCAAAACCAAATGCGAAATTCCTGTTTATTACAAAGCACGGTCAATCTGTCCAGACTGCGACCATTTTGTAGAAACGCCGAAAAAACCCGTATGTAAAAGAGAAGTGCTTATTAACGAACTTCCACCGATTGCTTCCTGTCCTTACTTCAAAAAGACGACGCATCGGAGAATAGCGGACAGTTGTATAGACTGCGAGTATTTTCATACAACAGTCCTTCTCGAAGAGAAGGACAACGCAGGAGTGATGAACAAAGCATACAAATGCATAAAACTGAACGAACCAGTCGAAACCGATTATGTATGCGATTTGTTTTCGCCCAGATTGACAAAGAAGGATGTGAATTACAGACCGATTAAATCCTGTCCAACCTGTAAACATGAAGAGATAAACCATATCGACGAGTTTGGCAAAATCGAAGTCGTATGCGGTAAGCACGGCAGGGAAGTCGGAGAAGAAACGACCTGCGACGATTATGAAGAAGAGGAAAGAAAATGATAGACATCTGTATCGACTGCAAACACTATATTGCCGTGACAATCGGAGTATCCACATCAACGAAAATAACCAACTCTATGGGATTTAAAACACATGAATGTAGATTGAATTTACATCCGACGTTCCAACACGTTTATCGCACCGATACGACGGGACCGACGGGGATGGAAGAAATCTGTCATGCTTACGAGGCGAAACAATGACCGAATGTGATAAATGCGCAAATTACAAAAATATCGGAATACCAGATTTGGTATATGCTGATTCTGGATGCGTTAAAATGGAACAGATTGCGAAGAAATATTGGAATGAGGCGATGCCGAAACTTTACATTTACGGAAGGGCAACGATAGAAGTCAAACATCCCTGTCCCTACTTCGAGGCGAAACAATGACCAAACAAGACATAAGAATCATTTACGATTTTAACAAATTGTATAAAATAAAAGAAGAACCGAGAAAACCGATAAGAGAACCGCACAGAATGATGAAATGCCCATATTGTCAAAACGAGAATTATAAGATAACAAACGCCATCGACGAAAGCACGGGAGATTGGCTTGGCGCATATTCAATAGAGGGAACGGCACACTGCGACGATTGCGACAAGGATTTTCTGATTGACATTTTCATAGATACATTGGGCGATGCTCAATCTAAAAAGATGGAGGATAAACAATGAATAAACCGAAAGATTGTCTTAATTGTAAATATTCGCAATTAGAAGGCACTATGACGAAATTATACAACACCTGCGATATAAAACCTAAATTCAAACGCAATCTTCCCGACGAAGGAGATGATTTTAGACACTATTTCTGCGACAAATACGAGGCGAAACAATGACATCGGGATTCTGGGAGTGTAGAGAATGCATTTCTTATCCCTGTATTATCTGGATTTTCGACCCAAAACTTCCACACCCGACGCATTGTCCTTTTGACAAGCCATATGCGGAATGGAAAACAAACGAAGAATGGGATAAGATAGATAAAGAAAGAAGAAAACAGAACGCCATCGACAAAAAAATTAAAAAATTGCCATCGAACCAACGGAGGATAGAATGACTGACTGTGAAACTTGTAAGTATGCTCTGATATTGGAAATCTGCAATACGACGGAAACAATAAGGATGGAAACAACACGCATAATGTGTTTGTTTTACGGCAGTTATGTTATTCTCGATAAAGACGAGGTATGCACTCATTATGAGGAGATAGAATGACCGAACAACTGATTTGCACCATAGGGTATGCGATAGGATTCCCAATCGGAGTATGGTTATTTTTTATAATCGACAAAAAGATTGATGAATACAAAAACAGGAGAAGATAGAATGACACTCTGTGACGATTGTAAATACGATATTCCACCAGCCGTTTTCTTTCATAGAGCAGAAAAAGAGGAATATAAAAAATATAAAAAAGTGTTGAAAAAATGTCCAAGAGAACGTCGTTTGTTAATTACTATCGGTGGCGATGACTTTGACTGTGAGTATTTTGAAAGGAAGGAGGCGAAAGAATGACCAAGTGCGATTTGTGTCATAAGGATTACAAACCATCGGGATTCAGAATGGTCATAACATTTACCGACGACAAGGGATTTACCGATGAATCGGTTTTATGTCATAAATGCCGTTATGAATTATCCGTCTGGGTGCTTAAAAAAATGATGGGGGATAGAGAATGACCGAACTTAAAATAGGCAATATCTTCAACGGATTGTCTGTTAAAAAAATAGACGATACATTCAGCGAAGATAAACTGTCGTATAAATTTACGATTTACGACGAAGGCGATATAGGTATTTTAGAATTGACCGACGACGAAATGAAGAAAATCGTCGAATTTTATCAAAAAACAACGGAGGCAAAAGAATGACCGATGAAATTGCTATGCTCGTGATAAAATATTGCGAAGAATGTCCGAGCAGATGTTTTATGATATGTGGCATCGTAGATGAACGCCCAAGTATCGTAAAATTCGTTTGTCCGAGAGGATTAAAAGCCGACTTCAAACGGATACCGTCAAAAACAACAGTAATGGCGGAAACACATCTTCATTATATTTTTAAGGAAATTGAGGAGGCGAAAGAATGAAAACGAAAGACAAATACGAATCGGTCAAACAATATATTGATGCCAACATCAATATATGGGAAACCTATGAAAAAGAAATTTTTAAAAAAGTCATAAAAGGCGATAAGGAAGCAAAATCAGAATGGAGTCACACAAACGGTCTTTTGTTAGGTTTATATGATGTTCAAAGATATATCTCGAAATTGGAGGCGAAGAAATGAAATTTTATGATGCGTTAAAAGAATGCGTTGAGAACGGAAAAAAAATAACCAGAACCGATTGGAACGGGAAGGGAATGTATGTGTATTATATGCCGTCTTATTATGTTAGCGGGGACTATTATCATCACGGTTATTTTTGTATGAAGAATGCACAGGATGAAATAATCACGGGCTGGTTGGCAACGCAGACCGATATGGTGTCGGACAAATGGGAGATTGTGGAATGAAGGAAAGAGAGAAGAAAATTCAATTCATCGTGACACTTTACTACGAAGATGACGTCCCATTCAGCGACCAGGTCGGACAATTCGGTACGATTGACGAAGCAATCGAATACGCAAATGAAAAAAAGAAAGAAAACAGATGTGCGACTTATTACACGATTGACAAAATCACTACCAATCTTGTGACGATGAGGTACGATGAATTATAAATAAATTAAAATGAGAGAATGTCGATTGCTTATCAAAAGGTATCAAAATGGATGGCATCGAAATTTTTAAAAAATCAGATAGTTCAGGCACATCGGATTATTCTAAATCGGAAACGGCGACTCCGCCGAAAGATGAGCAGGCAGTAAACCAAAACGAATCAGAAAGGAATGAAGTCATATCAAAAGACGATGCCGATAAAACATGCGAAAGATTGAATATAGACCTCGCAAAAAAATATTACTCATCAAAAGACGAATGTGATGTATTAAGGAGAGAATGTGTAAGACTCCGTTCAGAAAACGATACTTTCAGACAGAGAATCATCGATTTACAAAAAATCGTAGAATCATACGAATTGGTGATTTCAAGAGGCAAATTCAAAGAACACGAAGTCAGGGAAGAACCAGAAAAAGAACAACCGATGTCATTTACGCAAAAAATCAAAAAGAGGTTCTCATAATTTATCATATAATTTTTTATACTTAAACGACATACGGTGTTTCATGGCAAAGAAGAAAGAACAGGAGTATCATATAGGCGGTAGCATTTATCCATGTCCCTACTGCGGTGGCGATATGGCATGGCAAAGCGATTTTAACTTCGACGAGGTTCACGGCGAAGGCGATGGAATCGTCAGTTATTACGAATGCGTAAAATGCGGTGCGATGTCGGAAATCAGCATAGCAGATGACGATGACGCAAAAGAACAACTCGATTACAGAAGACAGTTGATAAAAGAACTGAAAGAACAACTCAAACGCAACAGAGAGAAAGATGACAAAAATTAAAGTGATGATGGCTGGTGTCCCACAGGGCAGTCATTCCGCTTTTATCGTAAAGACCAAATCTGGAATGAACAGGGCGGTCATCACCGATAAGAAGAAGCAGTCATTAAACGAGGAAAGGGTCGCTATTGCCGAAGAATATGCGAAGGCAAACGGCAAACGCTATGCCACCGAAGGAATATCGTTAGACATTACTTTCGGATTCATCAAACCGAAAAGCATACCTAAAAAAGTCACGTTAAAAACGAAAAAACCCGATATAGACAAATTGTTAAGGGCGGTATTGGATGGGCTTACGGGTGTAGCATATAACGACGATTCGCAGGTCATAGAAGTAAAAGCAAAGAAAATCTACGACATGCAGGATTATATCATCATCGACGTAAATGAATATAGGGATGAAAAGGATGGCAACGCAATTCTCGATACTTTTGCTTGAAAACAACTTCCAGGCAAAAAATTTGGTTGAAAGGTTAAAGAAACAACTGTTCGACGTGGAATACTATCCATCGGATTTCGTCATAATCGCAAAAGTCAATAAGCAGATGACGAAAACACAGTTCCTTAATTATTGTATTGGATTAAGCGACGTGATTGATAGCATCGACTGCGTGGAAATTCCCGATTTCGACATAGAGGTCTATAAAGAGGATTTTGGATTTAAAACGGGATTGGAATACATAAATGATAATAAATAATTATATAATTATTTATACTACAATGCGTATATACCATTAGGTGAAAGCATGATAAGCATTTCTCACATAGACCTCGATGGATATGGATGCACTATGTTTCTTAGAACGATTGGCATGGAAGCATACTACAACATTGATTACAAAGATTTGAAAGAAACACTTGAAAAAATACCGAAAACGAAGGAGATAATCATTACGGATTTATCATTCAGAAAAGATGAAAAAGACATAATCGATTTACTGATGCAGTTTAAATCAATTACGATTATAGACCATCATGAAACATCGTTATGGCTTAACGATTATAAATTCGATAATGCTAAAACAATAACGATAGATACCAAAAGATGCGCAACTTACCTTTTATGGAAGCATATGGAAAAATCTGGTCAGATTAAAGGCAACGATTGGTTTGAAAGTTATGCGGTTTTAATCGACGACTACGATAGATGGATACATGCCAACCCGAATAGCATGAGATTGAACTCCCTTCTCTATATTTCATCGAGGGAATTTTTCATGAACGAGGCACTTCGCATGTCGGCGGAAAAGTTATTGGAAAAATACAAAGAGAGGATTGACCGTTATGCCGAGCAGGTAAATACCTATGTCAAAGAAACGCAGATTAAGATTATCTGCGATGACGGCATCAAAATTGCGATAGCATTCGCAGAGAAGTACAAATCGCACATATCGGACTATTGTTTCAAAAACAAAATATGCGAACTGATATACATTATCGACATGAGAACGGGAAACATCAGCATAAGGTCGTCTGCCGAATCGAAAATAGACTGCGCAAAAATTGCGGAAAAATATCTTAACGGCGGTGGGCACTTCAACGCATCTGGCGGAAGACTCGATATTCAGGAATTGGAAACCGACGACTCCTACATCTATATCCCGATGATGCCGACATCATCAAAAATCAAAAGAGAGGGATAATCGTAAAATTATAATATGATTATTTATGATACAGTACAGTCGGCAACAAACTCGGAGGGATGAAGATGTATGAAAGATTTTGCCCTGATTGCGATAAATTCTATTCAACGGCGGATACGGACCTTTTCAAATGTCCAAACTGTCATAAGATGGTTAGAACGGTAAAATGCAACAGATGCGGTCATGTTTGGAAACTGGACAAACCGCAATACCCATGCGGATGTCCTAAATGCCATTCACCGTATTACAATAAAATCAGAACGAAAACAAAGGTGAGCAGAAATGTATAAACTGACAATTAAAGATTTGGATGGCGAGGCAATCGTTTGTCAAACCTTCAATACGGAAGATGAGAGAGATAAGTTCTACAATTCTCTCATAACAGGGCAAAACCCGATTTTAGAAGCATCTGGTAAGCCATCGCTGATATTGATTAAGGAAGACAACTATAAAGGACACTGGGTGGAAATATCGAGGAACCTGATAACAAACTGATATACCACATTCGTGGTAAATCTTAAATAATATATTATACATGACAAAACCGTGTCCGATTGGGTTAGAGAGATTGAACTTCAACACATTTACGGGTTCAGTCCGACGGAAGCCGAAATATACGCATCGAGAGAGGCGGGATTGTCCATAATAGAAATCGCAAACAGATACAAAGTTTCGCAACGGACCATTTCAAATCTTTTGTATAAGGCAAAACTCAAATTGGAAGACAGAGGTAGAAAAATGGAAATAATCATTATCAAAGTGCCATATGGCGCACCGAACTACACACTTCACACAAACGCAATCGAAGTCCTTACAAACGTCGTTGCCAATATATTGAACCTTCAAATCATCGATAATAAACATACAATCAAACTTACGGGACTTGACGGTAGCAAACCAGGCGACGTATCATGGTTGCTCAACAACGTTTTCAAATATATCGATGTCATAGGAACGAGGAACCAGGAAGAAACCCGTGCCAGAGTAAAGAGGATTTTGGACAAAATAAACGAATATCCAGATAAAGACGGGAAAGTCGGCTATTCGATTTTATTCAAGTATCTTGACGATTGGTTCATAGATTACGATACATACTAAGGAGGAAGAGTCATGGCAAAAATGAGAAAAGAGGCAAAAGCCGAAGAGGTCAAAAAAGAAGAAGTCATCATAGAGCCGATTGATGCAAAACCAGCGGATGAAGTGGTTTTGAGAAACCCCGATATTATCGCATCAAATCCTGCACCGAAAAAGGCGGAACAACCAAAAAGCATTCGCAATATCGAGGTTTTATCGACCGACGAAACACAGATGATAATAGAAGCCAGATTGAGAAAGATACTTCAATTAGAAAATAGGGCACCAGCGAAGGGCATCATTCCAGCACTTGTCAAATACAAACAGGCGGAAGGTCGCCCGCCGATAGAGGCACTCGTCGAAATCGATTATGTCATATTCAGGGATGGATACGATTACTACATCAAAAACGCACCGAATGCGACGCCCGACGGATATATGAAAATCATTCAGAAACTGATGCAGGGTTCGATTAAACATTATCGCACGGTGGCATCAATCAATCTTGTTTAAACGAAAACCTTTTATTTTTTATTTTTTATACTTTTTCAGATGCCAACCGAAAACAGAAAGTATGATTATAAATCCGATACGGTAAGAATCAACAATCAAACGGGAGAAAAAGAACATAGGCATTCGACGCAATCAGATTATTGGCATCCGATTGACACCAAACATAAAAAGCGGTCAAAAGGACAAAGGGAACAACTCATATCAAGTCCAGAGAAGGATAAAGAGAAGAAGGACAAAGAAAGAAATCCTCATAAAAGATACGAGGCGGTTTCGCATAAAAAATTCAAAAGTATAAAGGATAGACTGAAAGACAGGGCTGGCGACAATTCTGGAAGCCAATTCCGTGTTCCGAAATTTTCGGTTAAATGGTGTCTTCACTCGGCGGTAAATGCGGTGGCAAAATTATTGGATGGTTGCGAGGCACTTTACAATAAATATCAAAATTCGCCGAAATCAAAAGGATATAAAATCATTCAGTTCAAAACAAACGGTTGGGAAAATGCGATGGATAAAATCGACGAAATTTATCCGCCAGGCAAAGAAGATTGGACATTCGCAGAATTGGATAATACGAGAAATCTCTTATCGGCGGAACTCCGCAGGGTATATGCCGATGTGGCAAAAAAATACGGTTTTAAGTCATGGCAGGAAGGTTATGATTTTTTGACGAATCCCAATTCAAAACAATACAAACAGGCACTCAAAAAAGATGCTCAATACCTTTATGCCATCAGGGAAGAGGCGTTTGTATATACGACGATGAGAAAAGCAATACTCGACAACGAGAAAGAAACGCAAAAGTATCAGGAACAGGTTTTGAACAACATCCCGAAAAAGAAACCGAATATACAAATGAATCATGCGAAGGCAAAAGAACAACTCAAACAAAAACAAAATATTAAATAATATTATTATATATGGCATAAACATGCGTGAATACGAATTTATGGCGGAGGTTCAGGATATTGACGGTCCTAAATGCCGTCTGATTATTCCGCTGGACATTTCTAAAAGTTTCGATGCTGATATATGGTTCATTGACGAATTACAAATCGATGGCAAAATACACAAGGGAAAATCAATCAGCAGAAACATGAGAAAATACTACTACATCTTAATCGACAAACAGGATATACCGAAAAATAAATTCGTCAAAGTAAAGATGAGAGTCTGATGTCATGGTCGAATTATACGACTATCAGAAGGATATTTTTTTGGCATGGGCTAAAAACAACTATTGGGGTATCGTAAAAGCACCGACAGCCAGCGGAAAGACGAAAGGTGCCGTTTATACGTTAAAGCAGTATATCGCCAACTTCCCAGAAAAGAAATGCGTTATAATCACGCCGTCGTCAAAAGTATGCGGTCAGTGGGAGAAGGAATGTAAATTACAATCGATAAATGTCCCGATAACCACCTACATGAAGGCAATCAACGAAATGTACAGAGGCAATTTAAAAGCGGATTGCCTGGTTTTAGACGAATGTCATCGGGCAAGTCCAGAGAAGCAATCGTCGGCGGTGATGAAACTCCATCCGACAGCGGTTCTCGGGTTATCGGCAACGCCAGGCAACTCGGTTCAATTATTCGGTCAGCCGTTTTACGAGGTCGGATGGGACAAGGCAAACATCTGCGATTTTATGGTTCATTACGCAAAATACACGCCGTCAAAGAATGAAATAGACGAGTATGACAAATGGACAAAACTGATGAAAAACGTCGCACAGGAGGTTGCTGGAACTCCGTCATTACGCCCAGGGATAAGCCAGAAGTATGATTTTTTTGCGATGAAAAGACGTGATATTTGTTATACATTCAAATCCAGACTTCATCACACGTTCAATCTCATCAAAACCTACCAATCAAAAAGGATGCTGGTATTTTTCGAAAGAAACGAACAGATTAAAGAAATGTCGTTTCTGCTGGATAAAAACGGTATAAGGCATAGCATCTGTTCGCAATTACAAGACACCTTATCGGATTTCGAGGAACATAAAACCAACATCTTATTATTGGCAAAAAAGTTAAGGGAAGGGTTCAACGACAATGAAATAGAAATCGTGATATTGGCATCGCCTACCACCAGGTCGTTATCACACACGCAGGTGGTCGGAAGGGCGTTAAGATTGGACAGAAACAATCCGAACAAAAAGGCGAATATTTTTGCCCTGATAGCAAAAGACACTTCCGACGAATCCCTGATTTACAATAATGACTTCCCTAAAACAAACGTCGATATAACGACAATCGATTCAATCATAAATTTGGCACCAGGCATTTCATCGATTAAAACGACAAGTCATTCGCTGGATGACTATCTGCGAATATATTAAATATAATATAATTTATTATGCGAGCATGGTCAAAGCAAACGGACTCAAATTTGAAGAAATATCGGTCAGTAAAATCATACCAAATCCCAAAAATCCAAGAATTGATTTAAAGCCAGATATGCCCTTGTATCAGAAATTAAGAAAGAGCATAGAAGAATTTGACTACTCCGAACCGATAGTCGTCAATAAAGAAAAAGACGGCAAATACATGATAATTTCTGGACACCAGAGATTCCAGGTCATGAAGGATTTAGCCGAAGAAAAAGGCGAGAAAATAACAAAGGTATCGGTCATCGTAAAAGAGTACGACGAACAACACAGGGATGCCCTGACCATAGCACTGAACAAAATCACGGGATTATGGGACCAGGAAAAACTCGCACAGTTGTTTGACGACATGGATGAGGAAATGAAGCAATTTACGGGTTTCGACGAATTTGAAATCGAAGGGATATTATCGACACCGCAGGACCTCGACGGATTGTTTGAGGACAATATCTCCGATGGCGAAGGCGGTCATGATAAAAAGGGAAAGATGATTACATGCCCTCACTGCGGTAAAGAGTTTGAGGTTTGATGAATGTTTATCTCGTATCTACATCCTACTGTTATATAGTCGATAACAGGAAGGAAAGATGGCTTTATCAATTCAGGAACAAAGGCGATGGAATGGAGGTATATCTGGTTCCCAATTCAAACTGTTATGACAAGGAAGGAACCAAATTCAATTACTCGGCAGGGAAGGATATGGATGTTTATCTCGCAGGAATAAACGGCAGGGAAACGATGGTAAACGAAGGGATTGAGCAATACAAACCCTTCATACTCCACTCGTTTTTCTATGCCAACGAATATGTCCCGTTCCTCATAAAAAACAGTCGCAAATTCATGCTCGATTCTGGTGCCTTTACATTTATGGTCAATAGCGATGCGGTTGTCCATTGGGATGAATATGTAAAGAAATACATCGATTATATCAAATCAAACAATCCCACCTATTTCTTCGAGTTGGACATCGATTCAATCGTCGGATACGATGAAGTCCGCAGATACCGCAGAATGCTGAAAGACGAGTTGGGAAGGGACCCTATACCCGTCTGGCATAAATCGAGAGGCATCGAGGATTTCAAAAAATCATGTAATGATTACGATTACGTTGCGATAGGCGGAATAGTGGCTGGCGAAATCAAATCAGCCGAATACAAGAACTTTATCCCGATGATTAAGTATGCCCATGACTGCGGTTCGAAAATACACGGACTCGGATTTACTTCGATGAAGTCGCTGACAAAATATCATTTTGACAGCGTCGATAGCACCGCATGGACTACTGGCAACAAATTCGGGTTTGCCTACAAATACAGAGGCGGGCTTAACATGGATAAAATCCAGATTGACGGCAAACGCATAAAACCGAAGGAAGTGGCAATCAACAATTTTACCGAATGGTGTAAATTTCAGATATGGGCGGAGAAGAATTTATGATAGTTTTCATCGGTTGCGTCAAATCAAAAATAAACGATAATATGAGGCACCCTGCCCATGAGTTGTACACATCGGAATTATTCAAAAAATCGTTGCGTTATGCGAGGTTATTGACCAGCGACGATAAGATATTCATTTTATCGGCGAAATACGGATTATTAGGGTTGAATGACGAAATCGAATATTATAATGATACATTGATTGGAAAATCGCAGAATATAGTGGCATCATGGAGTTTTAAGGTCCGCAAACAAATTACGGAAAGACATTTGAATGACGATACTGCGGTCTTTCTTGCGAGCCAGACCTATATCCAATATCTTAAAGATTTATTCGGTAAATATGAAGTCCCACTCGAAGGGCTTTCGATAGGTCGGCGGTTGAAATATCTTAACGAAAAAACGGAGGTAATGAAATGAGAGTATTGGTATTATTAAGCGGTGGATTGGATTCGGCTACATGCCTGGCGGAGATGATTTCGCAATATAGCAAAAAAGACATTATCGCCCTCAATGTATATTACGGACAAAAGCATGACAAGGAAATCGACTGCGCAAGAAAGATAGCACAATATTACGGCGTAAAACTCGAAGAATACGATTTAAAACCGATAATGGAAGGTTGCGACTGTCCATTGTTATCGCAATCGAAAACCGAAATCAAACACAAATCCTACGATGAGCAATTAAAGGAGAAAGAAGGGACCGTCGATACCTACGTTCCGTTCAGAAACGGATTGATGCTTTCATTGGCAACCGCAAGGGCAATAATCAACAACTGCGATAAAATCTGCTATGGTGCGCATTCCGACGATGCCTGCGGTTCTGCTTATCCCGACTGCTCTCCGATGTTTTACGAAAACATGGATAAAGCGATAATTTACGGTTCTGGACATAAGGTTGCCCTGATGGCACCCTTCATTTATAAAACGAAGGCAGACATCGTAAAAAGGGGATTAGAATTGGAGGTTCCGTATGAACTGACATGGTCATGCTACGAAGGCGGTCAAAAGCCATGCCATAAATGCGGGACATGTTTCGACAGAGAAAAGGCTTTTAAGAGAAACGGTGTCATAGACCCATTATGCAAGGAGGAGTAAAATGTATTACGTAATCAAAAGATTGGAAATCGCAGGCGCACATCAACTGAACTTAAATTATGAAAGCAAATGTAGGAATTTACACGGGCATAATTGGATTGTCAAAATCTATTGTAAATCGGAAGAATTGAACGAAAACGGCATGGTTTATGACTTCACGCATTTGAAAAAACTGATAATGGACAAATTAGACCACCAGAATCTTAACGAGGTTGTTGATTTCAATCCCACCGCAGAAAACATGGCAAAATGGATTTGCGGTCAGGTCGGGGAATACGGGACAAATCACGGAACATGCTACAAAGTCGAAATCCAGGAGAGTGAGGGGAATATCGCAGTATATACGGGCAGATTGGAACATGGTTTATGATTTTATAAACAAAACCGAAGATGCCTTCAAAGACAAAAAATTCACTGGCGTTTATGGGATACCAAGAGGCGGTATGGTTCTCGCAATTCTTTATTCTCATAAAACGGGCATTCCCTTACTTCTCGCACCGCATAAGGACTGCTTAATCATCGACGATATAGCAGACACGGGAGAAACCCTTTTACATTACTCAAAAAAGGGATACACGATTGCCACCATGTATTATCATCAACAATCGAAGGTAAAGCCAGATTATTATTATGAAGAAAAAGGAGATAAATGGATAGTTTATCCCTGGGAGATTGGAAATGAAGGTCAATGAAATATTCACGTCGATAGAAGGAGAAGGCATAAGGGCTGGTTCCCTCTGCACTTTCATCAGATTTTCTGGATGTAATTTAAGATGTAAATGGTGCGATACCGCTTACGCATTCGACGAAGGACAAGAAATGTCGATAGACGAAATAATTGATAAAATACCAGAAGATGTTTGTAATATAACCCTGACGGGCGGTGAGCCGTTGCTTCAACCAGAACTTCCGAAATTGATTGAAAAATTGATTTTGAACAATCACGAGGTCAATATAGAAACAAACGGCTCTATCTCATTTTCTCAACTGCCGAGATTATTCGATAAATTGATGATAACCGCCGACTACAAACTTCCTTCGTCAGGCATGGAAGATAAAATGCTTAAATCGGAATTAAAAAATCTTCATATGGATGACGTATTGAAATTTGTGGTCGGAAGCAAAGAAGACATCGAAAGGATGGAAGAAGCGATAAATATAATCAAACCGAGATGTCATATTTTCATATCTCCCGTATTCAATTCAATCAAATTAACGGATATTGTGGATTGGATGAAGGCAAGCGAATTGGCGAAAGTTTATGATATTAGATTACAGATACAACTTCACAAGGTAATTTGGGACCCGACGACAAGAGGGGTATGATGAAGCAGATTGACAAGGAACTGATTAAAAAAGCGGTAAAAGAGTTAATCGTGGCATTAAACGATAACCCAGACAGACCTGGATTGATTGAAACGCCCGACAGGGTTGCGAGGATGTTCTGCGAGGTCTATGAAGGCATGTGCTATACAAACGACGAAATTGCGGGAATGTTCAACAAAACATTCGAGGAAGTAATTACCAACGATATGGTGGTCATCGCCGACATTCCCATTTTTTCTCACTGCGAACATCACTTGGCACTGATGTATGACATGAAGGTCACGGTGGCATATCTCCCGAAGGGAAAGGTAATAGGATTATCGAAGGTCGGTAGAATAGCGGACATGGTGGCAAAAAGACTTCAATTACAGGAAAGAATCGGACAGGACATCGCCGACATTCTTGAAAAGGTACTGGGCACCGACGACGTTGCGGTTTTAATCGAAGGCAAACATGCATGCATGACTTCTCGTGGCATCAAGAAGGATTCGATTACAAGGACATCTACTCTCCGTGGAAGATTCATGACCGACGCTATGTTAAGGGCGGAAATGATACAGTTGGCGAAATAATGGACAGGGAAGTAGTAAAAGAAGCGATACGCAGGGACATAATAAAAAACCATGATTTGTTGGAAATCGCCAGGGCAAATAATTGTCAGAGATTGGGCAGATTGGTCGATAAAGATGTCTTAACGAAATGCGTTCTTTCTGACTATCGCATGATGAATCGCAATTTGGCAAGGACATTGGGGAAGCATGGCGATTTGGACGAGATTGAAAAATTCAGAGGCAAATACGGTAATGCCAAGTCAAAAAGGGGAGAAGGGATACAGACCGCAGAAATACCGTTGGACAAACCGTTGGAAATGATTTACTTCGAATACTACGGAGAGAATTTTTCAGGCGGTGATATTCCCGACACTCCTAAAAATTATTACATCTGCCCTCATTGTAATCAGAAGTATATCATGGCACCAGCATTACTTCCCATGCACTGCTCGAAATGTAAGTGCCTCACGCCTATTGGACGTTTAATCGAGGATGGCTATTACAAAAGATGGTAGGATTATTTATCATATTATTTTCAATAATATTTTTGATATTATTTGGTTGATTATTTTTAATATTATTTTTATCATTATTTTTATATATCACGACCGCCATCGAAAAACAGCATGATACAGAAACATTCGATGAAAAAAGAAGAATCGGTTAGACTTACGGAACTGCTTGAAACTATTGAAAGGTCGGCAACACCTTTCGGTGCAGAAAACATTTCATGGGATGATGACGGTCAAGTAATAACAGTAAGTTTTGACCTTCCTGATGAGGTCCTCCCTAACTCTGACGATAACTTGGCAGTTAGGATTCGCAGACATATTACTTTTAAATTTGATGCTTCTGATGGCAGTTTTAAGTATGAATATACTTACTATAATTTCAATACAGGAAGTAAAACGGAAACAAAAGAAACACAGTATCCTGGATATTGGATGGATTTTGATGAATTGGAAATGAAGTTGGCAGAAATACTTAACGAAGAATCGGAACGTTGGAAAATGTATAAAATTAAAAAGAAATCGATGAAGAAAGAATATAATTCCGAAAATTACTTGGACGTTTTAACAGTATTTGTCGATTTTGATTACGGTGGAAAAGAAGTTTATTTATTTGACGATGATTATAAATTTAACAGATTTAAAGAATTATTCTACTCGGAAGACGAAACGGCAAGAGATGAAGGATATGCTGACAGCGACAGATTGAACGAAATGCTGAATTTGCCTATTGCGATATACGATTATCAGGAATTTTTGAATTGGGGATTGGGCTACGATTCCGATTATGATGCGTTATATATGCTTAACGACAAATATGAGTTTATGCTGGAAGGCAGTCCATCTTCAATATCACATTTGATAAATGATGTTAAAGCGGGACAAATAGATAAGTCAAAAGATGATAAAATGAGAAAACAATCAATGAAGAAATCAAGAATAGCAAAATGGAGTAAAAATTCTCCGCCAGTGGTATCGGTAGATGGCATGGAAGTCAGGTTTACTTATGACAGTGACCCATCGGGAGAAGGACCTGGCTATGTTGCCGAGGTTGATATTGGATGCGATACCTACTGCATATTCCTTTTATGCCCGAATACCGAATTTGATATTGATGTATGGACGATTGAATCTGATGTATTGGGCGAGGGATATGACTTTGAAACCAAACCAACCAATCAGGAAATTGCGGATGCCGTATCCAATATAATTACGGAAATTAAAGATATGGAGTCTGATGATATAGAAAAGTCCAAAGTTAAGAAATCAAAAACTATGGAAATCGGTCCAAACGGGGAAACAATAGAGGTTCCAGAATATATTATAATGAACGGAACTAGAATAAAGGCAAAAACCAAAACAAATGATTATGGGGACCGTTCAGTGGCATATGAATATGAAGATTATGGGATTACGATTTTCATAGATTGGGTGGATGAAGATAAATTTTATATTTACGGCGGATGGGAAAGCGATGATTGGACAAGGGAAACTAATCAGCCTGGTATTGCTGACGCCATCAATGAATGTACCGAATATCTCGTAAATAATACAGAATGGGATGATGATGTTGAAAAAATAAAAAAGAAATCAATGAAGAAAGATAAAGTCAAAAAGGAAGCCGAATCTGACAAAGAATCAAAATCTAAAATGAAAAAAGCACCGATGAAGAAATATTTTGGTTTGAGTTGGAACGATATACTTGCGCAGGCAAAAGGAAAATGGACGCCAGGAGAACTTGCGATGCCAGAAGGTTTTGAAAATAATATCGTGGGTACTTACGAAGTAAATGGCAACACTTTTACTTTTGAAAATCTGATGGAAGGAAAAGTATTCGTATGTCTTAACGACGAGTATTTACAAACATTTAGCGACGACGGGGAAGCCATCGAGTTCTGCGATAATTACGGCATAATGGAAAAGTCAAAAATCAAAAAAGACCAATTCGACGAAAGATACACCGCAGAAGAATCAGACCTGCCGAGAAGCGACAGTATGGAAGAAGTCGTGGCTGAATACGGTCAGCAAATATCGCTCGATTTTGGAACTGCTAATGGATTTGTAGATGTTGTGCCAAAAGAAAACGACGAAGGCGACATAGTTTATCAGGGTGAGATGATTATTCATCCATATCTGACTTTTACGGTTTATCCGCCCGTTTATGATATGGCAACAGGCGAGGACATTCTGTTCTGGTATCTTACATTGACAGACCGTCAGGGAAAGATATATTGCGAGTTTGAAGAATTTAAAACGCTGGATGACCTTAACGCATATCTTCGGGACAACGGAGATAGATACAGCGGACTCGTTTTGGAAAAATCAAAATTCCCTGCACCAAAAAAAGGCAGACCGTCTGGTTCAATCAACAAGAAATCCGAAGGCAAACCAATAACTCATCCGATGACCGCTTACAACGTTTGTAAAAGAAAGCAGGAAGAAATGGAAGTCATCGGTCTTACTTATGAAGAAATCGAAGACATCACGAAAGCAAACCAGATGAATATGATTACAAGATTTTCGAAACAAGGTATGATTAAGAAAATAAAGTCAGGACTCGGTATGCTTTATTCGTTTAGGTGATACTATGGGCATATACATAAGGGCATTAGAAAAATCAAAAGTCAATAAAGCGAAAGTCAAGAAATCAGAATCATCCGAAGATTATGACTTTTTAAAAATTTTAAATGATTATCCTCGTTCTACCAAACAAGAAATAACGCAAAAAATAATGAATCTGGGGAAAGGATACGATGAGGAATTTATCATAAACACTATTGATAGTTTATGGGACAGTAATTATATCACAAGTATTGATGGTAGTGGGTTGGAACTTACTGATGCGGGCATAGATTATTTAGATGAGTTATACGACGATTTGTATTCAGATGCCGATGACGATGACGACTACAATGAAGGTGGGTTTGAAAAATCCAAATCAAAAGTTAAGAAATCAGGAATAATCGAGTTTCACGACGGTATGACATTGAAAGAATTTTTTGAAGAAAATCGCAAACCCGCCAATTCGATTTTCGGTTTCAACGCATATTCGGTTATGCTTAACGGCAAACAAATTGGTTCAAACTATATGAGCATCGACGAACAATATCACGATTTACCAGTGGTATCATACGAATGGCAGGATATGATTGATGAAAACCTTTTGATAATCAACGTATCAGATGAAAATGTATCAAAATCAAAAGTAAAAAAGAAATCGTTAAAAAAGTTTGATAGAGGATATAACGTCGGGGACAAAGTCGTAATACACACGCCTGGTAATGAAGAATATGATGGATTGGTCGGGGAAGTGACGTGGATTAATGAGGATGAACCAAAAGACGAATATCAATCAGTATCAATCCGCTATCGTGACGGGATAGGCGGAGAAAATCTTTTTGATGCTTGTCAGGCAAAACGCATAGACAAGTCAAAAGTAAAAAAGAAATCTATGAAGAAGTCAGACTTGTCTGATAAAAATACCGTTTATCAAATTCTTAACGATAACGTGTTCAGATACAATTTTGGCATCGAAGAAATAGACAACGGTTTTAAAATTGATTTTGAAGAAGATAGAAACGGTGCGGAAAAAGTAAAATCTGCATTGGAACAGGCTGGATACAGAATCGAAAATTTTGACGAATGGTCGCCAGGATATTACAAAGCAAAATTATATTATTGAAGAGTGATAAAAATGAAAACACGGAAGTCAAAGATGAAGAAAACACGGTTCAACGACATTCGTTTGAACATATCGGAAGATATAAACGAATTGAAAAAGACATTGGCATCGATAGACAGTTGGTATGAAGATTTAATCGAAATGTATGACGATTCTAATTGGGATATGGAAGAATCCAGAAGATACCATGAATTAGACGATTCGCTTGACGAATTAAAATCAACGATAGCAAAAACATCGCAATGCGCTATGTCTTATCAGGCATACATAATCGAACTTGTCCATAAATTTGAAAATGATATGGAGAAATCAAAAGGTGGCAAAATGAAAACACAGAAAGCAGAAATCAAGAAAACTGACAATTATACATATACCGTTTCAGATTTGACGGGTTATGTAGAAGACGATATTGATTCAACGACATTGGGGGATATGATAGCACACGGTCTTTTGCAGGGTAGCGTTGAAGATTTTGATGGTGCTGGCGATTTAAGTGAATGGGAGTTTAAGATTAAAGTTTATAAAGAACTCAATAAATCAAAATCTCCCTCGGTATCAAAAACCTATAAGATAAAAGGACACGAAGGCACATTCAAAGCGATAGCGAAAGCAAACGAATTTACATTGATGCAGTCGGTCGAACTCGGTCAGAAAGCATACAATGTAATCTTAAAAGGCAACAAAATCTATGCCGACGGAGTAAATGGTTTAAACGACAGAAGATGGAGAGAATTAAAGAAAACTATGGAGTGATGAATGACGAAGATAAACAAGAACGTTTTATACGGCAAATTCAAAATCGTCGATGTAGATGATGTCGAAGCAATAGAACACGACGGATTTTACTACGACATCACAGACGTCGAAGATGAATTGAGAATTGTTTATCGTGAAAAATGCAAAGAAGAAAATATTATCTGCGATATGTTTGAATTAGATAGATGGTTGAAGGAAAATCCAGAATGCGTCTATCAAATTCTCGACAACGTATTGCCAATAGGAGAAGTGAAAAAGATGAAGAAAATAGATACGAAAGTAAGAAAACACGCATTGAAGAAAGGTTTAGATGAAATGTCTTGGTATGGAATACAAGGCGGTCTTGACTTTTTAAGCGATAATCTTAACAGGATAATAAACGACATAGACGAACACGTTGATGTAACAGGTGTCGATAAAGTTAGAAACTGTCTTATAGACTGTCAAAATGCGTTGGATGAGGCGCAGTCTTACTTACAAGACATCGATTATGATGAAGACATCGAAAAATCCAAAACCAAAAAAGTCGATAAAACGAAAACGAATAAAGCAAGAATGATAAAATATCAGCACACGGGTGATTTCTGGACAGATGCTAATGATGCTGTTGCCGAAGTTGTTGTAGATTACTTCGGACCTGTCGATGACTTGCCTGGACTTATGTTTAATAGGGATTTTGAGAATTATATTGGTAATTTAGAAGATGATATAGAGAAATCAAAATCAAAGAAAGGTGAAACTATGAAAGCAACTGAAAGCAAACTGACTAAATCGAAAGGAATAAAACTCAAAGGATACAACGGCACTTGGAAGGTCGTAAAATCCAAAGGACTTTACTCCCTTCTCGAAAGCGAGCAGATGGGCAACAAAGCACTCAATGTCATTTTGAAAGGCAAGAAAATCATCAAAGAAGCCGATGCCGAAAACGATGAAAAGACAAAAGAATTTTTCGAATTGGATAAGGCAGAAGACGATTCCGATGTCATCGATGACGAAAAAGAAGAAAAATGCGGTTCAAAAGCATTCAAGGCAGAAGATGTCGATGACAAAGAACCAGAGCAGGACGAAGTCAAAAAACGCAGAATCATGCGTTCTCATGCTTCCAAATCAAAATCGAGGAAATCAAAAATCTCGAAAGAAGGCGAAGAAGGTTTGCCAGCACCAGAATTGGACCCGATTGTTGTTCCCAACACCGATAAAGAAATCAACAACGAAGGTCCCGTCGTAAATGAAGACGACAAACCCGCCATGAATCCAGAAGAAGTCCCCGAATCCAACGAAACGGCACTTCCAGAAGAAATGCTTAACCATGAGGAATTGGAGGAAGTCAATTCCACCGAGGACGTTCAAGGCAAAACGATTCTTGACCTCGACCCTGCCGAAACCATCAATAAAATGAGAATGGGCAAATTCAACAGAACGGAAGAACTCGGCGAGCAATCGACACCTGTATCTCCAAGCGGTTATCCATACGCAAGGATAGGCGAAGGCAAACTGTCGAACAAACTCAAAAAGCCGACAGGACAGGTCAGAAAATTCTAAATTTTTTACGAGGGATTATCCCTCATCTTTTTATATTTTTATCAACATCATTAATTACGGTTTGCTGACCGTTGTACAGCCATCGGGCATGAAAAATAGGTTTCTCTTACATAATTGTACTATCATGTCCGTGAGGGAACTCGGCGGGAGTTCGTTGCCCTTCTGGCGACTTATCGCCGAAATCCCTCTAAATCCTCATTTTTATCTTATAATAAATCATATAATTATATATACTATTAACGGTTATAGATAATTATGGGATTAAATCCCATTAGGAAAGTGAAAGAATGGTAGAGATAAAGAACCTTAAATGGAAACACAAGACAGGCAATCCAAAGGATTATGTTGCGGAAGTCGGTGGTCGCAAATACGAGATTTTTCATTTTGAAAGATGGACCCTTTTTTGCGATTCCAAAATAATCGCATCATTCCCAGAACTTCAAATGGCAAAACAATGCGCATGGTATCATGCCAACGCCCATGAAGTAAAATTCATACATGATGGGGAGGTGGTCGAATGACCGATAAAAACATCCTTCTGAACCAGATTGAGCATTTCAAAACGATGAACAACGTTGCGTCTGGTGGCATCGAGGAAATATTTTCTGAATGCTCGGAAGTCCTTGACCAGATGCCAACGGTCAAAAAGGATTTAATCAGAATCAGCAAACTGATGGATAAAATCTACGAAAGGATTGAAAAATTTGAACAGAAAACGGAGGCAAAAGAATGAACTGTTATACATGCTGTATCTGTGGCAAAACCTACATAGGTTATCCCCACAACGCAGAACCAATCAAGAAAGGAATCTGTTGTTTTTACTGCAACAAAAAAGTAATCAAAGCAAGAATCGAACAGGCAAAAAAGGAGGCAAAAGAATGAGTTGCAAAGACATTCATAAGAAGAAAGCATCTTACCACGATGCTATGGTGTGCGAACTTACCAACGACATATGCGACGGAAATATGGACTGTCGGACTTGCGCATTCTCCATAATCCACCCAATCAACAAAATAGAAATCTATGCGAGGGAGATAAAGGAGAAAGTCATGAGGGAGGCAAAAGAATGACCAATCTTACGGACAGAGTATATGAGCATTGTAAGAAATGTAAATACTTCATAATGATAAACATTACAGATGGCACAATTTACTGTCATTATTATCTTGAAGAGAAAGCATCGGAAGAATTGCTCAACTGCGAAAGATACGATGATAGATTGAAAGAATACGAAAGATGCAGTCATTGTAAGCATAATGTCATGACAATCAAAGTCATAGAAGAACCAACACAGACAAATCGTGGCAAAAGACTGATTACTAATAAATGCGACGCAGACTGCGAATATACAAAAGGCATAGATTGTCCAAGTTATCAATTCAGAAACAATCTCACGGAGGCATAAAAATGGCAAAAATAAAAGCATTATCGGTCTATGTATATAGAGATGAATTGAACAAGGAAGAGATGAACGACGGAACCAACAACGGGGCGTCAAAAGATGCGAAAGAAATCTACGTTGCGCACCCGCACGGTCCATACGACATCGACGAAGAAAATCCGCTGTTGTTCAAAGTCGTCAATGTGACGAAAGACTACAAGTGCCTGGAACCATACAAGGAATGTCCGAAAGGATACATCGGGTGGATGGATGGCGGAAACATCGGATACTCTTACGACGGCAGATTTAGGGAAATGTCGCCATATCCATTGATGATACACGACAGGAAAGAAACGCCAGAAGATTATAATATGCTTACGAGGTGACGAAAATGACGGATACACCCAAATGTCAGCATGATTGGCATTTTCTTTACATAAATAAAGAAAACAATCTGGCAAAATTCAAATGCGATAAATGCGGTGAAATCACCGAAAAAGACCCTTTCGCAAACATCAGTTATATTGAAAAAGATTGGCTTTTCAACATTAATCAAAAGATTGAAGAAACCTATAACAGATTATCGAATGCGAAGTATTCCGATGACGATATGTCATGTTATACATTCTCATTACTGATGAAATCTGCGATAATGATGAGGATAGCAATCTGCTACGATGGTAAGATGCCACTTTCTGAATTTATCGATATGGCGGTTGTCAATTATGATACATCGGGCGATGCCAACGACGATTTGTGGTATGCGGAAAACCACACTATACAGGATTGGTGTTAGAATGGAAGAAAAAATGATGACCGAAAGCATGCTTAAAGACATGCTCATCAACTTCGAGGAACCAGAAATCGAGGATGACGGACGTATCAGTTTTTACGCCATGATGTTCGATAATTTCTACGATTGGCTTTACGATGGCGTAGATTGGGAAGGATTGGCGGAAGGAGAATGGTTTAACACCTATCTCTATTATGACACAAAAACGGGAGAAGTCGAACTTGAAGTGTTATACTCCAACGATGATTACGAAGACGCCATCGTCAAATTCGACAAAGAGGCATCAAAAACGGTCATATTGTCGATTAAAGACGATGTCGGTGAATTGCTCAAAGAAATCAACGGGTGATAAGATGCATGACGAAATAAATGAATTTTGCGAACATTGTAAGGATTACTCCTTTTTTTACAAAAAGGGAAAGGAAAAGAAAACGGACTATTCCGATGCGGTAGTCTATTCCGCCAAATACGAATGTTCGAAATGCGGAAAATCAAAAAGACTTACCGAAATCTTATACAGGGATTGATATGATGAACAAATACGAACTTCTCGAAAGGGTCAAGTTAGAGGTCGATTACGAGGTCCTGCTCGACACCATTATTGGTAATCTTAATGATGATACCGCCGAAAGAATACTGCCTGATATTCTTGAAAATTTGGAAGACGATGATGAAAATTCCGATAATTAATCATATATTATCATATAATTATATATACTATGACGGATATATGGTATTATGGGATTAAAACCCATTAGGAAAGTGAAAAGAAAATGGCAGGAATAAGAACTGTTGAAGGCATAGCAATCGACTATATGATTCGGAACAGAATCGAACCATGCGACTGGCATCTCACCAGGCAGAAGGGCAAAATCAAATCTCTCGTGTATTACGAGAAACTCAACGGTGGCAGAGGCAACAGGGTCGTTCTTCCATGGGAAGAAGTCAGAGCATCGGTGGTGGTGGGATGAAAACCGCCACCGACAAGGGATTTTACATCGGCGACCCATGCTACCTTTATCATGGCAGACACGAGGAATGGATGGCGATGCTGAAAGAATGTGACTATTTCAGAAAGCCGTTCAAATCAGATGAAGGGACAATAATCGCAGTGGGAACTTACTCTGGCGACGGAACTTACGCAGGAACCGACGGAACGAATTATTCCGTCGATGCTGGACTCATAGCGGTTGTTCCGATGGAAACGGTCAAGGACGGTGCCGAATTGGATTACGGCAGAGTGGTCGAAGGGAAAGGAGAGGCATCAATCGATTACGATGCTGGAACCATCATGGTCAATCTCGATATGGAAAACCACAACGAGATAATCGTCATCGAAACCTACGAAGACGTCGGTTACGACGGGGAGGAAGAAGAAAGAGAAAAGTCACGATAGTACAGGGAAACTCAACCGATGAGCATTACTACAACACCAGGGATTGTTTCAAAGAAAACCGCAGGGACTTGGAAAGGGATGCCAGCAGTTGTATCATGGGCAATTACATCCACAATCGCATCGAAATCGACGGAGAAACATTCTTCGATGCCCACGATTTATTTGCCATCAGAAACGCAAATCGCAGTAAATACGGCAATCCAAAGGACCGCTGGCTTTACGAGAACGACCCTGACTGCGTCACATTCATCAGGGACACCATCGCAAAAATTCTTGCGAGATACGACGAGGAGGAAGAAGTATGATAAAGATACCAGAGAAAATTGCAGAAGATGAAGGGTTTTCATCGGTTAGTTGCGATATTTGCGACAATTACGATGAAATCTATGAATGTGGATTTAACGTTGAAAATACGGATTATCCGAAACAGGACGAAGATGATTACAGGGCAATAATTCTGGAACTTGTCCATTGTCCCGAAACGGATACATGGACATTCGAGATAATCTACAACGCCTACGATGATAATTGGTATGCGTCCGACGATTATGATAAATGTTCGGGAGAGGGATACAAGTCATTCGATAATGTGGCAAAAGCATCGATTAAGGCATATAACGGCAACATCGATGACATTAGGAAATTCATCCAATCGGTTGATAACCATATTATGAAATCGGAAAAGGAGGAAACGGCATGAATGAAAGTAAAACAATCATGATAGCAGACTTGGCGAAATCAATCGACATGACCAAACTGACGGAGCATGAGTTCAATCGGTATGAAGGTGGAATAACAGTCGAACATTTGGCGATTATCGCCCTTCAACAGATTGCGAAAGGAAACGGCATGAAAAAAGTTTATATCTCATCCGATGAGGAAGGCAACGATTTTCATCCCGCCTACTTCGACATCGATGATGATATAGAAACAATCAGGATGGTCGAAAGTATAAAAGAGGAAGATGAGGAGAAAATCGTATTGCTCGGATAAAATGGTGAAAGAATGACGAAAAAATTAAACACCGAGCAAAAGAAGAATATCAGGGAGGCAACATGCGTGCTTCTCGGGAGAATACAGGCGGTAGATGACATCATGGCAGACATTACGGGGACGATTGTTCTAACGCCAGACGAAGAAAAGGTATGGAACAAGATATACTCTGATACCAAAAAATTGGAAAAGATGATGGTCAAAAGAATAAAAAAACTGTCTAAATAGATGGTTTCACTCATAAATTATCATATAATTATATATACTAATAACAATATATGGTAATTGTAGGAAAAAACCTACAAAGGAAAGTGAAGAAATGAAAACAACTGTTGCGATGATAACAGAGCATGATGAGAAAGCAAAAACCGAAACTTGGAGATACAGACACTGCGACAGTCTGGTTCGTGCCAGACAGGTTGCGAAGGAATGGTCGATACAAAATCCCGACAAAATAGTCGAAATCGGCAAAGGATTTGCCACAGGCAAAAACGGCGATTTCTTCTGCGAACTCAATCCGTTTGAAGAATGGATGAAGGGCGAGGGCACAAGAGTATTGGAAGTTTGCGTATGGTCGCCAGGCAAACCGATGAAATTCCTCCCGAAATCGAGGAAGTTTCTCAAAAGCGAAAAAATACGTCTTTCGATGCCAGCGACAGACGGGGTGGCATGATGATGGAACTTTCGAAAACGGAGATGGTCGGTGCCATCTTCAAAAACACTCCTTACTATGACATCCATAAAATCGACAGGGTTTGTCATAATCTTTCGCATGAGAGAATCGGTATCTACTATACCACATTCTGTATGAGCAATCAAAATCAACAGACGAAATTACGGGAACAATTATACAAGGAAGGGATACAATGACAGACGCACAAAAGGCATCATACATAGAAATGAAGGACAAACTCGGCGAGGTATCGCAGACGGTTTATGATGCGGTCAAACAATATGGACCATGCACGTATCATATCATCTGCGATAAACTTCCGAATGTTCAAATGAACACGATAACATCCAGACTCCACGACCTTCATAATCGTGGATATTTGGAAATCGTCGGCGAGGTATCGAATGATAAGACGGGCAGACCAAATTCGATTTATAAGGCGTTGGATAAGCCGATAAAACCGAAGAATACACGCAGGTTCAAAGAGCAGTACATCAGCGAGGCGGATGCGCAGGAAATCATGAAAAACCATGATGTCGTCACGAAAGACTATTCGGTCAAATTCAAAAGTGCTTTCTGTGGTCTGCCAGCAACACTTACCTTCCCGAACATGGAAATCAAGAATATAAAATTCATAGCAAGAAACGAACATGGAAACCTTGTGTTTCAATCAACCGATACGACAATCGAGGTCAGGGTAAAATGAATCAGGAAATATATATCGTCAAATGTTCAAAATGCGGTCATCAGGTCGAACTCCCGCTTAACGATAAGATGAAAAGGATGGGCGGTACCGACAGCGGATTCGTTTCGTTTCTTGCCGAATTAACGGCATGTCAGGCGGGATGGATTAAAACAGACGGCGGTAATCTTATCTGCCCGTTATGCGTGGTCAGGGCGGATGCCATGATATTGCGGAAGGGATTGACCGAGTTGAGAGATAAGATGAACAGCAATCCGATGACCGCCCTCACAATCAAACTGATGAAGCAGGCAGACGACATCATTACAAAGATGGAAACGGCGGTGCTTATGGATGCCCTCGACAAACAGGAGGAAGAAACCGAATGAAAATAATCTGCGAAAGATGCGGTGAGGAAATCGACGTCGAAGAAATGATTAAAAACGGAACGATAGACGATTTCAACGGGGAAGACATCGAAAATTGGGAGCCGACGGACGAATATCGTTCTATGCTCATAGACTGCCACTGTCCCTACTGCGACGAGTATTATTCAATCAGGAAGGTATATGAGCATTGTCAGACAGTCATTTACGACAAAGAAAGCGAAGAAATAAAAAAAGAAACGAAGGTGTAAAAAATGGATACGGGAATTTTGCTGATGGTTTTAGGCGTTTTGATTATCGTGTTGATAATGGCATTTATTGCATTTTCTTATGCGATAGCAAGAAAGAACAATCAGGCATACGACTTATACAGGGAAAACGACAGATGTAAAATCACGGGATTATCGTGTAAAGGGATGTCAATGTGGGTAGGCGGTGGAAGAGATTGTAGGAAATGTTCGATACCGTTCAACGAGGAATACAGAAGGAAGGACAGGGAATAATCGAGAAGATACGAAATCGATTGACAGGAGGAAACAAAAATGACCAAATGTATAGACTGTGCTTTTTGCGAATGCAAAGGCATAAAAACAAACGGAAAGACTGCGCATTGTCAATTTACCGACAAGAAAATAAAAATCGGCAGGATAAGAAAATGCGGTTCTTTTATGAAATACTCGGAAATAGTAGGACCGTCGGAAGCACACAAAAGAGAAGAAAATAAAGCGGAAATCAGAAAACGCATGGCGGAAACATTGGGGGTATCGCAGGCATTACCATCACAATGGACTAAAACGAGAACATCGTTTTTGAACGATATATGCGGTCTGATGAAACAGGCGGAATGCGCATCATCGGGACTTACATCGAAAGAACAGGGATTGATGGCGCAGGGAGAACTTGTCGCCTATGCGAAAGTAATCTCGATTCTTTACGACAATGGGTTGATTGAGGAAAAAGATTAAATAACCATTTACACTATACATGCCAATATACCACATTCATGGTATATTCGGTGTGTTCATGGGATGCCCAAGTCATATACAAAAAATCAAGGATTATATGAAGACCGAAGATGGTCTTAACGAATTAACGGCGGTGGCAAAAAGCGGGCTTACTCTCGAAAATATAGGGCGTTATTTCGGCATCAGCCGTATGACATTATGGCACTGGTGTAAAGACAACGCACAAATGATGGAGGCGTTGAACGACGGAAGGAAGAGGGCAGACCAATTCGTCGAGAACGCATTATACGACGCATGCTTCGACCATAAAGTCAATGAAATATTCGTCGAAAAAGACGCAGATGGAAACATCGTTAAGACCACAGTAAAAACGAAAATCATTCCAGCCAATATCACGGCACAGCAGTATTGGCTGTCAAACCGTCGTAGCGATACTTGGAAGGCGAGGCAACAGTTGGACGTGACCAGCGACGGTGCGCCGATTAAAATTAACATCATTAATGATTTAAAACCGTATCATGAGAAAGAAGATGTCGTAAATCAGACATCCGAAACAGATGGTAAAGGTAAAAAATAATAAAATACAACATTAATACTACAATATCATTACATACAAACGGATAAATATGAACATTATCATTACATTATATGAACGATGTCGATTTCATAGCAGAAATCCATAAGAATGGTAATTCATATATGATAACAATACCATCGATAATAATTAAATCTCTTAAAGCAAAAAAAGGCGATATTATCAAAATCAATATAAAGAAAGAGATGGATAAAAATGTTTGACTGTTTGATTCCCGATATAGAACCTAAAAAAGGATATGGACTCATATATTGTTATACATTGGAAGATGGTCGCCAATATATCGGTCAAACAACGCAACAATTAAAGAATAGACATATCGGGCATTTAAGGTCACAATTATTTTTTGATAAGTGTTTAAAGAAGAGTAAATTTCATTTGTTTATAATCGGGGAATATCCAGAAGGGCAGTTAAACGAAAAAGAACTTTATAATATAGGGTTATTTGAAACTATATATCCACAAGGGTTTAACAGACAAACGATTTTAGATTCTCCGATAAATCGCAAACCTAAAAATAAAAAACCCATAGTATTAAAAGAATGGGATGATAAGAGGTCGGCAAAATTCGATAAAATGGTTCAAAAGAAGTATTATGGGAGTCGTTTATGGTATTTATACGGGGAACAAATAAAACAAAAATTAAGGAGATAATTGTCTGATGTCGGACACGGAAGCCCTTACGGTCAATGAAGTGTATAGATGGTCGGATGCCATCGATTTAGCACATTTATCATTAAATAAATTGATTGGCGAAGGTTATGACGAATTTTGGAATTGGAGAGGTCGTTATCTTGTCTGTAAGGGAAGCAGGGCATCTAAAAAATCCTACACCACCGCTTATAAGTTGATACTCGGATTGCTGACATATCCCGACGCAAACATATTGGTCGTCAGGAAGGTCGCAGATACCAACAGGGACAGCACCTACGCATTATTATGTAAGGTAATATACCGTCTTGGATTACAAGACCATTTTAAAATGAATACATCGCCGTTGGAAATCGTCTATAAATATACAGGGCAAAAGATACTTTTCAGAGGACTCGACGACCCGCTTAAATTATCATCGGTCCAGGTCACGGTGGGAGTATTGTGTTGGGAATGGGTTGAGGAGGCATATCAGATTAACAACGAAAAAGACTTCGATTTGATAGACCAATCGATTCGTGGAGAAATGCCACCAGGACTGTATCCGCAGATTATCCTTACATTCAATCCCTGGCATAAAGGACATTGGCTTAAATCACGTTTCTTCGACAATCCCGACAATGAAACGCTGGCAATCACGACCAACTACATGTGCAACGAATGGCTGTCAGATTACGATAAAAAATTCTACAATCTTATGAAAGAAAGAAGTCCGAGATTATATCAGACGGCGGGACTCGGAGAATGGGGAATATCGGAAGGCGTCATCTTCGATAATTGGGAAGAGAAGTTATTTAATTACATGGAAATATCAAAACAACCAGGCGTGACCGCTTTATTCGGATTAGACTTCGGCTATACCAACGACCCTACCGCATTCGTGGCGGTATTGGTCAATGAAGGAACCAGAGAGATGTGGATTTTCGACGAGTTATATCAAAAGGCATTGGACAACGAGCAGATAGCAAAACGCATAATCAGTATGGGATACGGAAAGGAAAGAATCATTTATGATTGTGCCGAACCGAAGTCGGGATACGAAATAAAGAAATATGGTTTGACAAGGGTATATCCGTCGATTAAAGGCGCAGACTCGGTTGAGAACGGAATACAGAGGATTCAGCATTATCACGTTTATATCCATCCCAACTGCGTTAATGCCATCACGGAATTTGAAAACTATGCCTACGATATAGACAAAATGGGCAAACTCATGAACAAGCCGATTGACGACTTCAATCATATCATCGACGCATTACGCTACTGTTTAATCGATTACATGTACAGGCATGGCAACACGGGTGGTGTCTATAAACCAAGAGATAAAAACACCGTTAAAGACGATACGATGCCACCTACCGAAAGGAATGATTGGAGAGGCATGCCAACTCAAAAACCGAGAAGGGTGTTTTAATAATAACTTATATATGTAAATAACATACACACGAATAATGAGGGCTATATTTTCTCCGACTGCCGTAAAAGTTCTTAAAGCATCAGCAACGCCAGGAGATAATATCAGGCAGGTCTTTAACTTCGATTCGGACAAAGTACATAACCAATCGCAGAAAATAGTCCCATCGGTTGAAGTTGCTGGCAGACCGTCAAACATATTATACAAAACAACTTCATACACATCGTACTGGTGGCAGTACGCACTCGTCGATTACTACAATTACGATGTGTCGATTATGTCCACCATCATCAACAGAAGCAACACGGAAATATACCGTTATGGCATCGATTGGGAAGGCAAATTCGCAAGAAAATGTGTTAATTGCGGATATGAATCGAAAACCAATGTAAAACAATGTCCCGAATGCGGTTCGTTCAGAATGCGCAAACCAGAAGAAAAGCAGAAGGAATATTTTGTAAATGCCAACGGCAATTCCTTCCTCGACGAGGCAAACGAAAGCGGTCAGTCATTGAAAGATGTTTGTAGGGCATATACCGAAATGCAGTATCTCTATAACTTCGGGCATGTATTATGCGTGACTGGCGACATCATAGACAAGAACGGGCAGTTGATACAATCCTACCCGTTGGAGTTCCTTCCGATTGACCCGAAGTTCGTAAAACTCTTATATGACGGCACCGCCAAGTTGGGCGACAATTTTGCTTTTACGCAGGAAGACAGGCATCAACTGATTAACTTCAATCCAGATGACAAAGAGCATTTTCATACCACCGACGAATATACGGGTAAGGTGCTTTATCCCGCCTATTACCAGGTAGGCGAATCATGGGGTGCTTCTGGCAAATATTGGCTTTACACGAAAGGAGAGATATACAACGATAAATGGTTCACTCAATCCCTTACCTACGGTAAGCCGATATGGTTCAACATCGAGGACGACCTCTTAACATATCATTATCTGGAAAAGCATAACTTAAAGTTATACGAATATGGGTATTTGAGAAAAATCATCATCCTTCCTGGATTCGACGATATTGTGGCAAAAGACGTGGCGCAGGGAGTTCAGGATGTATTGGCACTCAACGACAACTCGATACCGATAGTGGCACTGCCACCGCAGATACCTGGAACGCCAGAACAGAAGGCGCAGGTGTTGGACTTGGGAAGCAATAGCGGTTCCGATACGATACAGACCAAGAATGAAATCAGAGATAGATGTTGCGCATTTGTAGGAGTTCCCAACTTATTTGCTGGCGATGTATCTGGAAGCGGTGGGCTTAATAACGAAACGCAACAGATAACCACATTCGACAGATACCTGTCGGACAAATATGATTACGCAGACAAACTGCTTAAATGGTTTTTGTCATGGTTCCCTAAAATAACCGATTGGGAATTAAAAGTGGTCAGACCAGCAAAAGCCGACACCGAAGTAAAAGCACTGATGGAAAAAGCACAGTTGGCATCACAAATGAAGAACATCGGCATACCAGTGGCATTCGTTAATGGCGACTTCGAGTTCGGAGAAGTCCCGATGGACAAGGCGGAAGAAACGGCAAACAACGTAAAAGTCGGGACAAGGGACAATAACGCATTCATGTCTGGAACCGATGAAGCGGACATGACGCAGGACTCTCTTAATGATGTTTATAACGAAGCGGACAATGCCATCATGGCATCGAAATCCAGGTCATACCATAAGCATTCGCTTAGAAAGGTTGGGACTGATAACTCCTTTCGGATACCTCAAAGGAATGTCAGATGAGCAATATGAAAAATTCCTGGCAAAAGATGCCAACGCATATTTGAAGCATAATCAGGAGTATATCATCGGTGCGATGATGATGGGATACGATGCCTCGCAGGTATTCGTCACATGCGATGAAGAACAGGTCAAAGAAATCTATAAGGCGATATTATCGGTAATATCACAAAGACAATGGTCTGCTCAAAAAGTCGAAGAGGCGATAGCAAACGCCAACCCGTTATTGACGGAATATGAAGTGACGAGGATAAGAAGAACCGAATTGCAGAGAATACTGAATTTTGCGAAAGAGCAATCGGCATTAGAAGAAGGCGACAGACATTACTACGCATGGATTGGCGCATTAGACGATAGGACAACGGCAATATGCCGTTTCTTACAGACGGGCGAATTATCTCATACCGCAGACAATCCAAACTTCTCAAAATTGGATTATAACTACGAATATTTGAGAGATAGACTTCCAGAGTGGCAACCGCAAAGACCGTTGAACGAGTTAAAGGAATTTGTAAAAGAAACATATGACGTGTTTCACGAAGAAGGAATAATAACGACGGAAATGGTCAGCGACTGGTCCACGCATATCAACTGCCGTCATACCTTTACACAGACGAGTGTCATACCAGACGATGAGTTGGAAGAAGTGGATATTGATAACTTCTATCCAGCGGAAGATGCGATGGAAATGGTGGCAGACATCAATCCAGCAAACGAAGTGGTGGTGGAAGAAGTCAATCACGGCGATAACGATTTTATCTTTATCAACTCCCGTTTCTATTCGCAACCGACCTACTACTTTACGCCCGATGCGAAAGACGAAGATACCGTGTTTGCCTTCGAGCATGACGAATTTGCCGTTGCGGAAGAATCCGATTATATCGAGCAACAATTAATGCTCGGCAAGGATATTAACGACTTACAATGGGAATTGAAAGAGCATATACATTTCAACAATCTTAACGATGACGAATTGAATTGGCTTTTCTTCAATAACCGCTTCTTATGGTTCAATCAGATAGCGGAAGAAAGAGGGTGGCTTATTTGACGCAGAAATCGGTCAATCTTAACATTAAGTATAGGATTGAAATCAATCATGAGGATTTGAAGAAATATCTCGAAGGATTGGAACGGACCGAACCCTACTCGTTCTCGGTATCGGACACGATAGTCGAATCAAAAACCTACGGGTGGGAAAAGGGATATGCGGAATTTCTCGAATTTGGAACGGGACCAGCACATCACCCTGACCCTCATGAAAGATATTGGATAGGACCGAAGGGAGAAAAGGCACTGATAGAATGGGCGCACAGAAAGTTGGGCATGAGCAAGAAGCAGGCGGTACCGTTTGTAAAACAATTAATTTTTAAAATCTACCAGAACGGGATGGCACCGCATCCTTTTTTCAGACCAGCGGTTTATCCCGTCTTCGATTCATTACAGCAGTTATTCGACGAGGGATACTCATTCAAAGAAATGTGCGAACTCATGAGAAAGAGATGTATGGATAACATAATGACCGCTGGTTATGAAGGCACGGGATTGATTGATACGGGCAATTTACAATTATCATTACGGGTGGAACCGTTGGAACAGGCAGAAATAAACTCTGCGACAACCGACCAAACAATACAGGAGTATGGAGATAGGGCATGGCAGGAAGCGAAGGCGAATGCAGGCGGTGCTGGTAAGAAGGGTAGGTAAGAAAAACAATACATTAATAATCAACGGCGGGATATATATAAGCAAGAGGAACCACCATGATAATGACAAGAATGTCGATAACGACAAAAAACGGCTCGGAACCAGAAATCGTCGATTTGGAATATTATCAAATTAAAGACTTTTTCGGCAATATGTATCATGCTTTCGCAGATTCGTCGGAACTGACAATCAGGGATGAAACCAATAATGAAACGAAGAAAATACCGATTGACGACATCGTCGGCATGAAAGTCATTATTGCGAAAATGAAAGAGGAATGATTGATGTTCGACGATGACAGAAGATTTATCACATCGGATAAATTCTATAATTATTATATCGATGCCGAATGCAGAAGGTATGAGCATCAATTATACGAATATGATAAAGATGGCATCACCCTGATGAATTACAGGGTTATTTTATGTGAACCGAAAAAAAGTAAAGGTAATAAATTTTATTGCGCATTTAATAAAGCAACGGGCGAAGCGGTTGCGGAATGGAAGGATTCTTGGGAATTTTCAATCAAACTCTTTCTTTTGCGTGATGACGAGAAACAGAATAACGATATTGTCAATTTGGCGAAAAAAGTCAATAAAAAATCAAAATCATAGTATAATTTATCATATAATTATATATACTAATAATGATTATTGATATTTACCGATGGAAAATCGGACAAGGAAAGTGAAAGAAGATGAGATGTTTTATCGCTGAATCGGTAGAAATCGCAGAAAACAGGAAAGAAGCAATCAGTAAGGCAAAAGCATACCTTACGAGGTCAGGCAAAAAATTCGCAAGAATTTACAAGTTTTACAAAGACAAGCCACTCGGTGAAGTCTGGTTCGGGGTCGGAACGGAAAACCCACAAAACCTGACAAACTTCGTAAAGGTCAAGTTGGAGGAATGAGCATGGGATGGACAGGCATTTTCTACACCGACCCTGCGATTGTCAAAAATCACAAGGGCGGTGTCGATAAAAAAGAAACGATTAAGAACCTGTTGCGCTGGAAAGACGAAACCCATGACAACGAAGTCATCGACATTTCGGTTAAGGGCAACACGTCTTACATCGCATTGAAAATCAAAAACAAAAACGAAGACTGCGTCGTCGGTGCGGTGGTCTATACCAGCGACAGACGTGCGAGTTTCGAGTTCTGCTACAAGTTGGTAGATGAATCGATGGGACCGTTTGATTACGATTGTCCAATCAGGATAATCAACAAACTTACGCCTACCGACAGCGAGTGGGCAAACGAATGGAGAAGAAAATGCATCGAAAGACATGGAATGGAGGCATGAAAATGGGATTGGATATGAGTTTGTTTTTGGTCAGTCATATTTCACAATTCGACGATGACCATAAAGAAATCGAGCAGACGCTGATTACGGTGAGCAACCATGAGAGGCGGGAAATCAAAATCAACGGCGTGGTATCGGTCACGAGAGAAATCGCAAGTTGGAGGAAGGCAAACGCAATTCACAACTGGTTTGTACAGCATGTCCAAGACGGCGACGATGATTGCGACAGATATAAGGTGGGACTCGACGACCTTCTCGAACTGAAAAAAGTCTGCGAGATTGTCAGATGCGACCCTGACAACATCACGGAAGAAGCGGTCAGAAAGGCAAGAGGCAATCTGCCGACGAAAGACGGATTTTACTTCGGCTCTACCGATTACAACAGGTATTATTTCGAAATGGTTGATTATACCATCGGGATAATCGATGCCATCGAGAAGGAGTTAAAAGAAGAAGAAAAGAAAGGGATATGGTACTCGGAACTGTTCTATGATTCATCATGGTGATACAATGAAAGAAAAGCATAAAAAGATGGTCAAAGAGATGTTTGCCAAGAACTTCAAGGACTGCGACTTGTTCTGCGTTCAGTTAGATGGTTTTATGCACACCATTTACTACAAAGACAAGCATCTGGCGAAGCATATCGCCACCTATACGAATGTGGCACCAGAACAGTATATGGAAGAAAGAATGAATCCAGACGGAGTATATAGAAGTCATAATGCCGACGAAGCAAAATCGTTCTTCGAAGACATCGGTTGCGATTCAAATTACTTCTTTCAGCATAATGCGCAGGAAGTAATTTTCAAAGACGTTAAGGAGTGGTAAGAATGCCAAATTGGTGTAAATACGAAATCTGCGTGGTATCAAAGGACAAAGCATCGATTGAGAGATTCGGCAGAATCCTGCATTATGAGGATAACGAATATTATCTTTATAGGGTGCTGGAAGCAAATACCGATGAAGCGATAATCGAGGAGAACGGGTATTATTATCAGACGATACTCGGACATGTCGCATGGTCGGCTGGAAATTGGTTCAGACCAGATGACGAAAGAAAGCCGTCGGAGAACGGTGCCGTCTTTATCACATTGACCGAACTGACAAAGAAATTGTCGATTGCCGTCGAAATATTTTCGGAAGAATCTGGTTGCTGTTTTGCCGAACATATAGCATGTAATGACGGCATCATAACAATCAACGAATATACGCCCTATACGAGTTTATATGCCGAAGACAAAAGGCAGTACGACTTTATGCTGAAATTCGTCGATAAAGACTTCGCAAATCTGCCGAAGGAAGAAAGAGATAAGATAATCGCAAACAGAGATAAAATCAACACGAAGATGGGATTAATCGTCGAGATAGGCGGTTATTATCAGGACTTCTCAACCGCAGAAGAAATCTACAAAGGCGAAGTATTATTCGGCAGAAAGAAGGGCGTTTGCATATTGAGTTAAACGATAGGTTTATACCTATCTTTTTTTATTTCTTTTACAAAAGGGTTGGTCATGGGTATCTACACAAGAGCATTGAAAAAATCTAAAATCAGGAAGGTTTCGGTAGAAATAGGACTTCCGACAGAAATCGAAATTCCTGACAGCATCATCATCGGCGGTGAAACTGCGGAACTCGATGAAGAAGACGACGAAGAAATAGGAACGTTCATGATATACGGTAATGATTATGGACAGGTAAGAATAGTCGGGGTCGGTCCTGATAAAATAGATGTCATTGCTCAAAATGAAGAAGGGTTCTATGAGTATATCACATGCTCGCCGTCAGATGTTATCGATTCGATAAATAAACTTTTAGAAAGAATGTCGGCGGTAGAATAATCATGGCAGGCAGAAAGTTTGGTGGGTACTGATGGGCATCTATATCAGGGCATTACAAAAGTCAAAAATCAAAAAAGACGATTGGAAAGACCAACTTCCAGATGAAATAGAAATATCTGGGCAACTTATTCCGAAAGAAATCTACGATAAAGAAACGAATCATTACGATATGGACATGGCTTACTATGTCGGTCCAGATAGAGAAATAAGAGTTTATCGCACAGAAATGTATATGACGGGCGGTATAAGGTTTGACATCGAGTGTCAGGATACGGGCAGAAAAGTTCATACGACCACGATAGAAGAAGCAATTAAATTTTTATACGAACTTGCGGGGGAGTAAGGGCAATCATGGCATACGAAAATATCGAAGAACTGCCGACGCAGGTAAGATTGTCATTACAGTCCGATGACCAGGAAGCATGGATGAAAGCATATAATCAGGCACTCGACGAAGGTCTTTCAGTCGAAGGCGCAAAAGAATCCGCCTGGTTCTCCGTCAAGGATAATCCTTCATCGTTTTCGTTTGCGATAGTTGCTTCGGTGGAATGCGTCGATAGCGACGGCGAAGTAGTCGATGTCCAATCGATTAAAGACCATATCGACGACATGATTGAAAGAGGTGGTATCAGTCAGGAAGAGCATGGTAATTACACAATCAGCACGGTATGGGCATGGGATGATTATACCGACCCTGACACAAACGAACCTGGAATAGTCGTATATGGCAATCTGTTCGGCGGAGATAAAATATACGAGGAAGCAAGAAAAGAATTTTTAAACGGCATGAACAAAATGTCGGTCGGCGGTGACGCATCCTACGCTGGTTATCAATGTGATGAAAAAGGATGCTACATCAGAAGGAATGTAGAACAGTTGGCGGAAATATCGTTATGCTACACGCCTGCCAATCCGAAATCCACCCTCCTCTGGTATAATGAAAAAGCAGTGGCAAAATCAAAAAAGAAAAAGGATAAGGAAGTCAGATTGATGATTAAATCGGTTAAAGCCCACCCAGAATGCCCTTATTGCGAAATAAGAAGGAATATAGCACATAAAGGATTAATCACGGCAAAAATACGCAAAAACGGCGTTTATGTCGAAACATCGAATCCAGGCGAACTCAAATCGATTGTAAAGAAAAACAACTATCATCTTATGGGCGATGATAATTATTACTTCGTCACATCGATTAAAAAAGCAACCGAAATTTATTTCAAGGCATTATACAAGAACGGTTGTATCGACAATAAAGGTCAGATTAACAAAAAAATAACAAAACAGATGTTCGTTCATCTTTATAAAAATGATTTTATAAAACAAATCAACGGCAGATACTTCTTAAAAAACGACGGCGGTATCACATCGGCAACGCCAGGTGCTTCGCAACCGTCATTCAGCGATAAAAAACGCAAGGTCGCAAACAGAACGAAAAAGAAGGAGTTGAACAAAACGAAGGTCACGGTTTATGCGCCAGATGATGCTTTTGAAATGGATAACATCAGGGATGCGAGGGATTATATCAACAATCCGTTAAATTGGAATGATGGTCAGACATGGGTTAATGCATTTAAAGTCAGGCAGGCATCGGATGATAGTGGTAGGTTTATCGATGAATATTCCTATACCGATGACGATGAAGGAGTATCGATTCATAGAACGCCTAAATACGATAAATATGGCGAGGATATTTACGAACATCTCCGTGATACCGAATTTTATACCGTAGGAGAACTCCGTGCGAAATACGGTCTGCCGACTTATAAGGAAATCGACGAAAGAATAAAAGAAATCATCAAAGAGGCAAAAGATGAGGTCAGACAATACATTCAATCAATCGGCATAAGCAGGGAAATCAAAGAACTTTCTATCGGCAAACTGAAAACTTACCTCTGGTTCAATTCCAACATGACCGATGATGAAAGAAAAATCATCAAACAGTCATTCTTCGATAAATATGGTCTTACGGTCAAAGAAGAATATGAAGATGAAATAATATTCGATGGCGGATTAAAACATTACAGACCCGATTTCTGGAAATGGGATTGAAAGATTTTAATATAAAATAATATTATCCATAGCCATGTCTGGCGACAGTTCGCAGTTCGGCATATTTTTCGAGGATTTTAAATCGCCATGTAAAACGGTAAATGGCAACGAAGGCGACAAATGTCATTATCCTACAAGGATTGATACCTACGGAAAAGGATGCCAGCATGATTGTTCTTATTGCTATGCGAAATCACTGCTCAATTTTAGGCAAATGTGGAACCCTAAAAAACCTGCGATAGCAGATTTGAAAGATATTAGAAAGCAGATAACGCATTTAAGAAAAGGTCAGGTTGTCAGGTTGGGCGGAATGACCGATTGCTTCATGCCGATGGAAGATACCGTCAGGAACACATTTTACGCCTTACAAATGCTCAAACAATATAAAGTCCCATACCTGATTGTCACTAAATCCGACATGGTGGCAAGAGGCGATTATCTGGCGGTATTGGATAAGGATTTAGCACATATACAAATAACCGTCACGACATTTGATGATGATTTATGTCGCACCTATGAAAAAGCAGTCCCACCATCAAGAAGGATAAAAGCGATAGAAAAATTACAGGAATTGGGCTATGATATATCATTAAGATTATCGCCATATATCCCGCAATACGTCGATATAAACAGACTTAATGATGTAAAGGTCGATAAGATAGTGGTTGAATTTTTAAGGGTGAATGCTTGGATAAAAAAGTGGTTTGATATTGATTACTCCGATTATACGATTACGGAGAACGGGTATCAACATTTACCATTAGAGAAAAAGATTGAGTATATATCTAAAATAAAAAATCATACAATCACCGTTTGCGAAGACCAATCCGACGCCTATGATTATTGGACAAATCACTTCAATCCCAATAAGAACGATTGCTGTAATTTAAAAATATAAAATACCACATATATGGTATTTATTTGATTTTATATGCGAAATGCTTATAAGCAGTATCTCTAATACACATATAATCTATGTCGGCTGAAAATCTCGATATTAAAATGAATGACGCTGATACAATCCGTCAGTTATTGTCGGAGGAGTACGACGCAACCATCTCGTATCGGGAAAGGGCTAATACAGTAGATAACCCGAAGGCAAAAGCGGTATTATTGGACATATCGAATGAAGAAGTATCGCATACAGGGGAACTGCAAGAACTCTTGTCTGAAATCGATAACTCGAATGATGACCTTGTAGCCGACGGTAAGAAAGAGGTTTTGGATATGGATAATGAACAAATCGAAAAGGCATACCAGGACTTCGTTAAGGCAGATGACCAACCGAATAAGACATCAATCGAAGATAAACTTGACGTTCTCCTGGCGCAAAACCAGGAAATAAAAGTTGATACGGAGAGAACCGCTGATGCGATTGCCGAAGAAACGGCGGGCGATAAGGCGGAAGATGAAATAATCGGCGACGATTTTGCCGAAACTAATGATTTGGACAACGGATTGGATGATGAAGGCGGGGACCTTAATCTTTCTGATGACATCGAAGGTTTGAACGAATCGGAAGATGGCATCGAGTCCGAAGGCGATATAACCGAAGTCGAGGGAGAAGCAAACGATGATTCCGATATAGAGGAAGCATCTGGCGAGGAACCCGAAACCGAAGAATCCGACGTCATCGAGGATGAACAGTCCGACATGGCAGAGGGCGAACAGTCTGATTTTGCCGAAGAGGAATCTGATGTAATAGAAGATGAATCGGAAGCGGAAACGGGCGAAGAAGAAGCCGAGGATGCCGACCAAAAGAAGAAGGAACTCGAAAAAGCGATGGAGATAATCAAACAACTTCGTAAGGAGAATGTTATCCTCAAAGCAAAACTTCAAAAACAAACCATGTCCAAATCAAACAATGAGGTCGCAAAACCGATTATCAAACAGATAAAACCTATGGATAAAAACCTCATTAAAGTCGAAAGAAAAACCACAAGACCTGCGACGAAAGTGGTATTCGGAGAAGGTTCCGTCAGACCGATGAAGCCGACAGAATTGGTCAAAGCATCCGATGACAAATTGGTTGTGGGAATCGGCAAGGATTACAAAAAAGCGATGCAGGCGGAATGGGATTTATTCAACAGGATGAGGGCTTTTTAGAAGAGGGATGAGAAATGTATAGAAGAAGAAACGGCAGACCCGAGAGATTGGGCTACATAAAAAAAGTTGGAAATAAGTGGGAAACCTCTTATCCACAAACGGCGGAAGGAACTAATGCGTTGATTAAAGACTTCTACGACGATATGAGTTTTAGACTGACTAAAACCGCAGGCGGAGTCGCTTACGGAACCGATGGTGCGTTTAGAGCCATCATGGGCAAAGAGATTACTCTCGGTGTTTTCTCTTGTAATAACGCATTTACCGTAATCGGCGCACTTCCGTATCAGCATGAAGGCGTAAGGATTCAATACGACCAGCCGACCAATACTCCGATAGGTGCTGGAACTGTTCAGGATGGAGTAATACCAGACTCCGTTCAGGCACCGATTGAAGAAATCAGGGAACCTGGCAAGGACCTTCCGTTTGTATTTGACTACGGTCTTGGACTCATGGCACGTGAATCCTACGATGACACGATTGCGTATGACCAATACGTCGATAACATGATTAACGGTTATTCCAATCAGTTGGACAGGGACCTTTTAAGACCCACCGAAGCAATCATGCCAAACGTCGGAGGGAAAGAAACTTCCATCACTCCGCTGTCGAAGATTGTTGCGTCATCGCTGGAAGTAGGTCAGACCTACGGAACCGTGACCATCACTGCGGAAATGGTATCTCCTTACGGCGGAGTAAATTCCGACCTTTACGCATGGAGAAGTTCTGGTGCGGAAAACAACTTCGATTCCTATGTCGATTTCACCAGCGGTCTTTTCAACAAATCCGTGGTTGATGACTGTTATGAACACACCGCAATCTTTTGGGATGACAGCGGAAACCCGAACAATAAAATTTGGCTTTCTTCGCTTACCGCCCAACAGAAACTTAATGCGGAATTGGAAGCAAATCACATCATGGTCGATGAAGTTTATGTCCAACAGGACTTCAACGGAGTTAAGACCTTCCCTGGAAGAGATGGCGGAATGGCACTCAAATCCTACAAGCAGGTCCCGTGGTTTATCGATGGAAACATGAACTTCGATGCCACCACTGGCAGACCTGGTTCTGGTATGGGCGATGCCTACCTTACGGACCTTCGCTTCATCTTTTGGAGGATGATTACTCCTGTCGAGTATGCCTCTACGAGAGAATGGTTGCTTACCAAACATCTGTCCGAAAGCAACGGTATCCTCATGAGAGGAGAAACGGGTTGCACCAAGTTTATCGGACATGGAAAAATCTGCAACAAGACCAAGTAAAACTTTTAAAGGGGGAGAAATCTCCCGTTTTTATTTTTTAATATACAACCATATATTGTTTTAGCAATCCTTATTAATATGTAGAAGCATCAACGGATAGAAGTAGGTGGCTATTTATGATTAACAAGACTGCGAGGTGTCTGAATTGACGCAACAGACTGCTGACATCGGTGGCGGAATGACGGCGATATGGGATAACGAAGTCGCTGGTCCGCTGACTTTTGCTTATGACGGAGTAGGCACGGGGTATATGAACGATTATTCGTTGAGAGATAAAGCACCCTGGAATGCCGATACGGCGACGATTAACGGATTGGATTTTAGCAACGTATCCACCGCAATCAAATCAATAGGCACATACGCATTCAACGGAATGACTTTTACGATAGGACTCGTTCTGCCCGCAACATTGGAAAAGATTGGCACGCACGCATTTTCAAACTGCACTGGAATATACGGAACGGTCACGATACCGATAAATATCAATGAAATAGGCGAATCAGCGTTTTCAAACTGTCAGAGCATAACATCCATAGTTTTTGAAGGTTCGTTAAGCCAGATAAAAAGTTCCACCTTCGCAAACTGTCTGACACTTACTTCCATACAATTCCCGCTCGGACTGACCGAAATAGGAATGAATGCTTTTGCTGGCGATGTTCAATTAAGCGGAGAAATGAGAATACCAGCCACCGTCACGTCGATAGGTTCGAGTGCGTTCAGCAACTGTCGTTCAATCAATACACTTAAATTCGAAGAAGGTTCGCAACTGACGACCATCGGTTCAAACGCATTTTCAAACTGTTCGGGCATAGAAGGTTCATTATCATTCCCAGAAACTCTGGAAAACATCGGTGTCCAGGTATTCTCAAACTGTGCTGGAATAACGGGACACCTCAATCTCGCAAAAAACATTACGACCATCGGTTCAAATGCTTTTGCTGGTACTGGCATCACGGAAGTTTTCGTATCCAATAATATAACGACATTCGGCACTGGCGTGTTTAAAGACTGTATATCGCTGGTAAGTGCGAGATTAAGCGATTCGGTCAAAGAAATACCCAACGAAACGTTCAGCGGTTGTTCTGCTCTGACTACCGTCACGGGAATACCAGGCGATATAACGAGAGTCGGAACGAGTGCGTTCAGCGGTTGTTCGTCATATGGCACGGACTTCGTTCTTCCAGCCACCGTCACGGATATAGGCGCATATGCGTTCAAAAACTGTTATGCGTTTGACGGTAAATCGTTTGAGTTCAGAAGCGAGCCGAAGTTGGGAGGAGATGCGTTTGCGATAGGCGACTTCGAACATCCCGTGACCATCACAATCAAATCGGGTGGATGGGCGACGGAAGAGAACATACCGCATAATCAATACACCATATTGATTTTCGAAGAGCCGAAGATAGAAGGACAATGCGGTGACACACTTTACTACTCCTACTCGGTCATCACGGGAATTATGGAAATCACGGGAACGGGCGAAATGTGGGACTATAATTCATCGGAACATGGGTTTAGCACACCATGGAGTAAGGATGGCGGATATATCCATAAAGTATCGTTTGCCGATGGCATAACCAAAATAGGACACAATGCGTTCAATGGATGTGATTTACAGGGACCCGTATCGTTGCCGACAAGTGTTGAAACCATTAACGATTATGCGTTTTACGGTTGCTCGAAAATCACGGTCATCAATCCGACGGATGTAAAATCGGTAGGTTCCCACGCATTTTACGGATGTAATGGACTCACGACGGGCATAGACTTGTCCAGGTGCGAGAGTATAAGCGACTATGCGTTTTACAACTGCTCATCGGTTCAAACATTGCTGTTCGGAAGTAAATTGCAGTCCATCGGTTCCCACGCATTTTACGGATGTAATAAAGTATCGAACATATACTTCGGTTTGGGACTCATAACAATCAGCGATTATGCGTTCTATGGATGCGATTCATTGACCACGTTGGCGATACCAGCGGTTCAAACGGTCGGTGCCAGCGCATTTTCGAATTGTCATAGCATCACATCACTGTCGCTTCCGAGCGGATGTTCAATATCTTCAAACGCATTCTATACCTGCGATAAAATGACGGAAGTCAATCTTCACGACGTCAAAGAAGTGGCAAACGGCGCATTCGACAACTGTCCGAGTGTGACTTCGCTTACCATGACCAACGACACCATGCCGATATTGAACGACGGTTGTTTCGGATTCGGCTATCCTGGACAAAAAGCAACGGTTAAAGTTAATGCACCATCATGGGCAACGGAAGAATCGTTTGCCAAATTGGGCAATTCAAACACCGAATTTGTTTTCGACAAACCGAAGCCGACGGGCGAAGAATTATGTTTTACCGCCAACAACGACGGCTCGGCAATAGCATACGTGCATTCTGGTTCCGTAGATGTATCTGGAATACAATATTCCCTCAACGGTGCGGAATGGGTATCGTGGAACGGTGCGGAAATAACTCTCAACGCAAAAGACAGACTTTATGTGAGCAACAAAAACAACGAGTTGTCACGTGCGCAGGACCAGATTTTCAAATTCGTCACGAAGTCTAATTTATCGGCATCGGGAAACATAATGTCGATGATTAACTATGCTACCCTGACACCGTATTGTTTCTGCTCAATGTTCGAGGAAACAGCGATTATATCGGCTCCAGATATGCCAGCATCGGACATTTCGGACTTCGCATACTTCAATATGTTTTGCGACTGCGCAAACATCACGGAACCGCCAGAAATGCCAGAACTGACATCCGTCGGAGAAGCGGGTTGTCAGTATATGTTCTATGGTTGCTCGAAACTGACGAAGGCACCGATTTTGAATTGTAAGGCACTCGGCATTTACTCGTTCTTCGGAATGTTCTATAATTGCTCATCGCTTACGAAAACACCGACACTTCCAGAGGCAAAACTGTTTTCGGGATGCTACGGAAGGATGTTCTGTAATTGCTCTTCCTTAAAAATCTACGACAACGGATTCGGGACTGCGTTCTTCACCTGTCCCACCAATTTACCGTCTGGTTCGGTTCAGGATATGTTCAAAGGAACGGGCGGTGGATATACGGACGACCCGACGCCTGGAAGCACTTATTACTATCTGGAAGGAAACCCATCAGGACAATGCGGTGACGCACTTTATTGGGAGTTGGATGTAAGCAACGGTATTCTCATAATCACGGGAAGCGGTGAATCGTGGTCATATGGAGAAGGACTCGAACACGGAAATAAGGCACCCTGGTACGAATATAGGGATTTAATCAATTCCGTATCTCTGCCAGAAGGACTGACTTACATCGGATACAGATTTATGGAAGAATGTTCTTCGACGACGGGCGGTCTGACGATACCCGATACCGTCACGGACATCGGTCTTTACGCATTCGCTGGAGCGGGCTTTACCACCGTATCTTTCGGGAAGAGTCTGTTCAACATAGACTACAATGCATTTGAAAACAGCAAAATATCGGGAACATTGAATCTGTCGTCTGGAATCGAACAGATTGGTTCGAATGCGTTTAAGAATTGTCCTATGATTACCGAAATAAACTTCCCAGAGAAACTCCGTCTTATAGGACAGGAAGCATTTTCTGGATGTTATGGATTGGATAAAGGCACCATCACATTCGCATCCAGCGGACCAGCGACTATGGATAAAGATTCGTTGGCTTTCGGAACGGATGGCAATCCCGTCACGGTCAATGTAAATGCGTCATGGGCAACGGAAGAATACTTCAATGCTTATGTAGGTGGCGACCATACGACATTCGTTCTCCCTGTCATTCATGACGATTATATGTATTTCGTGCCTACGGAAGAAGGATGCTCGGTATCGTTTGAAACAACGGGCAAGGTGGATTTAACCCATCTTAAATACTCGTTTGACAAACAGTCATGGAATGATTGGAAATACAGTGCGGTCAATATTCCATATGTTTCTACGATTGAAGATTCGGCGGGACATGAAATCAAAGTCACGAGAGTGATTAACAGCAAAGGACAGACTATTTCGGTCCCGATGGGTCAAAAACTCTATGTCTGGAACGAGAACGACCAATTAAGTCTTCAAACCGCCGATAACGACAGATTTACCTTTAAGATTTCTGGAAGAATGGAATGTCATGGTAATGTAATGTCCATGATTAACTTTACCGAATTGAAAGACTACTGTTTCAACAGATTGTTTATGAATTGTACGACACTTCTGACTTCGCCAGAATTGCCAGCACTCGTTCTCACGCAATACTGTTATCAACTGATGTTCTCTGGATGTATCGAATTGACCGATGCGCCAGAATTGCCAGCGAAGATGCTGGCTAAAAGTTGCTACGGAAATACCTTCCAGAAATGCGAATCTATAATCGATGCGCCAGAACTCAATGTCACGGCACTCGCCGACAACTGCTATTCTTCGATGTTCTACGGATGCATTTCGCTGACCACCGTTCCGAACCTTCCAGCACCAGAACTCACGACGATGTGCTACTATCAGATGTTCTTTGGATGCTCTGGATTGAAGATAGAAGAGAACGGCACGGGAACTCCGTTCTTTACATGTCCGAAGGAAATTCCGACATTGGCGGTCACGAATATGTTTTCTGGGACTTCTGGAACATTTACAGGCACTCCGACTGCTGGAAACTCATACGGATTACAGGTCGAGCAACCCATCACTGGTAAGTGCGGTGATAACCTTGAATATATTTACTATCGTGATGTCGGAAATCTGGTAATCTTCGGTACAGGTGCCATGTGGGACTACGGCATCGGCAAAGAACATGGAGAACACGCACCCTGGTATAATGATATAAGCATACTTACCGCCGTCGAGTTGCCAGAAGGATTGACAAAGATAGGCGATAAAGCATTCGAATATTGCTCATTTACCGATTTGAAACTGCCATCCACCCTGTTCTACATAGGCGACAATGCGTTCTATCAGTGCCTTAATATAAAGGCACAAATCACGTTCCCTGCGAAGATGGAACATATAGGAAACTATGCTTTCTACAACTGTCCTGGACTGTTCGGTTTGATAGATATAAGCAGTCCTGCTCTCAACGACATAGGGGAATACGCATTCTATAAGTGCGACAGCATTGAAGCGGTTGTGATTCAACAGGCACAGAAAATCGGAGATTGCGCATTCCAACATTGTGTAAATATGAAAGGAGTCAAATTCGGCAGTTCAATAAAAGAAATCGGTGCTTATGCTTTCGCATCCGACAGGGCGTTGGCGGAATTGGTTTTGCCACAGGGAATAGCCGTCATAGGCAACAATGCTTTCGCCAACTGCATCGGCATACAGGGAGAACTTAACATACCAGATAATTGCGTTATAATAGGAGAATACGCATTCAGCGACTGCTCTGGACTGATGGACATCCGCATAGGCAAATCGGTCAGAGAAATCGGTGCTTATGCGTTCTACGGATGTTATGGATTGGATAAAAACACCCTGATATTCACGGGAGAAGAACCGACATTCGTGGCAAACTCCCTGTCAATCGGTGTCGATGAGCAACGCAGAGTAAGTGTCAATGTGGATGCGCCAGATTGGGCGACATTGGAAAAATTCCAGAAATTCTCCAATCCCTACACGACATTCGTATTCGAGCCGACACCCGTCATAACGGGACAATGCGGTGATAACCTGTTCTATGAGTATAGCACATCAGGCGGTTATCTCACCATTACGGGAACGGGCGAAATGTGGGATTATTCGATGGAATCTCCGCCAGATTGGTTTAACGATAGACAATCCTTTACAAAAGTCAATTTGCCAAGTGGAATAACGAAAATCGGATACGGTGCGTTCTACGAGATGATTAACGTTCCCAATATCGACATTCCACAATCGGTCATGATTATCTCTGGCGGTGCGTTCAGTTCTTCTGGACTGACATCAATCAAACTTCCGAAGATGCTCATAGACATAGGATACGGTGCGTTTGCCAACTGTGAGAAATTGGGCGGAAATCTGACGATACCAGAAAACGTCAGAATCATAGGAGATAGCGCATTCGCTGGAACGGGCATAAGCAGTCTGGCATTAGGTCAGGGTGTCCAGGTCATAGACCAATACGCATTCGCAGAATGTCCGAAACTGTCTGGAACGATAGTGATACCCGCCAGCGTCGAACAGATTAACAAAAACGCATTCAGCGAGGACTTCGGAATAACTGCGTTTATCTTTAAGCCAGCCAATAAGTTCAAGACCGAGGATAACACGTTTAACATAGGAACGGAAAGTCATCCCATGACAATCAACGTGTCTGGTTCGGATTGGGTGATGGAGGGCGCATTCGATACGAGAGAATTGGGCAAATTCACGACATTCAAGTACGCAGAACCGCCCGTTCCGCCGACGCCTGGAATGGCAGTCCCTTACAACAAAATCGATAGGGTTGGATGGATTAATTCGGCTATGGTATCGGGAGAATGTAAGCAGGAAGACTACGTCATGGGAGGAATCGCATTAAGATTGGATTTCAAACCAGACATCGTTCTCGGCGTTCAGGCGGATAACGGCTATACGGGATTCTTCGATATAACCACGCAGAGATTGAAACTCTTTATGCCCGACGGCACGGAAGGAGTAAATGTCGATATAATCAAATATACCATAGTGCTGATGAAAGAATAAATGGGAAAGCGGGACCAACGTGGCATCCCCTTGCAGAGATGGTTCTTCCCGCCTCCCGCCTTTTTTTATTTTTATGGCAAAATTATATAAGAAGCAAAACTATAATACATTCGATGGTCAGGGCATCTATTGACGATATTTGCGAGGATGAATTATACTGTACTCCCGAGCAGGTAATGGATGCCATGGGAATCGTGGACCAATATACGCAACAAATCCTTAAACCGTCTGATGCCGATATTCAAAACAGAAAGGAAATCATTTTTAGAATAATGGCAAAAATGAATGAAATCGATATGCTCACAAAAGACAGTTGGCGTGAGCATAAAGTTAAAGACCAGATTTATACCATCAACACATATTGGAGAGATAACAGCAGTTTGAGAATAAATTATTGGAGGAACGGCGGTTGGTTCATCGAACTTACTCCTAACGTCAGGGAATGGAATATCTGTAAGGGAGATAAATTATACAAAAGGTCGCCAGGCAATACTTGGAGAGATATTAGCAAATCGGTCAAAACAATAGACAATCCTGGCGGTGTTAATTGGTTTGATTACGAAAGAGGAAAATTGTATCTTAACGGGCTTCCCTGGTCTTATACCGAAAATGCGATAAAAATAACCTACCGCTATGGCAAAACCGACCCTGTGCCTTTCGATATACAAAGATGTTGCGCACTGATGACGGGAATATCATTAATTCAAAATCAGTGGTACGTGACGAAAATCGGAACGGGCGGTGATTTATCGTCGATATTGAACAATAATATCAAGGACATGCAGAAAGAAGTAGATATGATATTAAGACAACATCAGAGATACGGTGCGGTGTATTCGTTATATGGCTAAATCATGGTTCTCCGATGACAAACAATTAATTCTCGACATTCTCAAAGAAGAGTGGTCGTTGGGTGCGGAAGAGGTCCCGACATGGTATTGTAAGCCAGAATTGATGATGAGAAATAGCAAAATCGGTTCCGTTTATGTTTATGATTCGGCTGGTCATAACAACGAAAGGATTTTAGGCATCAATTATGAGGGATATAGGAGAACGCATAGACTGACGATAGATGTAATGAACCCGCTTGAAGAAAGAAACATCAGGTGGCTGGATGAGATTTATCGCATATTGCTCAATAACCGTAGGTCTTATAAATTAAGAAGAGATAAGTATGATTGGGATTACATCCAAATCGGGACCGATACATATAGAACGGGATATGTAGGGTTCTATCACACTACGTTGGAGATAACATTGGTAAAAGAGTTCTTCGGAATAAAATCAGACGGCTTCGGGGAAGAAAAATGCGATGAGGTGAAACAATGACAGGCATAACGAGGACATCCGTATTATTTGCTTTTGAAGATGAATTTGCGGAGAAGATATGGGAAGATGATAAGTATAAAGGAATGAAATGGTTTAGGTTCCCTGCTGGAACGACTTTCAGCAGACAACCAGCGTCACAGGTTCAATCTTTATTCAGCATCGGAAACAAATTCATGGAGAAAGGATATTATAACAAATTCTCTGGTTCTGGTAGCGTAAAGTTCAAAATGGACTATAAACATTTGGAGTATTTGAGGGCGGTATTCGACACCTACGAGTATTCATTGGGAACCGATGGTGCGCCGAATAAACACGTTTTTACCAAAAAGAACGGTAAGAGAGTGCCGTCGATATGCTTCAAGGCAAAACAACTCAATAAAATCGTAGGCGGTGGAGAGAACGAAACGATACTCATAGTAGGCGTGGTCGCAAAGAAAATATCATTTGCCCAATCCTCTGGAAATGCCACCATCGACGTCACTCTCGATTATGATTATAGCAGGGAACGCATTGTCCTTGATGATGATATTAATGCCGAAACCGATTACATAGCATATGACGGCGACCTCGTTCAATGGTCATGTCTTAACCTGGGCGATGACGAAGAATCGCTGGAACCCGTGGCAAGGACAGAAAGCACCACCATAAGCATGAGCATCAATACCGCCATGACCATCGGATGCGGAACACGTTATAATACCAATTATATCGAAGGCAAAACCGATGTAAATCTCGATACCACCGTTGCCACATACGACCCTAAATACTATTTGCAGAGGATGTATAGCGGTGGTCAGAAATTGGACCCGATGCCGTTGGAACCGCTGGAAAAGAATTTGAAGCCGATACCGATATGTGCGGTCAAATCGACATTGGATGAAGCAACATCGGTATTCAGTGCGACATGGGTAATCGATGATGGATACGTAAGTTCATATCAGATTGGGTACAGTGAAAGCAAATTATCCGATAGTCCGAAAATACTCGGTTCCCATTTGAAACTTACAATCATATCGGATGCCGACAGTCTGGAAGACCTGGTCCCGATAAATAACAAGAACAAGGAGAAATAAGCATGGAATCAATCATAGTGGATTTGAAAGAGTTTGGTATTGAAGGGCAGATAATTCTCGCACCTCCGCCATTCAGCAGAAAGAATGAAATAAACAATCTTATAGGGAAAGAATCGCATTATAAGACCATCAACGGTCAGACCGTTCTGGAATCGCAGAATGTCGGCAATATAGCGATTTATGGCATTTTGACATATATCAGGGAAGCACCGTTCAATAAAAATTCCTTACAGGGATTTTTGCAGTTCACCGATAAATTAGACGGTATCAAAATCGGAAACGGCGAGAAATTGTTTAACCGCCTGATAAACGAGGTCAAGAAAATTCAGTCGGGGGGATGCGACCCTTTGCAGAACTCTCAACCGACGGAAACCGTGACGTCGGAAGAGAAGTCTATATAAATGGTATCATCAACAATAACGAGTCACCACAAGGTATGTTTCTTCGCACCTATGCGAATTACCTTTTAAACGGCGGAAAGAAAGAGGATTGGATGAACCTGACGGAAGAAGAAGTGGCATTAATGACCATTACCATGAAACTCGATAGACAGGAAGAAGTCGGCATGATACTCGAAGGAATAGCAACGATGTTTAGTGCGGAGAAGAGATAATATGGTAGAACAGAAGTCATTAGTCGCAAAAATCATTCCCGTAATCGATGACGAAGGAATAAGCAGTTTTGCCGAAGGATTTACAAAATCTATTCAAGACGTTCTCAATACCGCAGACGTTTCTATTTCAAATGTCGGAGGAGTCGTTGGCGGAGGTCCCGATGATAGCAACAATCCGATGGTCAAGAAACAGGAAGAAACAGTCGAAGGCATCAGCGAACAGATAGAAGAACAATCGAAGTTAAGGTCTTTTATCAGCGAGATAGGAGGAAAACTTGTCGAGGGCGGAACCATCATATTGGGATTGTTTAAAGGCGTCGGCGATATTGCCGAAGGGTTATGGAAAAGGATATTGTCAATTTCACCGATATTGGAGGACCTGATGGGAGGATTCAATACCGTAATAAAATTGGTCTGGATGCCTTTCGGCATAGCGTTGGCGGAAGTTTTTGTCCCGATACTCACCGAAATAATGGAATTGGCGGTAGGCATCACAGACGAATTGATGATGGCTTACGAAGACGGCGGGATAGGCGCATTATTCACGGAGGGAATAGCGAATGCCGTAGATTTCATGTTTGAAGCGGTCATCATGGCATTAGAAGCGATACCAGAAGGAACCCTCATAGGCAAAATAGCGAATTTCGTCGGTGATGTACTGACATGGATTAGGGAACATCTGCCACAAATCGAGGGCATTTTGAACTTTCTCGTAGATGTGGGGAAATGGATATTCGACCATCTTAAACTCATTTTATCGGTTGTGACGGGATATATAGCATATAAACTGACAAGCGATGCGTTGGGATTCTTGGGACTTATCCCAGGAGTATCTGCCATAGCGGGCGGTGTGGTCGGCGGGATAGTCGGCGGAGTGACCTACAACGAATTGAGTAAAAAGGGATTTGCGGAAGGAGGATATATCGAAAGTTCGCCAGGCGGAAGTTGGATTAACGTGGCGGAAGGAGGAGAAGGAGAATTTGTCATACCCAAGTCAAAAGTTTCAAGTTTCACATCGAATTACGGAGGTTCCACCGTCATCAATAACTTTTACATAAACGGATATACCGATTCGGAACTCGTGGATAAAATCGAAGAAACCATCAATCAATCCAATAACTTATCGCAGTTGAGAGGTGGTTTGTGATTGGTGGAAATAACCGTAATATCCAACGATGATATTGGCGGATATGTCACGCCAGAGTATCCGATAGGAAGACCAGCGATAAAAGAAGTAGGCGAATATTTTACCGTATCTGCCTATTCAAACGAAGGATACTATTTCAGCCACTGGCGTTATGAAGTCGGCAATCAGGTCATAATAAGTTCATCGCAGACAATATCGCTTCAAATTCCTGGACTGCCCGATGATGACAAACAGGAATTGAACTTTGTCGCATATTTCAGAGAACTCACCGACCTTACATCGGATAAGGGCATACGTTTGAGAATGAAAAACAACGATGAAGAAAGGGAATTTGATTTCGGAACCATCACGTCGATTGGATTGGTTTACAACTCATCGGTGAATGTGGATGCCATCATGACATTCAGTTTCGAATCGTCGTTATGCTATGACATGGGTGTTGGCAAAACCTATGAAATAAGTTTTACGAGGGTAAATCCGACCGATATAGACAATACCGATACATTGGACACGTCAAAATGGTCAAATAAAAAATGGATAAAAGAAGTAAAGAATTTTATCAATAGATGGCAGGGAATGCATAACGGGTTCAGGATGTCGATAGTCCCAGAACATAGCGACGAATATCCGACGATAATCGATAATGTTTATTTCACGTCGTTATCGCTTCCTAAAACGAATACGACATCGCAGGTAATTTCTGGCGACATGCAGATTACGGTAGGAACATTATACATATCGGCAAGCACGCCGATACCTAATGCGAAGATTAAATTGTCGAATAATTTTGAAAGAATGGGTTGGGGAGAAGATGAAATAACCGAATACACCAGACCAGTGGGATTGAACTTTAATCTTTACGTTCCAGAGTTATGGTACTCCACCGCCATAAGCAAAACATGTTCATGTATCGGATGGGACACCGATAAAGACTTCAAACCGACGCCGTCAAAACCGATGCCCATGTATCCGCCGTCTGGCAGGTTTGAGGTTGAAGAAGATATTACCCTTTATGCGATTTGGGCAAAATACGATAGTTTTATCCTCGTGACCGATACCGAAAGAGAAGTGGTAATAGGTTCAGACCAATTATCAGAATATAGCGGTATCGATATTTACGCAATCGGAGGAGGCGGAGGCGGAGGTTCGACCGATTATGAAGAATATTTTTACAGCGTGAGATACTGCGGTGGCGGTGGCGGTTCTGGTGCGTCGATAATTTATCACTATACATGGCAACCAGGAGAAGAGGTGGAATTAAGATGTAAAATAGGCAAGGGAGGAAGTCGTGACAATGACGGTGGGACCACTTCTTTTACACTCAGCAGAAGTGGCGATATGATACAAAGAATTTGTGATGGAGGCAAAGCGGGAGGCAGAAGGCGTAATGGAGGTGCTGGCGGTTCTGGCGATGGCAACCCTGGAAGTGCCAATGGATTTTCTGGCGGTAGAGGTGGTCAGATAAGGTTCGATTATGTTTGGAGTTATGAGGGCGGTGTTAAAGGCGATGGAAGCAAACCTGGTAATCCTGGCGATAACAGCGACTACTCTGGTGCGTTAGGCGATAGCAAACATTGGAGAAGCGGTGGCGGTGGTGCTGGTTCCGATGAGAATATCGTAAATGCCTATAAACTCTTTACGTCATCAGATGATGTAAAAGGAGGCAACGGAACGTCTGACGGAAACGCAGGTGCTGGCAAATTGGGTTGCGGTGGCGGTGGTGCTGGATGGAGAACTGAACTCTTTATTGAACAATTTTGGAGTGATGGTCAGGGAACGGCAAACAGCGGTGGCGACGGCTTTATTCTGGTGGTGAGATACAGATGATTTACCATAAAGGGACTTATGCGTTGGTAGATAGGGATGACGGAACAATTATCGAATTGGGCATCGTATCATCAGTTCAGGATAACTTAAAATCAGGCATAACAAAAACACCGATACCTACCATGCATGCCGAGAACACTTTTGTTTTTGATAACGGGATAACCGAATCATTCACATTAAGATTCTGCAGGGTAAATCCGCATGCCGAATTTGACGAGGAAGATTCATTGACATGGAGCAACGCATTCTGGATGAACAGATTGTCGGCATTTATCAACAGATGGCAGTTAAAGACCGATGGTTGTAAGTTAAGATTTCAGCCGATGGATGATACCGAAGAGGCGGAAGAATACGATTCAATCGATGATTTAAACGTTTATCTTTCACAGTTAAGATTCGATTGGAAGGCAGGAGAACCAGAAATGATTTCTGGCAGTGTCACCATAAAAGTAGGTTCGATTTATGCCACCAGGTATTCATCATCAAACGATTCGGAATATACGAGATTGTTAAATGATATGTATATAACAATCAGCGACGCATCGAGGTTAAACTCCTACCTGATAATGAGCAATGAATTGGAAGTAAATTGCGTAAAGGAATATACCATAACGGGCGGGATAAATCAGCCGTTTGAAATGCTCACCATGAAAATCCCGAAAAAAAGATTGGTTTCGGTTGCGCCAGATTTGGTCGATAATATCATCGTAGGCAAAAGCCAGATTGAATTGAGTGCCTATGGTAGCGGTATTTTCATCGTCACCAAATGTTCGTTGAGCAAAACCGATTACTCGATAACCGCCTATGCGATAAGCGAGTTGATAAAATCAAGGACCACCGATACCGCATACGACAGGGCTACAAGACCGTTGAGCATAATGCAGGAGATATTGAGAAAGGGCATAGTTATCAACGGCAGTACCATTAATTATATCGATTACGGCAATTCGTCATCAACCCTCGTGGTCGGGATAGATAATGCGAATAACATTTGGAACGGCGATGTTTCGTTCCCAATCGGTTCAAACGCATGGAAGGTGCTTCAAATCTGCGCATTGAAATTAGGCGCAAAAATATGGTTTTCGGAAGATAAATGCTACATCGTCGATACACGGGTTTCGGAGGAAGATAAAGAAAGATTGCCTGGAACTTTTACCACCGATTACGGCGCAATCACGTTATTTGCCGAATATGGGACTTTGCATAAAGATGTCGTCGGCAACGCCGAATCTGGCGATGAAAGCACCAGCACCGTATCGAATGTCATAGAAGTATCTTATTCCCAATATAACGAAGAAAGCAAACAATATGAAACACTTACCGAAATAGTCGAGGATAGGGCATCAATCGATTATTATGGAGAAAAGCAGGGCAATAAATTGAATTTATCAGATTTTATTTTCAATCGTAATGATGCCGTCATGATGTGCGAGAATCAAATGTCTTACATACGGGATTCGCAGGTATCAATCGGATATACGGTAAAAGAAATAGTGGCAACCGCATTAGGTCAGGGTTGGATTAGGACTTATGACTATTCTGCGATGGCAACGGAAGTATATGATGATGTCAATGAAATCAGGGCAAAAAACATTTCGAGAAGCAGGGAAGGTTCCCTTCCAACCGATACCTTCAACAATCTTTTGACGTTATCATCATACGAAAGAAAATTCCCTGCTGGAACGTCAAAGTATTGGTGGGGTGTCCAACAGGCAACCGACCTTTCGCAAACCATGTCGAATATTCAAAACGCAATCAATCGTGGATAGATGTAAATATAATAAAGATAATATTGATAATCGCTATTGTCTATTTTCATATCCCTTCTGGTTGGGGGATACAGGGTTGCGGACGCCCTGGTCCGAGAAGTTCCGCACTTTCAATCATATAATTATTTATACGAGGTAGCATATTATGATTCGTTGGTTAATCCAACATAGGAAGTGAAAAAGACATGATTGAAGAAAATCAGATTTTCGCATTGTACGGCAATACCGTAAAACATTGCGTCGAATTGGCGAGATTATACGTCAAGGACGACAATGCGGTAGGCAGAATGGCAAATTCGATTTTTATCGAATATAACAAGAAGCATGATTCGGTTGAATCTTACATCGCCTGCGTCAAAAAAGGAGTTCAGACGCATCAGAAGGACAGGGTTGTTGCGTTCAATATTTATAAAGAAATATATAAAGAACTGACCGAAAAATACCCGCAAACCTTATCGGTCTTACAGGAATGGATTATCAGGAGAGGCATCGTCGATTTCAAAACGATTGACGAGAAAATGATGGACTATCTCTACCGCAACGACTACGATTACGTTATGACCATCAATCATGATGTTAGACCATTGAATTGGCAGGAGAAATCGGTTGTTGAAAATAAACTCGGTTGGGTGCTTCCCTGCGTGCTGGAAGTTGCTGGCGGGGTAATCAGTTTAAATCCAGATAACAATGATACCGTCAAAATAAAGTATGAAGGATTTATCGGCGATATTGGCGTAGCCATTACGTTTATACCAACCGATGCCGAAGGCATTGTCAGGGATGGGAGAATCGAAATCGGCGGGCGTGGGATACCAAACATGGTCGCAGAATTTGACCTTCTTCCGATAGCATCATGCGAAATGAAGGCGACAGAAATGTATCAGGAATTTGAAAAAAATCATAAGGGATAATCATGAATAAATTTGACCTGCTCGAACAGATGAGAGAACATATCGGTGCCGACGAACTCCTTGAAAGAATGGTTGAGAAACTTTCTGATGAGGATGCGGTCGAATTGTTTGAACAAATAGCGGATGACATCAATTTGGAGTTGTGATACAAATGAAACAGACCAAGTATTTCTGTGATATGTGTAAGAAAGAGATTAAGAAATATGATACCGATTGCTACGATATTTACCACCTGGTGACTTTCAGCGTATTAGATGAGAAAAATAAAAAACTCGGGCTTATGATTCCTTACGGAGTAGGCAAAATCAATCCGCTTAATCTCGAAATCTGTGATGAGTGTATGAAAAACCTCGCAAGGATAATCAAGAATTTAACATTGGAAGAGGAGGAGAACGCATGCCAAAAGCATTAGTCGATTTGTTCAAAGAACCAGAAGTAAAGAAAAGAATGGAAGACATGAAAACCGTGATGTCGATAAAAGACCTTGTCGATAGAGGCATCGTGATTAAATCGTTTGAAATCGTGACCGAGAAGAACCTCAAAAACGAGGATACGGAATTTATCATATTTACGTTTGAATTGGATGATGATGAAAAGCATATCGAGAGAACGTGTAAATCGCAGGCATGGAAGATAAAGATGGTCTTACAGGCAATCGGTAATGATGAGTTGAAAAAACAGGGCGGAGTATTTGCCATGATTAACGCAGACAAAACTCCTCATGGCAACACATACTCGTTTTCTGGCGTAAAAATCTAAACCCTTTACGAATAGGGAAGTGCTTATATAGCATGGAGGAGAGAGATTTTTCACTTTCCTATTCAACAGAAAAACTCTCCTCCGCCATTTATCTATAATATAGATATTATATTATCATCATAAAAATCATAATAATTATTATGAATTATCATATAATTATATATACTATGACGGATATATGGTATTATGGGATTAAAACCCATTAGGAATGTGAAAAAAAATGGCACAGATGTTGGCTACCGAAAAAGAGTTCTTTGAACTCGTGGGCAAGCAGATGAACGGCAACGAATACACTCCCGTATCCGTTGGAAGAAAAAGCAAAATCTCTAATGACAACCGCACGTGGATGAAGTCGTTGAGAAACCTCGATTTTTCGAACAGCGAGGAATTGAGAAAATTGGCACCCGAAAAAGTTTTCAAATCGCCGATTAACTACTCGAAAACCTACCAGATGGTTGGCGACAAAATGGAGTTCGGCGAAGCGGTTGCCGACGACAGATTGTTCGGAATCGTCGGAGAGAAAAGCCAGAAATTATACTCGGTCAAAACGAAGGTATATGAGGTGGTCCAGCACTACGATATTGTATCGGCATTCGCTGACGCATCAGACGATACGGGAGTCACCGTTTTCGGCAAGTTGTATGACAACAACGGGAAGATGAATATCATGGCGTTCTTCGCAAACACCGATATGGGCGTCGAGTTCAACAAAGGCGAAGTATTTGCGTTGGGCATGAGAGTTTACAACTCTCACAACGGTCAGACGGCATTCGGCGGTTCGGCGACTGCGGTCAGGCAGATTTGTTCGAATCTGATGTCATGGGGAGAAACCCTCGGATACGGCAAGTGGAAGCACTACTTGGAAGAGGCGGATGTGGTCAGTTCTTTTGCTGGCATCATCAAGGATTACATGAACAAAATCCCGCTTTTCAAAGACAGGATGGAAGCGATGCAGAACGTCACATTTACGCTGGATGAAGCGGAATGCGCACTGTGGGGTATAACCCTTAATCCGAGCAACGTCTTATCGATTAAGGAGAACATCAACGGATTGAACCCTGAAATAAAGGGCGATACGGTCAGCGCATGGGACCTTCTCAACGCAGGCACGGCATACTTCTCGCACCGCACGGCTGGCGACAATATGGTCGAATCGGCAATCAAAGGACTTGAAAGATTGGAAGGGCTTTCTATCGCCAGGTCCTACGACGGCATAATCGCAAAAGGTGCCGACAGAAGAAAGAAGTATTGGGACCACGTCAAAGCGGTCCAGGAAGGCAAAGTCATCGACCTGACCAACGCAAAAATCGAGGTGTTCTAAAACCGTTTAAGTGGGAGAAATCCCACTTTTTTATCGGAGGAATAACGATGATGGCAATCGAGGAAGTTTTGAAAGAGGCATACAGCGGTTCGTTTTACACCATTACGGGTGCTGGCGGAGATTTGGAAGAATGGAGGCAGGGATACCAGGAACTGCTTGACAAAGAAGGCATCGGCAAAATCAAGAAATGGATTGATTTTACGGGCAGGCAGATGAACGAGGTCTATGGTCTTACGGGCAATAATGCCTACCCTGATGACCTTCATTTTCTCGCATTTTCATTGGACGGACTTCACGTCGGAAAACTCGCCATGTTCAAATTGAAAATGAAGGACAGATGGTTCGATGATATTATCGACAACAATGTTGTCAGACAGGAGGCGCAACAATGATAAAGAAACAGAAGAAAATGGCATTTGGCAAAGTAATCTACCTGCTCGGTCATGACAAAAACGGCATCAATTACTGGCTGGAAGCACCGACTTGGGACTGTAAATGGTATTGGGGATTGGGACACGTCGAAACCTATACGAACAACCGCAGTCCGTCGGCATCGAAAGACATAATGAGCCACGACCACTTCAAATCGATGTTCTTCGATGCGAAAGTCGGTTATGACTGTTTTGACACGTTCAAAGCAAAACTGACCGAAACACCGCTGACCGACAAAGAAATCTGGCAGTTGCTCGACTATATGAAAACGTGCTACGCATTACAGGAAGTTGCGAGAATCTATACGTTGGGCGATTCGCACATATCGTCGGATGCTCATACTCCCGAATTGAAGAATGAGGTAAGGGCTGATACCATCAACAAGGAATTACTCCCGATGCTTTTCAAAAAGATAGAAGAAATACTGTCGCCACAGGGAGTGAGATGAATGGTCAGATGCATCGGTGTCGGACAGCAGACGGCATTTAATACCATTCATTCTTCTCGTGACAAGAGAAAGGTGGCGGGATACGACAACTTCGTTATAGAGAAGTTAAACGGCAGAAAAACCGTTTATAACCTCTATCATTACGGAACGCATATCCTTCAAATCACTTTTGACAACGTCAAAGAAGATAACGCAAAAGTGAAAATTATGGGAGGATTCTCGCAGTCGGATACGAAACATATAAACGGTTTGTTGTATCTTCTCTTACTCGACAACGAATATAAAGCAGTCGGAAAGGATGGCAAAATCACGTTGAAAAAGGTGGAAAGAGATGGGTGCGTATCTTCGGGCGTTGAAAAAGACAAGGATGAATAAGATGAGAGTCCAAGTCAGAACACCAGACGATTGGATTGAATTCAGAACAATCCGTGAGGCAAGAGAATGGATTGAACAAAACAAAGAAATGCTTTTTAGTGTTGAATACGCAGAACAAAATAATCTTGTAGTTTATGATGATGAATTTGACGCATTGGGAATTTGGAGACCAGACGGTCCAGGCGAAGATGATGAAAACCCGTGGGCAGAAGAAGAAATGACTTATGGCGAATGGAGAAAGAAATACGGGTTCAAAACAAAAACCGAAATAGAGGAAGAAAGAATTAAAAACGGGCAAGAAAAGAAGAAAATTATGCTCGAAGAAGCAACTTCTACGATGGAGAAAATCAAACCCATAATCGATGCAAGTTTTGAATCTCGTGGAATACCGACTTCAATATCTTATATACGTGGCGAAATTGATTCAATAGGTGCCAGAATTTATTTTAAATTAACAAACCCTGTTGATGAAAACGAACTGTTGGAAGTGATAAGAAGCATATTCAATTTTAATTTTGATTTGAAAGAATACGATGGCGGTTATTTCATTGATACCGAAGTAAAATCGTGGGATATGGTTGAAAATTCAATATAATTAATCATATAATTATATATACTATTACGACTATTATGTTTTGTTGGCAAAAAAGCCGACAAAGAAAGAAGTGAAGAAAATGACGGCAAAAACCGAAATCAGAAAACAACTCTTGAACGACATATTGAACGATTATGCGAAAGCAGGATTGAACTACGAGTTCAAATCGCACTACGAAGATGGATTCAAATTCGGAACATACATCTATCTCAACAAGGAACTTATCGGCAAAATCGACAAATTCCCATACAATGATTACAGCATCTGGTGGGCACCAGACAAGGATGGTAAATGGTCGCACTACCCGATACCATACACCAACAGAAAAACTCTCCTCGAATGCAAAAAAGACTTTTTGCAGAGTGAAATGTATGACGACATCCCATCGGAACTTCAAGACAGACTCATAGAGTCGTTTGACGAATTTGACGACACGGAGGAGTGCTAATCAGTGGGTTCAATCCCACCTTTTTTATATTCAAAAAGGGATTGATGAGTATGGGCGCATACATCAGGGCATTAAAGAAATCCACTTATGAATTGCCTTATGAATGTAAGTTGCCAATAAATATCCCAGATTATGTTATAATAAATGGAAAGGAGATATATCCAGAAATGGATTCCGATGGAAAAAGCATATCTTATATCGGAGAATTTGAGCATATTGGTTATCGTGATGAAATATGGTCAGAATCGTTTAAAATTAAAATATATACGACATCTAATTTTGATACCGTTATTTCGCATAAACCTATTATAGTAGAATTTTTTATAGACACATCGGATATAGATAAAGCATATTGTGGCAGGGATGAAACATTAAGCAAAATAATATATTCATTCGCAGACAGAATCAATCATTATATTGAAGTAATGGGGGGAAGGAGATAAAATGGGCATTTATACAAGAGCATTAGAAAAATCAAAAATCAAAAAGGATAAAACCGATGTCAGATATACATCTGCCGAAAGTTATGATGACTATTATAATGCCTATATCAACGCATTACAACATATGACCAATCCGAAAGAAGATACATCCATCGAAGATAATGGCAATACGGTTGTGTATAAAAAAAGGGTTTCTGATGATGGAGATAAACATTGGTATGAAAATTATTCGATACGCACCGAAACTACCACTTGGGAAAGAAGGGAGTATCACGATATTGAATATTGGGGGACATATACCGATGGCATAACACATTATGTTCATTTTGTGGAAATATATGATATTTGATTATGTCCAGACCATTAACAGCCGACCTGACGAATCACAAATACGGCAGACTGACCGTCGTTGAAAAAGCAACCAGCAAAAACCATCACGTTTATTGGCTGTGCAAGTGCGACTGCGGAAATAAAACTTATGTTCAAACGTTCAATTTGATATACGGTCTGACGAAATCGTGCGGATGCCTGCGCAAAGAACGTTCATCTATCTGCCATAGCAAGAATTAAGCGAAATAAATGCTTTATACGAAAATCGTCATCAATTCGTATGGTCGAATTATACCGTCTTTTCAAAACGGAAACACGCACTCTGACGAATCAGCAACATAAATACGCTGGTCAGGTAGGCGACGCATTATCAACAGTTTTACACTTCGCATATGAACCAGAAAACATAATCGAAACGGAAGGATACACACCGTATATTATTTTCAACGTATATGACTGTAAAAACAGACCGCTGGTATATTCTCCGCACTCGCAACACAAGTTCGATGGATACGAATTTAAAATACCGTGGGAAGTCACGTCGAGAATTAAAAACAACAGATTGGAGTATCAGATACTTCTTTTGAAAAGCGACATCGAATTTGACGGATATGTCGTCAATCTCGGTGAAACCGAATATCTTTTGTCCAATCTCGACGGCATAGCATACAAGAAATCGGTTCAGGTGGAACGTTGCGGTTGCGGTGGTCTTAATCCAGGAATGGAACCATCGCTGTTCGGATGGCTTAACTTCTGGAAGGAATACGGTCTGATTAAACCTGTCGAATACGAAAGGAAGGCGGGTGGCGACGGTGGAAGATTGGTATTCCGTCTTGTCAATCAGGAACCGTTTTACGTCGAAATCCCAGACGCAAAAGGAACGATAGCATACGATGGCAGAATAACCATCACGTCTGGAAATATGAAAGAATCATTTACGGTCAATCAGAAAGAAGATAAAACGATAGAAGTTCCAGCACCGAATGACGCTAAAATCACACTCCGTCAAAATGGTGTGGAAATGGGCAGTTTTACGGTCAATCAGAAAGAAGATAAAACAATAGACCTGACGGGCGGTGGCGGTGGTGGCGAAACCATATTGGCATATACGGAAATGTTCGGCAATTTGACCGACAGAACGTATGAAATAACGCACCCTCTCGCTTCGCTGGATGTCATCTGCAACATCAAGAAATCGGTGCCGACCGACGATGGATTCGAATTTGTTAAGGCACAGACCTTCGTAGTCAATTCGTCAAAAGTGAAAATCGTTCTCGACCACGTTCCGACGGAAGTCAATGAATTTACCGTCACGATTTTTGCTCATAAAAATCTCAACGAAGAGTCAAACGGACAGGCGGTAATACCATTTGGCAACCTCACCGATAAAGTCTATACTCTCACGCACGGACTTAACACCACGACATTTACTTATGCCATACGCAAGACGCATGCAACCGACGACGGCATGGAATTTGTAGATGCGAAAGTGTTTGTCCTCGACGGCAACAGAGTCAGAATCAAACTTCGCAGGGTGCCGACGGAAACCGATGAATTTACATTTGTAGCAATATCAAAAACGGAGTGATGAATAAATAATATCATATTTAATATTTTAGACAATTTTTTATATAAAAAAACTAATAAGTTGTCATGCCGACGAATAATGCGCAATCGCTAATAAATTCGATTTCAATCGGCACTGCCATCCTCTCCCTTTTTGGTCGGAGTGGTGCGAGGGTGGGTGCTGGATTGGGTGCTGGATTGGTTGCGCTGTTATCGATGGCAGAAATTAATGGTGGTAGAATGATTTTCGAACTCGAAAAGGAATGGATTTATGTGGCACTTGCCCTCGGTATAATCTTTACTTTGTTCGTCGGATACTTCTTTAAGTTCCAGGAATACAAGAAAGAACATAACCAGGCAGACCTTAAATTCGACATCAAGTATGTCATAGCACTGGTCGTATCCTTTGTATTTGCGGGTATCGTTTCGTATATCCTCACATTCAAAGGACTCGGATTTTTCTTGACTGATGTGGTCATCGATGACAATGGTTTCGCATTCATCATGTGTTTCGCAATAGGTGCGATTATCGCATACGTTATCGACGCATACATCTGGCATCCTGTCGTGGATGGATATGCCTGCACCGTTTATAACAAAAAACAGGCAGAACTTCTCCATGGCGTCGTTGCCAAATCTCCCGAAGTCGTCGAGAAAATCAAAGCAATCGCAAAAGCGAAAGGACTTATCGATGAAGCCAAATTGATGAAACTCGTCAGCATGGTTGAAACCGATAAAGACCCGTACCTTATCGATTATATCGAGATGCTGAAAAAACACTAAACTTGTTTAGTGGGGTAATTCCCACGTTATTTTTTTATATTTTATCTGACATATGACATCAATCGCATAAGGATGGGGTGCGGGAACTTCCATATTGGGCGCAACAAGTGTTTAGAAAATAATTCTCTCCTGGGATTATTTGCCCATCCACTTGTTTGATATAGTAATAAAACCATTACTCATTATGGAATCAATCGCCTTTGTGTTTTTCAGAACGATGCTGGCATTTCTCATAATCATGGCATTCGTTTATTTGGTGGTAAGATACAAGGATAAGAAATAAGCGAAACCTCCGTAATAAATAATATCATATTTATTATTTTAGTCAAACTTATATACGAAGTATCACATCTTGGATTCGATGACAACAGATTTTACGCATTACTCCGACATTAAAGTTGATGGGAAGGTAGAATCTTCCGAACAGGGCGGATTAATCGGTTCGCTTCGCACTATGCCCGAAGCGACAATCGACAATCTCAATCTCATAATCCTTTACAGCGGATTACAGACCAGCGAATTTACTCCCAATCGCTTTTATCAATGTCAGTCAATCGGTTCATCGCAATACAAATGGATTGAACTTCCAATCGGCGGGATGACCGAAGTCCAATTCAAACAGATTGCTGGAAACGCAACTGACAACGCATCGTTGAACAATGAATTAAACAACCGCACGGAGAAGGAAGTCGGTGGCACAAACGGAAAATCCTATGTCGGCAACGACAATACTGGTGCGGAATTGAAATTCGCATCGGGCGACGGTCTTGAAGCACTGGTCAAAGTAAATGATACCAACGGTTCCGATTCGATACCTCCGATAGAATTGCACGCAGACAGACCTACCAGCGACGGAACGCTGATTGGTATTTACAATGACATAGGCATCTACGTCAATAGAGAAGAAAGACAGAAAGGAGAATATCTTAAAGACAAAACAAAATACGAATACGCAGTCCAGAAGGACATCAATAAACAGGTTAAAAACATCAATTTCGAGAAGGTGGTCTTATGAGCAAATTGGCAAACGAAGAATACGACTATTTGAAAAACGGCACGATGAAAGTTCTGGTGGATGGCGCATACCGTGCGAGGGACGACATCAACGGAAAGAACATAGAAGATACCTATGCGACCAAAACCGAAGTGAATAACAAACAGAGAAAACTCAAACCAGGAACGAACATCACAATCACTTACGATGAAGAATCTGGAATGGATGAAATCTCCGCATCTGGAATGGTATCTATCGAGTTCAAGGATATTGCTGGCAATCCAGAAGATAACTCAAAACTCAAAACTGCGTTTGACGCCAAACAAGACAACGCACTCGTCACCACGATGGAAGATGCCGACGATACGCATTACGCATCGGTCAAAGCGGTTAAAGATTTTGTCAATTCTTCGATACAATCCGAAACCGCATTCTTCGACGGTTCTTGGGCGACCAAATCTGCGATACCCACTGCGGAACAGGGATTTACTGATGCTGGACTTCCAGCACCGACCAATAACAACTACTTGGTCGTTCTCGCAGATGAAACGCATTCCAACGAAACGTGGAGATACAAATACACCACGACGGGCGGTTCTTACGACGTGTCCAAGTGGGTGGCGGAATACAAAATCAACGAAACGGCACTGACGGAAGAACAGTTGAAAGCACTCAACTCTGGCGCAACTTCGGAGAAAATATCGGCATTCAGCGACCACATTATCGATGGAGATATACACGTCACGACGGAAGAGAAAGAAACGTGGGACAGCAAGGTGGATGCTGTCGAAGGCATGGGACTGTCGCACAATGATTTCTCGGATGAATTGAAAGTCAAATTGGAAAATCTTACATTTACGAGAGTCACGCTGTGAGGTGTGAAAATGGCAACGGAATACGACTATCTTAAAAACGGAACCACTCCTGTGCTGGTGGATGGTGCGAAGAGAGCCATATCCGACGAAGAGCCAGACGCAGAAGGCAATCCTGGAACACCGATAAGCGAGAAATACGCAACGAAAGAAGGATTTACGGGACATGTCGATGATAAAAACAATCCGCACTCGGTCACAAAATCGCAGGTCGGATTGGGCAACGTCGATAATACTTCGGATGCGAACAAACCTATCAGCACCGCCACGCAGACGGAATTAGATAAGAAAGAAGATGTCGCAAATAAAGTCAATCAGATTGACGATACCACCGCAACCAATATAAAATATCCGACAGGATTGGCAGTTAAAAACTATGTTAATGATAAAGTCCAAACGGCTACCGCCAACTTCTTGGGTTCGTGGGATACTTGGGCATCGGTGCCAGAACAAGAATCTGGATTCAGAATACCACCGACCAAAAACGACTACATAGTCGTATTGGCTGACGAAACGCATTCTGGTCAGACTTGGAGATATAAGTACGAATTGGATACGAGACAAAACGCATACTCAAAAGACGATTGGGGTGCGGAGTATAAGATTAATGATACTCCATTTACCCAAGAACAGATGAATGCCATCAATTCTGGCATCACGTCTGATAAGGTCGCAACCTATAATGCTTATCAATCGCAGATAAATGCGAAAGCCAACGATTCGGCGGTAGTCCATAAAACAGGCGACGAAGTCATAGACGGGGATAAAACTTTCAATGATGGAATTTCAATAAAATGTTCGGATACGGCAGTAGGTTCCAATAGGAACATAACCTGCACGGATGCCGAAGGAATCCGTCTTGGATTGTTAAGATATACACTTAATTCCGACCATAATTCGGTTATGCTGGCATCGTTCAAGCCAGGCGATGACAGTATAGGAAATGCTGGACAATTGATAGTCACAACAAAAACAGACGGCGCAAAATATGTCGAAATCCCATATAGAACAAGTCCGTCAAAGAACGGGGAAGCAATCGTAAAAGCGACGGGTGATGCGTTATATCAGGCGAAAGGAGGGCATGGGACGGCAAATGTCGCAACATCTGCTTGGAAATCGGAAGGGACGGCAAATTATCCTTATAGGGCAACGGTATCGGTATCGGGGATTGATGCGAATTGCAGACCATCGATTGCTTTTTTGGAAACGGAAGCGGTATCTGGTAATTTCTCGCCTGTTTGCGATTCGTTGTCTGGTGGAATTTATATATACGCAAAAACAATACCAAGTGGACAAATAACCGTTTCATACGGATATGAAAAGTGATAATATGGAAGGAAGCACCAACGCACAAATTGATACGGGAGTTCCCGTTGGAACAATTATATCTTATATCGGAACAAATACACCGTCTGGCTGGTTGTTATGCGATGGTTCGACATTTTCGTCATCGACATATCCAGAATTATATTCGGTTCTCGGTTCCACGACACTTCCGAAACTGACCGATAACAGATTCCTGGAAGGATATACGACACCGAAACAAACAAAAGATGCTGGATTGCCAAATATAACGGGAAGTTTTAATGGACAGTCAAACAAATACGGCGGTAGTTGGGGAACAAAAGGGTGGGGTGCTTTTGGTTCTATATATGACCGTCGTGGCAGAATGAATAATGGCGAAGATAACGAACAATACGGTTTCGATTTTGACGCCTCCCGTTCTTCTTCAATTTACGGCAATTCATCGACTGTTCAGCCGAAATCATATACAGTAAGGTTTTTGATTAAGGCGTTGGGGGGGGGGTGTTTAAGAAAGTTAAAGACTTTTTTAAACACATTGAAAGCACCCTCTTTTTTTTGTATAGAAGGAGGGTATTGATTGATTGGTAAAGCGAACTCGATGACAAGTTTGGTAGATGCCGTCTATCCTATCGGTTCGATTTTCATTTCGACCAATTCGACAAACCCATCTAATTACTTCCCTGGAACGACGTGGTCATCATATGCCAGCGGAAGAACACTTCTTGGAGTATCATCGAGCCATAGCGCAGGTTCGACGGGCGGTAGCGAAACCGTGACACTTACAACAAGCAATTTGCCGCCGCATACGCATGATGTGGGGATAAGGGGAAGTTCTGGTCAAGGATATTGGGGAGCTTCCTGCACGGTTGTTGAAACAGGCGGGTCTAAAACATCATCATCGGTAGGCGGTGGTTCGGCGCATAACAATATGATGCCTTATATTACCGTATATATGTTTAAGAGGGATAGTTGATGATTGGCGGGACCAATTCAAAATCGATAGTTGATAAATTACATCCCATCGG
>JAZLJS010000052.1:0-4366 GCA_045617945.1 Lachnospiraceae bacterium
AGAAAAAAGAGATTATAAGAGATTCCTCATAATTCCTTCCACCTGGTTGTCAACCGACAAGCCGGTGAACAGCACCACACCTTGGCATGGCGGATATTTCAATTGCGAATACGCAGATCCCGTCAAGGAGTTCCTCGGCGAAATGGGCGAGCCTTGCGAGGACTGCCCCGCCATCGAGGTGACGAAAGGCGACAAGACCATCAAACTTTATAGACCGGAGAGCGTGAAGTTTAAGAAGGAGTGAAGGTGGTTAGGTGATTAGGTGATTAGGTGGTTAGGAAGTTAGGAAGTTAGGAGGTTAGGAGGTTAGGAGTAACAGAAATATCTTGCTGATTTTTCGTAAGCATGTGGAAAAATGTAGTATTTTTGCAATGCGAAGTAGTACAAATTATGTGAAATATGTGACTAAATTTGAAGTGGTATGGTTATAGATCGTCAACACTACATACAGCAATTAGAGAACAAAAGCTGGAACGGAAAGGTGAAAATAATCACCGGCATTCGTCGTTGCGGCAAGTCATATTTGTTATCTGTCCTCTATAAGCAATATCTCATGGCAAAAGGTGTCAAGGAAGATTGCTTTGTGGAGATTGATCTGGAAAAAGACGATTTCGCACTCTACCGCAATCCTGTTGCCCTGCATAAATACATAGCCGAACGCACTAATGACAAACGGCGTAAATACTACGTCTTCATCGACGAGATACAGCGCTCATATAAAGTGCGGAATACCGACATCGACATACAGTCCGTCCCGAAAGAAGACCGCGAATTGCTTTACACCACTTTTTACGACACGTTGAGCAGCCTTATGGCACTGCCCAATGTAGATGTGTATGTCACCGGAAGCAACAGTAAGATGTTGTCGGCCGACATTGTCACCAACTTCCGCGACCGAGGTTCCGAGATTCGTGTCTGCCCCTTGACTTTTGCCGAGTATTACCCTGTTTCCGGTCTGGAGAAAGCGGATGCGCTGGAGCAATATCTGGACTTCGGCGGTATGCCGTTGGCGGTATTGGAACCAGACGAACGCGAGAAGCAGAAGTATCTGTCGGACTTGCACAAGAATGTCTATCTCAAAGATATTGTGGAGCGTTATCACCTCAAGGACGACACCATCATTGACGCACTCACGGACACCGTTTATTCAGCAGTCGGAAGTTTGACCAATCCTCATAAGTTGGCGAATGCAACCGGCAGTATCATGGGTAAACCGACCGCCGATTCAACAATCAAGGGATACTTGGATATGCTTTGCGATGCTTATCTTATACAGGCAGTTGACCGCTTTGACATTAAAGGAAAACGATATTTCGAAAGCATACGGAAATATTACGCCACGGATTTGGGACTGCGTAATGCAAGACTGAATTTCCGGCAGGTGGAGCGTTCGCACCTAATGGAGAATCTTATATACTCGGAATTGGTTCATCGCGGTTATCGTGTGGATGTCGGGGTGGTAGAGGTGAAGAAATCATTGGCCGGCAAACAGCAACAGTCCCAATATGAAATCGATTTTGTGGTGAATACCGGGCGTGAAAAAGTATATATCCAATCTGCGTTGAATGTAGATACTCCCGAGAAACGCGCACAGGAGACTTTCTCTCTGCGTCACACATCCGATTCTTTCCGGAAGATGGTGATATTGGACGGCAGCAGCCGCTATCGCGTGGATGAAGACGGTGTCGCGTATATCGGTGTAATACCATTCCTGTTGCAGGCAGAAATATTAGAGAAATTATAAAAAAAGTTTTTATGCGTAAACCATTTTTGTTATTCGCCCTCCTGACATTATTCGCAGGATTGGCACAAGCACAAGAAAACACAGAACCAAACCCCTTGCCGACACCGACAAGCAAACAGATTATCTATCGGTCGTCTGACCATCAGAAGATAACGCCTGTCCAGGACTATGTCTTTGGCGCAGCCTACATTGATGCCCAAAATGTGTACGATGAAGTTGCCGATTATGGCATAATCACTTTCGAAGGCAATGTGACGAGCGTCGGTGATTATGCATTCCCTAGCCGTTCGACCTTGACGGCTATAGTATGGCCAAGCACCGTGACGAGTATAGGAGATGGCGCATTCGAAAATTGCACGAGCCTCTGTTTCTTTGATTTGCATGAAGGAGTGACAAGTATTGGAAACGATGCATTCAACAGTTGCGCAGGCATGACAGAACTAACTATTCCAAGTTCGGTAAACGCGATTGGAGATCGGGCATTCTACAACTGGCAGAACCTAGCCACACTAACCGTAAAAGCGGGAAGCATTGGAATGGATACATTCAGGGGTTGCACGAACCTCAGCGTCCTCGATTTGCAGGAAGGCGTGACGAGTATTGGAGAGAAGGCATTCGACGGTTGCGCCGGTACGACAGAATTAACCATTCCAAATACGGTAAACGCGATTGGATACCGTGCATTCTACAATTGGCAGAACCTAAATACACTAACTGTTGAAGCGGGAGATATTGGAACGCAAGCATTTAAAGGTTTGACTTCCCTAACCGAAATAACTGTAAAAGCAGGAAGTATTGGAATAAATGCGTTCCTCGATTGCACGAACCTCAGTTCCATCCATTTAGAGGAAGGCGTGACGAGTATTGGAAATTATGCATTCAACGGTTGCACCGGCATAACTGAATTAACCATTCCAAGCTCTGTAAACATTATTGGAGATAATGCCTTTAATAATTGCACCAGCATAACTGAATTAACCATTCCAAGCTCTGTAAACATTATTGGAGATAATGCCTTTAATAATTGCACCGGCTTGAGTTCAATTACGTTCGGCAATGGGATGATGAATATTGCAAACAGTGCATTCAGCGGCTGCACCAACGCGACATCTGTTACATTCTTAGGAGTCATGGCTCTCGGTGACATATTCGAAGGCTTTGGCACGGCAGAATCTCCGGTATCTCTTGAATTACCTTGCATCTGGACGGAAAAAGACAAGCCTGTCAACAGCACGACCCCTTGGCATGGCGGATATTTCAGCTGCACATACGCAGATCCCGTCAAGGAGTTCCTCGGCGAGATGGGCGAACCTTGCGAGGACTGCCCCGCCATCGAGGTGACGAAAGGCGACAAGACCATCAAACTCTACAACCCGGAGAAGGTGGAGTTTAAGAAAGAGTAAAGTTGAAAGGTTAAAGGTTGGTAATTATTTACTTTTTGACCCAAAATGGCATATCTTACATTGATAATGTTTTTATGCTTTATTAAGCCAAGGGGAATTCTTTTGGGGAAACAAATCATTAACCAATCTCTCATTAATCTCTTTTCTTCTTCCCTATCCGATTCCCCCTAATCGGTGGTCATCGGGTTACGCATCTCCGATGCTCTGTATGATAAGCATCGAGCGGTTGCGAGATTCGGCAGCAGATAAACAAAGGTTTTATAGGTTTTGTTTGTTTTGGTTATTAAAAGGTCAAATTGTATATTGTTGCCTTTCGTTTTTTGCCAAATAATTTGCGTTTGTGTTGGAAAAAGCTGTAATTTTGCAGCCGTTAAAAGCGTGTATTTACACGGAATCAACGAATGCAATATGTTTTTGCAATGCAGATAAAAAGAGAAAAATACCTTCAAGACTGTCAAGCAAAGTAATATCTCCGTAGATACTATCCGCCAATATTTAGAGTATATGGAAGATGCATTTATGATTGAAAAATCTGTACGCTATGACATCAAAGGGCGTAAATATATTGATTCTCCTTATAAATACTACTTTGAAGACTTGGGATTACGGAATGTTCGTGTGGGTTTTCGCCAAACCGAAATGCCGCATATAATGGAAAATTTGTTATATAACGAACTGCGAGAAGCTGGGTTTAGTGTGGATGTCGGACAAATATATAGCGAGCACAAGAATGCTGACGGCAAACGCCAGCGCAGTATATTAGAAGTGGATTTCGTGTGTAACCGCGGATATAATCGCATATATGTCCAATCGGCTTTTGCTATGGATACCGACGAAAAACGCAATCAGGAATTTGCTTCGCTACGCAAATTAAACGATGGCTTCCGTAAACTTATTATCGTTTATGGACTGCAACCGACCTATATGAATGATGACGGCTTGTTCATCGTTAATTTAGTGGATTTCCTTGCGAATCCTGCAAAATTTATTGGTGAATAGTAGAATATTGTTGAAAGTAAAAAGAAGAAATTATATGAAGAAACTAACTATTTTATTCGCCCTCCTGACGCTGATGGGTACACAACTTTTTGCTGAAGATGTTGAAATAGAAGAAAGTCAACTGAAGTATCGACTGGACACTGAAAACACCACAGCGACAGTTATATCTTATACTTCCAACATTATTTATGCCGACATCCCGGAAAAAGTAGAATATGAA
>JAZLJS010000053.1:0-1525 GCA_045617945.1 Lachnospiraceae bacterium
TGTTTTTATAGAGCGTAGTTACAAGTAAACATAATTTGGCGGTAACTTGTCCAGTAAAATTGTCTTTTTTGGTAATACGCCCACGCTATGACAGTTGTTGGAAGCGGGTTCGGATGGGATGAATCGGTATATTCGGATCCCAAAATAGTAGTCAGAGCAGTAATATGGTTAGCGTTTTGCATTCCGATTGATAGAGAGGAACTAATCGGTATACTGTTTGGAGACTTGTTGTATTACTTCAGCTACACTTCTCTTGCTATCTTTGGTCTGCTCCAAGCCTACAATAATTAACTTTATTATACGCTGATTTCTACAAATAGCAAGCAGATGATGGTATATTTTGAAGATTGGTTGCAAAAACAATTGATAGTAATAATCTTGTACACACAAACATTAAATGCTATAGGAAATATGGTTATGAAATGGATATTTTCGGGAATATGTCGATGCAGGATTACGTTAACTCATTTGCTATCCGTCACAAATCGAGTACTCTGATTTCTACAAATGGCAAGCATATGATGGTATATTCTGAAAATTGGTTGCAATAACGATTGATAGTATGCCCGACTGTCCGGAAACGCAGTATAATACACTTGACATCTGTCATAAACCGAGTATAATAAAGTTGACTTTAGATTTCTCGGTTTGATGTGAGGTAATATATGTTTTATATCAAGCGGAATATGGAAGAAGCGGTTTTGAAAGCATCCACGCAGTATCCGGTCGTGATGGTCTGCGGACAAAGGCAGACCGGTAAGTCTACCATGCTCAAACATATCTCGGAATCCGATCGCGTGTATGTGTCATTTGACCGGCTTGAAACAAGACGGCTCGCCGAGAACGATCCGGCGCTGTTCTTTGAAACATATGGACACAAGTTGCTCATCGATGAATTCCAGCGCGTACCATCCTTTCTGCTCGCCGTCAAGGACCTTGTGGACAATGCTTCCGATCGCGGTGAGGATCCGAACGGAATGATCTGGCTGACCGGTTCGCAGAAGTTTGTCATGATGAAGAATGTATCGGAATCTTTGGCGGGCAGAGTTGCAATCTTCACTATGCTTCCCATGTCCCAAAGGGAAATCGACGGGCGTGATTCCGTTCCTTTCATGCCGGAAATCGAAGTGCTGAAAAGCAGGCAGCCCGATGGCAAAACACTCAAAGAAATCTTTGAGTGCATCTTTCTGGGCGGTCTTCCAAAGCTTGTCAGCGACAGAACCATGGACCGTGATCTGTATTATTCGGGCTATATGAATACGTATATCGAGCGTGACGTGAGTGCACTCGAGCAGGTGGGAAAGCTGGACGAGTTCAGAACATTGGTCACCTATCTTGCTGCAAACACAGCGCAGGAACTTGTATACGAAACGATTTCAAGAGAAATCGGCGTATCCTCACCTACGGTAAAGGAATGGGTCGCCATCTTGGAGCGTTCGGGGATCATATATATTCTCAAGCCGTACTACAGCAACATCAGCAAGCGTCTTGTCAAAACTCCGAAATGCTATTTTCTGGATACAGG
>JAZLJS010000054.1:0-1138 GCA_045617945.1 Lachnospiraceae bacterium
GAAGCAGATGAGGATCAGGTTCATCAGGTCATAATGCTGTAATTCCGTTCTCGACTGCCCTTTGACGCATTCCTCTGCGATATGGTATTTTGTGATGGTATCCGCACGTTCATCCGGCGCGCTCGGACAGATCCAGATGGAGTATACTTTTTTGATACGGTTATAATCCTCATGCTCAAAAATGGTATTATGCTGTCCGGAGATCATGCGGGAACAGTAATACAGCCCGCGTCGCACAAGGGAATAGCCGGGATCGTATTTGTTCTGCGCTTCGACATTGATGATGAGACCGATCTTTTCGTTGGATTCCGGAAGCGTCGCGTAGAACCGGATATCGAAATACTGCGTTCCCTCGGTACTCGTGGTATCTTCGGTATTCATGCCGACAATATTCTTTCCGCGTCCAAAGCGTTCCACGGGTTCGGTGCCGATACGCGGTTCCCCCTCGATACAGAACTGTTCTATGTATTCACAGGAATAATCCTTGAACTCGGAAACGCAGCTTTTCAGAATATGGGATAAGATCGTTTTGTTTCCAAGCAGCAGCTTTGCCTGCGCGTCATACGCGGATTCCCCTTCCGTTGCCGCGATGGATTCCCCAAGCGGATTTTCAGGCATTTCTCATCACCTCACATTCCACACAGTTATATTATATACTATTTTTACGGATTTTGCAATGGGGTACAAGAAAATTCACAAATCACAAAATACAAATCAACACAACAACGAATGGAACGAAAGAAAGGATAGCATTGAAACTCCGTTCGATAAGATAGAGTAACATTACATCCATCCAGCCTCGTTATATCACACCTCCGCAAAAAATTAACACGAGATTGTCGGCTTTCCATATTTACAAATGTAAAAAAACTGTTGCTTTTTATATTGACAAATTCTCAAATCCATGTTACAATGAAATTGGTCAGATGGAGTTATCTTCAAAATGCTCCAACTCAGACAAGGAGAAATAGAATATGAAAAACTACAAAGTTATCTCCATTGTCCTTACACTGATGATTTTCATGTCAATGATGTCATCTTGCGGAATGATGTCGAATAAAAATGATAAAACCGAAAGAACAATAATCAAAGAATTTGGCTATATTATACTAATACCTGATTAAAATATTACTAATGG
>JAZLJS010000055.1:0-28341 GCA_045617945.1 Lachnospiraceae bacterium
ATGCTGGCTTTGTTTCCATTTTTTACTGTTGTTGGTTCAACGTTTCTGAAATCATAAAAGAATGTTTCAGGGTTGGTTATACTATTCTGTTTTCAAAGATCTTTCTGCCCTATCATTGCGGACAGCTTTGTTATATTATCATCAAAAAAAGGCAGTGTCAACACCTTTTTTCAATTTTTATCGCCTTATTTTTAACAATTTTTTGGCACTTGTATTTTTTGTTTTTTTTGTAAAGAAAAAAACACAAAATGTAGTAATCAGGGCTACAAAACTAATAGGTGTTCCTACAATTAATCCTATCGGAATATACCTTAATGATATGCTATGTACCCCGGGCGTAACAGGAAATGCCATCAATGTATCCATTACCTTTACCGGTGTAATATGTTTTCCGTCTATGGTTACAATCCAGTCCTTCTCGTACGGAATCGTCATAACAAACCATGACGCATCCGAATCAACATCCGCTTCCATTTCCAAATGGGAGGATGTGACTTTGTCTGTAGTACATAATGTTGCGGAAGCATCTGCGTACCACTTCTCCAATACATCTCTATTTTCATAATAGAAGTAGTATTGCGTAATTTCTATTTCATTCTGCTCCAAATATACGCGAACCGGGACCTTTGTACCTTCATTAAAATATCCGCATTCGCGAATGCCCCAATCATGAGGTGTAAAATACGTAAGCTTCTCCATTTCATTTACGGTCAGTCTGGTACTCTGAATCGCCGGTGCATCCAGATACATATATATGAAATCTCTGCTGTCAACTTCCAGATCATATTCAATATATGCTTCTTCATCCGGATCTATCTTCGTATATTTGTTTCCGTCGACCGTAACATTATACAAACAAATATCCGCAACATTTACCTGTCGGTATATCTCGTAACGTGTATCGGTAAATGCCCGGGCTATATCATTTTGCAACAGGAACGGATCCTTTTCATCCATATTTATATCGAGCACGGAATCCTTCATTCCAAATCCAAGACCAAGGGCCTGCGGATTGGTGAAAATGAATTTGTCTCCTATCGTTTCCGTTTGTATCATGTCCTTATCCAAACCGTCTATATTGGAAAAGACATATTTCACACCCATCAGGCAATTCACAAATGAAGTACTGCCGGTAGAGTACAGCGCATAATTTCCTTTATTACAGAAACCTAGTTTGCCCATGAATGACTTTACCTGATCCGTTTCGCAGGAGCTGTAGTGCGTCAAACCGTTATAACCAAACATCATCGGATCGTTATTAAATCTGCGATACATTTTGTCCATACGATAGAACGAATCATCTTCCTGCTCGATGTGATCGACGATTGCCTGCGTTTCGCGAATAAAATCCTTATATGTATCAATGTCTATGCTTGCATATTCTTCTTTGCTGTATTTCTCGGGGAACAGCGAATCCACAGACGTATAGCAATTATAAGTAAGTTCACCAAACTGAATCAAAAACAGCGCAACCATCGCGGAGATTAGAAATTCACGCTGCATTTTCACACCGCTGACGCAGATGATTACCAAGAATACAACGACAAGCGTAACGATAATCTGGCGCAAACCGACATTGGGATTGTGCGTTAAGAACATATATGCCGAATACAGAACAAATATGGCAATAACAATATTACCCCAATACATTTTGTAGTCCGCCGCGAATCTTGAGAACCCATAATATCCAAAATAGCAAATAAGGAATGTAAACAGGAACGAATTTCTGTACGGGAATCCGATCGGATGCGCAAACCCGTGCCAAATAACATTTATGGCATCCACCCAGAAGCTTAAGAACATAATGACAAACATAATTGCCGCCAGTATCTTTTCCTTCCGGGGTATATTCTTATTAATGAAGAAAAACAACAGAAATACCGTTGTCAAAACGCCGCAATATATAAGCGGCAGGCCATCCGAAATGTTTCCGTGAAATGCAGAATTGAATACATTTCCGAAAAAGTCAAGGGGCGGGAAGTTTACGTGCGTGCTAAACAGAATGCCGCTGCTCTTCTGGCCTTTCAACGAATAAACCGTTGCGCACAAACTGAACGCCGGCAGCAAAAATGCCAGGACTGTTGTATACAGTACAATCCAAATGACTTTGAGTTTACTCTTCAGTTCACGAATAGAGGACATTCTGGCAATCAGGTAATACAGGAAGAACATGGCAGTAAAAATCACAACCATGTAACCTATGTAATAATTGGCAAAGATACATACCGCCAAAGAAATGACATACAAAAGACTCTTTCGCTCATTCTTAACCGTTCTGTACAGTCCCAGGATTACCAGCGGGAAAATAGCAATACAAAACGAATAGTTTATGCAGTTCATGTAGCTGACCAAAAAGCCCATGAACGAATAACCGGTAGAAAAGATCAAAAACGAATAACGGAATTCGTAAACTTCTCTGAGCAAAAGGAAAAAGCACAGACCTGCCAAACCGACGCCCAAAAGAATAATCAAAACAATTCCTGCCGGGAGCTCGGTATTGGGAAACAAAAGAAGAATCAAATAGAACGGACTGCTCAGATAATATGATGCAAATCCGGACATATCACCGCCGAAAGTTTTGCTGAAGCTGTAAAACAGATCATCGTTTCCGTTCATAATCTGTTTCATATAGCCAAGGTAGTCAACAAACTGACATTTCATATCACCCATAAGGATGGAAATCTTACCAAACGGATAAATACCTTGCAGGACAAAAACAAAGAGCATCATCAGCACAGGTAATACCATCGACATAACGAGCGCAATATTTTGCTTATGAGACAACAACCATTTTCTCATATTAATCTCCTATTACACAAAATAGAGCTTGAAATCTGTCAGATTCCAAGCTCTACACCAAATTCCGAGCGGAGAAAGAGGGATTTGAACCCTCGCGCCGGTCACCCGACCTACACCCTTAGCAGGGGCGCCTCTTCAGCCTCTTGAGTATTTCTCCAAAGCCTTACCAAGGAATGTATTCCATTGCGGAGATTATTATACATACAGACAGATACTTTGTCAACACGTCGCAACGGATAGATAAAATTATGAAATTATTTAGAAAAATTTCTAGCTTCCGATAATGCCGATATTCCTTCACAATATCGGTAACAAATTGGTATATGTACTTAATGTTTCTTCAAGCTTTTGCATATATCCGCCTTCATAATAAAGGCATTTGGATACATCGGAACCAAATATATCATCCGACTCTATCAAACCGATTACACGACATCCGCCGCAACAGTACTTAAACCATTTGCAGGAAGCACACTTTTCATTATGCTGCGCCAGATCTTTTACAGTCGCACAAACATTTTGCAGATAATCTCCTTCCTGCAAATATTTCTGCAAACCGTCCCGTTTTACATTTCCAAGGCACCAGCCTCTCACATCATAACAACCGGAAATCTGATGACACGGATACAGGTTTCCGTTCGCGCTTACCGCAACCATACCCCTATTTCCTTTACAAACGGGAAAAGTATCCCGATACTCGCCCATCCCGTATACTACTGCTTCAGGACGATATACTTTATACATCGGACTTACGTGCACGAACTGCCATATATCAATCTCCATCCGACAATCCGTTTGCACTAATTCCTTTAAGAATGCAAGAATGGCATCAAAATACTCTTTGTAAGTCAGACATGCATCACCGGCATTTTGCAACCATCGCGGTGATTCGGACGTTCGAATTATACGCATTTCCTCTACACCGTAATCGTTCAAAAGTCGCGCTGTCGAAAGCATACAATCAATATTTTTACGATGCACATTGGTCTGTACTTTCACGCGAAAACCATTCTGTATGCATAACTTTATTGCACGTAATGCATCGTCCTGCGCACCGATATGATCCCTGATCCAGTCATGATGTCCCAAACCGTCAAAAGAGATTTTCATAAGCGGATTGCATCCGATGGATTTCATTTCCGTAAGAATATCCTGTGTAAGAAAGAACCCATTTGTATTCAGTTCTTCCACATACATTCCATGAGAATATATACTGCGAATAATTTCCATAAAATGCGGATGCATCATCGGCTCGCCGCCGGTTATCGTAAAAGCATTGAGTCCGCATAACTGCGCTTCTTCTATAAGATGCTCTGCTTCCGCAAGAGTAAATTCACTCTGCAAACGCTTATTATCCGTTGCATTAAAGCAGTGCAGACAGTTATAATTACATCTTCCCGTAATCATCAGGTTCATCGCAGGAAAATATCGATTATAACACTTTTTCTCCTGCTGCCAGAAAGATAGTGTGTCTCCTTCCTGTGCCGGTCTGCACAGACCTTTATCAAGAAGCTTTTTTAAAGTCACACTTTCCTCAAGTTCCCGTTTACCGTCGCACTGCTTTAACAACTCATACTCATCGGCACAAAGGCCTATGGCATTTCGTTCATTTTTCACATAATATGCATACGGAACAAATCTCCATGATCGTAATGCAATATTATCCGATAATATATATTTTCCCATTAATTATTGCTTATGCGGATCATGATCCTTGGTACGAATCGCACAATACATTGTTGGACCTTGTACAAAACTATACTTACACTGTGCACATTCATCCGAAGAATAAGAAGCTACAGGAGAAAATCCATAACAATGATTCATAGCGGTTACAATTGCATATTTCTGATAACCGTTCGGACCATATGTTCCACTACTGTAGCAAGTTCCGCCAACGACATTGTCCAACTCATCTTCCGCAAGAATTTCTACCGGATGCATTTCATCAAAAAATTCTTTGGCATCTTCTTCAGTCAACGGATATTCATTTTCTTTGGCAAGCTGCATAAGCTCTTCGATACTTCCTGCTTTTTTGGCTTTTTCAATCATTTCCTGTGTTAATTCCATTGTGTATCTCTCCTTTTCCATACAAAACAAATCCTAATATAAACTGTTTCCGTAACAATCCATAACTACTATTGCCGGCATATCAACTACCGACAGTTTCATAATCGCTTCCGTTCCCAAATCTTCATATGCAACAACTTCTGCGGCAGTAATACATTTGGATAAAAGTGCTCCCGCACCGCCGACCGCAGCAAAATATACCGCATGATTCTTTATCATGGATTCTTTGACTTCATCTTTTCTTCGGCCTTTTCCAATCATTCCGGTCATACCCAAATCCAAAAGCTGAGGTGTATATTTATCCATACGACCGGCCGTTGTCGGTCCGCAGGAACCGATAACTCTTCCTTCTCTTTTCGGTGAAGGACCCATGTAATATATCGTTTGATTCTTAATATCGATAGGAAGTTCCCGATGATCGGCAAGTGCCTCAATCATTCTCTTATGTGCTGCATCTCTTGCAGAATATATAGTACCCGTCAAATACACATAATCTCCGGCGTGTAACGTGTCTGCCGTTTGTTTATCAAAAGGTACTTCCACATGCAATTCCATACCCATCTTCATTTCACACCAATCTTCATTTCGTAAATTTGTTCTGACCATTCTATTAAAACACCCGGGAGCTTTTACAAGTCACCCGGGAGTTTTTACAAAATTCTACTCACATGTCTGTTCACGTGACAACAAATATTCACCGCTACAGGCAATCCGGCAATATGCGTCGGATACGTATTAATCTTTACGGATAACGCTGTATTCTTACCGCCCAATCCGCCGGGACCTATACCCAGCTGATTAATGGTATCAAGCATTTCCTTCTCAAGCTCTGCAACATATTCAATATCGGAATACTCATCCGTTCTGCGAAGAAGTGCCTGTTTCGCCATCAAAGCACATTTCTCAAATGTTCCACCGATTCCGACACCGACAACCATCGGCGGACAGGCATTTGGTCCGGCATCTTTAACTGCAGTAAGAATTGCCTCTTTAACACCTTCTATTCCGTCGGCCGGTTTGAGCATAAATACGCGACTCATATTCTCCGAACCGAATCCCTTCGGTGCAATCGTAATCCTAATCTGATCCCCCGGTACAATTTCCGTATGAATTACTGAGGGGGTATTGTCATTCGTATTCTCGCGAAGAATCGGATCCTTCACTATGGATTTACGCAGATATCCTTCTATATACCCACGTCTCACACCTTCATTTACCGCATCCGTCAAATTACCGTCAACAATATGCACATCCTGTCCAACCGATAGAAAAATCACTGCCATTCCGGTATCCTGACAAATGGGAATCATATCTTCCCCTGCAATTTGAAGATTTTCCCGAAGCTGCGATAATATTTTCTTTCCGATTTCGGAATCTTCCGAATCAACAGCATCCAAAAGTGCCTGTTTCATATCTTCGGACAGAAAATGATTGGCTTCAATACACATATCGCATATCGTATTTGTAATTTGTGTTACTGATATTTCCCGCATGTTATTCCTTATCGTCCGAATCGTCTTCATCTTCTATATCGTCCACATCAACCATATCATGCATGATTAACAGACTTTCTTCACTGACATCATCGGAATCTTCCGAATCAACAGCATCCATATCTTCGGGAGCGTTGATTACAGGTACACTGTCGATTTCTTCTTCGGAATATTCACGTTCACCGTCGGAAATCTTCTCACGAACCTTGGCAATCTTGGCTACAAGAACTCCTTCATCCAAGGAAATCATCTTAACACCGGATGTAATTCTTCCAAGTGTATTAATATCTTCCATACGAAGCTGAATGATAATGCCCTGATTGGTAATCATCATAATCTCATGTTCATCGTTCACGGCTTTCACACCGATTACATCACCGGTCTTCTCCATGATTTTATAACACTTCACACCCTTACCGCCTCTGTGCTGTACGGTAAATTCTTCTATCTTCGTACGTTTTCCATATCCATGTTCGGAAACAATCAGAAGTGAATCACCCTGAGAATTAATCTGCATTCCGACGATTTCATCCTGATCATTCAGATTCATACCGATTACACCGATGGAAGAACGACCTGTAGAACGTACATCCGTCTCTTTGAAACGAATACACATACCCTGTTTGGTAACAAGGAAAATCTCGGAATCCGCATCCGTTGTCTTAACTTCAATCAGTTCATCGTCATCTCTTAAGTTAATGGCAATCAAACCTTTCTTACGAATATTGGAATATTCCATAATATTGGTTTTCTTCACAATACCGTTCTTGGTTACCATACAGAGATTCTTGTTTTCATTAAATTCCGTAACAGGAATCATAGCGGAAATCTTCTCGCCGGGCGTAAGCTGCAACAAATTAACGATAGCAACGCCACGGGAAGTTCTGGAAGCTTCGGGAATCTCATATGCTTTCAGACGATATACGCGACCCAAATTGGTAAAGAACATCAGATATTGATGCGTACTCGTCATCAGAAGATCTTCGATATAATCTTCTTCTATCGTCTTCATTCCCTTGATTCCCTTACCGCCACGGTTCTGCGATTTGAAATTATCCACTGTCATTCTCTTAATATATCCAAGAGAAGTCATTGCAATAACCGTATTCTCCTTCGGAATCAAATCTTCGTTCGTAATATCAATTTCATCCATACCGATCTTGGTATTACGCTCAGTATTGTATTTGGAAGAAATCTCCAGAATTTCAGTTTTGATAACTCCGAGAAGCAATTTCTCATCTGCAAGAATTGCTTTGAATTCGGCAATTTTCTTCTGAAGTTCCGCATATTCTTCTTCGATCTTCTCACGTTCCAAGCCTGTCAGAGCACGAAGTCTCATATCAACAATAGCCTGTGCCTGCGCCTCGGACAAACCGAATCTTTCGATCAATTGCACTTTTGCTTCGGTAACATTCTTACTTCCACGGATAATTCTGATTACCTCGTCGATATTATCGAGAGCAATCAACAAACCTTCCAAAATATGAGCACGTTCTTCTGCTTTGTTCAGATCATATTTGGTTCTACGCGTAACAACATCCTTCTGATGTGTAAGATAATGTCCGAGAATCTCAACAAGGCTCATGATTTTCGGCTCATTATTAACAAGAGCAAGATTGATTACACCAAAAGTATCCTGCAACTGCGTATGTTTATAAAGCTGATTCAAAATAATGCTGGCATTTACATCACGACGGAGTTCGATTACAATTCTCATTCCTTCTCTGTCGGATTCGTCACGAAGATCGGTAATTCCGTCAATTCTCTTTTCCTTTACCATTTCGGCAATCTTCTCAATCAGACGTGCCTTATTAACAAGGAAAGGAAGCTCAGTAACAATAATTCTGCTCTTACCGTTCGGCATAAGCTCAATATCCGTAACACCGCGCACTTTGATTTTGCCGCGGCCGGTTCTGTATGCTTCTTCAATTCCCCGTCTGCCGAGAATAATTCCCCCTGTCGGAAAGTCAGGGCCCTTTACCAAATCGAGAATCTCGTCAATTTCCGTATCACGGTCTTCGTTAATCTGATTATCAATAATCTTTACAACTGCATTAATTACTTCGCCAAGATTATGCGGCGGAATATTGGTTGCCATACCTACCGCAATACCGGTTGTACCGTTTACCAGAAGATTGGGAAATCTACTCGGAAGAACCGTAGGTTCCTTCTCTGTTTCATCAAAGTTCGGTACAAAGTCAACCGTCTCTTTGTTAATATCAGCGAGCATTTCCATGGAAATCTTGGAAAGTCTTGCTTCCGTGTATCGCATGGCAGCGGCACCATCACCGTCTACCGAACCAAAGTTTCCGTGTCCGTCTACAAGAGGGCAACGCATGCTCCAATCCTGTGCCATATTTACAAGTGCGCCATATATGGAACTGTCACCGTGCGGATGGTATTTACCCATTGTATCACCGACAATACGTGCACATTTTCTATGCGGCTTGTCCGGTCCGTTGTTCAACTCGATCATGGAATAAAGAACACGTCTCTGTACAGGCTTTAGTCCATCTCTTACATCCGGAAGTGCTCTGGCAGCAATAACGCTCATAGCATAATCGATATAAGAAGTTTCCATTGTCTTGATTAGGTCAACTTCATGTATATTATCGAAAATCTTGTCGTCCATTTTATTCTCCTTCTTTTCTGACAAAAACTTTTATAAAGGATTCAATCATTATATATCCAGGTTCTTAACGAATTTCGCATTAGCTTCAATGAATTCTCTTCTCGGCTCAACCTTATCACCCATCAATGTAGTAAATGTAAGGTCAATCTCGGAAGAAGCTTCTTCATCAATATTAACGCGCTTCAAAATACGTCTTTCGGGATCCATGGTTGTTTCCCACAGCTGTTCCGCATCCATTTCACCAAGACCTTTATATCTTTGAATCTTATTATTACTATCACGTCCTACTTCCGTAATAATGGCATTCAATTCTTCATCGGAATATGCATACCAGATTTTCTTATTCTTCTCTAACTTATACAGAGGAGGAGTAGCCAAATATACATGACCCTGCTTAATAAGTTCCGGCATAAATCTGTACAGGAACGTAAGCATTAACGTACTGATATGAGCACCGTCCACATCGGCATCGGTCATAATAATAATCTTGTCATAACGAAGTTTGCTGATATCAAAGTCATCATGAATTCCGGTTCCGAATGCGGTAATCATTGCTTTAATTTCCGCATTTGCATAAATCTTATCCAATCTGGCCTTTTCAACATTCAAAATCTTACCACGCAGAGGAAGAATTGCCTGTGTGGCACGACTTCTGGCCGTTTTGGCACTACCACCGGCGGAATCACCTTCGACGATGAAGATTTCACAATGCTTCGGATCCTTATCTGAACAATCAGCAAGCTTACCGGGAAGTGCCATTCCTTCCAAAGCTGTTTTTCTTCTGGTAAGATCACGTGCTTTTCTGGCAGCTTCTCTTGCACGCTGCGCAAGGATTGACTTTTCACAAATTGCTTTGGCAACAGTGGGATTCTGTTCCAAATAATATGTAAGCTGTTCACTGACAATAGAATCAACAGCGGATCTTGCTTCCGTATTACCAAGCTTCTGTTTTGTCTGTCCTTCAAACTGAGGTTCTTCCAACTTTACACTGATAATCGCGGTAAGTCCTTCACGAATATCATCACCGGAAAGATTCGGTTCACTTTCCTTAAGAAGCTTTGAATTTCTGGCATAATCATTAAATGTTTTGGTAATTGCATTACGATAACCGGTAAGGTGTGTTCCGCCTTCCGGAGTTGTAATATTATTAACAAAACTGAAAATACTCTCATTATAAGAATCGTTATGCTGCATTGCTACTTCAACATAAACGTTATCCTTTTTACCTTCAAAATACAAAACATCGGGATATAAAGGCTCTTTACTCTTATTCAGATAAGTAACGAATTCTTTAATTCCGCCCGCATAATGGAAATCGGATACAACTTCGGATTCACCGCGCAAATCGGTAAGTATAATACGAAGATTCTTGGTAAGAAAAGCCATTTCACGAAAACGCTGTTTCAACGTATCGTAATCAAAAATCACTTCCTCAAAAATTGTATCATCGGGCATAAATGTTACGGTTGTACCGGTTCTGCCTTCTTCACATTCACCGATAACAGCCAGTTTTTCAACAACATGTCCTCTTTCGTAACGCTGTTTATAAATCTTTCCTTCGGAATAGATCATTACTTCCAGCCAATTGGAAAGAGCATTAACAACAGATGCACCTACACCATGTAATCCACCGGATACTTTGTATCCTCCACCACCGAATTTGCCGCCGGCATGAAGAATTGTAAATACAACTTCAACCGCAGGAATTCCTGCTTTGTGATTAATTCCTACAGGAATACCTCTACCGTTATCAATAACTGTTACAGAATTGTCGGCATTTAAATTAATTTTGATGGTATCACAATAACCTGCCAACGCTTCATCAACGGAATTATCTACTATTTCATATACAAGATGATGCAATCCGCGAATGGATGTACTTCCGATATACATACCGGGACGCTTACGAACTGCTTCCAATCCTTCCAAAATCTGAATTTCATCAGCTCCGTAGCTTCCTTCATCTACCTTTATACTCATTTCTTCTTCGGAAATTTCAGATACTACTTCTTCTTTATTCATCTCTTCAGCCATGGAATAAACCTCCTAAAACACCTATTCCTTTGTTATTATGCCGCTATTTACTTTATAAACCTGATCGATTTTGATTCTGCTGTTAATAAATTCATCTAAACCGGTACAAGTAATAATCGTTTGAATATTTGAAATACTGTTTAACAAAAAATTCTGTCTGTTACTGTCAAGTTCGGACAATACATCATCCAATAAAAGAATCGGCGTTGTGCCTGTTATTTTCTCAACAAGCTTAATCTCAGATAATTTCAAAGATAATGCCGCAGTACGTTGTTGTCCCTGCGATCCGTATTTCTTAACATCTCTGCCATTTATAACAAATACAAAATCATCTCTGTGCGGACCGCTGTTTGTTATTCTGGATTTGATATCCTTTTCTCTGTTATTATTCAAACTTTCTTCAAAAGAATCTGCCGAAACATCCGATTCATAAGTTATAATCAATTCTTCTTTATCACCGGACAAATTCTTATGAATATCAAAGATGATTTCATTCAATTGCTTGGTAAATTGAATTCGTCTCTCTATAATCTTCTTACCTAAAGAAACAAGCTGTGCATCCCATACATCAAGCGTATCTCTAAGTTCGGGATGATACGAAATATCTTTCAGTAAATTGTTCCTTTGATTAATAATCTTGTTATAATTCGTAAGATTATAAAGATATAATTTATCAAGCTGGCATAATTCCGTATCTACGAATCTTCTTCGCTCCGCCGGACCGTCCTTTATAATACTCAGATCTTCAGGTGAAAAAAGAACAATATTTGCAATACCTAAAAGTTCCGCTGCTTTTTTAAGTTTTACACCGTTTATTGCAATACCTTTTGATTTATCTTTACGAAGTTGCATATCGATTTGATAATCGATACCTTCTTTTTCAAAATAAGCTCTTATATGACTTTCGTTACTATCAAATCCAACTATTTCTTTATCTTTACTACCGCGATGTGACTTTGTAGTCGAACACAAATAAATGGATTCCAAAATATTAGTTTTGCCTTGCGCGTTATCACCGTACAAAATGTTAACGCCTTTTTCAAAATCAATATACGCACATCCGTAATTTCTGTAATTTGTTAATTCTAATGATTTGATAATCATATAAAATCACTAACCCTTAATTTGCAGCAATAATGTAATCTTCGTTGTCAAAGTTTATAATATCGCCTTCGTAAAGTTTCTTTCCGCGCATTGTACAAACTTCGTTATTAACCATAACAAGACCTTCATTAATAACATATTTTGCATCTACACCTGATTCAACTGCGCCGGCAAGCTTTAATGCCTGGCCCAACTTAATAAATTCATCTTTTATATAGATTATTTCCATAACCGGAATCCCCATTTCTTTTAAGAAATAAAGAATATATTATTTCAAAATAATTCATTTGGCATTCATTAAAATGATTAAAGATTATTATGAAACAAGGTTGAAATTAACAGGTAAAATCAGATAAATATATGTTTCATCCGCATTCTTAATAAAGCAGGGAGCTTTGGGATTAACCATATAAAGTGTGATTTTGTCATCATCAATAACACGAAGAGCATCAATAAGGAATTTGGGATTAAATCCAATCATAATATCCTTACCTGCTTTGTTAATATCAATATTTTCATTCATGGAACCTACTGTTGAATTTATACGAAGTTCCAGAAAATCATCTTCTATTGTCATGATGATAGGTTTCTTATCGCCTTCTTTAACAAGAAGAGTTGCTCTGTCAATACAATCAAGAAGTTCTTTCTTATTAATATCAAACTTTGTTTCATAATCATTTGATAACATCTGATCAATCTTGAAATATGTTCCTTCAATAAGTCTGGAAACAACGGTAGTCTTATCAAATTCAAAGATAATATGATTATTGGTAAGATAAATCTCTACCATACTGTCTGTTCCACCATTTATAATCTTGCTTATTTCATTAAGTGTTTTACCGGGAACAATAGCACTTACATCTTCATATTCATCCGAAAGTTCAATCTTTCTGATTGATATTCTATGTCCGTCAAGAGAAACAACCTTTAATATATTTCCTTTTATTTCAAACAATTCACCGGTCATAATCTTATTACTGTCATTGTCGGAAATAGAGAATATTGTCTGTTTGATTACTTCTCTTAAACTGTATTGAGAAATACTAACAGAACCAAGTCTGTCAAGCTTAGGAAGATATGAGAATTCATCTCCTGATCTTCCAATAATGGTAAACTTGGCCTTTTCACAATTAATGTATGTCATATAATTGTAATCTGTATATATTTCAACAACACTATCAGGAAGTTTACGTACTATTTCAAAAAGAATCTTAGCATCAAGAGCTATAACACCTGCTTCAACAACCGTTCCGTCTATATATGTTTCAATACCAAGTTCAGTATCATTTGCAGTAAGCTTTATTCCGTCTTCATTGGCAGATAAAAGAATACATTCCAATATAGACATTGTTGTCTTTGAAGGTACTGCTTTATAAACAGTCTGAACTCCGTTTAACAAAAAAGATTTTAAACATGTGATTTTCATAAATTTGCTCCCTTCTTAGCGCTTTATTTATATATATAAAGATTAATATTTATTATACTTATTATTAGGTATTGTGATTTATGTGGCAAAGTGACAAAATCACTTATTTTATAAAGAAAATAACAATTGAAATTAATGTGTAAAAAATTTGTTTTGCTATTTCTTTATGTGGATGAATGTGGATAACTAATTAGACTGAAGTTTCATTATTATAGTATTAATTGTATTATTAAGTGCTTCGTCTATATTAATTTCACTTTCAATTTTGTTGCAGGCAGATATTGCTGTTGTATGATCCTTCCTGTTAAGAATCCTTGATATTTCGGGATATGTCTTATGCAGGTATTCTCTTAAAAGATACATAATAATATGTCTTGGTGTAACAATTTCACTGTTTCGTTTGGAAGACATGATGTCATCTTTTGAAATATTGAAATGATCACAAACAATATCAATAATGTATTCCGGTGTTATAGCTGCTGATTTGGAAGGAGAAATCAAATCTTTTAATGCTTCTTTGGCCAAATCGATGGTAATCTGTTTCTTCTCTAAATTAGAAAAAGCAATAAGTTTGTTTAATGCACCTTCCAGTTCACGAATGTTTGATTTAACATTCTCTGCGATATACATAATGATGTCATCATCAATATGATATCCTTCCAATTCCTGTTTCTTAAGAAGAATTGCAACTCTTGTTTCGTAATCGGGAGATTGAATATCTGTAATAAGTCCCCATTCAAATCTTGATTTGTATCGTTCTTCCAAAACTTCCATATCTTTAGGAGGTTTATCGGAAGAAATAATGATTGCTTTCTTCTGTTCTCTTAATTGATTAAAGGTATGGAAAAATTCTTCCTGTGTGCTTTCTTTTCCTATTATAAATTGGATATCATCTATAAGAAGAACATCAATGTTTCTGTACTTGTCTCTGAATCTTTTCATAGCGGCAGTAGAATTATTACCGTTTCTGATAGATTCAATTACTTCGTTTGTAAATTGTTCTGATGTAACATACAGAACATTTGCTTCCAGATTATGATCAATAATGTAATGACCGATGGAATGCATCAAATGTGTTTTACCTAATCCAACACCGCCGTAGATAAACAAAGGATTGTATAGTTCACCGGGATTCTCGGCAACTGCAAGTGCGGCAGATTGCGTAAATCTGTTGCTGGCACCTACAACAAATGTATCAAAAGTATATTTAGGATTAAGATTGGCTCTTTCGTATTTCTCATTTACAGATAAGGAAGTATCTGAAATACTGTTTATGGAAGCAGCATCCTTCTCCAAAATGAATTCAATTTCATATTCCTGTTGCATTGCTTCGGAAACAGCTACTTTAAAAGGAAGATAAAATCTCTTTTCTATATAATTAAGTGATTCCGATTGATTGAAAGGAATTATAACAATAGCGCAGTTTTCTAAAACTTTATAAAGACGAAGAGGCATAATCCAGGTTTTATATGCAATATCAGTGAGATAATGTTCTATTCTGATTGTCTCTTTTATTTCTTCCCATTTTGCAAATAAATCCTGATCAGACATTTGTTTCCTCCTTGCGCTACCGCCACCACTTTATATTATACCAAAATGCCCCTTTTTTCAAACTATATTTAGTGTATAAATGCTTTAAAACATAAAAGGTATAGAAAATGTAGTATTTTATTGTTTTAATTAAAATTTGAGCCTTTTAACAAATAAATAGACATATATTTTATATAGTTAACAATAAAAGTTTTCATAAATTTATTTTTCCACAAGATATAGTAGATGTTATCCACATAACAATTATCCACTTTTTTAATGTATTTTTATCAAATAGGTCGTTTATCAACATTTCATTCTTGATTTATCCACAACTAATCCACAATATGTGGAAAAAGTTATGTTAATAAAAAGGGTAAATAATCCTTGACTATATGGGATTGTTTGCTTATAATCGGTATTGGTGTTTTTGAGAATGACATATGTTATTTTTACATAATCATTACAGAAGGAGGTGCAGCACTTATGAAGATGACATTTCAGCCTAAAAAGAGACAGAGAGCTCAGGTTCATGGCTTTAGAAGTAGAATGAGTACTCCCGGCGGAAGAAAAGTTCTTAAATCAAGAAGAGCAAAGGGAAGAAAGCAGCTTTCAGCATAGACCGCATTTAATGTGGTCTATTTTTCTCTGTGAAGGAAGATTTTATGATTTTTACACAATCACTTCAAAGTAATAGAGATTTTCAAAAAGTATTTAAGACCGGAAGGTCAAAAGGCAACAAATATTTAGTTATGTATGTCTCTCAAAATCATTTGGATTGTAATCGTTTAGGTATTTCCGTCAGTAAAAAAGTCGGAAACAGTGTTGTAAGACATCGAATAAAACGATGTATAAAAGAAAGTTACAGACTACACGAAAATATGTTTAATAGTGGTTTAGACATAGTAGTCATTGCACGTCAGGGTGCATCAAACATTGGTTATCATGAGATTGAAAGTGCATTATTGCATCTTATGAACATACATAAGGTCTGTGTTCAAAACAGAGATATAAATTTATGAAGAAAATCCTTTTAAAAATGATTCGTTTTTATCAAAAATATATTTCATGTCTTAAAAGAACAAAGTGTCCTTATATTCCAACTTGTTCTCAGTACGGTTATGAAGCAATCGAAAAGTATGGTGTTTTTAAAGGATTGCTTTTAACCGCATGGAGAATTCTTCGTTGTAATCCCTTTTCAAAAGGTGGTTACGATCCTGTTCCCTGACCTTTTTAAGGAGGTTATATTTTGAATTTCATTATTTTGACACCTTATGATGGCAAAATATTAGGACCGATTGCCAAATTACTTGGTTATATCATGAACGGTATATATATTGTTCTTGAGAAAATCGGTATTCCTAATACCGGTCTTGCTATCATTATTTTTACTGTTATTACTTATCTTTTGCTTACTCCTCTTACAATTAGGCAGCAGAAGTTTTCAAAACTTTCCGCTAAAATGAATCCTGAAATTCAGGCAATTCAGGCAAAGTATAAAGATAAAAAAGATCAGGAATCCATGGCCAGAATGAATGATGAGACAAAAGCCGTATATGCAAAATACGGTACATCTCCTACAGGCGGATGTTTGCAGTTATTCATTCAGTTTCCTATTATTCTTGCTCTTTACAGAGTTATCTACAGTATTCCCGGATATGTAACAAGTGTTAAGAATGCATTCTTTCCTCTTGTTTCTAAGTTTATGGAATTACCCGGTGCTCTTGATTATATTCAGAACACCGAAAACTTCAGACAGGCAGCTGCTATGTCTAAGAAATTTCAGAGTGAAGCTTTTCTTGCCGGTAATAAGGATGTAATCAGTAATACGATTATTGATGTACTGAATAATGCAAGTACAACCGAATGGATGAATATCGGTAAGAATTTCCCGGCTATTTCCGAGTATGTTACGAATGCATCCGGTACCGGTTCTTATGATAAGATTGCAAAACTGAACAGTTTTCTTGGATTGAATATTGGTGATACACCGATGTTTATTATCAAGGATGCATTTGCAAACGGTAAGTATTTGCTTGTTATCGGTGCAATTCTTGTTCCTGTTCTGGCAGCTGTTACACAGTGGATCAATACCAAATTGATGCCGCAGGCAGAGAATAATAATAAGGGTGGTACAGAAGATACCATGGCTGCAACAATGAAGTCCATGAATGTTACAATGCCTATTTTCTCCGCTATTATGTGTTTCTCGTTTGCAACAGGTATTGGTATTTACTGGATTGCCGGTTCTGTTATTCGTAGTGTTCAGCAGGTTATTATCAACAAAAAGCTTGATAAGATTGATATGGATCAGATGATTGCCGAGAATATTGAGAAGGCAAACAAGAAGAGAGAAAAGAGAGGTCTTCCTGCTCAGACGATTAATGAAAATGCCAGAATCAGTACAAAAGCTATTGTTTCTTCCGTTCCTGCCGCAAAGTCACAGGAAGAACGTGATGAAGCAGTTCGCAAGGCTACTGAATACTATAGTAAAAAGGGTGGTGCAAAGCCCGGAAGTCTTACTGCAAAAGCAAATATGGTAAAGCAGTATAATGAAAAGAACGATTAATTCGGAGGTTTATCATGGATTTTGTTGAAGTAACCGGCAAAACGGTTGATGATGCTATTACAGAAGCATGTCGTAAATTTTTAGTAACCAGTGATCGTCTTGAATATGAAGTACTTGAAAAAGGAACTTCCGGTTTTCTCGGTTTTGCCGCAAAGCCCGCTATTATCAAGGCAAGAGTTATTGATGAAAATGCTTCAAAAGAAGAAAAAGAAGAAGTAAAGAAAGCAGATAAGGTTGAAGCACCTGTTGTATCCGATGTATGTGAAGAGAAGAAAGAATCCGTTAAAGTTGATGAAGCTTGTGCAGATACAGACCCGAAGGTATTCTTATCAAAAGTATTTGATGCCATGAATATGAAAGTGGACATCACTGTTGAAACAAAAGATAATGAAATGAATATCGAATTGGCCGGAGATGATATGGGTGTTTTGATCGGAAAACGTGGACAGACACTTGACAGTCTTCAGTACTTAACTTCTCTTGTTGTTAACAAAGGTGATAAGGAATATATTCGTGTTAAGGTTGATACGGAGAATTACAGAGAGAGAAGAAAAGAAACTCTTGAAAATCTTGCAAAGAATCTTGCATACAAGGTTAAGAGAACAAAGAGATCCGTTTCTTTGGAGCCTATGAATCCTTACGAGAGACGTATTATTCATTCCGCACTTCAGAATGATAAATTTGTTACAACACACAGTGAAGGAGAAGAACCTTACAGAAAGGTTATTATTTCTCCCGTTAAATAATAAGTTTCCTGATTATATGCGTAGCGGTTTGACTGACTGTTACGCATATTTTATTGCACGCGCTTCTCTATTGGTTTATGATTATTGTGTATGCTCATTTGGAAAGGAATTGAATAATTGGATAAAACAATCGCTGCTATTGTTACCGGAATGAGTCCATCCGGTGTAGGTATTATAAGAATCAGCGGAGATGATGCATTTGAGATTGCATCGTCTGTTTTTCGTACCAAAACAAACAGAACATTGCAAACCTTTACAGATCGTCATATTTATTATGGTTATTTGTATGATGGCAATCAATTATTGGATGAAGTGCTTCTGTTACCTATGAAAGGTCCGCATTCATATACGGGAGAAGATATTGTTGAATTACAGTGTCATGGCGGCGTTTTTATTATGAATCGCATTTTGCGCCTTGTTTTGCAAAACGGTGCGCAGATGGCAGAACCAGGAGAGTTTACGAAACGTGCATTTGTGAATGGGCGTATGGATTTGTCCGAGGCAGAAGCGGTTATGGATGTTATCGAATCGCAGAATGAATATGCCATGATGAATTCGGTTCGACATTTAACCGGTTCATTGCATGATTCTATTTCGGCTGTTCGTAAAGATTTGTTATATGAAACCGCATATATTGAATCTGCACTTGATGATCCGGAACATATTTCTCTTGATGGTTATCCGGAACATCTTCGAACGGTTATTTCCGATATTTATTCCAAATTGCAGCATTTGTATGATTCTTTTTCGGATGGCAAGATTATTTCCGAAGGTATTCATACGGTTATTCTTGGTAAACCGAATGTCGGTAAGTCCTCTTTTTTGAATGTGTTGCTCGGTGAAGAACGAGCGATTGTTACGGAATATGCAGGAACAACAAGAGATGTTATTGAAGAGACTGTTTCGTTCGGAGGAGTTATTCTTCGAATTGTTGATACGGCCGGTATTCGTTTAACGGATGATCCTGTTGAGAAAATCGGTGTCGGCAAGGCTTTGTCATATGCCAGAAATGCCGATTTGATATTGATGATGATTGATTCTTCCACTCCGCTTACAGACAGTGACGAAGAGATATTTGACTTTATACGTGAGAACAACAAGAAGTCTGTGATTTTGCTCAATAAGAGCGATCTGGATCCGGTGATTTCCAAAGCGGAAATAGCCTGCTATATTAATTCTCCCGTTCTTTCGATATCTGCCAAGAATGATGTTGGTGTGGATGAATTTAAGGAATATATTATTCATGAATTTGTTTCCGGTCTTTTGAAATACAATGATGAGATATTCTTGTCAAATGAGAGACATCGTGAATGCGTAAGTCATGCGATAGAAGCGTTAAATAATGTATTGGAAAGTATATCCATGTCGCTTCCCGAAGATTTCTATACGATTGATCTTGTAAATGCGTATGAGAATCTTGGTCGCATTATCGGAGAACAGGTTGATGAAGATGTTGTGAATGAAATCTTTTCCAAATTCTGTATGGGAAAATGATAGATAGTGTACTTTGAAATGAAGAGATAAATTGAAGTACATGGAATGAGGTGTATTATGCCCGGAATTGAAGAATATTATGATATAGCTGTTGTAGGTGCCGGTCATGCGGGATGTGAAGCTGCACTTGCCTGTGCAAGGTTGGGACTTAACACTATTATATTTACGGTAAGTATAAACAGTGTTGCACTGATGCCGTGTAATCCGAATATCGGCGGCAGTTCCAAGGGTCATCTTGTGCGTGAGATTGATGCTTTGGGCGGTGAGATGGGCAAGAATATTGATAAGACATTTATTCAGTCCAAGATGTTGAATGTTTCAAAAGGACCTGCTGTTCATTCACTTCGTGCGCAGGCGGACAAAGCAGATTATTCCAAGGAAATGCGACAGACGCTTGAGAATCAGGATAATCTTACTTTGAAGCAGGCGGAAGTAACGGATCTGATTGTAGAAGAAGGCAAAGTCAAAGGCGTTAAGATATATACCGGAGCCATATATTATGCAAAAGCTGTTGTTCTATGTACGGGTACATATTTGAATGCCAGATGTTTGTGCGGTGAGGCTATTACATATACCGGTCCGAACGGACTTATGGCAGCAACGCATTTAACACAATCTTTGAAGGATGCCGGTGTTGAGATGTTTCGTTTCAAAACAGGTACTCCTGCGAGAATGGATAAAAGGACAATTGACTTTAGTAAAATGGAACCTCAATACGGGGATGAACGGGTTGTTCCTTTCTCATTTGAAACTGATCCGGAATCTGTTCAGAAACCGCAGGTTTGTTGTTATTTGACATATACGAATGATAAGACGCATGAAATTATCCGTAATAATTTGGATCGTTCTCCTATTTATGCCGGTGTGATTGAAGGTACAGGTCCGAGATATTGTCCTTCCATCGAGGATAAAGTCGTTCGCTTTGCAGATAAGGACAGACACCAGGTATTCTTAGAGCCGGAAGGTTTGTCAACGAACGAGATGTATGTAGGTGGTATGTCCTCTTCTCTTCCTGAGGATGTACAGATTGCAATGTACAGAACAGTTCCCGGATTGGAAAACTGTAAGATTGTACGTAACGCTTATGCCATTGAATATGATTGTATTAATCCTGTGCAGCTTAAGAATTCTTTGGAATTTAAGAATATCAGCGGATTGTTCAGCGGTGGTCAGTTTAACGGAAGTTCCGGTTATGAGGAAGCTGCGGCGCAGGGACTTGTGGCAGGTATTAATGCAGCAATGTATGTATATAATAGGGAACCTTTGATTATTGACAGATCGGAAGGATATATAGGTGTTTTGATTGATGATCTGGTAACCAAAGAAACAAAGGAACCTTATCGTATGATGACATCCCGTGCGGAGTACAGATTGTTGCTTCGTCAGGATAATGCCGATTTGCGTTTGCGTGAAAAAGGATATCGTGTAGGTTTGATTTCACAGAAGCAGTACGATGCACTTTTATTGAAGAAGCAGAGAATTGCGGATGAAATAGAACGTTTGGAAACAACTTATGTTGGATGTAGCCAGGAAGTACAGACTTTTTTGGAAAGCATGAATTCCACAACACTTAAATCGGGTATGCCTCTTGCGGAGCTTGTCAGAAGACCGGAGCTTTCTTATGAATTGATTGCACCGATTGATGTTCAAAGACCTTCTCTTCCCGAGGATGTTTGCGAACAAGTCAATATTCATATGAAGTACAACGGATATATTGTACGTCAGCAGAAGCAGGTTGAAGCATTTAAGAAACTGGAAGTAAAGAAATTGCCAAAGGGTGTTGACTACAAAACAATAAAGGGATTGCGTTTGGAAGCACAACAGAAATTGAATCAGTTTCAACCTGAGAATATTGGACAGGCTTCTCGTATATCCGGTGTCAGTCCTGCGGATATTTCCGTACTTCTTGTATATATAGAATCATTAAAACAATAAAATCGATTAAGTCATAAGGTTAATTATGGATTCATTTCAAAAGCGATTATCACAATTTCATATTGATATAAATGATGTACAGATGCAGCAGTTTGAAGACTACTATAATTTGTTGGTTTCATGGAATGAGAAGTTCAACCTGACTGCTATTACAGAAAGAGAAGACGTATATTTAAAACATTTTGTTGATTCGGCTGCGTTACTTAAATATCAGAATCTGTCCGGTAAGAATTTGATTGATGTGGGAACCGGTGCAGGTTTTCCCGGAATTGTTTTGAAAATTCTTTGTCCGGAGTGTTCGGTTGTTCTAATGGATTCACTTGGAAAAAGAGTAACTTTTCTTAACGAAGTAATCTCATCTCTTGGATTAACAAATATTGATGCGGTGCATGCACGTGCGGAAGATTTGGCACGGGATGATGATTATCGGGAAATGTTTTCATACGGTGTGTCCAGAGCGGTAGCCAACTTATCGGTTTTGTCCGAATACTGTTTGCCTTTTGTTAAGGTTGGCGGACTCTTTTGTTCATATAAGGGTGACCATGCCGCCGATGAAATTGCTTCCGCCAAGAATGCGGTTAATACATTGGGTGGGAAGATTCAATCCGTTGAGGAATATCTTTTACCTGATACAGATATGAACAGATGTATTATTACGATAGTAAAGAACCGACAGACATCAGGAAAGTATCCGCGCAAAGCAGGTACTCCGGCGAAGCAACCTTTATAGTTTAGTATAAACAGTATCTATGTTTTTCTATTTATCATTGATATAGAATTTTTTGTGTAGTGAATTTGTTTATGAGGATCGGGTTATGATTACAGAGAGAAAATTATCGGAAGCAAGAGCAATTGTTACTTCCTTTTTGGATGAGTTTCGTAAAGAAGAGAATCGTCTGAAGATATTGCTTAATACAGATTCTGCAAGATTGCAGGAAATTGATGAGAGTATCTCAACATATCGCAGAAATGAAGATATTGATTCCAAGATCTTTAGTCCGCGTAATAGTAATAAACCTTCTGCTTCTTCGGAGAAGGTTGATATTCTTGTTGTTGAAAAGGACAAGATTGACAGTGAACGTCGTTTAGCTACAAAGCAGTTGGATTATTATACAGAGCGTGTTGTTTTCTTAGAGAAGTTACATGCACTTTTGGAAGATGATCTTCCGTCGGTACAAAATGAGGATACTTCTGCCGAGAAGAAACCGGATATATTTGATCTTGTTCGTTCCCTGGAGGAGGAGAAGGAGTCTGTATCGATTATTGATTCTGCTAATGAAACTCAAAAGGTTGTTTCTGATACATCTGATTGCGATGATTCTGTTGAAGAAGATATTAGTTCTTCTGATTCAAAGAAGGACTCTGTTTCTTCCGAAGAAGAGATTACGTCCAATTTGAGCGAATTGTCTGTTGCAGAGAAGCCTGAACCTATTAAGAAGGAGAAGGCAGTTCCTGTATCTGAATTAAGGAAGCTTATTCATAAAGTAGAGTTTTCGGAAAAGATTATGTCGAATGATGTGATTCGTTCCAAGACGGAATTACACAATGTACTTATTAAACTTCGGGAGCTTTTGGATAAGTATTCACATTAATGTTTCACGTGAAACATTTTCTCATCAATTCCACAAACCACAAGATGATGTTTCACGTGAAACATTTACAAACAAGATTTTGAAAATGCGGATGTGAAACATAGAAATGAAAATATTTTTATTGCAGACGAGTGGGGACGTGTTTGATTTTGTCGCCTGTAGGCGAGATCTTAAAATTGCCGAAACTGCTCGCCAACAAAGGGGCAAAGTGCCCGGATGGCACTTTGAGCCGAAATTGTACAGGACGTACAATTGTAGGCGACCCGTATGTAGACAATAAATATTACGGCAGTTTCGTTGCAATTTCTGTCGAGCATACAAAGCAAAAATCAAATGCGGCACCACTCGTCTGCCATGAAAGTATGTGACTTTATATGGATATTAAGTGATGGATTGCAAATCATAACGCAATTGCAGGTTTGTAGATGGGTGCATGAGAATATTGCATTGATTGTGAAAGTTCTGATATTTATTGAAAAAGATATATGGCTAAAGTATAATAAATCAGATATACCATTTTTTAACATAGTATTACAAAACGGAGATTTCAATGGGTAAAATAATAGCGATAGCAAATCAAAAGGGTGGTGTCGGTAAGACAACGACATCCATAAATCTGTCGGCAGAACTGGCTAAGGCAGGAAAGAAAGTATTGTTGGTTGATATTGATCCGCAGGGAAATGCAACAAGTGGTATCGGTATTGATAAGAATTCATTGGAGAATACGATCTATGAATTGTTGCTGGGCGAAGTATCGGTCAGTGATTGTATTCTTCCTACAGAGATTAAGAAGTTATCCATTCTTCCTGCGAATATTAATTTGTCTGCAGCAGAAGTTGAATTAATTGGTATGGAGAAGCAGGAATATGTATTGCGTAAAGAGATTGATTGGATTCGTGATTCATATGACTTTATTCTGATTGACTGTCCTCCTTCATTAAGTATGCTTACAATTAATGCAATGACGACAGCAGACACCGTATTGGTTCCGATTCAGTGTGAGTATTATGCATTGGAAGGATTAAGCCAGTTGATTCATACAATTAATCTGGTGAAGCAGAGACTGAATTCAAAGCTTGATATTGAGGGTGTTGTATTTACGATGTATGACTCCCGTACGAATTTGTCGTCCGAGGTTGTTGCAAATGTAAAGGAAAATATAGATCAATATGTATTCAAAGCAGTGATTCCCAGAAATATTCGTCTTGCAGAGGCACCAAGCTTTGGACAACCGATATGTATATATGATTCTAAGTCACAAGGTGCGGAGAGTTACAAGGCACTGGCAAAAGAATTGATTAAGAAGAACGCGTAGAGAACAGGAGAGGGTAATTGATATGGCAATGAAGAGAGGATTAGGAAAAGGATTGGATGCACTGATTCCTGCCGGAGTTGTTGAGACACCGGATTATCAGGAAACAGAAGTTCAGAAGCCGGATACATATGTAAAGATTACAAAGGTTGAGCCAAACAGAAAGCAGCCGCGTAAAACATTTGATGAAGATGAGTTACAGGAGTTGGCAGATTCTATTAAGCTTAGGGGTGTGATTTTCCCGATTCTTGTTGTTAATCGCGGAGATTACTATGAGATCGTTGCAGGTGAGAGAAGATGGAGAGCTGCAAAGATTGCCGGGTTGAAAGAGATTCCGGTTATTATCCGTGATTACACCGAGCAGGAAATTGCCGAGATTTCGTTGATTGAGAACATTCAGCGTAAAGACTTAAATGAAATTGAAAAGGCACAGGCATATAAGAGTCTGATTGAAGAATACGGTTTGAAGCAGGACGAATTGGCTGAGAAGATGTCCAAGAGTCGTACGGCTATCACGAATTCCATGAGACTTTTGAAGCTTGCAGAACCTGTTCAGCAGATGATTATTACGGATATGCTGTCGGCAGGACATGCCAGAGCACTTCTTGCGGTGGAAGATGCTGAAGAACAGTATAATCTTGCGCAGCGTGTATTTGATGAGAAACTCTCGGTTCGTGATATTGAAAAGATTGTAAAGAGTATTAATCAGCCGAAGATTAATCAGAAGAAGAAAAAGAAACAGGAAGCACTTTATAAAGATATTGAAGAGAAATTAAAGAGTGCTGTCGGAACAAAAGTCACTATCTTTGCAAAAGATGAGAACAAGGGAAAATTGGAGATTGAGTATTATTCCAAGGAAGATCTTCAGAGAATTATGGATTTGTTGATGGGAGAATAAGGAATGGGAAGTTCATTATTTGAAGCAATGGGATTAAAGGCAGACTGGGGCGTTTTGTTCATTTTGTTGTTTGTCCTGTTTATTGCTGTATTGGTTGCATTGTTTGTATTGATGGGCAAATACAATAAACTGAATTTGAGTTATTCTATGTTTATGCGTGGACGTGAAGCGGAAAGTTTGGAAGAAGAGATTGCAGCATTATTTAATGATATTGCGATGTTAAAGATGTCAACAGAGAAGAATCGCAAAGATGTTAAGAAGATTATCGAGAATCTGCATGATTGTTATCAGAGAGTCGGAATTGTTAAGTATGATGCATTTAAGGAAATGGGTGGTAAACTGTCATTCAGTATTGCTCTTTTAAATGACAATTCTACCGGATTTATTCTGAATTCCGTTCACAGTTCCGATGGGTGTTATGTGTATACAAAGGAAATTGTAGACGGAGAATGTGCAATCTCACTTGGAGAAGAAGAGAAGAAAGCACTTATGTTGGCACTTCAGGAATCACCGATTGATTATGAATAATGAAGTATTTCTTATGAGGATGGTTACAAAATGAAAACCGTTGATGTTTCGGAATTGCAAGGCGGCGAATATCTGGCGAAGCCTGTAATATTGTCAAACAATCAAATACTGTTTTACGAAGGAACCTGTTTGTATATGAAACATATAGAGACATTGGTTTCTGCACAGATTCAAACAGTAGATATCTTTGAGCCGACGATGATCAGTCCGAAGGCCAAGATTATTATTCGTGAAGAATTGAAAAATGATTGTTCGTCCAAAGTCAAAACTGTATTAGATTCCCGTATTAATACCGGAAGAGATGATTTGCGGGAAATAGAAAATGCCGCAAATGAGATTATTTCGGATATATATGAACGTGAAGAAGTAATCGACAGAGTATACGATATTCGCGAGAGAAATGCGGATTTGTATGAGCATAGTGTAATGGTGGCAACACTTTCCATTATGATGGCATTGAAATTGAATATGCCTCAGGCAGATGTATCATCCATCGGTATCGGATGTCTGCTGCATGATATGGGACTGCGCTATTTGACCATAGGCTATGAAAACATAGATTTAGCTGACTTTTCACCGGATGAACTGTTTGAGTACAAGAAGCATACATTGTACGGATTTGCTTCGGTAGAGAAGGAAAATTGGATGTCTACGGATTCCAAAAAGATTATTCTGCTACATCATGAGAAATTGAACGGAATGGGATATCCCTTCTGTCAGAAGAATATTCCTTTATGTGTAAGGATTGTTTCGGTAGTTGATACATTTGATGACAGATTGTGTGGCATCGGCTGCAACCGAACAGAAGTTCGAGAAGTTTTATCATATTTGAGAAGATACAGAGATATTTTCTTTGACGGACGTGTTGTCGACAGTTTTCTTGATATGATTGCTGCTTATCCGGTAGGAACATATGTGAATACCAATTACGGTGATGTAGCTGTTGTTCTGGAGCAGAATGAACATTATTCCGAACGACCGATTATTCGACTGATCAAGGATAAGGACGGCAAGGAATATGATCGTGAAATCATTGTTAATTTAATAGAAGACAATGATGTGAATATTATCAGTTCAGCAAGTAAAGCGGAATAACCCTTGGAATTGAGGTATTATAGTGCATTTATATATGAGGGCGGTAGGCTTCAGTAATCTTTTTACGAAGAAGGAATTGAAGACGTTGATGAATGATATTCTGATTGAATCAACGGAAAAGGATTTCTTAGAAACCGACCGAAAAAGTGTCATAGTTGAATACAGTAAAGATTATTCTCCCTCTTGCGGAGTTACGCTTCGCGGAGAGTATGACGATGATAATAATTTGACGCTGGATTATTATTTTCCGTATGTTCGTGCAGAGAAAGTCAGCACGTGTGAAGATATCGTTGTTGAGCGACATGCCCAGAATGAATCGTTTGCAGCGGTATGCGATGACTATCGTGTCGGCGTTTCCGTAATGTATTATGTTCAAAACGGCATGACGGTAATGCGTCAAATTGCTACCGAAGAGACAGAAGAGAAGAAATGTTCCTCGTCTTTATCCGCTTTATCGTTGTACGGAATGATTATGCTTCCGATTCAAAAGGACCAGAAAACGATTGATCGCAGTAAGAAGGCAGCGATTGACCGAAGCAAGAGAATTGTAGCGGCTAAGGCCGGTGATGAAGAAGCAATAGAAAAGCTTACATTGGAAGATATTGATACATATACGGCAGTATCGAAGAGAGTGCTTACCGACGATATTTATACGCTTGTTGATTCCTTCTTTATGCCATATGGTGTAGAATGTGATATGTACTCCATCATGGGAGATATCGAGAGCTTTACCGAGGAAGAGAATCGTTTGACCAAAGAGAAGCTTTATGTGATGGACATCAGCTGTAACGGATTGCCGATTCGCGTATGTATCAACAAAGAAGATCTACTGGGTGAACCGGGTATTGGAAGAAGATTTAAGGGAAATGTCTGGTTACAAGGTAAAATCGCATATCTGTAGTTTGTTAATTTGTCTCTGTAGCTCAGTAGGATAGAGCGTTCGCCTCCTAAGCGAAAGGCAAATGCCTGTATATCGCATAAATACGGGATTTCTCAAAAGCTCAAGTGAGTGAGTATGAGTGAGTAAAACTAAATAGCTACCAAAGAATGGTTCCGCATCCTTTGGTAAATAGGTCCACGTAGC
>JAZLJS010000056.1:0-57116 GCA_045617945.1 Lachnospiraceae bacterium
GAACTACTGAATGAATTCAGAAGACCAAATGAAAGGAGGGTTGAAAAATATGGAATATGCGCAGAGCTTGGAAGGGTATAAGGATATCCTTCTACCCGAGGACATACAGAAGATTTTAATGATTGGCCGCAATACAGTGTACAAATATCTTGCGGAAGGTAAAATCCGTTCTATCAGAGTCGGTGGTAAATATCGAATTCCCAAACTCTATCTTTTGGAATTCATATATCCGGACAGAGATTTTACAGAGAAAGGAGCTTAAGAGATGGCCAGACCAAAGAAAGACGGTAAACGAGCGACCGGTATACAGGGAAAGAGAGGTTATTTGTATATAATAACCTATAACTATTTTATTAAGGACGGAGTTAAAAAGAGAGAGAAGCAGTGGATATCCACAGGTCTTACAGATACTGCGGAAAATATCAAAAAGGCTTCCGAAATGAGACTTAGATACCTTAATAAAAAAGAAGTTGCTACTTCGGACCGGAACGTAACAATAATTGAATATGCAGATGCATTTCTTAATAAGAAGAGTCGAGAGGTTTCAGGAACCACTTACTCTTCTTATTTTTATCGCGTAAAACGAATAAAAGACTATTTTGGTGATACGAGGGTCAGAGACCTGACTGAATCCATGGTAGAAGGATTTCTCGACAATATGTTTGAAGAAGATCATGTCCAGCACAGAACGGTTAAGGATGTCAAAGTAGTTTTCGGCGGAATCATGGAACAGGCAGTGAAAGAAGGGTTGATTCCTTATAATCCGGTTAAAGAAGTGGTTATTAATAAAAATTTGGCTGTTAAGTATGCCAAAGAAAAGAATACTGACGAAGAGTTCTTTTCCTACGAAGAGGCTCAGATCTTTTTAATTAATATCAAGGATCACGAGTTATATGAACTGTTTTATCTTACTTTGTTCTTCGGATTAAGAAGAGAAGAAATCTTAGGACTCAGATGGTCGGCAATAGATTTTAAAAACAAGACTATGTCGATTAACCATACTGTTACCAAGGGATTATCGGTTCATCGTGTCAATACGACCAAGACGGCTTCCAGTGCCAGAGAGTACCCACTTACAGAAGAACAGCTTAATATGTTCCGTCAGCTTAAGAATAAGGAAGAAGAAAATCGAAAGCTTTTCGGAAACTGCTATTCAGAAAATGAGTACATCTTCAAGCATCACGATGGGAAGGTCTATTATCCGGATTATCCGACGAAGACATTTACTAAGTTAATCAGAAAGATGCCGGAATTGCCACAGGATATTACTTTTCACGGTCTTAGAAGTTCCTGTGTATCGATACTTGTCCATCAGGGCATGGATGTTAAGAGTATTCAGAAGTGGGTAGGACATGCGGATATTGATACTACGCTTAGGATATATGCTAAGGTAAAGGATAAGGAATCAAAGAGAGAAATCTCGGATGCAATGACCGGTATCATACCGCTTAAAAATTATGAGAAAGACACGCAGTAAATAATGAAGAATCTATAGAGAGCTTTTGTTGTTATTATGCTATTTACGTTATTAATTGTGGAATAAAACAAAATTAGTAGAATTTTAGTAGAATTGGGGCATAAAAAAGTCGGGGTGACGTGATTCGAACACGCGACCTCGTCGTCCCGAACGACGCGCTCTACCAAGCTGAGCCACACCCCGATGATAAAAAATATAAAGTTGAAAAAGTGCATTTCGGCGCAACGTCCCGAACGTAGCGCTCTACCAAGCTGAGCCACACGCCATAAGCGAAAATCATTATATCATATAATCAGAGTTTTTCAAACATTAATTTATTTTTTTGATGGAGTAAGGTGAACGTGATATGATGTTACGGGAGAGATGCGGAATATGAAAGAACAGTTTGTGCGTACGGAAATGATATTGGGAGAGAAGGGAATGGAGCAATTGTTTCATTCTTCGGTTGCAGTGTTTGGATTGGGCGGCGTGGGCGGCCATGTGATGGAAGCTCTTGCAAGAAGCGGAATCGGAACGTTGTATTTGTGCGATAATGATACGGTTTCGGAGTCGAATTTGAACCGTCAGATTATAGCAACGTATGATTCTGTCGGTAAATACAAGACGGATGTGGCGCGTGAACGTATTCTTTCTATTAATAAAGATGCAAATGTAATTATGAATCGCAGTTTTGTGTTGCCGGAAAATGCGGATGCGATTGACTTTACGAAGTTTGATTATATTGTGGATGCGATTGATACCGTGGCCGGTAAACTTACACTTATTGAACATGCGAAGGCAGCAGGGGTTCCGATTATTTCATGTATGGGAACCGGGAATAAAATGAATGCCGGAATGCTTGAGATTGCTGACATATATGAGACCAGTGTATGTCCGCTGTGCAGGGTTATGCGAAAGGAGCTGAAGGCGCGCGGAATAGAAAACTGTAAGGTGCTGTATTCCAAGGAAGAGCCGATTCATCCGAAGGTGGAAGTTTGCCAGGAAGGTCGCCGCAGTGTGCCGGGGAGTAATGCATTTGTCCCGGCGGTTGCAGGGCTGATGATAGCAGGAGAAGTTGTCCGAGAACTTGCAAAAGTGCAATAAAAAAGCCCCAACCCCGCATTATCTGCAAAATTGAGACCTTCGTGCGCGATCAGGGGCTCGAACCCTGGACACCCTGATTAAGAGTCAGGTGCTCTACCAACTGAGCTAATCGCGCATGCTCTTTTGTGGCACAAGTGGTATTATATTATAATGTTTTTGATTTTGCAACTATAAATTTCTAATGATTTTTTACTTTTTGAGTATAATTTGGGGATTTATGGGAAAAGTCACAAAATATGGGGATTATTCGGAAAAATCACTATATTTTGGGGTTTTTGGAAAACAAAAATTTTTTTGGGTTTTTGGAAAATATAAATATTTGGGGCTTTGGGGAAAGGCTTAGAAATTGGGATTTGATTGGAGTAAAAATGATTTTTGATACACATGCACATTATGAGGATAAGGCATTTGATGAGGATCGGGAGAGTCTTCTTTTGTCGATGCGCGAAGGAGGCGTCGGACGCATTGTAAATGTTGCGTCTACCTGGGAGAGTAATGCCAAGGTGGTGGAGCTGACGGAGAAATATCCGTTTATATACGGCGCGCTGGGAATTCACCCGTCGGAGATTCGCGGAGTAACCGAAGAGAATATGGAAATGATTCGCGCCTGGGCCGGGTGTAAATATGCGGACGAAGTAAGTGGATGCGAGCACGATGCAGATGGATGCAAGTATGATTCAAAGATTCTTGCCATCGGTGAAATCGGGCTGGATTATTATTGGGACAAAGATAATCACGAAGAGCAGAAGGACTGGTTTCGCAGACAGCTTCGCATGGCGCGTGAGTTGAAACTTCCGGTGATTATTCATTCACGTGAGGCTGCGCAGGATACAATGGATCTGATGAAGGCAGAGCATGCCGAGGATATTGGCGGTGTGATACATTGTTACTCATATGAGGCGCCGATGGCGCTTGAATATGTTAAAATGGGATTCTATATCGGAGTCGGTGGAGTTGTTACATATAAGAATGGGCGCAAATTGAAGGAAACGGTTGCGGCTGTTCCGATGGAACGAATTGTTCTGGAAACGGATTGCCCGTATTTGACACCTCAATCACATCGCGGAACGCGGAATTCTTCTTTGTATTTGCCGGAAGTGGTGGCGCAAATAGCGCAAATTAAAGAAATGTTACCACAGGAGGTAGAAGACGTTACCTGGAAGAATGCATGTCGATTGTATCGCATGAATCAGTAAATGACGAGAGTTTGCAGGTTAGTCGAAAGCATAAGAAAAAAGACGAGAAGTACAGAGCGCAAAAGATACAAAACGAAAGACGAAGAGATGATGGATGAATTGACAAAGCTTGGAAATGCTGCAAGGACGGCGGAAATTGTTCGGCAGAATGACTTTACCTTCCAGAAGAAGTATGGACAGAACTTTCTGATTGATGAACATGTATTGGGCAAAATCATTGATGCTGCAGAAGTGACAAAGGATGATTATGTTCTCGAAATCGGGCCGGGAATCGGTACAATGACGCAGCTTCTGTGCGAAAGGGCGTGGCATGTAACGGCAATTGAGATTGATAAGGATTTGATTCCGATTCTTCATCAAACGATGGAGGAATTTGAGAATTTCTCGTTAATCCATGGAGATGTAATGAAGACAGATTTGCGCGATATTCTGGAGCGTGAAAGCGCCGGCCATTCTGTCAAAGTTGTTGCAAATCTTCCTTATTACATCACAACTCCAATTCTGATGCGGCTGTTTGAAGAGCATTTACCGTTGACGAGTGTGACAGTTATGGTGCAGAAGGAAGTGGCTGAACGCATGCAGTGCGGTCCCGGAACGAAGAACTATGGTGCGCTTTCTCTGGCGGTGCAGTATTATGCCCAACCTTATATAGCCGCAAATGTTCCGCCGAATTGCTTTATGCCGCGTCCGAAGGTCGGCTCCTGTGTTATTCGCTTAACCCTTCATACCGAATCACCGGTAACCGTCCGGGACGAAAGTCAGATGTTTTCTCTGATTCGTGCTGCCTTTAATCAACGACGCAAAACATTGACTAATGCGATAGCCAATTTCGAAGGCCTTTCTTATACAAAGGAAGATGTGCTTGCGGCGCTTCATAAGATGGGATTATCGGAAACAATTCGTGGTGAGGCTCTTACCCTTGAACAATTTGCGCAACTGTCGGATTGCCTGCAAATGGATTGATATAAATGGGCGGTAAAAACACAATAATGTCACAATAAATACGGTTTGTTGCAAAAGCATGGTTATTTATTAAGCCATGCTTTTATTTATATAAATTGTACTTCGAAAAATACAATTTTTTTGTAAAAAATAGGTTTTTGTTCATTTCAAAAAATGGCATCGTTTGATATTATGAAAAGTAAGTTATTTATGAGAGTAATAACGATTGTATATGATGTGTTTTGGGATGGCCGGAAGACTCGTTCTTTCGGTTATTAGTGTTATACAATTGATAGAATAATCTTCTTTCGGAGGACGAGGTTTATGAGAAAAATGAGAAACGCAGGTCGTCGGATTATTTCCGTTATAGCAGCAGTTATGCTTATTATAACGGGTAGTACCGCACTCTCGCTATTTCACACAACGGAGGTAAAAGCGGAAGGTCCGAGAGCATGGATTTGCTCGGCCATTACCGGTGAAACAACGAATTTGCGTGTTTCCCAGCTATTGGAGTGTCGAACCGAAGGTTTTGATGAGAATTGTGAATTGAAATACAGTTGGTATAATGGTGTTACACTGGATACTTTTTTTGGATTATTTGACTGGGGCTGGTATCAGGCTGGACGTGATTTTCGGCATGCAATCAGCTTACCGATTTCATATAAGGAAACAACATCCCCTGAACCTTATTTTAAGTATTATGTTATTCCGTTTGATGGTGCCAGAAGCGGCAAGATTGAATGTACTGTAACAGGTACCGTAAACGGTGTGGAGACATCTGTAAAGGCTTCCTACAAAGGTTTCAAGAAGTCGAATTTGAGTCAGGATATTTGTTCCAATAATTATTCCCTTATGGTAGAGGAGACTTTGGATGGTAAGGCACTTTTATCGGCCGGCGGTGTTGCGCATGTGGAATGTGATAATGCACAGATTAATACGTTTCGCGCACAACAAGGAGGTGGTGATACTATTGAGGTGTCGGGAACAGACGTTAAGGGTCTGAAAGAGGGCTATGCGCAATTATACATCAAGATGACCAAGACGAGCGGATGCTCATATCATAGCGGACAGGTCGGCACCGGAACGATTTCATTGTGGGTATTTCCGAAGATGACTTTTACACCGCATTGTGAATCCATTGATATTAATAATACGAATCCGAATTATAAATATACGGTTAATGGTGTTACCAAACAGGGTAATGGCGGTAAATTAACATTTACAGGTCTTTACGAAGACAATACATATGAAGTGGAACAGTCTTACGATACGGTTATTGATGGAGTTAACAGACATTTTTATAATTGCGGTTCGGTTACTACGCTGAAGTCCTTCCTAGTAGGAATTGAAGTTGTCGGTCATGGAGAAGTTACGGATGCAGGCGGAGCCAGAATTTCCGAGGCGAGAATCATTAAAGATACACCGCTTACGGCAGGTATTGATGCGGAAGCAAAAGCAGGGGAAGGTTATTTGTTCAAGGGATGGGCTTCCGATGCTGCTGGAACACATATGTTGAACAAGAATGCATCGAGCGGAGACATTATTTCCTCGGTTACTTCCGCAAGTACGGTTTATGCAATCTTTGAGGAACTTCGTTATACTGCGAAATTGACGATGAAGGATGATAGCCAGACATTGGCGGGGCATAAGGTTTCTCTGTATCAGAAGGGAACGGAGAAGTATGCCCTCAAAGAAAGTTCATCCGATCCGGGTGTGTATATGTCTGATCCGACAAGTGTTCTGGCAGGTACATACGATATTTATTTGGATGGTGTGTCGACAGAACGTGAATGGGAGATTAAGTCACAATCCACGAACAATTTCCCGCAGGAATACACAATTCAGTATTATACGTTGTCTGTAAACGCGAAATATGAAGATACTCCGTATATAACGGGTATTTTGGATCTGTTCTATAAGAAGGATAAGTCGGATGTGATTGAGAAGGAATACAAAGTCGCTTCTCTTGAAGGTGATGGTACGGGTAAGTATTTTGCCCGCATTATGGCGGCGACAGATCCGAATTGCGGTAACGACTATCTTCTGTATAGTGATGACAAATCTCTCGGTATGTGGATTGATTTGAGCTCAACGCATGAGTTGAATTTGGATTTCTATGATATTAATGCATCATTAACCAAAGATGACATGCCTTGGAGTGATGCTGTAGTTACAGCAAAAGGCAAAACTTATGGTAATGAATATCCGCTTGAGTATACAACGGAAGGTTATTCGGCACAGAAAGTTTTGAAAGATAAATATGAATTGATATTTACCGGTGTGGCTAGCCCCAGTGACAGTAAGGTAAGCATCCAAGCCGAAAGCGGAAACGAAGTACTGCTTGACGAAAGTGGTTGCGGTGCGGTTAACACAAGTAATAATACGCTCGATTTTTATACAAGATCGTTTTATAACGGTGTTTCTGTAATGGGCAAACCGTTTGCTCCACAGGTAATTGAAAAGGGATTTGCTGTTAATAAACCGTCTACAACGCCGTCCAAGGCCGGTGCGGGATTCATGGGCTGGGTAACCGAAGATGGATTAACAACCGAGGATGAATTGGCAGCCAAGGCGTTTGACTTTACGAAGGCTGTAACATCGCCCGAGAAGGTTTACTCGGCATGGAAGGGTGCATCGGTAATTATCGGTAAATATGAGAAAGAATCCGGCAAATATACAATGCCGAATTTGACAATAAATGGTTACGATACGATTACTGCAGCCAAGATTAATATCGTAAAGGGCGGATCGATAGTGAGTGCAGACGCCTTGGATGATGTAACCATAAGATATTCCAATGCCAACCAAATGGTGTTTGTAACGTTCCCGGGTGAGAATGGCGTTTCGGTCGATGTCGCGCAGGCTTATTTGAGGTCGAATGTGATTGTGACGCCATCGGGTGAGAGCGATACCGGTATTCACTCATTGGAAGTTACCGTATACGGTGAGACAAAGAAATAAGGAAGGGTGGCTGTGAAAATGAAAAACATGAAATTGATTAATCAGATGAATATGAAGAAAACAGCACGAAACTTCCTTGTGGTAATTCTTGCAATTGCGATGACTTTTACCGGATCGGAAGTTTCCGTATTGGCCGAAACTGTTGAAACCGGTGCGAATACGATTGTTGAAACAACGGATGTTGAGGCGGCAAATTCCGAGCAGAAGGCCGAAAAGGATGCATCTGCAGCCGCTGAAACGACAAATACAAAAGAGGCAAAAGAAGTAACTGAGGGGACAGATGTAACTTCTAAGGATGCGAATGCTGCAAACACTGCAGATGTGGATAAAGATGCGAAAGATTCAAAAGATGCTGCAAATGCAGACGGTACGGATGCAACCGATACGGATACCGATGCGGATACAACGGATGGCAAAGATACTGCGGGCAATGATACAACCGAAACAAATGCTCAGGAAGCTGATGAAGCCACAGAAGGTGAAGGAAGAGGCGTAGAATCTTTGCAGGCTGACTTTGCGATAGCGGTAAGCGTAAAAGCAATTGATGCCAATGCATTGCCTGAGGGAAGTACTTTGTCGGTAAGTGCGATGTCTGTTGAAAAGGAAGATTCTGAAGAAACAGATGAAGAGGAAGAACTTCGCGAGCGGGAATTTCTGGAAACGCACGAAATCGATACAACCGAAGGAGAAGACGATGATATCGATACATCTGAAAGCGAAGATGTTGCGAAAGATCGTGTTGAGAACGGAGCGCCCGAGGCGGAAGTGTCCGAAGACGAAGTAAATATTGAAATAACTGAAAAGGACGCGACTGTTTCAAGCGAAGATGAGGTTGCAGACGCAGAGACTGATACAGAGAATGCTTCAGAGAATGAAAATGACGGTGAGTCAAAGAACGTTACGGAAGGCGGAATAGTAGTTGAGAATTTGATTGTATCCGATAGTGACGAGCGAGAGATTACGTTGTTTGCAGATTCCGCAGATACGGATGATATTTATGTTGAAGAAGAAACGGACGAATTGATTGATGATTCCGAGGAAATTATTCCCGAGACGGAAGGCGTGTTTGATATTCTCGAGGTTGCTCTCGGAGATAAAGAAGCTGCTTCCGAAGCTGTGGAAACAGTGAATGATGTAGCTACCGTTCTTACGGTGGAAGGGGAGCAGTCCGAAGAATCCATATCAATCGATTCCCTTCATGAGATGACAGAACAGGAAGAGGTTCCTTTTGGTGCAACAATTGCATTGCCTTTGGATATTTCCCTGATGATGGAGAATGAAGAAGGTGAAGAAGAAGCCATACAGCCGAGAGGAAATGTCGAAGTTTCGATTGCGATTCCTCAGGAGATGCAATATGACTACATTGCCGTATATCATACGGATGATGATGGTGTGGTTACCAAGATGGAAGGTCATACGGATGGAGCCGGCAATTATGTATTTGTAACAGATCATTTTTCGGCATATACATTGTTGGCAACCAGCTTTACGATTTTGTCAGGTACAAATGATAGTAAGACTCTTGACAATGGATATTATAAGGTGTCCGGAACGACTGTTAAGTATGAGACAAGTGACGCGAATACGGCAGGTTTGATTATTAATGGGGATGTATGTATCTATATTCCCGAAGGTTCTACATTGAAATGTACCGGCGGAGCAGGTTCGGGTAAAACACCCGGTGGAGCCGGAATACAGCTTGTATCCGATAAGAAATTGTATTTGTGTGGTGCAGGTAAGGTGATTGCAACCGGCGGTACTGCAGGTTCCGGTGTGAAAGGTGCCGGAAACGGACGAGAGGCATACGTTAGTAAGGGTGCTAACTGGTGTTCATCAGGTTCGGGCGGAGCCGGCGGAGACGGCGGCGGTGGAGCCGGAGCAGGTATTGGTGGTAACGGCGGCGCAGGTGGCGCAGGTGGAGCCGGAGGTGCGGCTGTCAGTACGCAAACAGATAATGGTTATCAGCGCGATGGTAATAGCGGTGCTGCCGGTAGTAAAGGTTCTGACGGACAGGCCATGGGTACGTTATATGTTCTGGATAGAATCAGTGTAACAGCAAGCGGTGGTGCAAACGGAGACTATGGCGGAACAACTGCCCGTTCCATGACGAGAGTTAATGTGAGTACCGGTGGTACAGGAAACTTCGCCGATGACAAGGGATCGAAATGGAAAAATGACTATGAGACAGGTGCCGGCGGAACCGGTGGTGGTGGCGGAGCAGGTTTTGCGGCTGCCAATATCGGTGGTGGTGGATCCGGTGCCGGTGGCGGTGGCGGAGCCGGTTCGGGTGCTACCAGCCGAAACGGTGGTCTGAATAGTTCTACCGGATATGCAAACGGTGCCGGTGGTACCGGTGGATCCGGTTCTTCGAATGGTTCAAACGGTAACGGCACCAGAACCGTAAATGGTGAATCTTCTAAATGGGGCGGTTATGGTGGTGCAGCCGGTGACTATAGCGATGGCGGAGCCGGCGGAGAACTATACAAGTCATCCACAGCGGTTCTCGGTGCTGTAGGCGGATCTTCGGGAGGATATGGACGCGGAGCAGGTTCAACAACTCTTGCGAATATGTCGGTAACCTTGACTTTGACAGAAAATGACAGAGCTCGTACGATTGCCATTGCTACTTCGGATACGACACTTACAACAGCGACAACGGTTGGAAGTGTTAATACAAATAATACAACAGCTACATTTACGAGCGACCAGATGTTTACCTATACGGATTATTATGTATGGGTTGATGGTGTCTATACAGGATATACATTCTATTTTGATAAGTCTACTCGTTCGATATCCTATACGTTATATCGTATGTCGGTTATTGGTAAGAATGTTGAGTTGGTTGGCGTTCAGAAGGTAGAGTCAGACGATGTAAATGCCGGTGTTAGTCTCTATTTTGCGCCTGATTACGACATATCTGTTTCCGCAATGCCGGGTGCATATAACTGGATTGCATTCTATGCACAGAAGGATGTGTATTCTAATGACGGCGTTTTGGAGGATGGTACGGCAACGTATCAATTGAAGATGCCGACAGAGAATGTTTCGTATGAAGCAATGGCTATTGGCGGATTTGCTTCGACAGATACATTAACCTTCCTGATGGCTGACTTTAATTCACCTTATCCGTTGAAGGTAACAACGAAATTGAACGGAGCATCTGTGGATCGTGATATGGCGGTTACACTTCGTGATGAGAACGGGTCTATCGCATATACACTTGATAAGAGTGGTGCGGTTTATTCAGTGATGCTTCCTTTTGATGAGGATAATACATATTCCCTGTATGCGGGAGATACATATACCGGTCAGACGATTACCGTTGATCGGAATGAAGTAGGTATAAACGGTAGCAACGGTATAGCGGATCGTGTCATTGATTACTATACGGTTAACTATAATTTAAAGCTAGACGACGCAGAATATACGGAGAACGGCAGAAGCATTGCTATGTATCGTGACGGTCGTTTGTTTGCTACGCTTGAAGATCATAATGGTTCGTTTACGAGAGATGTTTTATCTGTAAACGGTGACGCCAATGCATATGATATTTATATTAATGGTGTAGATTCCGAGAAGGACTTCACAGTTACTTCGGCCGGAACGAAAACTTATACAGATGAATATTATACATTGAAATATGAAAAGGGTACTGCTCTTTGTGAGATTACAGGTGAGGTTCCTGAGAAACAGATTTATCAAAAAGGTGATGAAGTTACTGTTTCCGGCTATGGTAATTTGGATGCAGGCGCATCGGATTCTGATGGATGCAGTTTCTCTATTTGGAGCTCCGATGATAACAAGAAATATGCCGTAGGCGATACGTTTACGATTAATAAGATGACTACGCTCACCGCAGACTGGTTGGCGAACAGTGCAGCAGAGGCAAAATGGGTTATTCCGACATGGCCGAATGGCGGAGATGAGCGAGTAGAGATTGTTCATTACGGAAGTCTGGTCAATGCAATGGATGCAATGGATCAGATTAGCGGTGCAATATTCGTGACTGTTTTGAATAATGCGGTGGTTCCGCGCGACCTTTCTGTAGGTACCGGTCGTGGATTTACCGTTGCAGAGGGCAAGACACTTACGGTTCCCGATGCGATTAAGGTGGAGAATAACGGAACATTTGAAATCAGTGATAATGCTACAGTTCTGTGCAGCGATAAATCAAATACATTTGATAATAACGGTGTTCTGCTGGTTAATGACGAATCTGTAGTGAATATGTCTATAGATAATGACGGACATAAATTTGAATCTAGAGCTCAGAACGGTCAATTCGCAAAAATTTCTTCCGGTGTATCCGTTAAGGGTGGTACAATTGCCGGACGTGTTGAGAACAACGGTGGAATTACAAATGCTGATTTCTTAAGAAACGTAGCGGATAGTAATAATCAGCCGATTGATTCCTATATTAAGAATAACAGTACAATTATCAGCTCTGAGAAAAATACGTTTGAGTGTTCGGTTAAAAACGATGGAACGATTACAAATATGTATATTAAGGAAGGCGCTGTGGTTGATAACGGTACAGGCGGCAGAACACTTTCCACAATGGGAACATATTTGACGGAGCATACAGAAGGTCATGATGTTACCGGATTGATTAAGGTGCCCGGCTCCGGAGAGGTTACGGGTGCTATTTCCAAAGCTAATTATCCTTCCAATACGATTATGATTAAGGATATTGCAAGTGTGGGGGATTATCCGAATGTTACATACGAGAACATGTTGTTGAGTGTATTCTCCGGAACGGCATTATCTTCACATAAGGGCGACGAAACTGTAGTTTATTCTACTGATGCTGATGGCAATTACGTTATTTCTTTGTTGGCGGATGTGGAAATGCAGAGTACTGCAGTGTTCTATTGCAGTTCTGAGCACGGTGTAATATTGAACTTAAATGGTCATAACATGACTGCCAAATCAGGTGTTTCACCGGTAATTCAGATTATCGGCGGAACATTGGAGGTAATGGATGCTTCCAATGGTAAAGAAGGCGGTACAATCAGTACAGATGATGACCAGACCGGTATTTATGTAGAAGACGGTACGGTTGTTGTGGAAGGCAATGACCTGGTGGATGATATCGATGGTGATGAAAACGCGAAGTATATTGTTGATGATCCTGATATTATTAAAGATCCGGATAAAGATTCCAAGATGGGATATGCAGTATCGTATAACTTTGTCGGTGTACATTCGAACGACAAGCCTGCTTATGTAGCAAAAGATGTCCCAATTGAATTTACAGTATCTGCTGTACCGGATGTATTGTATAGCACGCCTGCGTACGAAGGTGAATATGAAGAAGGTGTACAGAGAGAGTTGAAGGGTGTTCTGACGGTAGTTATCGGTGGAGTGAATGTGCCGGTATGGGATGTAAAGATGCCGGAGGATAAGCGACAGGTAAAGGTTCCGAATCCGGAGAACCCTGAAGACCCGACGGATTTGATCCCTCTTAAGGAAATGGATGATCCGAATGCTGATCCGGATGATCCGGAAACAACTTGGCACGATGTATATGAAACTATTCCTCATCCCACTTATGATGATGTAGCGAAGAAAGTCATTATTCCCGCTGCTTTGATTACAGATAATGTTTCTGTTACCGTAGAAGGACCGTTAAAGGGTAACTGGGAGAAGGAAGGCGATACATATAAGTTTCCTGTAGAAGACGGCGATCAGTTGGAAAAGATTCTCGAAGAATTGAACGGCGGTTTCTATATTGATGATAATAAAGAAAAAGTTGTTCTGGAGATTGGTGACGAAGATGAAGATCCCAAGCAACCGCATGATATCGAGATAACGGAAGATATAGTTATTCCCGACGGTATTGATGTTATTGTTCATGACCCGTCTACATTGACTATTGATGAAGATATAACACTTGTCATTGACGGTACACTTACCGGAGACGGAACACTGGATAATGACGGAACGATTTCGTTAGGACCTGATTCTATCCTTACGATTGATACGATTCTGGATGATGGCGGTACGATTGAAGGACCGAAGGAAGGCGGTCAGATGGCAACAATCGGTAAAGATCCCGCCGATCCTTTGCGCCCTGAGAACAATACGACTCTTGACGGAGACCCGAATGATACCGGTAATAAGGGTCATATGGATGGTAATTTTGATGTGAAGGGAACCGTTAAGAATACCGAGATTGACGGTGATGTTAAGAATGAAGGTAACCTGGATAATGATGATATTGACGGCAATGTAGACAACCGCGGAATTATTAAGGATTCGGATATTACCGGTAATGTGGATAACGGAAAGGAAAACGAACCGGCCCAAATTAAGGATTCAACGATTACTGGTGATGTGACAAACGGAAGTAACGGAACGATTGACAATACAGATATCACCGGTGATTTGGAGAATAATGGAACAGCTTCCGATGTAGATATCGATGGTGATTTAGATAACTATGGTGACATTACAGATCCGACCGTTACAGGAAAGATTTATAATCACGAAGGTGGTACGATTACAATTTCTGAAGGAGAAACGCTTACCGTTAATGATGAATTCAAGAATGAAGGAAAGCTTGTTATTAACGGAACCGTAGAGATTACGACAGACGGAGAGTTGGAGAATCTGGGCGAGATTATAATCGGGCCGAACGGTAAACTGATTGTTAACGGAGAATTGATTAATACTGATCCCGGAACAATTGAAGATAATGGTGAAATCTCCGGCTCGGGCGATATTGATAATGATTCTGTGATTAAAGGCAACGGTGATATCACCGGAGATTTGGATATTGATAATGACGGTGGTGTGCTAAAAGGAACCGGAACGCAACCTGATACATTGACATTTGATGATGATGTTGATGTGACCGGTGGTACAATCGGTGGCGATGTTATCAATGAAGGAACAATGAAAGATATTACGATTGATGACGGTACTGATCTTACAAATGACGGTACTTTGATTGGTGATATCGAGAATAAGGGTGATATTGATAATACAAACGGTACAATCGGTGACGGAACAACACCTACGACAGTTGATAATGACGAAGATTCTGTTATTAAGGGCGGAACATTTGAAGAGAATACAACCATAGAAGATGGTAAGATTCAAGGTTCTGTTGAGAATAAGGGAACATTGGATGACGTTATCATTGAAGAGGACGCTGAGGTTGACGGTGGAATTTATAAGGATGTTGTCAATAACGGTACTGTTAATGATCCTGAGAAATTCACCGGAAATAATGATAATAACGGTGAAATCAATATTTCTGATGGAACGAAGACCGAAATAGAAGGTACTCTTACAAATGGTGATGACGGAGACGGTACGATAAATAACGCCGGTGAAATCGATTTGATTGGAACAATTGAAAACGGTGGAGATCAGCCCGGAGATAACGGAACGATTGTTAATACCGGTAAGATTACGATTGAGAATACTGGTGTAATCAATAATGGTAAAGGCAACGGAGACGGTACGTTTGAAAACGGAACCGATGATGAAGCCGGAAGAGTAGTAATTGTACAGGATCCTGAGACAACATCGACTCATCATGGAACAATCAATAATGGTGAGAATGGAACGATTGATAATAATGGAACGGATACAGACGGCAGCTTCATTATTCTCGGCGAATTCGGAACAATTGATAATGAAGGAGATATGAATACGAACGGAAATGGTATGGTTGCATACGGTTCCGAATTACAGATTACGGATCATACGGATACCGGTAATCTGGGTAATGTTATTCGATCGACAGTCACTAATGAGGGCGAATTGAAGGCTGCTATTGAAGCGGGTCTTACCGATATTACGATTCGTTCGCAGATTGAACTTACGGAAGATCTCGAGATACCGGATGGCGTAACGGTTCATATTGCCGAGGAAGCGGAGGATCCGTTGGATCCCGAGCATATACTTCCTGCCGGAGGTCTTGATACAAACGGACATACCATTACCAATAACGGTATATTGGATGTGCAGACTGAACTCCACGGAATAGTGGATAATAAGGCTGAAATGGATGTGCATGAAGGCGCTGAAGTTGACGGAACCGTTAATAATGATACAAACGGTTATATCAATAATGAAGGAATCGTAAATGGACTGGCGGATAATGACGGAACAATTGATAATTCCGGTACTATGACGGGAACAATTGATAATGACGGAACGATTCATTTGAAACAACCCGGACAGATTGGTGACGGTAATATTCCTACCACGGTTAATAACGAAGGTGGAACCATTGATGGTTCCGGAATGATTACCGTGAATACAACCGTAAAGGGCGGAACCATTAACGGAGATATCGTTAATCAGGGTACTATTGAAAATCCCGATGTTATCAAAGGTAAATTGATTAATGACGGTGAATTGGATATTACCTCCGGAAATGAGACAGAAGTAGAGGGCGATATCGAAAACACCGAAAATGGAACCATTGATAATGGCGGTACATTGACAATTGGTGAAAACAGTTCTGTTGATAATGACGGTACTATTCATAATACCGGTGAAATCGTGGACGATGGACAATTGAATAATAACTCGGGTGCGACAATCGATAATGATGGTTCCATCACGGGCGACGGTGAGATTGCTAACCATGGCGATATTGATAACAATGGCGGAACAATAGGTTCATCTGATGATTCGAATCCGGATACAATTGTTATAGATAATGAAAACGGTACAATTGATGGTGGTGTAATTGAGAAAAATACCACAACAAAGGGTGGTGAGATTACTGGTGATTTGGTACCGTACGGACCGCTTTCCGGTGTAGATATTAATTTGGATGATGTGAACACGGGAAGTGATGTTTCCGTAACAAGCGGTACGAATTATCTGGAATTTACGGCACAACCCGGTGAATCTTATTATGTGATGAATTCTGACACGGGTGAATATGTGCTGATGACAGCACCTGTAATAAAGCAGGTGAATGTACCTTCCGAATCAGATCCGGATGTCGTATTTGTAAGAAATAACACGGAACTGGTTGAAGCGTTAACAGACGGTGAAACCAAGATATTGGTATGTGGCGATGTCGTGATGTCGGGTGATATTACGATTCCGGAAGGAACAACGGTTGTTCTGTTGAACGGAAGTGCAGAAGATGGTGTTGTTACTCCTCCGGGAACGATTGATACGAACGGACATAAGTTGACAAACAATGGTGAGCTGGTATCTTATGCACAAATTAGAGAAGCATACGAAATCGATCCCGAGACAGGTCAGATTAAGGTTGATCCGGAAACGGGAGAACTTGTAACAAAAGATCCGGAGCCGATTACATCTGCTATTAACGGAAGTGTACAGAATAACGGTATATTTGAGAATTCAAGCCCCGTAACAGCAACGGTATCAAATGATGGAACGCTTACGAATCACGGTACGATGAGAACTGTTGTGAATAATGATCGTGGTGTATTGTCCAATGAGGATGATGGAATTGAATCATTAACGGATAATGGATATCATGGTATAAGATATGATTATTCATCATTAACGAAATCGAGAAACGGATATGTGAGTGATGCCCGTGATGGTGCTATGTATCAGAATAATGATTCCGCGCCGCAGACGATACGTATTGAAGGACTGCCTCAAGGAAATTATGTGGCAATGCAGGTCAGAACGCTTCCTGAGGATACGCCTGTTACCTTTAAGGCTGAGTTTATGAATATGGGTCTTGGTACGAAACCGGCAACACAGTATGATTTGTATCCGAACAGTTTGGTTGCTAATCCCGGAAGCTTATCGCATTCCGGATATAACTTCAATAACTGGTATGCGGATAGCGCATATACCAGAGCGTGGAACTTCGCGAATGATGGTGTAACGACAAATGTTAAGATTTATGCGAAATGGAGTAAAGTTGAGCCGTCGAAACAGGATGACGGAGGTAATGAAGATAGACCTCTTCCGTCGGGTGGACAGCCGACGGTTGCACCTACACCGACTCCTACCGCAGTACCTCCGGTAGAAATTGTTTCGGTTACTCCGAAGAATCCGAGACGGAATAATGATACGGAAGACCCCGGAGATGGTGGAGGAACACCGTCAGAGGAACTTGGTGGAGATAATATTCTCGAGAAGAACGATATCAGCGAAGAAGAGGTTCGTGCGTTGATAGAATCCGGAGATGAGGAATCAATAGCACAGGTTGCACAATTAATGGAAGAAGCAATCGAAGCCGGTAATGCGGCAGTTGTTGATACGGAGAGCGCTTCAATTGATCATGCCGATTTGTTGAATATTTTGATGGATGTTCTGACAGAAGATGAAATGATTGAAGTTATGGAAGGTGAAACGGTAGTCATTTATGGTAAGGTGCTTCCGACAGAAGAAATACCAGATGAAATGGTAGAATGTGTAGAAAAGAATTTGGCGGAAGAACTGGAAATCGGTGAGTTCATCCACTTCAAACTGTTTAAGAGAGTTGGAAATTATGAGACACCGATTGACGGTGTATTCACACAGGGAACGGTTCATTATGCACTTCCTGAGGAATACAAGGATAAGACAGTTCTTCTGGCGAAGGTTTACATGGATAAAGACGGAAGAATACGGTTTGAATTGGTAGATTGTGAGATTAACAGTAATATTCTTACATTCTATGCTGATAATGCTTCACAGTACGTATTGCTCGTCAATAAGTTCGAGGTGTCTGCAGGCAATATCAGCGAAGCGGAGCCTACGAAGGTACCGAACAAATCGGATTCAGATACGATGAACAAGTTGATCTGGCTCTGGATTGTACTTGGTGTTCTGGCAGTCGGTGGAGGCATTTTCTTCATTATTCTTTGGAAACGTAAGAAGGATGAGGAAGAAGAGCAGCAAATGAAATAAAATGGATGTGCGGCAGCCGTTTTACGGCTGCCGTAATTATTGTATACAAAAGGATGGAAACACTAGAAATTGTGTGTCAGTTCTTTGACAATACACAACACCTATGGTACACTTAACAAATAATGGGCTTATGTTGTGCCTTTTGTTTTCCATGGGAGTGTATAAGGTGGATAAGTACGAGTATCAGGTCTGTGCAGACCAAATTAAATCATGTATATCGGAACGCAAATACAGTGAGGCAATGAAGATTGCCGATACAATTGACTGGAGAAAAGTCAAGAGCTTTTCAATGTTGTGTACCGTTAGTGAGATTTATAAGATTAATAAACATTATCAAGACAGCAGAGATATTCTGTTATTGGCGTATGAGCGATATCCGGGAAGGGCGAATGTCGTATATGCGTTATGCGAATTGGCTGTTAAGATGAATGACATTTCTGATGCGGTAGAATATTATAAAGAATATGTTCACCTCAAACCCAACGATACCAATAAATATATTCTGTTATATAAGATTTATGAAGCACAGGATGTTCCTGTTGAAGAGCGAATCGAGTTGTTGGAAGAATTTACCAACCTTGATTATCAGGAACGCTGGGCTTATGAGCTTGCTACGCTTTATCATAAGATTGGGCAGGAGAGCAAGTGTATTGAAGTATGTGACCGTTTGGTTCTGTGGTTTGGCGAAGGACCGTATGTTAAGAAAGCATTGGAACTCAAGATGCAGCATGCGACACTTACGCCGGAACAACAGCGCAAATACGATGGTACAGAGACTCCGAGTGCATACAGTGCTGTACCGGTACAGCCGGAATTGAAGTATCAGAATGCAGATCCGGTTTATAATCGTCAGGCGGTATACGGCAATCAGGCCCCGATGACTTCGAATTCGATGAATGCAGCTCGCCCGACAGGTCCGATAGGACAGTTTGGTACAGGTCCGATTATGGGACAATTCCCAACAGGCCAGATTACCGGACAATTTCCAACAGGCCAGATAGCAGGTCAATATCAGACAGGCCAGATGCAGGGAGTAATGCCCGGAATGAATCCGTACGGCCAGCCTGCTTACGAACAGAGAGATTACAGTCAGCCGATATATCAGACCGGTGATATTTATGCACAACCCGATTATATGCAGGGTGCAAATTACGGTGCATATACGAATATTCAGGTTCAGCCGGTTAATGCAGGCAAATACAACACGATAGATTTGGAGAACGCACTTCGTGAAAATGTTCAGGAAGTGATGAGTTCATCTGCTCCGGAGATAGTTGCTCCTTATTATGCACATACTGCACAGTTGTATGAGCAATCTCCCATGCAGTATGCACAGCAGATGGAACAGGTGGGTATTGAACAGGAAGCATATGAGCAAGGCGCGTACGAAGGCGTACAACAGGATGAGAATATTCCTGTGAGTGCACCTGTACGGAAGGAAGCTCCGAAGGTTGCAACGGGAATTATCGACATTCCGAATATCAAGCCGGTTAAGTCTTCTTCTGATGATGTGCCGACAACTAAAGAAACGATGTCTTCGGAAGATTCCGGTATTGCAACACGCAATGAAAGTGTTGAAGAGGATGCTGCTTCACAGGAAGATATTTCTTCGAAGGCGGATATTTCGTCGCAGTCGAATGCGACTTCTACCGCTCAGGATGGCGAATCCATGACATCTTACGGCTCAAAAGATGCCGACAAGGCGGCAGGGAATGGTAATGCCGAAAAGGTGGATGTTAATGCACCGCAGGATGACTTTGTTGCAACAGTTCATGCCCGTCCGGTAAAGAAACCGGTGCCTGTTGCGCCGATTACTGCAGGTGAGAGATTTGATAAGGTTCTGTCGCAGGAATACGACGGACAGATTCAGCTTAGCCTTCCGGAGACAGGTGTTGTTGAGAAACAGATTACCGGTCAGATTGATATTTCCGATTTCATGGCAGAGTTGGAACGTCGCAAGAAGGAACGTGATCAGCAGAGATTGGAGCAGATTCGCCGCAGATCCATGGAACAGACGACGGATATTATGTCGCAGCTTGTCGGCGTAATTCCCAGCCTGGAGAAACTTCAGGAACGTGATGAAGCTATCGCAAAGTCACGCGGCCGCGATGTATTGCATGATCCTGTTGTAATGACAGCGCCTCCGGTTGCTGTAGCGTCCAGACCGAAAACATTGGAAGAAGAGTATGGCGGATCTTTTGAGGCAGCAAAGCGTGCGGAAGCAGATTTTGTCAGAAGAGTAACGGGAGAATTACCCAAACCGGAAGATTTGGATGATTCCGAGGAAGATACAATTTTGGAAGAGGATATTTCGGAAGAGGATATTTCCAAAGAGGATATCACAGAAGAAAATATTGCCGAGGAGAACACTGAGGATTCTGCTGTAAACGAAGAAGCAGAAGTTGAGGAATCTGAGATTGAAGAAGGCGAGATCGAAGAGACCGAAATCGAAGAGACCGAAATCGAGGAAGAAACCGAGGACGAAGAAGCTGAAGCAGAAGAGCCTGAAACCGAAGAGGTAGAAGCAGAAGAACTCGAGATCGAAGAAGTCGAAGAAGATGAATCCGAAATTGAAGAAGTCGAAGTAGAAGAGCCTGAGACCGAAGAGGTAGAAGCAGAAGAACTTGAGGCCGAGGAAGCTGAAGTTGAAGAAACTGAGGAAGCTGAAGATGAACTTCCGGAAGTAGAAGAACTTCCCGAGATAGAAGAAGTAACCTTTGAAGAGGAAGAGTCATCCGAAGAGACCGGTGAAGTCGAAGAAGAGACCGAAGCTGATGAAGAAACCGAGGAAGAATCCGACGGTGTTTCGGATGATACCGCTGTAATGGATATTGAGAACATTGTTGATCGATATTTGCGCGAAGAAGACGGCGAAGAGGACGACGAAGAAGAAGCAGAAGTCAGCGAAGAAGCTGAAGGCGGTATCGAAGATTCTGAGGAAGCCGAAACAGAGGAGGAATCCGATATTGAGGAAGAATCCGATTCCGAGGAAGCCGTAGAAACAGAAGAATCCGATAGCAAGAGCAATCGTCCGAAATATATGACAATGGATGAAACTCCCAAGCCGAAACGTGACTTTACCGATGATGAATACGAAGTATTCCTTGTATATGATGGTATTGAGAATCTGAAAGCGCAGATTGTCGATGCGATGGATCTGGCAACACTTAGTCCCAAGTCAGGTAATATTGTTGTCATGGGGCAGCAGGAGTTTGGTCGTAAGCCGCTGGCTATTGATATGGTAAAGGCTATTCAGGCGCGTGATGAAGAATTTATCGGAAAGGTTGCAAAGATTTCCGGTGAAGCATTGAACAAGAAGGACATTTCTCTGACGCTTAAGAAACTCAAAAACGGTGCTCTTATTGTAGAGAATGCAGGAGGACTTACGCAGAAGACTGTTCAGACAATTATCGATTCTCTGCTTACTGCCGAAGATGATATTTTGGTTGTATTCGAGGATGAGAAGGATGCAATTAAGCCGCTTCTTGATCGTTGCAAGGATTCCAAGAAGGTATTCAATTCACGAATAGAGATGGCTCCGTTTACAAATGATGATCTTGTTTCCTATGCGAAAGGCTATGCAATGGAACAGGAATACAGCATTGATGAAATGGGTATTCTGGCGTTGTATACCAGAATCGGAAGCCTTCAGCAGTCGATTGATTACACGGTTTCCGTGGAAGATGTCAAAGACATTATCGATGAAGCAATACGACATGTAGACCGCAAGAACATGGGGCATTTCATGGATGTTCTGTTGGCCAAGAGATATGATAAGAATGACTTTATCATCTTACGTGAGAAGGACTTTATATAGAAACGTGATTTGTTGAAAAAGGGGGTTTTTCAGCATGGCGGGTGCGGTTACACCATTCATTTCCGATATGGATCAGTATCTGTTCGGAACGGGAACACATTACGATATATATAAGAAATTGGGTGCACATCCTTGTAAAAAGGATGGTGAGGACGGTTACTATTTTGCTGTATGGGCGCCCAATGCGCAGGGTGTTTATCTGGTCGGCGAGTTCAATGATTGGAATGAACAAAGTCACCCAATGAATCGTTTGTCGCCGAGCGGAATGTATGAATTGTTTGTTCCGAATATTACGGAAAACATGATTTATAAATATCTGATTATTACCGGTGCGGGCGATAAGCTTTATAAAGCGGATCCTTTCGCTAATCATGCGGAACTTCGTCCGGGTACTGCTTCGGTAACGACGGATTTGTCCGGGTTTAAGTGGACGGATACGACCTGGATGAGAAAGCGGGGAGAAGGCAATCCGAAGAAGAAACCGATGGCAATATACGAGTGTCATATCGGATCCTGGATGCGTCACCCCGGAAGAAATGATGAAGGTTTTTATACATACGTAGAATTTGCCGATCGTATTACCGAGTATTTAAAAGAAATGAACTATACCCATGTGGAACTGATGGGAATTGCTGAGCATCCGTTTGATGGTTCCTGGGGATATCAGGTTACGGGGTATTATGCTCCTACATCCAGATACGGCAGCCCGAAAGAGTTCATGTATCTGATTAATAAATTACATAAGAATAATATTGGTGTAATTTTGGATTGGGTGCCGGCACATTTCCCGAAAGATGCACACGGCTTGGCATATTTTGACGGTACCGCGTTGTATGAATATGCCGATCCGAGAAAGGGAGAGCATCCGGATTGGGGAACAAAAGTATTTGATTATGGCAAGTCCGAGGTGAAGAACTTCCTGATTGCCAATGCGATTTATTGGATGCGCGAGTATCATGTAGATGGTTTGCGTGTGGATGCGGTCGCTTCCATGCTGTATTTGGATTACGGCAAAGAGGACGGACAATGGATTCCCAATAAATACGGTGGAAATGAGAATCTGGAGGCGATTGAATTCTTTAAGCACCTCAATTCCGTTGTTACGGGTATGTTCCCGGGAATTCTGATGATTGCAGAAGAATCAACGGCTTGGCCAAAGGTTACCGATGCTCCTGAATATGATGGATTAGGATTTACATACAAATGGAATATGGGTTGGATGCATGACTTCTGTGATTATATGAAGTTGGATCCGATCTTTAGACGCGATAACCATTATAAAATGACTTTTGCAATGAGTTATAATTACGCAGAACGTTATATTTTGGTTCTTTCGCATGATGAAGTGGTTCATCTGAAATGTTCCATGTTGAACAAGATGCCCGGCTACTATGTGGATAAATTCGCCAATCTGCGTGTTGGATATACGTATATGATGGGTCATAGCGGCAAGAAATTGCTGTTTATGGGACAGGATTTCGCACAGGATGCCGAGTGGAACGAGGACAAGGAACTGGATTGGGGTCTTCTTTCAGACGAACTGCACAGCGGTATGCAGCAGTATGTGCGGGAATTGTTGGCAATCTACAAGAAATATCCTTGTATGTATGAACTGGATCATGAGGAAGAAGGCTTCCGTTGGATTAATGCGGATGATACATATAAGAGTATTTACAGTTTTGTACGTTATTCGGATAATCGCAGAAACAGTTTGTTGTTTGTTATGAACTTTACGCCGATTGCGCGTGACGATTATCGTGTAGGTGTTCCGGAACTCAAGAAATATAAGCTCTTATTAAACAGTGACGAGAAGAGATTCGGCGGACAGGGAGAAGTACGTGAAGTAACATATGCGGCGGAGAACATTCCTTGGGACGGACAACCGTATTCCATCGGCTACAAACTTCCGGCATACGGTGCGGCCGTATTCCTGTTCTGATGAAAATTGATTTATTAGTAGTGTGAATCAGTTGTAATTTCGTGAATGCATTATATGAATGAGCATAAACAATTGAATGAATTACAAAAATTTGCCCTGCCAGTATTGGTGGGGCAATTTTTATACAGTTTTTTACTTATGAAAACAAATCTCCATGGTTTATTAACTTTTTCGCATAAAGAGCCGAAATAGAATATGTAAGAAAATCACGGTAAGAGGAACACCTATGAATATTGAAATGATTTCAAAAGGTGCGAATCAGAATCCGGATATGGATCAAATTAAATACGGTACCCGCTCTCATATACAAGCAGGGAAGCTTCAAAGAGAGCCGGGATATTCCTTAGACATTACGGGCAAAGTTACGGAGAACGCTGCATACGCCAAGGAAGAGCTGTTATCCATGCAGGAATTTGCATCGGCAGCAGGCATGCAGGACGTTGGTCTGCAGAGAAATTACATGGCCGTGATGTCTAATTCTATGTCGGACGAAGATTTCGCAAACCTTCTTAAAAACGGAATAAATCCTACAGATACAAGTGTAGAAGAATCAGTTACCAATCTGGATAAGATAAAGGCAACTCTGGCAGAAGCCGGAATTGCCATTGAAGGATTCAATGATGACCTAACTGCAAAGGAATTGACTGCGGCTACGGGGAACTCCTCCCTTTCCCGTACCGTAGCCAAATCTCTTGCGGAGCATGATCTGCCTGCATCCCGTGAAAATGTGGAGGCGGTGATGGAAGCGGTTTCGGTTGCCATGAACCTTCAGCCGCTTACCGAGCAGAGCATGGGGTATTTACTAAAGAACGATCTTGCGCCAACAATCGCAGATATTTACAAGGCAGAATTCGCCTTCGGCAAAGTCGGGAACTTACAGTCTTTGGAATATCAAGGCAGTGTTCATTATCAGAACAGTGCACGAATCGCACAGGAAGAAGAGACATTAAAAGCATGGGATCAATTGGAATCTCAGGCAACGGAAGTAATTGAAAAGGCCGGATTTTTAAGTACACCGGACATGCTTGTGGATGCGAAGTATCTGGTATCCCGGCAGATTCCGCTTACGACGGATTCGTTGATTACTTATGAACAACTGAAGCAAGTGACTTTGCCCGTAGGGCCTGATCGTGCGATGGAAGCTGCAATGTCAGCCCTTAGTGAAGGAAAGTCACCCTTTGAAGGCAATTTGTATGAGCCCGAAAGTATATATGCCCGTGCAGCTTCGGCAAAGGATTTCTTTGAGAAGATGGATGTGGGGGATGACCTTACGAAGAGACGTCAACTGGAAGAGGTTCGCTTGGCGATGAGCGTTGAAGCAAACCTCACGCTTCTTAGAAAAGGAATATCTATTGAAACGCAGCCTTTATCGGAACTGGTTGGCATGTTAAAAGATGCGGAAACGCAGTTCTACAAACCGCTTCTGATGCGGGATGGAGATGATGACGCAGCGGTTGCGGCGAAACTTAACATATATAAAGAAACGCAGAATTTATTGCCATATCTGCCGAGCGTTCCGGCCAAAACAGTTTCGGATATGGTTGCCGCACATGAAGAGATTACTCTTTCCGGCGTGTATAGAAATGGCAGTGCATTGCAATCAATGTACGAAAAGGCCGGGGAAAGTTATGAAGCATTGATGACGGCGCCGCGTGCGGATATGGGAGACAGCATCAGGAAAGCATTCGCAAATGTGGATGATATTCTTGCTGATTTGGATATGTCAGTGAATGATGAAAACAGAAGAGTACTTCGCGTTATGGGCTATTCGCAGATGGCGATGACACAGGAGAATGCTGAAGCGGTGAAGGAAGCCTTGCAGGCAGTAGATGCGGTTGTAGAGATGATGACACCGCAGAAGACGCTTTCCATGATTCGCGAGGGAATGAATCCGATGTATGAGAATATTTTCTCATTGGCGAAGGAACTTCGCATGGAACCGGTAGAGGAGTCAAATGAGAAGTATTCCGCATTTCTTCGGAAGTTGGAGGACCGTAAGGAAATTACGGAGAATGAGCGTTCATCTTACATCGGTTTGTATCGTATGTTGCATCAGATAGAGAAACAGGATGGCCGCATTGTTGGGGATGTTCTTGGAGCCGGAATGGAACTTACGATGGAGAATTTATTGGCAGTATCCCGTAGCAATCGCGCTAAACATTCGGATTATGTTATCGATGATGACTTTGGTGGATTATCAGAGATTATCAAAAACGGTGAATCCATAGACGATCAGATATTAAAGGGATATTCCGAAATGAATGCATCCGAAGAGAGCGCGGAATATATTCGCAATCGTCGTCAGATGATTCAAAATGTTGCAGATGTTGAGAAACAGGTACTCACGATTCTTGATGGGTGCGAAGTGCCGAATACACCGGCCAATATTGATGCGATTCGCAATATGATGGCACATGGAATGGATATTCGTAATCTGTTTGGTGAAAATGTTTCGGAACAGAAAGAGCAGAAGCTTAAGACAGTAAAGAAGCTTCAGGCGGCGGCAGAAGGTGTGATTGAGCATTTTGATGATCGCGAAAGTGTCAAAGAGGCATATGAAGAATATGCAGACCTCGCCAAAGATGCAACATTGCAGAATTTGTATGACAGTATTCGATCAGCGGATGTCGATCGTTTCGCACGATTGTACAAGCAGATTGATATTTCGGCCAAAATGATAACAAATGAAAGTTATCAGGTTCCCGTTGAAATGGAAGACGGAAAATGGACGAACATATCGCTTAAGATTGTGCATGATTCTGACGATAAAGGTAAAGTAGAGGCAAGTTTTGTAACCGAGGAATACGGAAAGGTATTTTCGCAGTTTTCCGTACGAGGCAAGGATGTGGTTGGTTACATTGCAGCAGCAACAGACGCAGCTGTTTCGGCAATGCTTGAGAAAAAGGATGTTCTTACGGCAGCGCTTACAGAGGATGGATTTACGGTTATGGAATTGTCCGTAATCAAGGCACAATCGAAACAGGGTTTGGCTCTGTATGAAGCGGCAAACATAGGGGTGGATGACACCGCAACTCGGAGATTATATCAAATAGCCAAGACATTTATTAAGGTTCTGGGACGGAAGGGAGACAGCTATGAAGATTAATTCCAACATTCAGGCACAGATAGCAAACAGCGTATTAAAGTCAAACGAGGAGAGATACAGAGCTTCCACGGAACGCTTATCCTCCGGATACAAAATCAATCATGCATCGGATTCGCCGGCCGGTATGGCGATCACAAACCGCATGAATGCTCAGATTATGAGTCTTAAGAAAGCAAATGCCAATTCATCCAATGCGGTAAATGTGATTCAGACGGCGGAAGGTGCGCTTTCCGAAATTCATGATATGCTTCAGAGGATGAAAGAACTTGCGGTGAAATCCAGCAATGGAACAATGCAGGAATCTGATCGTGAGGCCATTCAGCATGAAATTAATCAGTTAACAACTGAGATAGAGAGAATTTCTGCCGATACAGAATACAATACGCAGAATCTTTTGGGCGGCGAGCAGGAACTGAAGGGATATTCCTCCAATCCGGCAATCAGCGTCAGAAAATATGATTCCGCATTTCGTACCGGTGATTATCAGATTGAGCTTGCAAAAGATTCATCCGGTGAAGTAACCGTTGTGTCGAATGACTTTCCGTCAGGGGCAGATGTATCAGTGAAGGACGGTTCCGTTACCGTCAGCATGCCGACAGGCGGTGAACTGATTCTGGATTTTGATGAATCCAAAGTTCCCGATACGGGAAGTTTAAAGGCCAATCTCGATATACACGGTGTTGGCGGAATGAAGATTCAGGTCGGTTCATCCACAGGCCAGGAGATTCAGATCATTATTCCGAAGGTTTCCTTAAAGAACATGAATCTTGATGATTTGGATTTGTCTACACAGGAAGCTTCGCAAAAGTCATTGTCCCGTATAGATGATGCCATTGCTTTTGTTTCAAATGTGAGATCACAACTCGGTGCTTATCAGAACCGTTTGGAGTCTACAATCAGCAGTTTGGATGTTTCAATTGAAAATATGACCAATTCCTATTCAACCATTAAAGATGTGGATATGGCGGAAGAAATGGTACAGTATACAACATTGCAGGTTCTGGTACAGGCGGGAACACAAATGCTGACGCAGGCAAATGAGCAGCCGCAGCAGGCATTACAGTTGTTGCAGTAAATGACGGATGCGCCGGATATGTCGGATGTTACGGATAAGTGAACGGAAACAGATGAAGTTGGAACGTATGTTGCATGCGTCAATGCCGGTTTGGAGAGAATAACAGATGACGAAAGATAAGATACAGACATATACGCTTCGGATATCCCAGGCGAACCGGAGCGAGATGGTTGTGATATTGTTTGATTTGTTTGATGAGTATATTACGGATGCGATGACCGCGTATTCGGAAGATAATCATGAAGCATTCCGCGAAAATGTCGGATACGCGAACAAAGTGGTTACGGATCTGATGAATGCGTTGAATATGTCGTATAAAGAGGCCGCATCGTTATTGGAAATCTATGGATTTGTCAGCAGACATATATCGCTTGCGGTGATTAAGCGTGATGTGACCAATCTTGCGCAGGCAAAGAGTCTGATGGACCGCCTGAAAGCGGTTTTTGAAGAAGGTGCGAAGCAGAATACGGATGGTCCGATGATGAAGAATTCGGAAACGGTATTTGCCGGATTGACATACGGACGACGTGCGGTGATGGATTCACTTACCACGGAAGTAAATCGTGGATTTAAGGTGTAGAAATTTAAGCTCATTTGATACTCAAATTTTATATGGTTTTGTAATAAGTATACAAAAGGGGAAGGTACCGATTGAAGGTACCTTCTTTCTTTTTGTTGCTTTCGCCGAAATGCGTATAATACGGCATTTTGGGGTTGCAAGACCGGCCTTATGTGACTATAATCGAGCATACAAATCCGTTTTCAAATCACGTCGGGGTCACCCACACACATCCCGACATTATGAATTCCAACAGAACTTAATTTGAACAGAAATTGCAGTTGAGTAGAAAATGAACAGAAATTGTAGTTGTACAGGTACATATTGGTATGAATGCGTCAATGAGAATTGACCAAAGAGAGTCAAGGAGGTGTTATATTTGCCAGATCCGATTATGCTTATATGCGATTGCGAGGCGGAATATGCCGTGCGATTATCGGAATGTTTAATGAATAAGGAGGATCTGTGTTATGAGATTGCGGCATATACCGATCCGGTGCGTGCCGTTGCGTATATGAATAAGCAACATGTAGATATGCTGATTGCCGAGAAGAGTGCTTTTATGAAGATGCGCAAGGCGGATGGATATGATCCGGCCAATTTCGGAGAGTGCATCCTGCTGACGGAAGATAGGGAAGACTCGGATGAGTCGGATTGTAGGAATGAACCAGATGATCGGGAAGATTCGGAAGGCTCGGAAGGTTTGGATAGTTCAGAAGGTAGGGAAGATTTGGGAAGTATGGAAGAATCGGCCGGCGCGGATGTTCCGAAGATGTGTATATACAAATATCAGCCCGTCACGCAGATTCTGCAGAAAGTATTCGGTGATGAGAAAGATCGCTTACAACATGAGAAAACTCAGATTACAGGGATCTATTCTCCGCTTTGCGGAATAGGTAAAACATCTTACGCTATGGTGCTTTCGGCTTTGCTGGCGCAGAAGGAGAAGGTTCTCTATCTGTGTCTGGGATGTAATACCGGCATTTCTCAACAGTTGGGACTTGAAAGAGATCATACATTTTCCGAATTGTTGTATGAATTCGCGGCAACAGGCGCCGAGGTAGATCTGGAAGGGTATTACAAGGAGACGGACGGATTCTATACGATCGTGCCGATGGACAGTTTGTGGGAGATGCAGTCTGTTTCGTCAGGTCAATGGGTACGTCTGCTTCGAGTAATCGCCCAAAGGGGATCCTTTGACCGTATTATCCTGGATATAAATGATGTTTCGGGATGTGTCGGAGATTTGTTGTGTATATGCGATGAGATAAAGGTATTAACGAAAACGGGTGAACTTGCGGAATCCAAGGTGGAACAGTTTAAGAATTCTCTGGAAAGATATGATAAACGACGTATGCTGGGAAAATTGGTGTATGAAGAACTGCCGTATTTGCCTGAACAATCTGATACGTATGTTGGATTGATATATTCTCCTTTGGGGAAGATACTGATGCAACGATACGGCAGAGGGTAGTGAATGTTGGATACATCAGGCAGAGGATAGTGAGGATTGGATACATTAGGCAGAGGATAGAGAATATTGGATACAATATTGAGGCAGGAGCAGACAATGGAATCTGATACATTAACAGAACGAGATTCTTTGTTTGAGAAGGTATTGAACAGTGTTCAGAGAGATTTGATGGCGGAAAGCGTCGTATCCGATCGGGAAGTCTGGGGATTCATTGATAACAGTATCCTGCGGGAGTGCAAGGATATGGAACTTCCGCTTAGTACTAAATTGACACTGCGGCAGAATTTGTTTAATCGAATTCGGCGAATGGATATATTGGAACCGCTTCTTCATGATGAATCGATTACCGAAATTATGGTGAACGGAACGAATGAAATCTTTGTGGAAAGAGCGGGACGGATCGAAGGAAGCGGTGTTCGATTTACGGATAATGAACGGATTATGGATATCATCGGACAGATTGCATCAGGTGTGAATCGAAGTGTGAATATTGTCAGTCCGATTCTGGATGCCAGACTTATGGACGGATCGCGAGTCAATATTGTGGTTGAACCGATTGCATTGGATGGTCCGGTAATAACGATTCGAAGATTTCCTACGAATCCGCTTACGATACAGAATCTGATCACAAGAGAATCCATATCCGTGGAGGCGGTAGAGTTTTTGAAAAGGGCGGTATCTGCCCGATATAACATCATTATCAGTGGTGGGACCGGTGCTGGGAAAACGACATTTCTGAATATCATGTCATCATTTATAGCTCCCGATGAAAGAATTATTACAATCGAAGACAGTGCGGAACTGCAGATTCGATCAATTGCAAATTTGGTTCGATTGGAAAGCCGTCCGCAGAATGCGGAGGGAGAAAACGGAGTATCCATTCGGGATTTGATTCGGTGTGCGTTACGTATGAGACCTGACCGTATTATCGTCGGTGAGGTTCGCGGCGAAGAGGCTATCGATATGCTGCAGGCATTAAATGTCGGTCAGGATGGCTCATTATCAACGATTCATGCCAATAGTGCGAAGGATGCACTGACCAGATTGGAAACGATGATCATGATGCATACGGATATTTCGGTGTCTGCATTAAAGCGTCAGATTGCATCAGGTGTGGAGATTCTGGTCCATTTGGGGAGACTGCGTGATAAGAGCAGGCATGTATTGGAGATTGTTGAAGTGTTGGGAATGGAAAACGGAGAAATCAAAACGCATCCGCTTTTTGAGTATGCAGAAAGCGGTGAAGATGAGAACGGGAAGGTGAAAGGTGCATTGGAAAAACGGGATGATCTGATAAGAACAGAAAAAATGCGTGCGGCAGGTATAAGCGATGACATATCAACATTATAGAGCTTCGGTGACGGAGTGGCTGCTGTTTATAGCTGAATACTGTATTGTGTGTGCATTATGCGGGTATTTGTTTTTTGATTCTGTGTGGGGTGCAATTGCATTAATGCCCGGGTTTGTTTTCTATATCAAAATGCGCAAAGCCATATGTTTACGAAAGCAGAATCAGCAGATTTGGCAGCAGTTTATGGCATTGATTTCATGTATCGGAAGTTCGGTTGCGGCCGGATATTCTCCGGAAAATGCTTTTCTGAGGGCAATTCCGGATATGAAGATCATGTACGGAGAGAAGGCGTTGATTGTACGGGAGTTGCAAAAGCTTCAGAAAACGCTGCAGATGAAAGGCAGATTATCTGATTATTTGTATGACTTTGCCGCCAGGACTGATATGGAAGATGTGTGGGATTTTGCATTGGTGTTTTCGGCGGCGCAAAAGAGCGGAGGAAGTTTTCGAGAAGTGATTTCGTCCTGCATTTTAATGATGCAGGCCAAAAGGGATACACAGCAGGATATTGCCGGCAGGATTAGTGGTAAGAAGCTGGAGGCAAGAGTGATGTGCAGTATGCCGTTTCTGATGATTGCGTACCTTCGGCTTACCAATAGTGAGTATATGGAGGTTTTGTATCACAACCCTATAGGAGTGGTATTGATGCTTGGGTGTCTGTTGATGTTTGTTGTTGGAATTGTGATTTCGGAAAAGATTACGGATATAAAGGTGTAACAGGTGAAGAAGAACGGATTATTGGACGGTCTGAATGTTCGTGAGAATATGCTGTTTCTGTATTCCAAAGAGGAAGTGACAAAACGGTATGACCGCTACATGAAGAAAAAGCGTAAGGAGTGCATATGGATCGTCGTGGCGACAATTGTGCTGGGCGTGTGCGCATATGCAGCAAAGAAAGATATCACGCTGAGCCTGAAATTGGTATGTTTGGGAATTATTGGATGTTTGGGTGTCTATATCGGTAAGGATTCCGAGTTGGCAAATGCCGCGAAGAAGAGAAAGGAGGAGATGATTCTGGATTATCCCAAAATAATACAGCGTTACGCGTTGTATTATCGGGCGGGAATGAGTAGCAAGAAAATATGGAAATCAATTTGCGAAGATTATTTGCGGCAGCAGAAACGCGGTAGTAAAAAAAGGGTTGTATACGAAGCAATGTTGGAAACATATAAGGCAATGGAAGACGGAATGGGTGAAATACAGGCTTATCTGGCGTTTGCGGAACGCTTGCGCATGCCACAGTATCGTAAGTTTGTTTCTCTGGTAACGCAGCTGTTATCACAGGGTGGTGACAGGGCACTTGATCATTTGCTTTCGCTTGCAAAGCAGGCGGGATCGGAGCGGCAGAACACGGCAAGAATATTGGGAGAAGCTGCGGGTGTCAAATTATTGTTTCCGATGTTTCTGATGCTGTTATGTGTTATAGGCATTGTGATGATTCCGGCACTGTTCAGTTTTTCGGGTGTTGCATCGTAAATAACGAAGTGACAAGCTGCTGTGTTATTCCGAAAGTGGAGATTGTGAAGCGATTACGAAATGTTGGTAATGAAAACAGAATATCTAGAAGATCAGGAGGATATATATATGAGAAAAAGGAATGAACAAAAGAAGATAAGGATGGAAAGCGTTAGTGAAATCAATAGGGAAAACGAAAGAGAAAACAATAGAGAAAACGGGAAGAATAAGAACGTGTTGATGAATAATAAAGGTGTGGGTGTTGTGGAACTTATATTGATATTGGTGGTGTTGATCGGCTTGGTTGTGATCTTTAGAGATCAGCTGACGGAATTGGTGGGAAGTATATTTGAAAGGATTGTTGCGGATAGTAATGCAATCTGATGTATCGGGAGAAATAACGGTTTTTCTGGCGCTTCTGTTATCGGGAATCAGTGCATTCCTGTGGATGGTATTTTTAAGCGGTGCTGATGTGGGTGCGCGAACGGTGATGGAGACATCTTTTCACAGGACGATGTATTCCTGCTTTGGTGAATACAATATTGATATGTTTAAGAGATACAAGTTGTTTGCGGTGGATACTTCTTATCTGGGGAATCAGGCAGATACAGAGAATTTATCGAAGCGGGTTGTCTTCTATATGAACAGAAACCTGGTTCCCGAAGATGGAAAGGCAGATCTTTTGAAAGTCTCGGTGACGGATGCACAACTTACAAAATGGGGACTTTTGTCGGATGACGATGGATACGGAGCATTTGAGCAGGCTGTGTATTATGAATACAAATATTGTGACTATGCACATGCCGATTTGTTACGGGATATGGGTTCGGAGATGGCACGAAGAGAGAATGCATACGAATATTACGGTGCCTGGGATGAAGCTTTGGCAGTTATTGCATCTTCAGGGCTTGTATTATCGAATCCTTCCGCCGCAGTTCGCGCATTTAGCACTGTGGCAGCGGATTGTGCGTTGGAGAATGTGCAAAGCTCCTGTATTACTGCAAATGTAAGTGGTTTGTATACACACAGAGGTGCAGAAACCGGTAAAGGTTCGAAGGTTGGCCGAATCGGAAAGAGTCTGGGGATATCCTCCGACAGAATGTGGGATTTGTTTATTGAATATTTATATAACGTATGCGGCTGTTTCTATCGGGAATGCGACAGTGTGCTTACATGTGAGAGCGGTTATTTGCTGTTTGGTTCCGACAGTGATACAGAGAATGCCGAATATTGTGCAAATGAAATAATGAATGTGTTCTTTGTACAAAACGCAGACTATTTGCGAAATGAGAAATGGGGAGAAATTATGCTTATGGCAGAAGGCGCTACCGGGATATATCTTAATCCGGCATTAACCGAGGCGTATGCACAGGCATTGCTATACGGATGGGCATTCAGTGAAGCATATACACAGACTCGTTCTCTGTATAACGGGAACGGAGTAGATTTGTGGAATGTATCCGGAAGATGGAAGAGTCTGATTACACAAATGGAAGAAACCGTTTTGGAAGGCGATGGCAGCAGCGGTGGTGAGAAATTGCCGGAATATGTATGTGCTCTGTTGTCGGATAGTGATCATAGAAGTATTCAAAGGAGGTTTATTGATCTTGTAGAGATGAATATACAACATGGGGGGAGTCCGGGATTTCGCGCGGATGCGGCTGTTGTATATGCTGATATCAAGGTGGTCGGAGAAAGTGGGTATAAACGAACATATGAGATACAGAGAGAGTACGGATATGAAACGCCTTAAAGGCTCGCTTACACTGGAAGCGTCTTTGGTGCTGCCGATATTTTTGTTTGCAATGTTGACTCTTTTAAGTATTGTTGCGGTTATACCCATGTATCTGTATATAGAAGAGGCAGTAGGTGAGACTGCGTTGTATACATGTGAGCATGAGGAAGTTTTGCATGGGGATTTTGCCGGTAACGTAAATGATATTTTTACAGAGCATTTGGAGAAATGTGTGGATTATGAAATACAGGACGGTGTGAGTGGGATCCGGACCGATAACAGCCGTCTTTTGCAATCATCTTATGTTTTGGTGTCGGCACAATATACGCCCAAGATGAAAACCGATTTGCTGCATTTGTTTTCATATCCGATTGGGCAGCAGGCTCTTGTACATACGTGGGATGGATATTCGGGAGATCTGTCTGATACGGAAGAAATGTTTGATGAGCAGATGGTATATGTGTCCGAGAACAGAGAAGTATATCATTTGACGACAGATTGCACGTATCTTTCCCTTACGGTATATCAGACAAACGGGAAGGAAGTCGGTAAATTACGCAATGCTTCCGGAGGGAAATATAAAGCGTGTCGATTGTGCCATCCGAAGAAGAAGTCAGATGTTTTGTTCATCACAAGGGAAGGGGACCGGTATCATTGTGAACGGGATTGCTCCGGACTAAAAAGAAGCGTATCCGAAATACCGTTATCCGAGGCTTTGGCCGAAGGTTTGCATCCGTGTACACGATGCGGGCATTAAGTTTGAGAAAGAGATGAGAATGATAATACTTTGTGAAGAAGGTTTTCTTGCATATGTGGGAATGTGTGCAGTTATTGACGGAAGAATTCGAAGCATTCCGATATGGATGTGTATTGCGGATACGATAGCATCGATTATATATGCATTCATAATGTGGCAGGACGAATATGTTTCGTGTGTATCGGCGCTTGTGCCGGGATTATTTATTTTGTTTATTGCTTTTATTTCGAAGGAGAATATAGGAATCGGAGACGGATGGCTGATTTGCAATTTGGGAATCCGTGTAGGTTTGATTCGGCTTATGCAGGTATTGTCAGTATCATTTATCTTTTGCGGCGTGACAGCACTCATTCTGTTGTGTGTTAAACGAAAGAGACGAGGTGATACGATAGCATTTTTACCGTTTCTGTTTGTTGGGAATTTTCTTGAATTCTGTATGCATGTTAATTGTTGAGAGGGAGTATTGATGAACGGCTTGAGTCATGGCTTGAGAAAGGGATTAAGGAACGGATTGGGAAACAGATTGAGGTGCTTACCATATAAACGGGTATCGTGCGTATCAACGGTTGAAATATCTCTATTGATGCCGTTTATTTTGGGAATCATATTCTGCATTATGACGCTTGCTTATTTTGAACATGACCGAATTGTTTTCTCAAGAGCGTGTATTGTTTCTTCACTCAGAATGTCGCAAAGGATGCAGGATAAACAGGAATCGGACAGAAGCATAAACAATACGTTGGTGCAAACAGATCCCGTGGAAGACGAGGTACGAAGGCGTCTTTTGGGAAAGTGGGAGTGGACACATACAGATCGCGCAGACAGGAAAGAATGTTTTTCGGAATTTGGTGGCAGAATGCGTTCCCTTGGAGGTTTCTCGCGGCTTTTATACTCAAAAGGTTATGCTGTGCAATATCGAAATGAAATTGAGGTTTTCAATCCCGAAGACAGGGTACTTCGGAGGATATCGGGGAAAGGATAGACAGTATGTTTCAACACAGAACGGAACGCGGCTTAAAAGGAAGCTATTTGATATTGGAAGAGCAGGGAGATGAGGATTCCGTAGTAAAGGAACCGTTTGAAATGCGAATGATGTCACAGAATCGTATTCGCGGTTTGCTGAAACAGGAGAAACGTACGAATGACGGCAGGAGACAATATGTCTATGATATTACTTCTTATACGTCATTGCGTGAATTATATAATGATCGGGAAATGCATTACGAGGATGTGCTTCGAATACTGGGCGCACTCTCATCGGAGAGAAAAATTCTTGAAGATTATCTTCTGTCGGAAGGGCACTTGCTTCTTGGACCGGATTATATTTTTATTCATAATGAGAACAATATACCAATATTTTGTTATTATGCATTGTCTGATAAGGAAATCGGTGATTCATTGGAAGAATTGGCAGCTTTCTTTTTGCAAAGAACCGATCACAGTGACAGTACGGCTGTTTCTTTGGTTTATGATCTTTATCGTCGGGTGGCTGCAGGGGATTATGCATTTGAAAATCTTTTATACAGAGAATATGAGCAACCGGATGATGAGGTGTCAAATATAGATGAGAAGGACGAATCGGAGCTGTGTAATGACGATTGGGAACCGGACGAGTCGGAGTTATCGGATGCATGTACCCCGAAAGGATTTGTCGGTAAAGTAATTTTCCTTATTATGTCCGTAATCGGAATGACTGTGCTGATACTGGGCGGGGACCTTGCGGGAATACCGGAGAAACTGCGCCTTGCGCTTATCAGTCTGTTTGGCGGAATAGCCTTGTATATTCCTGTTTATTCCGTGCTTTCATCGAGGATGTTACGATTACGTCAGGGGCCTAATAATCATTGACTATTTAGGGCGTAAATGATAACCTTTTATAGAAGGAGACGGCCTTGTGATACAGAGTTTACAGCAACTTTTTGAACAAAACGGATATAGTCGAATTACATCTAATGTCGAGGGGCTTACTCTGTATATTCGCAAAGAGGAAACCTGTGCACAGGTGATTATGACCTATGTGTATGAAGAGGATTCTTTGACGAAACCTCAATATGAAGCAAGGATTCGTCAGGTCAAGGAGTTTGTGCAGAACAAATATCAATTGGCGTCTCGTGTTTTGACATTGATCATTACAGATCGTGTGAGTGAATGTAAAAAGTTTGTTTTGGACGACGGATTCTGTTGGATTTTGGATAGACAGAACCGGCGTTTGTTGATTTACGAGAATCAGATTAAGGATTTTAACGGTGCCAGAACTATGCTGGAGGACTGGTGCGTGTCGACCGGCGGAACATCCGCAGGGAATCCTTTTGCGGAATATCAAGATGAACCATTACCTGAAAAGGGGAGTTTTTGGAAGAATAACGTTTCTCCGGTCAATTCGGTATTGGTTCTTTTAAATGTTGGGATATTTATCTGGTTGTCAATTATCGGGTCTACCACCGATTTGGACTTTATGTTGGAAAAGGGCGTTATGTATATGCCCGCAGTTTTACAGAATAAAGAGTATTGGCGCTTTTTAACGTGCATTTTTCTGCATTTCGGAATACAGCATTTGATGGGAAATATGGTTGCACTGTTCTTTTTGGGTGACAATGTTGAAAGAGTCATGGGATGGTGGCGATACCTTCTGCTGTATTTGTTAAGCGGTGTTATCGGAAGTGTCGGTTCATTTCTGTCCGCATATTATTTCAAGAATGAAATTGTCTCGGCCGGTGCTTCGGGTGCTATCTTCGGAATATACGGAGCTTTGCTGGCGCTTGTTATACTAAACAGAGGTCGCCTGGAGAATATAACCATATTCCGTATAGGCCTGCTGATTGTATATGCGTTGTATTCAGGGTTGGTTTCGGATCATGTGGATAATGCAGCGCACATATTCGGGCTTGTTGCCGGATTTATACTGGCGATGATTTTGTACAGAAGACCTGGTCGCATGGCGAAGAAAGGGCAATCAAAATGAAAATAAACATTTATTACGGCGGAAGAGGAATTCTTGATGATCCTACGCTTTTTGTATTGAATAAGATTCAGGAAGTCCTTTTGGAACTGAATGTTAAAGTTGAGAGATTTCATTTGTTTGAAATGAAGAATACCATTACGTCGTTGCCGGCTTCCTTAAATGATGCGGATGCGATTATTCTGGCGACTACGGTAGAATGGTACGGCATCGGCGGATATATGTCTCAGTTTTTGGATGCCTGTTGGTTATACGGAAATAAGGAGCAGATTTCCAAGATTTATATGTGTCCGGTGGTTATGTCCACAACTTCCGGAGAACGTGATGCCATGGCCGGTTTACAGAGTGCATGGGAAATTCTTGGCGGCACATCCGTAAACGGATTGTGCGGATTTGTGGATGACATGACAGCTTTTGAAGTGAATGCCGATTATCAGGCAATTATAGAGAAGCATACAGAGAATCTGTATCGCTGTATTACTCAGAAGACCAGATCTTTGCCTTCCAGTAATCAGGCGACCAGAATAAACGGTGCGCCCAAGATTATTCCGTTAACACCGCAGGAAACGGAGCAATTATCCAAGTATGCTTCCGATGAGAATTATGTTCAGCAGCAGAAAGAAGACATTATGGAATTGTCGAATCTGTTTAAGGGCAAGCTCCAGCGACAGTCCTTGGATGAAGAATTGATGTTTATTTCGGATTTCGAATCACACTTCAAACCGGAAGGAAGTGTTACCGCTATCTACAGATTTGTTATTGAGGAAAAGCGCAAACCTTTGATTGTGGATATTTCGGACAGTAAGTTGAAGTGCTATTATGGTGTAATGGATAATGCAACAGTAAGTTGTAAATTATCGGAAGAGACTATGAGCCATATCGTTGCGGGGCAGATGACTTTCCAGCGGGCATTTATGACAGGGCTTATGCAGGAAAAGGGTGATCTGAACGCATTGCGTATGTTGGATCATATATTCAATTTCTCGGGAGTAACCGAATAATTCATTTATTTGATAGTTACGTTCATTCGGCAAATTGATCAATCGAGTGGTTAATGAAAGGACAGAAAGATGAAGAAAGACAATTGTATTTTTTGTAAGATTGCAGCGGGCGACATTCCTGCAAATGTGATTTATGAAAACGACGATTTCAAAGTATTTATGGATGCATCTCCGGCAACAAAGGGACATTGTCTTATTGTTACCAAAGATCATTATGATAATTTGTATGATCTTCCGGAATCTCTTGCAACGGGCGTATTTCCTCTTGCGAAGAAGATTATGGCTCTTGAAAAGGAAAAACTGGGTTGTGAAGGATTCAATGTTGTTCAGAATAACGGAACCATTGCCGGACAGACCGTATATCATTTCCATGTTCATTTGATTCCCAGATATCAGGGTGACGGACAGACAATTCTGTGGAAACCGCAGACACCTGCAAAGGGCGAACTGGAAAATACACTTGCTGAAATTCTTGCATAGCAGGATTTCGAAATATAACAGACGGCGTATATTGTGTACGCATGTCACAAATTTAAACGAACAGGATTCGTAAAAAGGAGAGAAAAGAAAGAAATGGACGCAAAAGTTACCTATGATTACAGCAAGGCAGCCTCATTTATCAGCAACGATGAAGTTGTGAATATGTGTAAGCTGGTGGAAGATGCCAAGGATCTGTTAGTTTCCAAACAGGGAGCAGGCAATGATTTCCTTGGATGGATCGATCTTCCGATTGATTATGACAAGGAAGAATTTGATCGCATTTTGAAAGCAGCAGCAAAGATTCAGAGTGATTCTGAGGTTTTGTTGGTAATCGGTATCGGTGGTTCTTATTTGGGAGCACGTGCTGCTATCGAATTTTTGAGACATAGCTTCTACAATACGGTTAGCAAGGAGATTCGTAAGACTCCTGAGATCTATTTTGTAGGAAACAGTATCAGCAGTACGTATATTAAGCACTTGATGGATGTTATCGGAGATCGTGATTTCTCCATTAATATGATTTCCAAGTCCGGAACAACAACGGAGCCGGCTATTGCATTCCGAGTATTCAAGGAAATGCTCGAGAAGAAATACGGTAAGGAAGAAGCTGCAAGACGTATTTATGCAACAACAGATAAGGCAAGAGGATCATTGAAGAATCTTGCAAACGAGGAAGGCTATGAGAGTTTTGTAGTACCTGATGATGTTGGCGGAAGATTCTCTGTATTGACTGCAGTTGGCTTGCTTCCGATTGCTGTCAGCGGTGCAGATATTAACAAACTTATGGAAGGTGCAAGAGCGGGACGCGAAAATGCACTTACACTTCCGTTTGAAGAGAATGATGCGTTAAAGTACGCAGCTATTCGTAATATCCTTCTTCGCAAAGGAAAGCAGATTGAGATTATGGCAAACTATGAACCGTCGGTTCATTATATTTCCGAGTGGTGGAAACAACTTTACGGTGAATCCGAAGGTAAGGATCAGAAGGGTATTTTCCCTGCATCCGTAGATTTGACAACAGATCTTCATTCCATGGGACAGTTTATTCAGGATGGTTCCAGAAATCTGTTTGAAACCGTTATTAACATTGAAACCTCTCGTGAAGAGATTGTTATCGGAGAAGAAAAGGTTGATCTTGACGGATTGAATTATCTTGCAGGCAAGACTGTTGACTTTGTCAATAAGAGTGCAATGAACGGTACAATTCTGGCACATACGGATGGAAATGTTCCGAATACGGTTGTGAATATTCCCGAAGTAAATGAGTATTACCTTGGACAGTTGTTCTATTTCTTCGAGTTTGCCTGCGGCGTCAGCGGTTATGTATTGGGTGTTAATCCTTTCAATCAGCCCGGCGTTGAGAGCTATAAGAAGAATATGTTTGCTCTTCTCGGCAAACCCGGTTATGAAGCAGCTAGAGAGGCTTTGCTTGCAAGACTGTAAACTGTGTGTGAGTGTAAAGCTGTTTCTGTGAAATGTCAAATAGCAGAAACATGAGTGATTGTGGAGGCCCCATATGAAGATAGTTGAATTGGAATGCAAGAGTATTGGCGAAGACGTTGATATGAGTATATTCTCCGAATTGGGAGAGTTTGTGAAATATGAACTGACCGCACCCGAACAGATTTATGAGAGAGCAAAAGATGCCGATGTTATTATGATTAATAAACTTCGGATTGATGAGAATTCCATTGGTAATCTTCCGAATCTGAAGCTTGTCTGTGTAACGGCAACGGGAACTGATAATGTGGATATTGCTTATTGTAAGAGTCGCGGGATTGCTGTATGCAATGCCAAAGGTTATTCGACACAGAGCGTAGTGCAGCATACGTTTGCTTCTTTCTTCTATATTTACGAGAAATTGCATTATTATGATCATTATGTCAAGGATGGTGAATATACAAACTGTCCTGTCTTTACGCACTTCGGACAACATTTTGATGAGTTGTGCGGAAAGGTCTGGGGTATTGTAGGCCTTGGTGAGATTGGTCGTGGTGTTGCTGCGGTTGCAAAAGCTTTTGGATGTCGTGTGATTTACTATTCCACAACAGGTAAAAATAACAATTCGGATTACGAACGAGTTGATTTGGATACGCTTCTTGAGACTTCTGATATTATATCCATTCACTCACCGCTTACGGATGCAACTCGGAATCTGTTTAACAAACAAGCCTTTGCGAAGATGAAAAAGACGGCTTATCTTGTGAATGTCGGCAGAGGCCCGATTGTGAATGATCAGGATTTGGTAGATGCTCTTTCGGAGGGTCAGATTGCCGGAGCGGCGCTTGATGTATTGTCAAAGGAGCCGATTCTTGCCGATAATCCGCTTCTTACATTCAAGGATTCCAATAAACTTTTTGTTACACCGCATATTGCATGGGCGACATATGAGGCAAGAAAGCGTTTGATGGACGAGGAGTTTAAGAATATTAAGTCCTTTATGGAAGGCGGCACATATAATCGTGCCGATTTGAAATAGCAGTTCATAAGAAGGTTAGTTGTATATGACAAAAATAGTATTGACCGGCGGTGGTACCGCCGGTCATGTGACGCCTAATATGGCACTTATTCCTACGCTTATTGAGCATGGGATGGAGATACATTATATCGGTTCATACAATGGTATCGAGAAAGATTTGATGCAGGACTATCCTGTGACATATCACGGAATAGAATCCGGATGTTTGCGCAGATACATAACATGGAAGAATGTTAAGGATGCCTTTCGCGTTATTCGTGCATTTCCTCAGGCGAAGAAGCTTTTACGTCAAATCAATCCCGATGTTGTATTTTCCAAAGGCGGGTATGTTGCGCCGCCGATTGTAATAGAAGCAAAAAGATTGGGAATTCCGGTAGTTATTCATGAGTCCGATATTACACCGGGCTTGGCGAATAAGATGTGTTTCTCATCTGCGTCTACCGTATGCTGTAATTTCCCGGAAACGCTTGCTTATCTTCCGAAAGGTAAGTCTCTTCTTACAGGTTCTCCGATTCGGGCAGATCTGTTTGAGGGAGATGCCGTGCGCGGACGTGAGTTTTGCGGACTTTTTGGCAGCAATAAGCCGGTTCTTCTGATAACCGGAGGCAGCCTCGGTGCCAAAATAATTAATGATACTTTACGACAGGCCCTGCCGAAGCTTTTACCGCAATATGACATTGTTCATTTGTGCGGGAAAGGAAAGTTGGATGAGTCTCTTACGGGAACAAAAGGGTATTGTCAGTTTGAATATGTTACATCGGAAATGAAGGATCTGATGAAGATGGCGGATATGGTAATATCCCGTGCCGGAGCCAACTCCATATGCGAGTTATTGGCACTACACAAGCCGAATTTATTGATTCCTCTTGGTCTTGCGGCCAGCAGAGGAGATCAGATTCTGAATGCCGATTCTTTTGAAAAGCAGGGATTTTCCATGAAACTGATGGAAGAAGACCTTACTGCAGACAGCCTTACTGAGGCTGTGGAGAAGCTTAAGAATACCAAAGATACATACGTAAAAGCAATGGAGGAAGCCGGTATGCAAACGGCAGTCAAGACAATAACCGATTTGCTTGTATCGTACGCCGACAAGAAGAATCAAAAGTAACTTTTTGATTGTTTCTTGATATTTTTGGAACGGTTGGCAATTTCGTTTTTGTAGTCGTTCGGTGAGATGCCGTATTCCTTTTTAAATGCTCTGTAGAAACTGGAATAATCGGAGAATCCGCACAGAAGATACGCCTGATTGATGTCCATACTGCCGCTTAGGTAGTCCCTGAACAGATTCAGGCGTTTTTTAATGATGTATTGATGAATGGACAATCCGAGACTTTCTTTGAACAAATGTGCAATATGATATTTGCTTACATAGAATTGAGAGGCCAATTCATCAAGCGACAGTTCATCGGAAAGATGATTATCAATATAAGTTATCAGGTTCTCATATAAACCGGTAGTTTCGCGATTTTCCCTTGGGTGTTCTGCTTCGTAAGCTGTACGGTTGATATCGAGAAGCAGATCATTGATGGACAGAGATATCTTGGCTTCGCGGCCGTAGCGAGACATTTGAATTTCTTGAATCAGTGTAAAGATTTTGGATTGCAGAGCATTAAACTCAATCGTTTCGTAATGATAAATGTAACTTCTCTTAAGCGAAGCACGTTGTAAGATATAGCCGTAAGCGGAGGATAATTGTATCAGCTGATTGCAATAGCTGTTGCTGATCCAGAAGACAAATCGGGAATACACTGTGTCGGAATCCGCAATAATTGCATGGTGCGGGATATTGGGGGGAATCATTATCATGTCACCGCTTTGTAAAGGGAATGTTTCATCACCGATACACATGGATACATCGCCGCTGATAAAGAAATAGAATTCATAATAATCGTGAATATGGCTGCCGGCACCTTTCAGATGCTTGTCGCTGTAATAATAAATCTCGAAATCTTCCGAGAGCATATATTGCCGTGTCAAAAAGTTGGTACGTAAATCTTCGCGCATATTGATCGTCTCCAATCGCAATATTAACAAATCCTGTAAAGACAATTACTTAATCGTTTACGTTCGCAAAACAAGTATAACACATGAAAACAATTTTTGCAATGCATATAACAATGCTGGCAATGGTAATTTTGTATATGCATTTCTATAATGTGCTTAACATGTTAGTTCAGAATGACGAAAGAGATCGGAAATAGTTGAGGTAGTTCTCATGGAAATGACACTTCGTTGGTATGGTTCCAAATATGACACGGTAACACTTAAACAGATTCGCCAGATTCCCGGCGTTACCGGAGTTATTACCACGCTGTATAACAAAATGCCCGGTGAGTTGTGGACCCGCGATGAGATTCACGCTTTGAAGGAGGAAGTTGAAGCGGCCGGAATGCACATCGCCGGAATCGAAAGCGTTAACATTCACGATGATATTAAGATCGGCGGTGGAAACCGTGATCTGTATATAGAGAATTATATTAAGTCTCTCGAGAATCTTGGCAAAGAAGACATTCATTTGGTTTGTTACAATTTTATGCCTGTGTTTGACTGGACAAGAACGGAACTTGCCAGAAAGAGACCTGATGGTTCCACGGTTCTGGCATACAGTCAGAAGGCAGTGGATGCGCTTAACCCCGAAGAGATGTTTGCTTCCATAAGCGGTGACGCCAACGGAACAATCATGCCGGGTTGGGAACCTGAGAGAATGGCACATGTCAAAGAACTCTTTGAAATGTACAAAGATGTGGATGATGAGAAGCTCTTTGAGAATTTGAAATATTTCCTCGAAAAGATTATGCCGGTTTGTAACCGCTACAACATTAATATGGCGATTCATCCGGATGATCCCGCCTGGAGTGTTTTCGGACTTCCGAGAATTATTATTAACAAAGCAAATATTCTTCGCATGATGAAGATGGTTGATGATCCGCATAACGGTGTGACTTTTTGTTCCGGTTCTTATGGAACAAGCCTTGAAAATGATTTGCCGGATATGATCAGAAGTTTGAAGGGACGAATTCATTTCGCACATGTTCGAAACCTGAAATTCAACAGCCCGGACGATTTCGAAGAATCCGCTCATCTTTCCTCTGACGGAACATTTGATATGTATGAGATTATGAAGGCGCTCTATGACATTGGATTCACCGGTCCCATCAGACCGGATCACGGAAGAATGATCTGGGATGAAGTTGCAATGCCGGGTTACGGATTGTATGACAGAGCACTTGGAGCAACGTATCTGAACGGTTTGTGGGAAGCAATTGTGAAGCAGGGAAAGAGATAAGCATCATGAAGTTAAGCATCAGCGGAATTGAGAACAGAGAATGTTGGGAAAAGGCAGGTTACGAGCTTCCGACATTTGATCTTACAAAGGTGAAAGAGGAAACGGCAAAGAATCCGTTTTGGGTTCATTTCGGAGCAGGTAACATTTTTCGTTCGTTCTTTGCAAATGTTGCGCAGAATCTTTTGAACGAAGGAAAGCTTTCCAAAGGAATTATTGCAGCGGAAGGTTTTGATTACGAGATAATCGATAAGATGAATCGGCCGCATGACAATTTGTCCATATTGGTTACACTTCATGCCGATGGAAGCATTTCCAAAGTTGTGGATGCATCGATTACCGATTCCTACAAGCTGGATGAAAAAGATGCAAAGGAATTCGGAGCTTTAAAAGCAATTTTTGCGAATCCTTCTCTGCAGATGGCAACATTTACAATTACCGAGAAAGGTTACTCTCTTGTAAATGCAGCCGGAGAACTTACGGAAGTAATTAAAAACGATTTTAAAAAGGGACCCGAAGCACCCGAGAGTTATATCGGAAAGGTTGCGGCTCTCTTGTATCACAGATATATAAGCGGTGCATATCCCATTGCCATGGTCAGCACCGACAATTGCTCTCATAACGGCGATAAGTTGTTTGCGGCAATGGAAGCGTTTGCAAAGAACTGGTGCGAGAACAATACAGCCGAGAGCGGATTCCTTGCTTATGTTACGGACCATAAAAAGGTTTCGTTCCCCTGGACAATGATTGATAAGATCACTCCCCGTCCGGACGAGAGCATACGTAAGATATTGCAGGATGATGGAATTGAAGATACAGAACCGGTTATTACCGGTAAGAATACATACATTGCACCGTTTGTAAATGCGGAAGAATGTGAGTATCTCGTTATCGAGGATGATTTTCCGAATGGGCGTCCTCATTTGGAAGACGGCGGATTCCTGTTTACCGACAGAGAAACGGTAGATAAGGTAGAGCGAATGAAAGTTTGCACATGCCTGAATCCTCTGCATACAGCATTGGCGGTGTTCGGATGCCTTTTGGGATATACGAAGATTTCCGAAGAGATGAAGAACCCCACACTTGTTAAGATGGTACAGACCATCGGATATCAGGAAGGATTACCTGTAGTTACCGATCCTCACATTCTGGATCCGAAGGAATTTTTGGACACGGTAGTAAACGTTCGAATCCCGAATCCGTTTATGCCGGATACACCGCAGCGAATCGCAACCGATACTTCACAGAAGATTCCGGTTCGCTATGGAGAAACTCTCAAGAACTATTTGGCATCCGAAGAACTTTGCGTAGAGGATCTGAATATTATCCCTCTTGTGTTTGCCGGCTGGCTCCGGTATTTGATGGCCCTCGATGATGCGGGCAATCGTTTTGAACTCAGTTCAGATCCCCTTCTGTCGGATGTGTGTCCGTACGTTTCGGACATCAAATTGGGAAGCAATGAGGATCCCGAAGAAAAGATACGACCGATTCTTACAAACAAAGCCATTTTCGGCGTGGATTTGTACGAAGCAGGTCTGGCACAGAAGGTAATTGGTTACTTTAAGGAAATGATAGCTTCAGAGGGTGCGGTTCTTCGTACACTTGAAAAGTATTGCAGATAGGAGCGGAGGTTACGGTTTATGAGCAAAGATGCGAATGCGGTCGCGGTCAAGAAGAATAAAGTACCGTTCGGCGCATACATGAAGAGATATTGGCAGTTGTATTTATTGCTGTTACTGCCGCTTTTATATTTGATCATTTTCAAATATATCCCGATGATCTATATCCAGATAGCATTTAAGAAGTACAGTATCGTACAAAATGTTTGGGAGATGCCCTGGGCGAAAAATCACGGGTTCCAGTACTTTATCAAAGCTTTTAAGAATCGTGACTTTATTCGTTCCTTAAAGAACACGATCGTGCTGAATCTGTTGGATTTGGTTCTCGGATTCCCCGCACCGATTATTTTTGCTTTGATTCTGAACGAATTGAAATTCCCGAAATTCAAAAAGGTTGTTCAGACGGTTGCTTACATGCCGCACTTCCTTTCATGGGTTATCGTAGCAAGTTTGGCATTGCAGTTGTTTGCTCCGACATCGGGTCTTGTAAATATGATCATTACGAACCTCGGCGGAGAAGCGATTCCTTTCTTAAATGAGCCTACACACTGGATATTTACTTATATCTTCGTTGGAATATGGCAGAGCTTCGGATGGAACTCCATTGTATATCTGGCAGCCATAGCCGGAATTAACCCGGAACTTTATGAAGCGGCCAGTGTTGACGGCGCCGGAAGATTCAAGAAGATGTGGCACATCACACTTCCCGGGATTCGTCCGACTATCGTAGTTCTTTTGATCATGAACCTTGGTAATATTCTCGGATCAAGCTTTGACAGACCGTATGCTTTCCAGAATAACACGGTTATGGATGTTGCAAACGTTATTTCAACATTCGTTTATACAAACGGTATCAAAGGCCTGCAGTTCTCGCTGACAACAGCGGTTGGTCTGTTCCAGTCGGTTGTTTGCGTATTCTTCCTGCTTTTGTCTAACTGGTTGTCGCGTAAGCTCGGCGATCGTGGTATTTGGTAGGAGGTGCGCGTGATGAGAACAAAGAAATTAAACGGAATTAAAGTCGGTGATGTAGTATTTATCATCCTTTGCATTTTTGTAGCGGCTATCTGCCTGATCCCGATGATCAATCTTTTGTCCAAGTCGTTATCTTCATCGGAGCACTTGATCAGACATGATATATACCTTTTGCCGAAGGGCTTGAACTTTGAGGCATACAAGACCGTTCTTTCGGATATGAAATATATCAGATCATTTATTTGGACGGTTATTCTTACGGTAATATGTACATTCGTTTCTTTGACGATGACAACGCTTTGTGCATACCCGTTGATCTTTGAGAATTTAAGAGGACGTGGCGTAATCAATATTCTGATTACAATTACGATGTTCTTCAATGCAGGTACAATTCCCAACTACCTCTTGATGAAATCCATCGGATTTCTGAATACACCGTTTGTACTCATTATTCCGAGTTGCTTAAGCGTCTTTAATATGATTGTTATGCGAAGCTTTTTCTATGGCATTCCCGATTCGCTTCGAGAATCCGCGGAAATCGATGGCGCAAACTTCATACAGATTCTGTGGCATATATACATTCCGCTTTCCAAGCCGGTTATCGCAACACTTGCTCTGTTCTATGCGGTAGGTCGTTGGAACGGTTACTCGGATGCACTTATGTATATTACCGACAGAGATTTGTATCCGCTGCAGCTTCTTCTGTATAACGTCATTAACAATATCAACAGTGTGGACGTTGCGACACAGGAAGGTTTCTCGTCTCCGGGTCTTTCGGAATCGTTGAAGGCGGCAATCGTAATGTTCTCGACAATACCTATTTTGTGTATTTACCCGTGGCTCCAGAAATACTTCATTCACGGTGTAACGGTAGGTGCGGTTAAGGAATAAACGGGTGGGGGTCATCCGTAGATTCATAGATACTATTTTATTATTCATTATTCCACAAGGGAGGAAAATCATGAAAAAGAAGTTATTATCAGTTCTTTTGGCATGCTGCATGGTAGTACCCATGATGGCTTGCGGCGAACAGGCAGCAGCTCCGGCAGCAACAGAACCCGCTGCAGCTGTTGAAGAGACAACAGAAGCTCCTGCAGCTGAAGAAGTAGCAGAAGCAGTTGAAGAAGCAGAAGCAACAGGTGAACTTGTTGATGGCAAATTTGCTGAAACAAGACACATCACAGTAGAAGTTTATGACCGTGGTAATGACGGCGGCACAGACCCTACAAACAACATGTACACAGATTACATCAAAGCAGGAATGCTTGAAGACCACAACGTAGAAGTTGAATTTAAGGCAGTTCCCCGTTGGACAGAAGTTGAAGAAATCAACAACCTTCTGGCTGCAGGCGATGCTCCCGACGTTTGCTTGACATATGACTATGCTACAATTCAGGCATATGCAGCAATGGGCGGTGTTATCGATTTGGCTGAGTTCGTTGACGGATACAAGGATCAGCTCCCGAACCTTTGGGATTGGCTTGGCGAAGACAACATTTACTATGATAAGGATCCTGCAACAGGAACACTTTGGGCTATCGAAGGTAAGAGAAATAACATCTATCGTATTTCTACATTCGTTCGTCAGGACTGGTTAGAGGCTCTTGGCCTTGCAGCTCCTACAACACAGCAGGAATTCGAAGATATGCTTGTTGCTTTCAAGGATAACGCAGATACACTCCTTGGCGCTGACGCTAAGAAGATGGTTCCTTTCTCAATCAGCTACGATGTTGGTTGGAGAGCAGCTAACCTCATTGAATCTTATATCGACCCCGCTATTTCCGACAAGGAACTCTATGTAAATGGATTTGATGACAGAAAGTTCACAGAAAACGGAACAAAAGAAGCTATCCGTGTTCTTAATAAGTGGTACAACCAGGGCTTGATCTGGAATGATTTCGCTCTTTACTCAAACGGCGACACAACAGAAGATGACATGATCAAAGCCGGTTATGTTGGTGCTTTCATGCACAACTATGACTATCCGTTCAGAAACGGTGATGATTCCATCAATGCTAACCTTATGAGACTTGTTGGCGAAAACGCTAAGTTCGTAGCAGTTGATTGCTTCCAGGCTTCTAACGGCAAATATCAGAAGTGGTCCTACTCACCCGCCGGTGATAGAAAGATCTTCTTCCCTACAACAAATGATGAGCCTTTGGCTTCCATGCTTTACCTTGATTGGATTTCTGATCCCGAGCATATCCAGTATCTCCAGATCGGTGATGAAGGTGTTACACATGAAGTTCTTGAAAGTGGTGCTGTTCAGACTATCGCTGCAGAAGCTCCCGCTATTATGAACTCCGGTAACAATATCGACCTTACAATCACATGTAACGGTTTGAAGCTTACAGACGAAGCTCTTACAAATGAGTCTCTTGCTTATGGTTACGGCGCAGGCGAACCCGATCCCGAAGTTGTTATCCAGTCTATGAAGACATGTACAACAGACGCTATTCTTCCTCTTGCAGTTAACGTTGGTGCAATTGAAGCAGAAGAAGGTATGGGTGAAGCTCTTTCTTCCAAGAGAGATATCGTATTTGATAATGCTGTTATCGCTGCAGAAGCTGATTTCGATGCTGTTTGGGACGAAGGTATGGATGATTACCTTTCATCCGGTGGACAGGATATCATGGATGAGCGTGCTGAGAAGTGGACAGCAACATACGGTGACTAATTATCTTGTGAGAGAATATTCACAGATTAATAGAACCTTTATACACGATTTAGTATCGTGACCCTTGAAGGAGCTTTGCTATTACATATATAATGTATATAGTAAAGCTCCTTCTTTATTGAAAAGGATTTGGCCAATGCATAGGTTATTTTCAATAGGGAAGAAGAAATAAGATCCTGCTTGCAGGAGATGCATTAAAAAGGAGAGATTATGTCTGTACTTCGATTGCCGAGAATGATTTCGGACGGAATGGTATTACAAAGGAATAAGCATGTTCGTATTTGGGGAGAGGATGTAATTGATGGAGTAGTCAGCGTGACCATCGGTGCATATTCATCTTCTGCCAAAACGAATAAGGACGGGAAATTTGAAGTGGTTATGCCCGAAATGGAGCCGGGCGGACCGTATGAAATGACGGTTTGCGATGATGGTGGCGAGAGCATTACGGTTTCAAATGTTTATATCGGTGATGTATGGCTGACTTGCGGACAATCCAATATGGAATTTCCGATGAGCCGTGTAAAGGATACATATCCCGAAGAGATGACAAACGTTGATGGTACCGGCGTTCGTATCTTTAAGGTAATGGAAAACGGAAATATGCACGGGCCCTTATTTGATACGTTGTCGGGCAGCTGGATCATTCCTTCGGATGAGAATATACTGACACAGCCTGCAATCGGTTATTTTGCGGCCAAGAAGCTGTATGCGGATACAAATGTTTATCAGGGAATTGTAAATGTCAGTTTGGGCGGCAGTCCAATTGAAGCGTGGATGAGCGAAGAAATGTTAAAGGACTATCCCGAACTGTTAAAACTTCGCGATCGTTATGCAAACGATGAATACAGACAGCATTGTATCGATCAGAACGGAGTGAATCAGAAGAACTGGTTTGATGAACTGGAAGGCAAGGACCAGGGTCTTTTGAACAACTGGCAGGATGCGGATATTTCCGATGGAAACTGGCAGGATATTGAAGTGCCTTTGATGTTTTCCGATCATAATCGGTTTGCAGGATTTGCCGGAAGTGTATGGCTTACCAAGACTTTTGAAGTAAGTGCGCAGCATGCAGGAGAGGCGGCTGTTGTCTGGCTCGGAACCATTACCGATTCCGATCGGGTATTTGTAAACGGAGTAAAGATCGGAGAAACCGGTTACTGTTATCCGCCGAGACGTTACCCTATTCCGGCCGGTTTGCTAAAGGAAGGCACCAATCGAATTACCGTTCGCATGGTAGTGGAGAAAGGTAAAGGCCGTATTACACCGAAGAAAGTGTTGGGTGTTGTTTTCGGACAATGTAAACGTGTGATGGTAGGCGGACGCGAAACCATTACCGGTGATTCCGGATTTATTAATCTTTCGGGCATGTGGAAATACTGCATCGGCGCGGAGATGAACGAATACATCAAGCCGCTTGACTTTGTCAATTGGAAGCCGACGGCATTGTATAATGGAATGCTTGCTCCGGTATTGCGGGCGACATATGCCGGCATGATGTGGTATCAGGGAGAGTCCAATACGAGTTCCTGTAAGGATGTGGACTATCAGGAATTGATGTTGATATTTGTCAAATCCATTCGTCGAATCAATCAGGATAAGGAACTGCCGTTTATATATGCGCAGCTACCTAATTTCGATGCGAACAAATATGATGTCGACCTTACATATAAATACGGTTGGCAGGTAGTTCGAATCAATCAGGAGCAGCTTCGCTGGCAAATTGATAATGGCGGTTTGGTATGCCTGTTTGATCTTGGTGAGGACAACGATCTTCACCCGCAGATGAAGAAAGAGGCCGGTGAGCGATTTGCGCTGATCGCAGAGAGGATGAGTTACGATTTGGGAGAGGAATGCAAGGCATTTGCTCCGGTTATGGTTGATTATGAACGTCGCCGCGACAAGAAAACAGGGCAATTGACTTTTACCCTGATATTCTCTGATACGTTTGGCGGATTATATAAGAAGGCGGTGCCTGAGAAATCCTGTGAAATTACTGATTTTATTCTGTATTCCGATGAGAAGGCATACAGAGGGATCGGGCAGATCAAGGGCGAGTGTGTGGAACTGGTATTTGACGATGTTCCGGCGGATGAGAACGGATTGGCTATTGTGTACTGTCCCGAGAATATCGCGACCGGCGCGCTGATATATAATAATGCGGATATGCCGATGATGCCGTTCTATTACGAACTGACAAGATACAGAAATGTGTAAAGACTTAGAATTACGGAGGCTTATGATGGCAATTGAACAATTGTGGTTAGCATATGAAGTTAATTCGGCGAAGGAGTCTGGATTTGCCCTTGGCAAAGTCACAGCCGACAAAGACAGTGTAATCCTGCAAAATGCGATGGAGGAGATTCGTTATGCCTGCAAGAAAATGGAGTGCGACGGTGGGGATTACGAAGTGAAGTTGTCTCTTCTTGGCAAGGCGGATAAAGTTTTGCCCGGAAGTATTTCGGATGTGGCGCAGTTTGTAAAGGAAGAGTCCTATCATATTTGGGAAGACGGTAAGGTCGTTACGATCGAATCTGAGGGAGAAAAGGGCCTTCTGTACGGAACATTTGCGTTCCTGCGTATGCTACAGACCGGAACACAGATTGACGGAATAAATGTAAAGAAATCTCCCGTAATGCCGCTTCGTATGTTGAATCATTGGGACAATATGGACGGCAGTATTGAACGCGGATACTCGGGCAATTCATTTCTGTTTGTTGATAATGAGATTGTAATAGATGAGAGAACCAAAGTATATGCACGTCTACTGGCAAGCGCGGGAATAAACGGAATTGTAATTAATAATGTAAATGTAAAGGATTGTGCTACATATTTGATTACGGATCGCTATTTTGACAAAGTTCGTGCTCTGACAGAACTTTTTGCAGGCTACGGCGTTAAGATCTTTTTGAGCTTAAACTATGCGGCGCTCGTTGAAATGGGCGAATATGAAAGCAGCGATCCGCTTGATCCGAATGTTAAGAAATGGTGGGATGCCAAGATGAAAGACATTTATAAAAATGTCCCTCTTCTCGGCGGATTCCTTGTAAAAGCGGATTCCGAAGGTCGTCCCGGACCGTTTACTTACGGACGTACACACGCAGACGGAGCGAATATGCTGGCAGAAGCGATTCGTCCTTACGGTGGTCTCATAATTTGGAGATGCTTTGTTTATAACTGTAACCAGGATTGGCGCGATTACAAAACGGATCGTGCACGTTCCGGATATGATAATTTCTGCTATCTGGACGGACAATTTGCGGATAATGTTGTTCTGCAGGTTAAGAACGGACCGATGGATTTCCAGATTCGCGAGCCGATTCATCCGTTGTTTGGTGCAATGCCTTCTACCAATCAGATGCTGGAAGTTCAGATTGCGCAGGAATATACGGGACAGCAGAAGCATGTATGTTTCTTAATTCCGATGTTTAAAGAAATCCTTAATTTCAGAACATATTGCAAGGATACCGGTGATACGGTTTGTGATATAGTTCAGGGTCGTACATACGGATGGAACAATTGCGGTATGTGTGCTGTTACCAATACGGGAAATGATGAGAACTGGACAGGTCATGATCTGGCAGCTGCTAATTTGTACGGCTTTGGAAGACTGGCATTTGATCCCGATCTGTCATCCGAAGAGATTGCAAAGGACTGGGTTGTGCAGACGTTTGGTAAGAATGAGCAGGTAATTCGTGTATTGACGAATATTCTGCTGACATCCTGGTTGACCGAGGAGAAGTACTGTGCTCCGCTTGGCGTAGGTTGGATGGTCAATCCTGCATATCATTACGGTCCGAATGTTGACGGATATGAATATGATCGCTGGGGTACATATCATCGTGCCAACTGTAAGGGAATCGGAAACGATCGTACAGAGAATGGAACGGGCTATGCACTTTTGTATAATGAACCGAACGCTTCCCGTTACAATTCGGTTTCGGAATGTCCCGACGAATTGCTGCTGTTCTTCCATCATGTGCCGTACACGCACGTATTGCATTCCGGTAAGACGGTTATCCAGCACATATATGACACGCATTTCGAAGGTGCCAATGAAGTAGAAAAGATGGTAAAAGATTTCCGAACACTCAGCGAACTTATACCTTCCAAGCAGTACGACAGAATGCTTGAAAGATTCCTGATACATCAGGAAAGCGCTTGCGAATGGCGTGATCGAATCAATACATATTTCTATCGCATGAGCGGAATAGAAGATGCACTTAAGAGGGAGATCTGTCCTTAAAATATGAGAATCGTATATGAAGATTCGCAGATACTTGTTGTTCATAAAGATGCGGGGGAGCCGGTACAGAGTCGAAATGTCGGCATCCCCGATCTTGAGAGCAAACTGCGGAATTATTTATCTACATCGACCGGAAAGAGCGACCTGTGGGTGATTCATCGATTGGATCAGCCTGTGGCCGGTCTTTTGGTATTTGGCAAAACGAAGGAAGCCGCCGGCAAACTGTCCGCACAACTATCCGATCCGCGTATGCAAAAGGAATATCTGGCATATACGGAGGGTGATATCACAAAGGCCGCAGGAGCTGATGCGTCGGCATCGCAAGCGGACGACGGATGGTATTTGCTTACGGATCATATGTATAAGGATGCCGCAAGTAACAGCGCCGTTATTGTATCCGAAGGAAATGTATCACTTAATCCCCCTTCGGGAAAGTCAGACACCCGAAAAGGTAATAATCGAAGTGAGAAAGATGTTAAAGAAGCGCGTTTGTATTACAGACCGGTTTCTTATGATGCGGATACAAATGTAAGTTGCATTCGGGTGCGTCTGATTACCGGACGTTTTCACCAGATTCGTGCGCAGATTTCGCATTTGGGGTATCCGATCGTCGGCGATTCCAAATACGGTGCGAAGACAGTGTGGCACAATAAAAAGGGCGAAATTGCATTGAGTTGTGTACACCTGTCGTTTGTTCATCCGCAAACCGGTAAAACGGTAGAATATACGATTGAATGATGCAGAAAAAGAGGAAAAAGTCATGATTCGCGAAGTGGATATCAATGATATTTCGGATGGTAATTTGTACAATTCGTCCGATATGGTGAAAATCTCCTGTAATGATTGCAATGGATGCAGCCAGTGCTGCCATGATATGGGGGAATCCATCATTCTGGATCCGTATGATATATACATGTTGCAAAAGGGCATTCACAAAACGGCCGAAGAGCTTCTTGCGGAAGAAGTGCTGGAATTACATGTGGTAGACGGGGTGATTTTGCCAAATATTGCCATGCGTTCCGAGACGAATGCCTGCAGTTTCTTAAGTGACAGTGGGCGGTGTACGATTCATCCGTTCCGCTCCGGTTTCTGCAGACTGTTTCCGTTAGGGCGAGTATATGAGGGCGATGACTTTGCTTACTTCCATCAGATTCATGAGTGTCCTTATCCGAACAAGGCGAAGGTGAAGATCAAGAAATGGCTGGATATTCCCAATTTGTCCGCATATGAAGAGTTTGTTCGCAAATGGCATGCACACCTGAAACGTATGCAGCAGGAGTTATCGGATGCGTCCGATTCGTACGCGAAGAATGCGAATATGTTTCTTTTGAAACAGTTCTATTTGAAGCCGTATGATGTGGAGAGTGACTTTTACCCGCAATTTTATGAGCGGCTATCGTTCTATTCCCATTTGTGACCTGTTTGTGGTATAATAAATCTTTGGTAATTCGATATTGCGCAGAATGGGTCTGCGTAAGGATAGTGTCAAATGAGTTATGAAAAACTGATGCTATAAGAAATGCTCTTCGAACTCGCCCACCCATTTCATTTTGATGGTGATTTTGAGGATTTTGGTTCCACCCTTGAGTTCTCAGAGCATGGTTGTACATTGAAAACTG
>JAZLJS010000057.1:0-2191 GCA_045617945.1 Lachnospiraceae bacterium
GAATGTGATTTGAGATATGCCGTCCACAGTAACACGCTCATAAATAGTGGCGGGCTGTTGTGACGGATATATCAGCAATTTCTCATTCAATACGACATTATTGCTAACAGTGAGATTGTAAACATATTTTTTCTGGCCGATGTAGAATCCTAGTGAAAACTCCGATGGCTGATTTGGCGTCTCACTTGCAAGAAGGAACGGGATGGCTCCGGTAGGTTGGTCTTTGTTTTCGAGATATTGAAACCAGAAGTTTCTCAGGAATTCAATCGCAGACACAAGATTTGTCTTCCCAGATGCATTTGCCCCATACACAACGGCAATGCGTAGAATTCTAACTCCTGGCGCGATTTCTACAACTTGATAATCTTCGTATTTTTTATCTTTTGTGGCTTCGAAATTAAATACAACTTCGTCTTTGAAGGACAAGAAGTTTTTGATTTTAATGTACTGTATCATAATTGTTTATTGTTATTTGCGTCCAATGTTTCAAGCAATCTTTCGGCATATCTGAATGCGTGTACCTTTATCATCCTTTCTCTTACGACAAAACATTGAAAGGCGATTCCGCATAAGGACAGAGCTAGTCCGAAACAGGAAAACGGATATGACATCACACCCAAAATCATAAGAGTTACATATATGGGAATAGCTAATGCTGCAATCCAGATAGAAATACACTTCAATCCATATATGTTTCGCCACATTCCATAATCTTCGTTTTCACATTTGAGAAGCTGGTGTTCAGCGCCTCGGGTATTTGCGCGAAGATATTTAGATACACTGTCATAGATTTCATCACATTTCTCCAAATCTGCTTCTTCTTCTGACTTCGTGGGTAAATGAAGATCAGGCAGAAGGTGATGAATTGTTGAATAATAACGGGCCTTAGTCTGGCAGTCAATGGTCGAATTTGTCTGCCTGAGAAGCATACTTGTCGGTTTTCCACCCCAGGAGTTGAAGATTTTCTTTTCTTTGTCGCGCCCCAATGTTCTGCAAATTGAAGCCAATATATATAATAGCGCCGAAATGATGATTAATGGGAAAACGAAATCAGTTATAGAGTTTATACCCGGAACACAGTAAAAGAGGATAGGGAACAATGGAAGCAAGGTGACTATCGCCGGCGTTAATCCTGCTTTTAACTGATAAGAATCCATTATTACCATACTTTGGTTTTCCATATCTGCAATTTTTCTGCAAATATATAAAACTAAATTCAAATATTCGTTATTCGGTTGAAAAATTTCTGTAATCCCAAAAGTTTTGATATTTATTGCGACAAAATACCCGGCAATTCCGTCCACGTGGGGTTGAACAATTACTTCGAGCACTTCCTTGGTCCGGAGCCAACGGCATTCCTGCTCATTGGTTATAAGTCAGAGGTGCGTTACATACAGTGCATGTATTCTCTCAGTCAGAAATCCTAGCTGAAGCAGATAATACAAAACCATTTTCCTGACGTCAGGAAAATGGTTCACAAGTAGCTGTAAGGCCTATTATTATCTTTTATTCCATTATCTTGACCATTTCTGCCGGGGTGACGACGAATGGTTTGATAGGGAAGTGTTTGATGTTGCCGGTTACGAGGTATGAGTCTTCTTTTGAGAGGGCGATTTCGTAGAAGACGATGTCTTTGGGATCAGGGAAGTCAACACCTTCGGCTGGCGTTCTGTCCAGGTTCAATCCATCGGTGATGATGGCCTTGAGAACTGTGTCAATCTGTGTCTGTGTCAGATGGAACTTTGGCCTTGACAATACTTCGCGGTACTCATCAAGAATCTCATCATTGAACAGGGGAACGATGCGCTCCTGTACAATGGCCCTGATTATCTTTGCCGGATTGGACTCCAGATGCTTTGAAATAATCGCCGATACAATGACATTCGTGTCGATTACGGCATAGAATTTATCTTCCATTGCGTACTTCCTGAATCTCGGCGTTAATCTCTTCAAGTGTCATATCCTGGAGACCGGCTTCAGCGGCGGCAGCTCTCATTTCAAGGAATGCCGCCCAAGCGTCCTTGTTGACCTGCTCCTTCGTCGATGCCTTAATCTCAAACGGAATGCGTCTTTCACGTACAACGGTCTTCATGAACACAGTGATAGCCGCTGTGCTGGTGAAGCCGAAATCATCGCAGATATTATCGAAATTCTTCTTGAGAGTATCATCAACCCTCATTGATAATGTTGC
>JAZLJS010000058.1:0-1478 GCA_045617945.1 Lachnospiraceae bacterium
TATAGAATATACACTTTATTTCTGGACACCGAGTAATGACTGGTGGACACCGAAGATGCGTGTAAACACGAGGATAATAGAAAAGTTTGCTAAATACGGAGTTGAGATGACTTATAATCATGTTAACGTACACATGGTAGAGTAATAATAGGAAATGCAAATTCTGTTAGCGCGGATGCGTATAAAAAAAACCGGAGCAATCGCTCCGGATTAGTTATTATTTAGTACCGAAGATTCTGTCACCTGCATCTCCGAGACCCGGCATAATGTATGCATTTTCATTGAGCTGACGATCGAGATGGCCTACATATATCTGAACATCGGGATGTCTTTCTTGAAGGAATTGAAGACCTTCGGGTGCAGCGATGATACACATGAATTTGATCTTTCTGCCGCCTTTTTTCTTTATCTGGTCGATAGCATCTGCAGCAGATCCGCCTGTTGCGAGCATTGGGTCAGTAACAACAATCGTACGCTCTTCGATAGGGCTTGGAAGTTTGCAATAGTATTCTACCGGGAGATGCGTCTCTGGGTCACGGTACATACCGATATGACCGACTTTTGCGGTAGGAACGAGTGACAGTATACCGTCAACCATTCCGAGACCTGCTCTTAAGATAGGTACGATGGCAAGTTTTCTTCCTGCTATTACAGGCGAAAAACATTTCTCGATAGGAGTCTCAACCTCGATTTCTTCGGTAGGAAGATCCGAGAGAGCTTCATATGCCATCAGCATGCCGATTTCTCCGACCAGCTTACGGAATTCATTGGTACCTGTTTCCTTGTTTCTCAAAAGCGTGATTTTGTGCTGTACCAGTGGATGTGAATTAATAAATACCTGACCCATAATTTGCCTCCAGTAATCATTTCTTATTATCTACACGATATTGTAACAGACAGTATAGGCCACTTCAATAGTAATTTGCCATTTTCGGGAGGGATTTCCATATTTATTCCACCACATATTGTTATAAAAGTTGCATATTGTCAACATATATTGTAAAATATACATGTTCTAAAATTTGCCGGTGTGTCGGAATTGGCAGACGAGACAGACTCAAAATCTGTTGTCAGCGATGGCGTGCGGGTCCGAGTCCCGCCACCGGCATGTGTATGCCTTGGGATTATTCTCAGGGCATAATATTACAACGCGGGTGTGGTGGAATTGGCAGACACGCAAGATTTAGGTTCTTGTGAGCGATCGTGCAGGTTCAAGTCCTGTCACCCGCATTTTTGTTTTCAAAAATATTGTAATGACAAATCTGACGGCAGTTGTGTCCGGGAAGAAAGTGTGCTGAATGAAAAAAAAGAAGAGATGGGGAGACAGACCCGATGCTACTTTGATCAGGGATTGTGATGCCATGCATCTTATTATGCCTATGATCTATCCGAACAGGGCAGATAATGAGGCTTATATTTCTGAACAGCTTGATTTAACGAACATGGATGCCTATATGGCAAAAAAGAATGCCGAAGGA
>JAZLJS010000059.1:0-3464 GCA_045617945.1 Lachnospiraceae bacterium
CATTTTTATTACATTCGGCGTGAGCTTGTATACCGGAGTGAAATGGGCTGAACCTTCACTCTATAAGTCGATGGAAGCAGACTACGATAAATTGAAGCTTCGCGATATTGAACTTGTTTGTTCTTCCGGATTGACCGAAGAAGCGATGAAAGAAATCGGTGCTTTGCCGGAGGTGTCTGAAATTGAAGGCACGTACACGACTTACGAGTATTTTAAATATGATGGTGATCTTTTTCAGGCAAAGATTACTTCTATCACCAATGAGATCGATGTCTTGCGGATTAATGAAGGTTCGCTTCCGACATCGGATAATGAAATCGCCATTGAGACTGTTTGGGCTGAAGAACATCACGTTTCTGTTGGAAGCAAGATTGTATTAGACCAAGAGGTGCCGTTCTTAAAAAACAAAGAATTCGCGGTGACGGCATTTGTTGACATTCCGTCTGCGTTTGGTTCGCTTTCGTCGAATAACGAGGTTTCGCCGATGAATCCTTCTCCGGTGAACACACTCTTTTTTGTTAACGGTTCCGCATTTAATGACAGTATTTTCGAGGGATATACCGGAGCGTTAATCCGTTCAGACTTGCTTCGTACGATGTCGACAACGGAAGAAGAATACAAATCCGCTGCCAATCATATTGCGGAAGCAATCCGCGGAACGGTAGAAAAATTCTGCACGTCGGCTGCAATCTTGACCAGAGAGAGCAGAGGAACGATTGTCATGACAAGCGTCGTCGGCGGAGTGTTCGGCAAACTATGCGCCAGTTTCGGAAGCGTCTTCATTATTATCGGTATTCTGGTGTGCTATTCGACAGTTTCCCGACTTGTCTATCAGGAGACTGTTCTTATAGGAACAAAAAAAGCATTGGGTTTATATGACCGTGAAGTTTTCGTTTCTTTCCTTCTCTATGCAATCGCGACAACCGTATTGGGCGTCATTGCGGGCGCACTGCTTTCGGTGCTTGCGGTACAGCCGTTACTTTTAAAAGTTCTCAGCGGATCGTATCTTTTCAGTAAGGCATATGTTACTTTTGAGTGGAAAGAAATTGTACTCTTGTTTGTAATCGAACTTTCGGCAATGTGTTTTTCTGCCTTTTTAGCTTGTTATAAAACGTTGCGGAAGAGCCCGTTAACACTTCTTAACGGACCGGAGCCACCTTCAAGTAAAGCGAATATCATCGAACGTACGGCACTTTACAATAAATTATCGTTGCTCTCAAAATGTATTGTCAGAAATTTCATGAATGATAAGCGGAGAGTCATTGCAACGCTGATTGGTATTATCGGCTGCACAGCTCTTACGGTATCTTCAATTACTTTTGATCTTTCGGTGACCGGATGTACGAAAAGACAATTTTCGGATCTTCAGCATTTTGACACCATTGTTTATTTTGATCCTGATAATATAGAAGCGCAGGATGAGATTGCTAAAGTCTTATCGGAAAAAACGGATAATTATGCGAAAGTGGGCTCGGAAAGAGGTGCCTTCGTCACACCCAAAGGAAATAGCATGATAGCTGATATTTTGGTTGATGATGCAGACTTTAACGGTCTTCTGGAATTCTATCGTGTCGATAGAAGTAAAATTGAACTTCAAGCCGGAGTTCTCATTCCGTGCGCATATTCGGAGTATTACGGCATTGATTCCGGCGATGAAATCGTATTTCGCGATAGCAGCAAGAACGAATATACTATGACGGTATGCGCAAGCATGGAATATTATCTTCAGCTTCCGAGAATCGTAATGACTGCAGGCGAATATGAGTCTTACTTCGGAAAGCAACTTCAAAAAAATGCTTTTATCGTTGAAAAGGGTGACATTACCATCCGTGAACTATCAAATCAGCTTTGTGAAATTGATGGCTATGTCTATACCCAAGATTACAATTCCGATTTGATGAAGTCGCAAAGCATTGTTGCTTTGGTTATTAATGTAATCATGTATCTGTTTATTGCCTTGTCAGTGCTGATTGCCATTTTTGTCATATTTGATATTTTGTTGATGTTCGTGGCAGAAAAGAAACGAGAACTTATCACATTAATTATTAACGGATATTCGGTAAAATATGCTCATCGTTATATTTCGGCGGATACCTGTTTTCTGAGTGTGATTGGTATTATATGCGGGACTGTTGTAGGCATTCTTCTGGGAAACTGGAATATCAATAATATGCAATCGGACACCAGCTATTTCCTTCACGGCATCAATCTGTTTGCCTGTATTGCCGGAGCTGCATTTACATCACTTCTGATGGTAATCATAACTTCTGTCGCACTGAAACAGGTCGATCGTTTTGAACTTTCAGATATTAACAAATTGTGAATTCCCTCATCTTGGTGCCTTTCTGACAACTTGTTCAGCTGATATTTTAATACACTTGCCTTTTTTGCATATCTGCCTTGCTCTTATAACTCCTCCTCATCCCTGATAACACCAAAGACGTAGAAGAAATAACAACGTATGAAAGTCCAAATTCCTTTATAACAACTAAGCCAATTTGATGCGTTTATCCTAGCGTGCGAATCGTCTTTTCTTGCAAAACAGCATAAAATGTGCTATTCTTTAAGCAAAAGAGAAGAAATCGTTCAGATTTGGAGCCAGAGGTGACGGTACGGTGGTAACAGCTAAGCGGAATGCAAAGGATACGGTGTTCAGCGATCTTTTTGAAAAGCCGGAATATCTTCTGCAGCTTTATCAGGCGCTTCATCCGGAGGATACAGAAGCCACGGCAGATATGCTTCAAGATGCCACGATTCAGAATATCCTCACGGATCGGATCTATAATGATCTCGGATTTGTGGTCCGGGATCGGCTGATGATCTTAGTGGAAGCTCAGAGCACCTGGTCGGTGAATATCATCGTGCGGGCCCTGATGTATCTTGCGCAGAGTTATCAGGACCGGTTCGAGAGCCGGAATGTCAATCTGTACAGTACAAAACCGGTGCAGCTTCCCGAACCGGAGCTGTACGTAATCTATACCGGAGACCGGAGCGATCACCCGGACACGCTGAGCCTCTCCGCAGAATTCTTTGGCGGGAAAGCAACGGCACTGGATGTCACGGTGAAAATGCTGTACGGAGATGACCGGACAACGATCATCGGTCAGTATGTCCGCTTCTGCAAGGTGCTGAACGAACAGATGAAGAAATACGGCAGCACCAATGAAGCGGTTCTGGAAACCGTGCGGATCTGCAAGGACGAAGATGTATTAAAGGACTATCTGGCTGCACATGAACAGGAGGCGGTAAACATTATGATGGCACTTTTCAATGAAGAATATATTCAGAAGGCATACGGCTATGAATGCATGCAGGAAGGCATACAGCAAGGCATGAATGAAATGTCAAGGGTAATACAGTGCCTGATCTCAGCAGGAAGAGTCAATGAAATCGACCGGGTTACCAGAGACTCCGCATACTACGATCAGGTGAAAAAAGAGTTTGCTGTTTGACATTCCCGTTCC
>JAZLJS010000060.1:0-9884 GCA_045617945.1 Lachnospiraceae bacterium
CTGCTTCAAAAACAAAGCTACGACAATGTGCGGTCGCTCCGATAATATCCTGCCGTCTTACGCTACACCGCACAATCGGAGAGAACGAAACCGCCGAAATCTATGCGCAGTTATCGCCTCTCTCAGTGTGCCGTCTGACACCGTTGGGAGGTACCGGTTTATCTTTATCAATTATTGTACCACCGTTTCTATGCTGTTCACCTTCATTGCCACCGGCTCCGCCACCAATTCCGGCTCCGCCGCCATTACCCTTAACGGTTATCTGACCATCGTCGATGGTTATTTTCCCTCCATTACCATTTAATCCGCCGCCAATTCCGGCCCCATTATTTCCTCCGGTAGCGGCTATCTTTCCACCGGTGATAGTAATTGTGCCTCCGTCTTTACCGTATCCACCGCCGATTCCGGCCCCATTTACTCCGCCGCTCGCGGTTATATCTCCGTTATAAATCTTAATATTGTTAACATTACAATTATGTCCGCCTCCAATTCCGGCTGCATTAGCACCTCCGGTAGCAATTACAGTTCCACCCTCAATAATTATTTCCTTCATATCCAGCTTGTTTGCACCACTGACCGTTCCGCTTATCATTCCGCCACCGATTCCGGCCGCTCCGCCTCCACCGTATGCTTCTATCGTTCCGCCACTAATACTTATAGATGCATTAGCCGTATTTTGTCCGCCACCGATTCCGGCTCCATTAGCACCTCCAACAGCTTTGATCTGACCTCCGTAAATATATATAGACCCTTCATTATTAGCATTTGCACCACTTCCAATTCCCGCCCCCGATGCAACACTCGATTCTTGAACGGTAGCGTCTACCTGACCTCCGCAAATGGCTATTGTGCCTGCATTTCCTTCTTTTCCGCCACCGATTCCGGCTGCACCGATTCCTCCTTTAGCGGTTACCTTTCCCCCTTTGATGGTAATTATGCCCCCGTCTTTACCATATCCACCGCCGATTCCCGCTGCACTAACTCCTCCGGTAGCACTTACGATACCGCCATAGATTACAATAGTGCCACCTTTCTCATTCTCATTACCACCAATCCCGGCTTGTCCATTATCCGCATCACTCCCAGCCACCAAACTACCTTTTGGATCAATTATACTCTGTGCATAAATATAAAGAACCTTACCTTCCCCTACATGTATTCCCTTCTCGGCTGTTAATGTTACATTATCACACAGGATCAGTTTTGTCGGCTCACAACCTTCACCAACGGTACCCGTAACTTCTATTCGCTCACTGACAATCGTATCTTGTGTCACAACATAAAAACCGTCTCCCAAAGATGTACGAGGATATTCTTCAGATATCTTGTGATCCGAATCAAAATCACAATCCCATTCCCTTCCATCCTCATCCTGATACTTTCTAACTTCATTGGCATAAACACTGTTAACTGTACAAAACGCAAGAACAATACCAAATAATATTGCACAAAGTATATCAATTATTCTTTTATGTGAATTCTTTTTCATCATAATAGTCTATCTCCATAGGAATGTAGTATTTTGGAACAATGTATTATTTCATCATCGGAACTACTGTTCTCGCTCCGTATCAACCGTAAACAACTCCAATTTTGCAATCAAATCCTCAAGTATGTATCTGCTGTCAACGTCCTTATATATACGAATAATCGGTTTGCTTTCGTCTCTTTCGGACGATGTATCTTCTTGCACATACGGCGCATAATCATACTCATAACGACCACAGTCCGGATTTAGGGCAATTGCCATAGCCGGCGAATCACCAAGCGACCAGCTCTCTCCCTTTGTCCATCCGGCCAATTCCGAATTATTGTAGGTCATCAAATTATCGTACAAATGCTTTCCGATTTGACCACAAGGCTCTATCCTTCTCTTAATCTCAGCAATTCCGATATTAATTGTTGTATAAACGTAGGAAGGAACCAACCATATATTCATTCCGCTTTCTAACACAGCGTTTGCAGCTGCTACATCATTTCCTGCATTAAATTCTCTGAAAGGAGGCTCTCCGTAATGTGTTCCATGCGTACCAATCCAAATTACCGTCATCTTTTCCTTAATATCAGGGCATTTCTTCATGGCCACCGCAACATTGGTTATTGCCCCCTGACAAAGAACAAATAATGGTTTCTCATCTTCACGAAGTGCTTCTTCTATAATAAACTCAACGCCTTTGGAAATGGATATGTCATCCTGCATTTTTCCTTTTTGTCCCATATATGCCGGAACATCCGAATGCATCAGTCTTAAAATTGTTTCAATCTCGGCAAAACTCTTGTCTGCGGAATCTGTCTCATTAAAGTGCTCCGCAACAATTCCCTTTACAAGCATTTTGGGACTGAGGAGTCCATGCACAATCGCAAAGGGATCATCCGCTTCACAAGCTGCGTCAGTATCAATAATCACTCTGATCTTCTTATTATCAGGAATATCAAAAATCATACTTATAACCCCTTTCAAACGCCATCCAACTTGATTTATGCATCCAACTTAATGCTATCAAGGATATCACAAAACATTTTATCCGCTTCCTGTCCATAAATCTCTTCCATAGAAGTCATTTCAACAAAAACAGCATATCCGTTTTTAATTGTAAATCCGTAAGCCCCGTAAACACCTGATTCTCCGTCGATGTATGCTGTATATCTTCTATAAATCTGCAAGGAAGAAGTAGTATATATACCGCTTTCCAAAACCTCGGTCCTTTTTGCATTATCCTGCTCAGAAAAGACAGATTTACACGCCTCGCCTATTTCTTCCTCCGTCATATCGTAAAAGTTCGGAATCTGTGACTTTATGCAACGAATTGTAACTGTTGTGTAATTATCAGTATAATTCTCATCCATTGCATAAATATAGGTACCCACTCTGTCCATACTGCTCTTGGAGAAAAACTTGTACTCTTCCATAACCTTATTCAGGTCCATATCCTTTGTAATTACAATAAAATTTCGAGGGAAACCAATAGAAACTCCCGGTTCATCCATTCTATATACAGCATCCCCATTATTCGCTCCGCATCCCGTAAGCATTGCAAAGCATATCAATAATGCAATCAAACTGTAGTATATCCTTTTCACCAAAGCGTTCCTCCCGCACGTACAAGAATTCTGAACTATGCGGGATCCATTTTAACTATCACCTTTCATAATTCATCATCACTGCTATTATATTTCATAATTCATCATTACTGCTATTAAATTTCATGATTCATCATTATTGCTATTATATTTCATAATTTACCAATATTCACTATTGCTTTCAAAAAACTTTGCAGTACAAAAAAGGAACCCATTCCTGAGTTCCTTTAGCAGCACTACAAAGATTCGCCCTATCCCCAAAGATCCGTTTGGTTAATAATAGATTTCCTGTCCCGGATAAATCAAACTGATCTTTTTAATCTGTGGATTCTTCTGCTTGAGATCCGATAGCGTAGTACCTAATTTCTTTGCTATCTTATACATGGAATCTCCTTTTTGTACTATATATTTACCAGTCACAACATTCTTTACAGCTTTTACACCAACTTTTGAATTATCTACACCCAATACAACAATTCCACCGGACCCATTAATTACCAAATATGATGCAGGAAAATGAATTGCCAAATTAACAGGACCGTAAACCGGCGTATCATCATTCAATGCCATTCCTGCCGGAATAGTAATATCATAATCCAAACCATTATAATTATATTGCATACGAAGAGCTATCGTTTTCTTCTTAAACAATGCCTGCATCTCAGCATTGGTCAAATATTGACGATTATATCGTTTATCAACCGTTAATGTCTTGCCGGCAGGTGTAGAATAAATATCACTAATGAGCATTTGTGAAGAAAGCGGTATTTTCAAGCCACCGGAGTTCGAGGTATTGATTTGTATATTCGGCGTATTTCCGGAATTTCCCGAACCTGACGAATTACCCGAAGGATTATCTTGTGGATCAGGATCCGGAGTCGGAGTCGGACTCGGCGCAGTTCCCTTTGATACAATTGCAAATTTTGAAAAGCTGTTGGCATTAAAAGTCACAACACCATTACTATAAGTTGCAGGAATTATCTCATATGTACCATCATGCTTTTGATGGACAATCTCCACTTCCGTTCCTGATAATCCGCTAACATTCAAAGAAATGGTTGCATCTGAATCCAAATCCTCCTTTGTACCACCCGACCAATAATCTGTTGTATTTCCCTTGTAAAAGATATTCTGTACAGTCAAATCTACATATTGATTTACAGTATATCCTTCAGCCTGTTCTTCAAATGCAGATTTCTCATCACCACTTACTGATGTATCATTAACAGACAATGCAGCTGTACCTTTTGCAAACTCACCGGCACCAATATCAAGTGAACCACCACTGATACCCGAAACATTACTCTTTACCTCGTCGCTCATCTCCGTAAACGATGCACCTAAATGAAAATTCTTGCTGGGCACGACAAACTTAAATGTTGAAATATCACCAAGAGCCTCCGTAGTATTCGCCTGACCATTAATCTGGAATCTTGTAAGCTGATATCCCCTATCCGGAATAAGCACAATTGTAACTTCTGTTCCGGGCAAAAATGCTCCTTCACCACCTGTCCAATGATAAGGTTCTTCTGAAAAATTACTGTCGTTTATCCAAAATACCCATTCATCGTGATTGCCCGGATTAACAACCGGCGTTCCATTATATATCGCACTCTTTATTTCTATCCGGCCATGTCCTACATATTCATCCTCATGTCCGGGAATATTATCCGCATAACTCCATCTGAATGTGGCACGACCTTCTTCAAAAATAATATTGGAAAGACTGTAATTTAAGCCACGCATCAAATCAGCCTGCTGATCGGCAGAAAAATGATTTTCAAACTCTCTTTTTGTACCTTCGATATCATCATATGGACCACCTGATACCGATATCTCCCATCCTTGTTCGCCATCTCTGGTTTCTTTTAATGTATATTGCGGTTCATTCCCTACCGCTTTAACAGCCTTTGCGTATACATCCGAAACGCCCCCTGCAGGTATTATTTGCCACTCATCATTTGCATCCTGGTACAAGACATTTCCATTCGTATTAGTATATGATTCTACAGAAAGGCAAGCCAACGGTGTATCATCTTCTTTAAACCGAATGTTGGAAATAGAATATTCCTTTTCTCTATCAAGCCAATAAGTCTCTCCATTTCGAAGAATTCTCTTAAACTCGCTTATGTCTTCATAGAGATCTGTACTGGTAACCACTAATGAGTCCACATCCAATATATAGCCCGGATCGTAAGCTTCAGCCCATACTTCTCTGGCTTCGGCAGATGTGATACCGTCTGACGGGGAAACCTGATGTACTTCAAAATCCGTCCCAATATAATATATTCCACCATGCGTACTATCATAAGGAGATACCGTTAGTGTAGACGGATCTCTTGTATCTTCAACCAATTGAATGTCCGTAAAGGTATATGTCCAACCACGTTGAGCCCACACACCACCTCCATCGTTTCTTGACGATATCAATCCCCAAACGTCATCCTGTGAAGGATTCCCTTCAGGATTTTCTACCTCCGGCAATTTACTAATAGTTAATTTTGGTTCGTCATGAAGCAAATATTCCTTTCCGTTATCATACGGTTCAATAAGTAAGCGCGTAAATGCAACTTCACCGCCCTCATATTGGGTCCATTGATCACTTCCTGCCTGATAGTAAACCGTTCCGTCCCCCAATGTGCCATTTAAATATTCCATAGAAAATTTTGACATCGGTAATGATCCGGGATTGCTTCCGCCCTGTCCTCCACCACTCGGTTGCTTCAACACAAATTGATACTCCGATGCCAATTCAGAAATGGAAATGACTTTTCCTGCTTCCCAAGAATTATCTACAGAACCATTAAGCGATATATCTTTTCCTGCTCCATGCACTGTTATTTTCACATATTCAGCATCATTATCCAATATAAATGATTGCGGATTCTCATCACTCTTACTCACTGATCCGTTTGTAGATCCAGGTACTACATTTCCATCCGGATCCACTATTTCAAACGAAACATTATAATTGCCCGGTCTTTGCTCCTCGGGCATAGCAGAATCACATGTTATTCCCAATGTCAAACTTTTTCCTTCCGCCTTTACCTGAATGGGAGTCATTTCAAATACACCGACAATCATTATCAGTGTAAGAAACCAAACCAATATTCTTCTTGCATTCATGGTTATTTTTTTCATGACCACAATTTCCTTTCCAAACAACATTTTCCTTTCTGAATGCCATTACACATGAATCGCATTACAACACACTTATCCTAATACAAAAAGTCATTAAGAGGCTGTTTGTTCTTCCTGATTATGGTCGGAAATGGAGGATAGTTTTTGGATAGGTACACGTAAATACGGCGTTTGTAAGCATTTGCTCTCTCGCGTCAATGTGACAATGCAATAAAGATGTTTTATGATATATTATGAATAATTATGATTATATCTTGATGAAAAGGGAGATTGGTTTTTAATGAAAAACAAAAAGTCAGCTTACTATGTAGCAATCATTATATCTTTCATTCTGATCTATGCGTTGGCTACAGGGACCTACTTTCTATGCATGTACAGATCGGCAACTTTTAATTTTAATGTGGATATATTTTTTGACAGCTACTTCTATTTATTAAATATTCCGGGAATTTTGGCTGTATCCTTCTTTTTACGAAACCACTATACCAAATCACGAATGCTCATAGCTTATAGCGTATCCTTACTATCCATTATTCTGGTAGCATTCCTTTTGTTTCTGCCCATATCCGACAAAATGTTTATGGCTATATTGATTATTGAATTTATTCTGTTTGGTTGTACTCAAGGATGTTATGTTTTCCTGATGACTATGTTTTGTCCAAAAGAAAAACGATCGCTCTTCTTCGGAATTGCCGCTGCGATCGCTGTAATTATCAATTCATTGCTTCCCTATATTCAGAACGGTGCATTTGTTCAGTCATTACCTGCATTAATCATCTATTTGATTGTAGGCATATTAAGCTGCATTTTACTGGCTTTCGCACTAAAGAAACTCTTGCCGACAGAAATTTTCGAGAATGAGTCTGCTTCAAATGACACTCATTCTCCTCAACAATGGAAAGCGAAGGTGTTCTTCACTGCATGCATATTTATTACACTCAGCTGGGCAATTCAAAGCCTTGGCTTCTTCTTTCCCTATAACAGTTCCAAAATCCTTGGAATAAGTAACGAATCTTTAAGAATAACCAATGTATTCGGCCTTTTACTTGGTGCATATATCACTAATCGAAATAAGAAAATCAGCGCCATTACGTGCCTTATTATCCTGGCCACACCAATGCTTTATATCATTCTCCAAGCTGAGGCCAGAATCACTCTTCTTGTATTTATGCTAAGCTATTTCTTTACCGGTGTTTTATCTGTTTATCGATTCGGAATCACTTCGGATATGTCTGATTCTGTAAACGCCAAAGGTTTGCCAATGACATTCCTATGTACATTCGGACTTATTTTCGGGCGTTTAGGGGAAGGATTAGGCGGATATATGGGTATCATACTTTCTCAAAATCAATTGATACTAATATCCGTAACATGCTTTGTTCTGGTCATTGCTACCGCATTCTTCATCTTCCATTATTTAACATCCTTCATACCTGTTCCACAAGTAGTACAGAATCATGAAGATAAGATGACCGCTTTCAAGATCAAATATAATATTTCCACACGTGAAATGGACGTATTAGAGTTACTTATCGAAGGAAAGTCAAATGCCGAAATAGCAGACCGTCTCTATGTTTCAGAAAACACTGTACGATTCCATGTGAGCAATATCCTAAAGAAAACGGAATGTAAAGGCAGAAAAGAGGTTTCTTCGCTGTTCTTTCTGGATCAAGGTTGAATGCCTTTTTGGTGGTGACCCACCACTATTTCTCATCCTTATGCGGAAATATCGGAATGACTCTCGCACCACGTGCTTTTGTATAGGTTTGTCCGTCAATTATCACATCATCACCCTGGTTAGCATGCACAATAATCAGGCCCTGAAGTGCATGCGACCTATCCACCTTTATTCCGCCCTGAACGTCAATCATAAGTTCGTTAACATCAATTGTTTCATCTTCATTCAGTAAAATAAAAAACAATCTGTTATCATCTTCACCAACATAATCATCCGGTCCGGTCACTATCTGGTAGTTTGTATCACTGTATTCTTTGCCATCAATAGTGGCAGTGGCAACATACCTGATAACAGAATAGTCTTCGAAATAATCTTTTATCAGTTCTGTCTCTTCACTCGCAATATCATCATAGATTCGTACCTGTGTTTCACAGTTTTCAGATATATTTACTTTTCCCGAACCTTTCTTTATTCCTTTGTAATTATAAACAGTTACTTCTACTTCCGTTCCTGTAAGGCACTTCTCTTTGCCATCTTTACGTGAATAACAGTTTACCACGGCATCTATCCTATTTCCGACTCCCGACGGCCATTGTGAATCAGGAATCGAATCGTCCGGTAAATTATTATAAAAGCCAAATACCGATAAAATAATTCCATCCGCGCCGGCCGTATTGGCTACTGATCGCGAGAAAAGCCATTCGGAAGGCTTCATTCCATCCATAGTTTTCCCGTTTGCCACCCGATCCATTATCTCTCCCAGAACATCAGGTGGGGTCAATGCCACATTGTTATCCTTACAATATTTGGTTCTTTCTATAGAAACATTTCTCCAGAAATCATAGGTTCCCGGTGTGCTCAATGCCGTATCCAAAAGATATAATGCATCAGTTCCTGCCTGGTCCGATATACTTCTGTTAGCCTTTAATCCATCCGAGTATACACCATTGACGGCATCAGGTCCCGCATAATTTATCAAGTCAAAGCCTGTTGGATGAACTCGATTCGGACGATGTTCCGGGTCAAGCATCTCCATTTCCGCTATTCGTTCGAAAAGAAGACTATTAGCTTCCCACAGCCATTGTCCACAATCGAAATTAATAGCTTCATTCATATTCTGCAGCCATAAATGTCCCGTTTCATGAACCAAACTATGTGCACATTGCCTAAAATCAGTGTCAACACCGGGTGTTCCCATATCAACACGATTATCTCCCGGGTACTGTTCACAGCAATTTAGCTTCATGGTCTCATCAGACATATTCCAGGTAAGCCCCTGCTCCCAGAAATCATCGGCAATTGGTCCAAAAACAACTTCCATATACGGATAGTAGTATTTCCAAAGATCCTGCAAATCTTCTTCTTTATAGTTTGACCAACGATTCCCTGTAAGCCGAAGAGTCGGAACATCAACATTCTTTACTGCAAGATCTTCTAATATATGTTGTTTTTCATCCTGATTTCCTATAATCGCTTCTGCTGCTTTTGCTGTCATCTCGGATTCCTTTTGGACATCCTCCTCTTCCATCTTTACCTGCTTCTGGTCTTTTTCATCTATTTTCTCGTTCTGATCCTTTATCTCTTCAGTTTCAGTATTATCATCAACTTTTTCGTCAATTCTTTCTCCGGCTTCCGCCTTAAGTGCTTCCAAATCAGATGTCTCCTGTATTAATGATTCCGTAGAAGAAGCATCTCGCGAACATCCGGTTATTACACACAAAAGAAATAACACACAGCAAATAAATGTATTTCGTTTCATTTTTTCTCTCCCTTAACAATTCTATAGAAAAACTCATTACATATTTTCGTATTATCCTTTGCAAAAGGCAATTCATATGACAGAACAAACAAGGATACTGAAAGATAGTTTTTGGATAGGTCCACCCGCCACAGCCCAATTCACGGCACAAAAAAGGAACCCATTCCTGAGTTCCTTTAGCAGCGCTACAAGGATTCGAACCTTGAAATGACGGAGTCAGAGTCC
>JAZLJS010000061.1:0-1110 GCA_045617945.1 Lachnospiraceae bacterium
CATAATCTGACCGGCGGTCGATACAGAAAGATTCTCTTTGATACCAATCACAACCGAAAATTTGACGAGTCAAGCGTCGGTGCCGTCCGTGCCCGCAACTGGGGCGAGGTATACGATATCATCTGTCGCTTCGATGAAGAAAGGAAGAACTCCGGCTGAAATCAGCCGGAGTTTTTTATAAGCTTTAACGGTCTTAAGGGCCTTATTGATAGAGCAAGTATTATCAATAGTAATTTTTATTTAGGCATCTTAATTGCTTTGTTTTAACCAATAACATGAGTAACCATTTGCATGATTATCCTTAAACTCCTTTTATATCCGCATATATGCGGATATAAAAGGAGTAAATTAACTTCGCAATACTGTTTGTCTTGTATAATTAATCGACTTTCGCGCCAAAAGATTCAATATATGCTAGTATTGTTCCTCCCGGTGATGTATTATTTACAATTAGCGTTAGAGAGGAAACCTCTATGACAGGTGCTCAACTGCTCGCAAATAGGCTACAGCCGGATTGTGCAATCACGATTGATACTGCCCCTATTAATGATATTTATGCTAATGCTCCTGATTTGACCATTGGAAGAGGACCTGTAATTCAGCTTATGGATGGTGTGTTTTCAGCTTTCACTGGAAATGCAACTCATCCCGGCATGAAATCTGCAATTATCAATGCTGCAAAGAAAGCTAATATCCCTATTCAGCTTTGTGCCGAAGTCGGTTCTTGGGTTACAGACGCTGATAGGATTCACAGTGCAGCTTATGGTATCCCCACGGGGTACATTTCTATTCCAAGACGTTATGCTCATTCAGCATCTGAATTGCTTGATATTCGAGATGCTGAAGCGACAGTAAATTTGATTGTCGCTGTAATAAATAATATGGAAGAGATTAATCTGTCATTCATTTGATGATGCATCACTTTCAGTAGTATAATGCCCGGCTGTTTTACTCTGCCGGGCATTTTTTATACATTCCAGTTTATATATTCTTTGGCATGAACCAGACGGATGATGGCATCGTTCGCCGGCGTCGGTACGCCGTACTGTTTTCCGAGGGCGGAAACCGCACCGTTGATATAGTCAATTTCCGTTTTCCGCTTTTTCTCCA
>JAZLJS010000062.1:0-1429 GCA_045617945.1 Lachnospiraceae bacterium
CGAGAACACGGGACAACTTATAGAGGATCTGTGCCTGTGCTTTGTCAATGTTATTACCTCGCTGTTCATACATCTGAATGTTGCGAAGATTGACACCGGATTGCTCGGCAAGCTCCGTTTGAGAAAGTCCGCGACTTTCCCGAATGCGTTTGAGATTGGATTCGCCTTCGGCGGCTTGATACCGTGCTTCCATATCTTCAATGAAATGTGATATATCCATCTCGTGATAAACAGAATACATATCGATGATCTCGTTCATTGGAATACGCTCGAAAATGTCTTTGAATCGCCTTGCATAATACCATTGATACGAAGCGAGTGCCCAACCTGCCCAATATTCCGGCGAACGGTCTTCCGAGAGTGTCGGTTCCGGCAATTCTTTCTTCCCGTATGCTTTGAGCATAACTTTTCTTGCAAGTTCGACGCCGGACATTCCTGCAAGTATCGCCGGATTTCCTTTTTCAAATTGTTCCGCGAAACCGGTCGTCACAAAGAGAGAAGTGATCCATTCGGGCTTTAACTTGCAGTCGCCTATTGCGTAGTCAAAAAATGAAGACAGACAATCCTTCGCATTATTCAAATAAGATTCGTTGTATGCGTGGGTCATCATTGCTCATCTCCTCTCTCAGGATGTCCAGTACGAAGATATCGTCCCGATAGGATTTGCTCTTCTTGATTTCTTTACGGTAAGCATCCCTCGCTTTGGTATCTCTATCCAAAAACTTCGGATAATAAATGCTTTTATCGACAGGATGTGCATCGACAAATTTCAGACGGTCAAATCCTTTTTGCGAAATGATAACGGTCTGCTCGCCGAGTTTTCCGAGACGAAGAGCCTTGTTTAAGCTGCGAAGAGGGAGACCGTTCGATACAAAAGATTCCGCATACTGAAAATAGGAATCGTCCGCCCGGTATCCGATAACAACATCAACTCCGGACAAATCTACCGAATAGTGGGCGATGATATAATCTCTTGCATCAACCGAGAGCTCCGTATCAAGTTTGAAGGTTCTGTATTTGAGAAGCAATGCTATCCAATTCAGGACGGTATGCTGTCCGTCCAACAGATTGAGCACTTTCAGTCCTTCGTCGTCAAAGTCATAAGCATTGACAAAACCGTCCGTGTTTTTCTTGCAAGCCCATTCACAAGCCATTTCATCGATTTTGGTGCAGTAGAAACCACGACCGTAGTCGTTGTGCTCGTTGCCGATATTGATATCCGGAACCTCTATAATATGATCGGTTCCATGCAAAAGTTTGATTGTACTCATAGCAAACTCTCCTATATCATCGTGATGTTACAGCATCATTATATCATCACAATGTTAGTTTGTCAATTGTCTTACGAATTATTTTAATAAAAGTTCAAAGTTGCAAAAAGCATCCACCATGCGGCGGATGCTTTTTATGCTATATTTCCTCTTTCAGA
>JAZLJS010000063.1:0-18888 GCA_045617945.1 Lachnospiraceae bacterium
CATAACAATATTCATCAAGTCCGCACTGCTTAAACATGTCTTTGTTGTATGAAAGCACGTTTTGAAGTGCATAGAAAGGCATCAGATATGTCTTACCGTTATTACCTTTTGACTGTGCCCATGAGCTTTCACTGAATTCAGTCTTAATGTCGTCTGTAATAATATCATCAAATGGGACTGCGTATCCATCATAAATATATCCGGAAATGGTAAAGTATCCGCCAAACATCAAATCGGCACCTTTTTCGGTTCCATAGCAGTCAACTATGTTCGACTGATAATCTGTTTGTTCAAAAACCACAATATTTGAAGTAACATCATACTTCTCATACTGTGCAGCGAACTGATCCCATGCTTTTTTAATAAAGCCTCCGGTCTGTTGGCACTCGGGATCGTTTAATGTCGGCATAGTCAGAGTAGGAAGTTTAATAAGCACACTTACCTGTTCTTTTTGCTTTGCTCCACATCCGCTTAGCAACCCACATAACAGAGTCACTACTAAAATTAATACAATACTTTTCTTCATGGCATTCACCTCTTGTAATAAATTTTATATATTTACTGTTTTATTTCCATAAGTTCTTTGTCCATAGCCAGCGCTTCAAACTTATCCCTGCTTCTCTTAAAGCATTCAATAAGCTTAGGGGAAAATGTACCACATTCACCATTAAGTATCATATTGTATGCTTCTTCAAGCTCATAAGCATCTTTATAACAACGCTTAGAAATGAGTGCATCATACACGTCAGCTATTGAGACTAACTGTGCGGAAATAGGAATCTCTTCACCTACCAGGTGATCAGGATATCCTTTTCCATCATAACGCTCATGATGATATCTGCATATCTCCCAGCTGACCTTATTATATTCTTCATCCCAGTTGCCTTTGATTCCCTCGAGGAGTTCACACCCTCGCGTCGTATGAGTTTTCATTATTTCGAATTCTTCGGGAGTAAATCTTCCGGGCTTAAGAAGAATGTTATCGGGAATAGCAACCTTTCCTATATCATGAAGTGAGCTGGCCGAAACTATTACATCAATCTTCTCTTTTGTAAATTCGTATTCCTTGTACGTATCCATCATTTCAAAGGCAAGTATCTTGGTATATCCCTTAACTCGTTGAATATGCTGACCGCTTTCCAGGCTACGGGATTCAACCACGCTACCAAGAATATCGACTATATTCTCATTGACTTCCTTTAATCTTTGAGTTTGTTCTTCAACTTTTTGTTCTAATGAACGTCTATATATACTAAGTTCCGCAACATTGCCGACTCTTTTCTTTACCAAAGTATCATCAAAAGGTTTCCTTATAAAATCGGAGACGCCCCAGTTAAAGCAATCCTTCTCACTCTGAACAGACTGCTCTCCGCTTATGATAAGAACAGGAAGTTTATCTATCCACCCTTCTTCATTCATTACCTTAAGAACACCAAATCCATCTACATTTGGCATAACAAGGTCTAAGAGCAATACGGCAAATTCATCAATACGTTCTGACAAGACTTCTATTACCTTCGCACCATTATCAACAGTCTCTATCTGATAATCATCTTCAAGTATTTCTGTCAAAATATCCCTATTCATTTCAACATCATCAGCAATCAAAATTTTCTTATTCTGCATATGAATCTCCTCCATAAATAGTAATTGACTAAATACCTAAATATGCAAAAAGCAAACGCGCAGCATCTCAAATACCACGGATTGCTTTAAGATATCATTTCTATTCACATAGTAAGTCTTGCTTGTCTGTCTGTCAACATTGTAGCTCCTCTTATTAATAAATAATAAAAAGCAATTTATTTTTAAAATTATACAATTTATGACTTTTTTCAATCATTTTTCTTAGTCAGGATCTTTTGCACCGGCACTGTTCCATTTAACAACTATCTTTTTCGCACTCTCCCCAATATACACTTAATAAGCCCAGTACAATTACCATCATAATGTAATTCAATTCCACTCTCGCTACTAATTCATGCAAAACACTACAGGATCAATTTCAGAGTTCAGAAAGTGACTTTGCCATTTCGCGAATCAATTCATTCATGGACAAAGACTTAACCCCCACAATTCGGTTGTTACAATGATTCACCGGCAACAGTAACTTAATTGCATTGCTCTGACCGATTGCAACCGCCATTTTAGGTGTTATTTCACCTAACAAAGAATCTGCACTGATTATTCCGATCGGACCAACTATCACATCTGCATCACGACAGGCAACAACAACCGGGTTCTCACCCGTTGCACCATAATCTGCACCGGCTTTCATCATAGCTGCTGTAGCTACACTGTTTGTTCCAATCGCATATACTTCCAAATCAAGTTCATTCTTTTTAATCTCTTCAACGGCAAGCTTACCCAGTCGTCCGCCCTGACCGTCTATTACAACTATTTTCTTACTCATATTAACCTCTCTCAGCTGCTTTTACTGCCTCTTCCAAGTTCATGCCGGCATAGTCCTGTGCACGAAAGATTCGGCCGGATTTGCCATCATTTACAAAAGCTCCCAACACTATACCCGGAATCGTACTCATAGGATCATTGGGCGCATTCGGTCCACCCAAGTCAGTACGACACCAGCCCGGGTCCGCCAGATTAATCAGCACATTACTTCCTTCTACCGTACTGCCCAGATCAATAGTAATTTTATCAAGAGCTGCTTTGGATGCAGAATAACCCGCCTGTTGCGGCTCCAATGCTATTCCGCTTGTTGTATTCACAATACGGCCATATCCTCTTTCTATCATCTTCGGCATAAAATGATAACAAATCATGGCCGGGGCAACCGTATTAATCTTGAAACTCTCTATATAATCAGATACCGGTGTTTCAAAATAATCCACCCGGTATGCAATCTGTAAGCCGGCATTATTCAATACAATGTCCACCGGAACGTTCACCGCATCAATCTCCTCAAGCATACGGTTAACCGCATCCAAATCACTCAGTTCCGCCTCAACTACATGAATATTTACACCATAATATTCCGCAGCGGCAACAACACGATCACAATGCTTTATCTCACGAGCATGCACAATCAGGTTACATCCGCATGATGCCATGAATTCCGCAGAAAGATATCCTATTCCACGGCTCGCACCGGTAATAAACGCCCATTTTCCTTTTACATCAAACATACTCTGATTCTCCATTCTTATCATATTCTTCTGGTTTGAAGATACCGATTCAATTTGTCCGAAACTCGCAAAATTACGTCGTGCTTCATTTAGTGAAACGTGGTTAGCACCGCCTTTATAATCTGCATCCTCAGCCTGCAGACGATCATTCTCCCAATTACAGACCGGGCAGATTTCATAATCGCCCAACGAATCAAATGTAAATAATCCGCAACATGGACAAATATACTTCTTATTCATATTTATCTCCATTTCACATGCATAAAAATACATGTATATCCAATTTATTTGATTGATGTAACAGTATACCCGGCCCCTTCAACAGCTGCCTTTAACACTTCATCGGAAACATCGGACGATAAGGTAACCACAGCCTTTTTCTGTTCATGATTGGCCACTGCCGACACAACTCCGTCAAGTTCCTCTAAAGCCTTTTTCGTATGTGCTTCACAATGAGGGCACATCATTCCTTCAATATAAATCGTTTTGATCATATTTGTATTCTCCTTTTGCTCTGTATGTATATCAATCGATCTCTTTGAAGACAAAGAAATCGTATCGGCGATATATGGTGAAAAATGATTCAGGCGCAAAGCATTCAATACAACACACACACTGGAGATGCTCATTGCTCCGGCTGCAATCATCGGATTCAATACCCATCCCAAAGCCTGATAAAACAAACCGGCCGCCAACGGTATGCATATAATATTATAAAGAAAAGCCCAAAATAAGTTCTCGTATATATTCATAAGTACCGCTCTTGAGAGGCGAACAGCACTCACCAAATCAGTCAACTTGCTTCCGACAATAACAACATCTGCCGCATCAACGGCAACATCACTTCCTGCACCCATGGCAATGCCGACATCGGCAATTGTCAACGCCGGCGCATCGTTTATTCCGTCACCGACCATTACGGTCTTCCCTTTTTCCTGTAACTTTCTGATGAACTCACCTTTTTGCTCAGGTCTGCATGACGAAACAACATCAGAAACACCAATCATATGTGCAATCGAATCAGCTGTTCTCTCTCGGTCACCGGTAATCATAACAGTCGCTATTCCAAGCTTATGTAGTTCTGATATTACTTCACTCGCCTCTTCTCTCGGTGGATCGGCCACCCCGACCAATCCGACAACATCATCATGAATACTAAACAATACAGGTGTTTTGCCATCATCGCTCAATCGATTGGCGGCATCTTCCCAATCGGAAACATCTGTTACCCCGCCAATATAGTCCAACGATCCGCCGTATATCAGTACTTCATCCGAATATAATTTACGTGATGCTTCATATATTTCTCCCGAACATAATTGGGCCTTAACGCCTCTTCCTATTACTGCTTCAAACGCGGATACTTTTTCAAGGGGAATATAACATTCCTGTGCTTTCTGTACAATTGCTGCCGCAAATGCATGTTCGCTTTGTGATTCCAAAGCATACGCAATCGACAAAACATCTTCTATTCGTTTATCGGCTGCGGGAATAATATCCGTGACAACAGGATGTGCACAAGTAAGTGTTCCTGTTTTATCAAGTGCAAACACCTGTGCCTTTCCGGTTTCTTCCAAAGCAGTTGCCGATTTAAATAACAAACCGTATTTCGCTCCAACACCGCTCCCGACCATAATGGCGACAGGCGTTGCCAAACCTAGAGCGCAAGGGCAGCTTATTACCAAAACAGAAATCGAACGAGCCAAGGCAAAATCAAATGATTGTCCGCAACACAACCACACAACAAATGTAATAATTGCAATAGCAACAACAGAAGGAACAAAAACACCGGATACCCTATCCGCAATACGTGATATGGGTGCCTTTGTAGCAGAAGCTTCTTTTACAATACGAACGATTGCCGAAAAAGCTGTATCTTCGCCAACACCTGTTGCTCTACACACAACATGACCCGAACCGTTTACAGTTGCTGCACAAACCGAGTCACCAATATTTTTCACAACCGGCATACTCTCACCGGTCATAACGGATTCATCAATAACCGTGCAACCTTCTTCCACAATTCCATCTGCAGGAATGCGATCACCCGGACGAATAACAAACCGATCACCCAAATTCAATTCAGAAACGGGAACGACTTTTTCTCCGGCATCTGTTAATATAACAGCCGTTCGCGGCGACAAACGAAGCAGCGAGGTAAGTGCATCGGTTGTTCTGGCTTTACTCTTTGCCTCAAGAAACTTACCTATTGTAATAAGTACAAGAATCATTGCAGCAGATTCAAAGAATAAGGAATTCATATGAAAAAAGTAATCCAATTCTTCTCGATCATTACGCAAAGGTAAAGCACGTACGCAAACATAAGCACTATATACAAAAGAAGCAACAGAGCCCAAGGAAACAAGCGTATCCATATTCGGCGAACGATGGAATACCCCTTTGGCGCCCGAAATAAAAAAACGTCTGTTTTGTATCATTACAATTGCAGCAAAGAACATTTGCAGATATGGAGACAATATCGGATTCCGGTCCAGAAATGATGGTACAGGCCATCCGAACATCGAATGTCCCATGGACAAATACATAAGCGGTATAAGAAATACACAACTAAATAGGAGACGTTTTACAATTACAAATGTTTCCGAATCACGTAATGGTTCATCATTTTGCAATTGATACAACAAATCACCGGAAGTGGTTCTATACGCACCATATCCGGCATGTTCTACTGCTGATATTATCATTTCATCGGATACATCGCCGGCTACATCCATATCGTTGGTCAACAGATTCACTGTACATGATTCCACTCCGGGTACAGCTCGTACAGCTTTCTCAACACGGATACGGCATGCATCGCAGCTCATTCCGGATACTGTATAATGTTGCATAACGATTGTTATCCCAATTCAATATAATTATTTCATCTTACGAAATTCCGGCTTTACAAATACAACACCTTTTTGCAATAAAAATGAAAGAAATTCTTTATAATACTCCGGAACGAGTTCCTCCGTCTCATCATGTGCATGTAATAACAATAAATGATTCGAATCTTCTAATAAAAGCGGAGCACCGTATTGCGGATGCATTTCATGCATTTTTTCCCATACATTTTCTTTCGTAAATCCGGAATTAGGGCGAATATTATATTCTGCAAAATCAAATGTCCATAAAGTGTCTATATCACGATCAAGTCCGGCTTCGATCCACCAGTCGTATTGGAAGGCATCATCAACCACCTTGTCGAAATCTTTCTCGCGAAGATAGCGTTGCAAAAACTCTTTATTCTCTCCTCCCTTATTTCCGTAGGGGAATCGAAACGGTCTGTAAAGGCGAGGAACACCTGCATCTTTATATAATTTATCCAGCACTCTCTCATTATGTTCGATATCCTCTATTCCTTCCTCCAAAGAGATTTCCGAAAAAGCAGGATGCGAATAACTATGGTTTCCAACAATTATATTGTGGGAAAGCGCATAAATTGCTTCATCATAATAACGTTCAACATTCTCCCCGACAGCAAACATTATGGCCGGAATGTTATTATCATTTAAAAAATCAACAATTGCAGGTGTATTTTGGGATGCATAATCATCAATTGTTAAGATTGCTCGAATCATCTATTCTCTCCTCTGTGTATTCACCTGTCTCATATGCATATCCATCTCCGGCATCTGAATACATCACATATGAACATGGACCATCCGCGTATATTTTATATTTGTATTCCGTACACATTTCCTCTGTTGAAAGAGATGCTTTTGTCATCGGAATAATACTTCCCGACTTCACAAACACCGGAATACAACTCAATGATAATTCAACTTCTACAAACTTTCCACCACAATATTTTTCTCCGGTATAAAAGTCATACCAGTCACAACCCTTTGGAAGATATACGCTTCGTACCTTTTTTTTATATCGAGTACTGTATTATTAGGTCCGAAAAGCATCGGTTCTGTAACCGGACAGACCATTAGTGATCCACCAAACATATATTGATCGGTTATATTCCATACATTTTTATCATCAGGAAATTCAAATGACAAAAACTTAATCAGTGATGCATCATTAAGCCATACCTTTCCGGCTTCCGAATAGATATACGGTTCTTCTTCGCTGTCATTAAAAATCATTGGACTGTACGTATCAAACAAAATTCCATATCCTTTTGTCGAAACAATTACCGGATTCGAAATTTTACGATTCGCCTGATGTACATATATGGTATGACTGCGCAGAGAACCAAAGCCTTCTTCATGCTGCCCCAGACCGTACAGAGCCTCATCGCCAAACATCGGAAACCACATAATATGATATGAGTCATCCGTATATATTTTTTCCGCATCTCTTATCAATATCTTCTTACCATCCGGGGTATCAATTGTTTCGGTTTTTTGATTGGCGCCGGACAAAAGATAATTTTTCTTCTCCTGAAACTCAGTCGGTTTCCTCACCGATGATAACAAGTTTCCGAAACAATCCAGAAATGAAATGCATCCGTTACTCTTTTCTACATGAGCACTTAGCATTGCAGTAGATAAAATAATGCTGTCCTCATTTTCTGTCCAATCCCATTCATCACTTACACATTCATTTATTACACCAGGTTTACATAATGAATCGAATTTATCGCGTGTTTCTGTTATTCGAATGATTCCGCTTTCCTTCACAATAATGCGAATTGTTCGATATTCCGAATACAAATACAGCATATTATCACAACGCTTTACTTCTGTAACAGCACATGATGGTCCTTTTTTTGCAGTTAACATAACAGTCTCCTTTATCAGATAATTCTATAAATTCAAATGTACATTGACACACCCAAAATATTCGTGCAAAATGCGATAAATTTTTGCCTATTTACACAAAAAGGGATAGAACCATAGCAAAATATCGCTATACTCCTACCCCTTTTATATCAGAATTAAATATATGAAACCGATTTTCTTTCAATAAATGTACTGGTAATCTTGCGCGGAGCTTCCGAAGTCCCGACACCGTTTGACTTTTCTACCTCTTCAATAATCATCTTCGCTGACAGAACACCGATATCATCCAAATTAATAGCGGCTGTCGTAAGTGGCGGATATGCGTATGAAGCAATCTCACGATCATCAAAACCTACCACCGAAATATCTTTACCGATAATCAAATCATGTTCTCTTATATAGTCATACGCGCCAAGTGCCATAATATCATTCATGGCCCAAATAGCCGTAACATTTTTCTCAATTAGTTGTGCTACGCATTCATAACCGCTTTTACGCTGCCAATCACCGTAGACCACCAGATCTTCATCAAATGCAATTCCTTGTCTGTTATATCCGTTAATCACTCCCTGCAAACGTTCTTTGGTATGGAAGCTGTCCTTACTGCCGGCTATAATGCCAACCTTGGAATGACCTTTGGAAAACAGATAATTAATAACGGACTCACCGCCCTGCTGTTCATCAATAATAACAGACTTGTATTTATTATCTTTGGAATATGCATATGCATAAACAACCGGAATGTCGTAATTATCCGGCACTATATTCAATTCTCGGCCATGTGCGGCAACAAAGATGACACCATCGGCACGAATAGCCTGTGCCTCCAAAAATGCAGGTGTAGTATTCTCTTCATTGAGTTCCGAAGAACCGACACGCACACCGGAATTATCCCACTTATTATACATTCCCAAGTTGATAAAAATCGTTCTGTAACCGTGATTCTCACAGTACATCATAATTGATTCCACAATTCTTGGAGATGAAAACTGACAAATCTCTTCCGCGATAATACATATCGTTCTATTATTTTGTCTTCGCATGCCCTGTGCAAAATAGTTAGGACGATAACCTGTTTCCTCAATACAGGCCAGCACCTTCTCACGTGTTTCTGCCGTCATATTATTCTTGCCGTTCAATATATTGGAAACGGTGCTTGGCGACACATTGCACATTTTGGCTATTTCTTTAACCGTAATCATGTTATACCCCTATCATTTCATACAATCGCATTGCATTCACTTATAAATGAAATCTTGTTGAATGAAATATAGTCTTGAATATTAAATTCCAGTCTTGAATAATAAATTATATGCTTGATTAATAACCAAATAAATACATTTCTTTTATAAAATGCCCCCACCGGATTCTTCCGGCAGGGGCCTTACATTATTGGCAAATGCCGTAATTATTTAGCTGCGTTCTTAGCTTCAAGTTCTACTGTGTAAACTTCCTTATCCCAAGCCATAAGATCCTGGAATCCAAGTCCGTCGAGGTCAGATGTCATCTCATCCCACAAAGCATCAAATTCTGCATCGTTTTCAGCATAGATCATCTGCCATGAAGCATCGATTACACACTGGTTACACTGGTTACGAACAACCTGAATATCAGCATCATCAGAAGCAAGAGGTACTGAAATATTAGGAGAAATAACGATCTTGTCGTTCTTGATCATGTAGTCAACAGGTGTTTCTGCATCGAACATTGCTCTCCAATCCTTAACCATCTGAGTATCATTAGTTTCTTTGTAGGTTGACCACAAAGTTGAGCTATAAGGTTCGCCTGTTTCAGGGTTAGTAGCATTGGAACCGATAATCCACTGATTAAAATTCACATATAATCCGGGAAGGTATTTACTTCCCTTTTCACAGCAAATAATCGACGCTCTAGAATCTTACAATCACAAAACTTTGTGCAGGTACATTCAAGGCACCCGTAAGTTGCTCTGCAGCTTCGGTTACTTCACACGGTTGCGGCATATTATCGGGTTCGTCTCCTGTCGCATGCAAAATACTGATATATGCCTGTGTACAAATCGGCTCATCATTATCATCCGTAATATCCAACGAATAATCGGCATTGCTGCTGTTAACAACCTTTAATATAATCTGTCCGTCTTCCGTCTCCGACAAAGCAAGATAAATACCTTTATCGCGGAGTGAAACTGCTTCGTCATCCAAAAGAAGTGTATGACTGCCCATATTATTGGAAAACAGTTTCTGTACATAATAATCGGGCGTCAAATATACCTTCTGTGCATCAAACCAAATCATATCAGGCTTCCATTGACTGTGTCCGATTCGATTAAACAGCGGTGCATAGGAAGCCAGCTTAACTACTCCTGCATTCTTCTCAAGACCTGTCATAAGTGCTGCCTCGGCAAGAGCAGATTCCATATTATTGGAACGCGTTGCGGTATGCGTCGCATATTCACCCGCAAATACCGCAATATCTCTCGGATAATCATCATACAAAGTCACATGATCATACATCCACTCGGGACTCTTGTAATAATGTTCATCAACCGCATAGCAGAAATCGGGATAAACCTTTTTACCTTCACGATAGAACTCCCAAGACTGTTCATTCGTAGGGAAATCTACATCCGGACCGGCAGAGCCAACAATCTTGAATCCCGGATATACTTCATGAATAGCCTTTTCAAATCTGCGATTACGCTCATACAAATTGAGTACATCGGTCTCCCACTGTTCATTACCGACAGCAATCATATCCATACCGAACGGTTCGGGATGACCCATGGATGCACGAAGAGCGCCCCACTTACCGCTTACAGGGCCGTTGGCAAAGTCAATCAAATCTATCGCGTCCTGAACATATTTATCAAATTCATCGCTACCAATATCCACAAGTTCCAAAGACCTGAACTGGCAGGCCACTCCGATGCTCAGAACAGGAAGAGGTTTCGCTCCTAAAAGTTCACACAGTAAAAAGAATTCATAAAAACCGATTCCATAGGACTGTCCATAATGCGGGTCACCTCGCTGCACATCATAAGAAGCTGCATTACGATCATCACTAAATGCCCACAAATTCTGAATATAACGGCGATGAATCAAATCGCCCACCGTCTGTTTCCAGTAATAACGATTGTCAAGACTCATGCCTTCAACAATACAACCACCCGGGAATCTGATAAATCCGGGATTAATTGCTTTCAATGCTTCGAAAATATCTTTGCGGAACACACCGGCAACCGCATTGTCGGGAATAGCAGATATGAAGTCAAACTCCAATATGCCCGGCTTATTCGTAACTATATTAAATACACCACCTGCCACATTACGCGACAAAGTAAGCGTAGTTTCATACTTTATCCACTCACATACATGAGCAGTTGTATTCCTGTCCAGTTTCTTCAGTTCAAGGATTTGTGACTTTGTACCATCCCAATCCACATCACACGGAATCGTCACATCCGCAAACGGCTCAAACGGAATCATTGTACGAAGCGCGATTGTCTCTTGCGCAGCAACACCTTCCGAATCCGATATGGAAACGGTAACAGAGCCTGCATAATCAACAATTCTTGCATAAAAAGTAACACGTACACCAATACCCTCTTCCAAATAAATACCATCATATGCTTTATTGGAAAAGCCTTGTCCGGGAACTTTAGTCACCAGTCTTAAGTAATGCGGATTAACCGTTGACAAAGGTGTCCCTGTAACATATTTCATAACAGGTGTTTCTTCATTCACAGATATAGGACTCCAGGCATATCCAAAGTCATCTGTCATATAGAAATTTCCGGGCTTGCCAAATCCCTCTTTCGCTTCAAAAGAACGATTCTCAATCAATTCTGCATACAGACCTCCATCCGCCGCAAAATTGATGTCCTCAAAAAATAAACCAATCATATTAGGCGATATTTCTTCGCCTCTTTCTCGTCCGATTCTCAAAATAAACCTCCCAGGATAGAAATTTACATCTTGTAAAACGTTTTACAATAAAATTTGACTTTGGTCAACACTATTTTTCAAAATTCCATTTGCAGACCCACATGAAGCTGATGCAATTTATCCCCCAGTTCTTCTTTCATAAGTTCATATGCCCGTGATTTAGTGCAATGTCCCGTACATACATAATCAATACCTGTTTCGTTTATTTCATGGGAAACAGTCCGTATCTCTTCTTCCGATTTGTTAAACAGATGAAATCCACCGATTAGTGCATACACATGCCGATTGGGAAATGTATCCGCAATTTCACGAATAATATTCACCGCGCCGCCGTGCGAACAACTGTTAATCACCACAAGGCCGCATTCGGTATCAAACACAATACTCTGCTCATGTGCAAAGTCATCCGCTATCCATTTTCGATCAACTCGTCGGTACATCAACTCGCGTTCGCCGCATTTCGATAATCCGGGCGTTTTATGACCAATCAGATAAACACCCTCGCATAATTTGTAATCACCCGAAACATATTCGATTCTATCCGGATAATCACTTAAAACGCCTTTCGGAATGCCAATATATTTACGGAAAATGAATTTCTTGGCATAACAATTCTCCCTTACGGCATCACGCACATAAAACTTTGCTTTATCGTTATGTGCAAAAAACGCCGGCATTCCGTTTGCATGATCATAATGCGCATGACTGAGCGTTGCGTAATCCACATCTGCTATGTTAAGTCCGAGCTTTTGCATATTATCAACAAACAAATTGGAAGCCCCTACATCCGTCAGAATCTTAATATCACCATATTCCGTCAAGACGGACAGCCCCCATTCACCTGCAATACCATCATAAGAAATATTATCAACTACAACCGTCATTTTAGTTTTCATTTGAACAGTCACCCCAGATATAATCTTTCAGTATTATGTAAACCGATTTGAATTTGATCAATAAACCGTCCAGTAATACTGTTTCATATAGTCGCCTTCATATTTGCCGGAATTGTTCTTCTTCCATTCATAATAATCGCAATCTACACGATCCGTACGAATACTCATACCACCCCATTGACGGCAAATAATATCATCACATCCGTATTTGGAAAGCGTATCAAGCAAATCCTTTCTGAGCTTTTTCAGATAAGATTCGTGTTCTTCATCATCCTCCCACAGATATGTAATAATCTCCTGATTCGGACATGTTCCGCCTCCCGCATTCACAAGATAAGCAAGCAATTCCAACGTTTTGGCACTTTGAAAATGAATGGGTTCATCATCAATATACGCCGCAAAATATCCGAAACACTGTATCCGGACTCTGGGCGGTTTGGCGGTGGAATTTATGGATTCGGATTCCTCACCGGTTGACTTTTCATGATCCGCTACACTCATCGGAGTTCTCAAATGACTCAGTTCCTTTCTGACAGCCTCCGCATCCACCGGTTTGGTAATATAGCCATTGCAACGAATCTCACGGAATGCCTCGGAAATATATTCATCATAACCCGTACAGAAAATCACATTAAGCGAAGGATATTTTTCAAGCAATTTTCTCGCCAGCTCAAGTCCATCCATTCCGCGCATGCGTATATCCAAAAAAGCAACATCAGGTTCGTGCGCTTTAGCATATTCAAGAGCATCCTTTGCATTCCTATAAGAAACAAGTTCAGCCTCCGGTGCCGCTTCCTTAATCGCCGAGCAGAGTGCTTCCAACATTAACTTTTCATCATCAACAGCCAGAATAATCATGTTTGTATCCTCATATACCTTTGCAATATTCGCCAAATAAATTTACCGTTTAGTAACAATCGTTATCGTTGTTCCCTGACCAACGTGACTGTCTACAATAAATTCACCGTTTAAGAAACTTTTGATACGTTCTTTCGCATTCGTCATACCCAAATGGCTGCGCTCATCGCTATTATTCTTGGGCGCATTCATATCAAATCCCGCTCCGTCGTCTTTAATTCGAATGTAGTAACAATCGTCCTTTTCATATGTTGATAAATCAACGTGTAATACGCCTTCATCCATTCCCATCATTCCATGCTTCACCGCATTCTCAACAAGTGGCTGAATCGCCAACACGGGGATCATAAAATCACTTACTTCAATGGATTCCGTATATTCCAAATCCTCATCAAAACGCATTTTTTCCAACCAGATATAATTATGAATATGTTCCAGTTCTTTGGAAAAAGGAATCATATCCACATCTCCCAAAGCATCCATATTCATACGCAAATATCTGGAAAAGAAATGAACGGCCTCTCCTGCTTTTTGCGGATTTGTTTTACACAAGACCTCAATACTGCCTAATGCATTATACAAAAAATGAGGGCGAATCTGAGAAAGGGCCATTTGATTTTTCTGTTTGGCAATTTTAATCTCACTCTTTTGAATTTCCTTACCCTGCACAACATATATATTACTGTAAATAAGCATCAATGAGAAAAAGAGTGCCACAAAAAAAGTCGGCGGATATCCGGTCAATGTATACCATATGCTGACAGCAAACGGAATAAATCCGTACAGCAGATACGTAATTGTCTGACGTATTTCCATATGTGCCTTGAAAATAATTTGACAACAGAAAGCTACAATAACGATAAACGGAATAAAAGCTGCAATCTCCCAACCGGAACTGCGCACATACTCGCCGGTATCCCTAATCGTATAAAAATATCCGAACCGGATATTCAATACTTCTGCCAGTATTGCAACGGCAACAAGAATCTGAACTATTCTTTTTCGTAAACCGGAATTTTCACAGTTGCAGGAAATGCAGACATAATCATAAAACAGATATGCACATATAAGCATAAAGCAATTGCATCCGATATTCGTTGCATAGTCCAGCGCAACTGCCTTCGGATGTCCGTCAATAATCCATGAGCAAGATTCAAAAAACAAACATAAATATGTTGACATCATCAGCTTAAAAAAGCATGCACTGGATCGAATAAGTCGCCCGTTTAAACAACTTCTCGATACAATTATAATCATTAAAAGAGCCATCAGATCAAAAGCAATACTGATAACTCTTGTTACCGATGATGTATCCACACCGAAAACAATCAATAAACCTATTATTGTAAAGAGCAAAATCACCTGCACAAGTGTATATGCAGTCCCCGCTTTTTTACTGTAATTCATAACAAATCCCCATTTCTCATATACACAAAGCAATCCTGTTAATTTATTAATTCACTATTTTAATTCTTCGATTGTTTTGGCAACGTTAACAAGATGATCCGCAACACGTTCCGCATTTGAAGATAACGACAAATAATGAGCTCCAACCATAGGAGTGCATATGCCTTCTTCCAGACGTCGGATATGATTGCCCTCCATGCGAACCGTTATTCTGTCAATTTCATCCTCTATTCGGTTTGTCTCTTCCAATGCCTTGTAATCATGCTTAATATATGCATTCATTACATTTTCAAACAACCGACCGATCTGTTCTTGCATATAGCGAATCTCAGCTATAGCCGACACCGAAAATCCCTGTCCTTCTTCCGCAAGGCTCTTGGCGTACCCCACAATATTCTCCGCATAATCACCAACACGTTCCAAATCGCTTATGGAACGGATTGCCGTGGAAATATAATCATGGTCCTTCACACTAAGCGGAAGTTTTGACAACTTAATAATAAAATTAACAAGTTCTCTGTTAATAAAATTCAATTCCTTTTCATTTGCAACAAATTCCGACTCCTTGGCAAAGTCAAGACTGCACACAATATCAAGTGACAAATCAAAGTTACTGATTGCCAGACCTGCCATATTTACTATTTCATACTTCGTTTGCTGTACGGCAATGAATGGTGTTCTCAACATGTTAGGATCAACATAGTACAATCTTTCCTGTGGAATACCTTCCTTTTTGTCTTCATCACGAATGATTTCGTGATCGGGAATAATAGCCGTTACAATCTTAAGAAGCAAATCAGTCAGCGGCATGACAAGCAAAACAGTTATTACATTGAAAATTGTATGGAACATGGCAAGCTGTGTTTGCGGTGCGGAAGGAAACAAACGTTCAAAAATCACACCAAAATTATAAGCATCCTTTGTTACAGCCGACATAATTCCGCCCACAATAAGGAACAGAATAACACCGCTGATATTAAAAATCAGGTGAACATACGAAGTTCTCTTTGCATTTTTGGTACCGCTGACACCAGCAAGAATAGCAACTACACAGGAACCTATATTGGAACCCATCGTAAGATATATACCTTGGTTAAGCGATATCAGGCCAGCGACAACCATTGTAATGGCAACCGAAGTCATAACAGATGAACTTTGCACAATTGCCGTTAAGATTGCACCGATAATAACCAAGAGAAAAATATTTGTAATAGATGACAGAAATGCTCTGACCGAATCCAATTCGGCAAAATTTTCCATCGCTCCGCTCATCATGGATAAGCCGACAAACAACATACCAAAACCGGTAAGAATACCACCTACTAGTTTTAACGTATCCTTCTTGGCAAACATTTTAATAAATGCACCGATTCCGGCAAGCCCCGAGAAAATAATGGTAGTCGAAATCATTCCCGAACCGAACATCCCCAGTGCAACAATCTGACCGGTTATTGTGGTACCGATATTAGCACCATATACAATGGTCGCCGCTTGTTTAAGCGACATAATCCCGGCATTAACGAAACCGATAACCATTACGGTAGTAGCGCCGGAACTCTGAATTGCAGCCGTTCCCAACGCACCGATTCCGACTCCTAACCATTTACTTTTTGAAGCTTTTGAAAATAATGATTTGAGGCCTTCCGAACTCAAAGACTCAAGATTGGAGCTCATCATCGTGCAGGCAACCAGAAAGATTCCGATACCTGCCAATAAGGTTAGTACAGCTGTTGCTACCATTGTGGCACTCATAACAGACCTCCGTTATATATATCTAAGCATTACATCAATAAGAACACGCTTATCAATCGGCTTGGAAACATGATCATTCATTCCGGCTTTTAAGGAATTCATGCGATCTTCTTCAAAGGCATTCGCGGATAAAGCAATAATCGGAATCATTGACAGTTCCGAATCTTCCAAAGCTCTGATCATCCCCGTAGCTTCATATCCACTTACTCTCGGCATTTGAATATCCATAAGAATCAAGTCATAATATCCGGGGTTGGAATTCTTAACTTTCTCAACAGCAATATCACCGTCTTCGGCTGTATCAACAACCAATCCCATATCCGAAAGCAGGTCAACCGAAATCTCACGATTCATTTCGTTATCTTCAACAAGAAGTACTCTCCTGCCTTCTATTTCCGAATATGCCGCTGTATCAAATGTATCTGAAGATTTATCGAATTCTCCCTGGGCGATCGCCATCGGAATGCAAATCGTAACCGTCGTTCCGACATTCTCCTTTGAATCAACATGAATCTCACCATTCATAAGTTCAACAAGACTCTTTACGATGGACATACCTAATCCGGTTCCCTGGATACCGCTCATCGTCGTATTCTTCTCGCGGGTAAACGCATCGAAAATATGAGGCAAATATACTTCACTCATTCCGATACCGGTATCGCTGATAACAAACTCGTAAATACCTGTATTCGGATCGACATTACCTTTCTGCTCCATGCGATATGTAACCTGACCACCATCATTTGTATATTTAATCGCATTTCCAAGAATATTCATAAGAATCTGATCAAGTCTGCCCATGTCCGTCATAACCAACGGATTCTCGACTTTTCCTATATTACTGATCAATTCAATATTCTTCTTGGCGGCAAGCGAACCTACAACAGCTTCCAACGACTTGAAATTATCCAAAAGATTAACTTGAATCGGCACAATTTCAACATTTCCCGATTCAATTCTCGACATCTCCAAAACCTGATTCACTACAGTAAGCAAATTATTTCCGGCCATATCGATCTTATTAAGGTACTCATTCACAGTGTCATCCGGCTTACAATGCTTCCTTGCCATTGACACATATCCGATCACCGCATTCAGGGGCGTTCGTATATCATGCGACATATTAAACAAAAACGTTGTTTTAGCTCTGTCTGCTTTCTGTGCAGCTTCATTTGCCGCAGACAATTCTATGCGGGCATTTTCAATAATCTCATTTTTCCTGGTCAGTTCATCCAGCGTCCGCTGCAACCTCTTGGCAAACATGGACCGGTTTACTGCAATAATAACTACGGCAGTAAGCACCAGAATAGCCACAATAATCAATCCCATATTCTCGCGGAAGAAATCTCGAGCCGTTTCCAGTCTGGTCTTCTCTTTGGTAAAATTGCTTACCTCGATTGTATTTCGCTCCGCCTGACTGATCAAATGATATCCTCGGTCCATTATCATAATCAATTCATTATTCTCTTCCAACGCAGCATAGCAAATATAACAGGGAACACTCAACGGAGAAAGAGTATACTCGAGTTCATGACCATATATACTATCCTGTAGTGAGAAAATATGCGAAATCGCGCCGGTTACTCTCCCGTCCGACACCGCCTTAACCATTTCATCCACACTGTCCAACGGAATCAGTTTCACATTGGGGAAAACATCTTTCACATATATAATTCCCGGCCTTGTTTCTACGGTTGTAATTGACTCCAATTGATCGGAATTTGCAGATGCAAGTGTCAATAACCCCATCGGAACATTCATAACCGATTCGGAAATGGCAAAACCATTTCGTTGTGCTTCATAGTGGCTGTGATATTCAGGGCATATCATATCCACTTCGCCGCTTTTCAATGCACCTCGAAGTTCATCCATTGTAGAATATAATGTCCATTCAACACTTACCGTATCGATTGATAGTTTTTCCAGAATCAGGTTGGTCAAATCCACATACGAGCCCTCAACATTACCTTCTTCATCTTCATATGCATACGGTACATCATCTCTAAGTCCTCCTATACGAAGAAGGTAGTGTCAAATCCAACACTACTATTTTATTATCTAAAGGCTTAAAAAGCCTTTATTTTCAACATTTCCTGGAGGTTTGCAAATAAAAAGAGCATTTACCTCCATATTTGATATAATGTCCTCGACCAAAATTCCAAAA
>JAZLJS010000064.1:0-2071 GCA_045617945.1 Lachnospiraceae bacterium
CAAAAATGGTGGAAAGTTCTATTTTAAAGGCGGAATGATTTCCGATAACTATGCTCCATACAGTAACGGAAGTGCAGTTCAAATTGATGGTACATATTGTGAATTCAATATGACCGGCGGAAAAATCACACGAAATCACGCAGGCAATATCACGGCAGGAAAATATCTGGGTAGTGCTGTACTGTGTTATAACGGTCGTTTTGTTATGACCGGTGGTGAGATTAGTGGTAATACATCGGACTGTACAGAGGATTGTGCTATTGCAATCACTAATACAGTAACAGCTACCGTTGGCGGTAGTGCAAAGATTGTTGATAATACCATAAATGGCCACGCGGCTAATCTTTATCTTTATCCAAACGAAACAATTACAATAGCAACAGGTGCTGATGCGCCTGAATCAGGTATGTCAGTTGGCGTAACCATGGCAAACGGTACAGGTTATTTTACAACCGCTACCGCTACAGAAGATTGTGAAGATTATTTCTTTACGGATGATTCGGAGAAAAGTGTTGTATTTGACCCTTCTAAGAGCCAATTGCAAATAGTAAATGGACAGTTACAGAAACATGACGACATTACGTTTATTGCATGGACATTGACCAATTCGTTGCCGAATAAATCTGGTAATTACTATCTGACTGAGGATATAGTACTTTCAAGCACATGGAATGTTCCGTCAGGCGTGACTAATCTGTGCCTGAATGGTCATGCTATTAACGGAAACAAGGGCAATTACAGTGTTATTACGGTTGGCTCAGGTGCGACCTTGAATCTATACGATTGCGATACAAGAATTGAAGCTGACAGAACACATGCAGGATATATAGTTGATGGATTGTGGAATCTTGGAACAGGTTCAGGGACGGCTCAGAGTATAATAGGCGGAATAATAACAGGCGGAAATACAACGACTTCTAACGGAGCCGGTGTTCATATTTGCAGCGGCGGCACGCTCAATATGAACGGCGGTACTATTGCAGGATGCATGTCAAACAGTACTTCGTATGGCTGCGGCGGTGGTGTATTTGTAGATGGTGGAACTTTCAATATGAATAGGGACGCTTCTATAAGAAACTGTAAAGCACAGGGAGGAACCGAAGGCGGATCGGGAAATGGTGCCGGTGTATATATAGTAGGTGGTAGCTCGGTATTTACTATGAATGATAATGCCTCTATTCGAGACTGTGTGTCTAATATGGGTGGCGGTGGAGTACGCCTTCAGGGTGGTAGCTTCACTATGAATGATAATGTTGTTATCAGTGGATGCTCTGCTTTGTCAGGCGGAGGCGTACAAAACTATCCGACGGTAAGTACTGCTAGCGAATGTAGATTCACAATGAATGGTGGAGTAATTGAGAAAAATAAGGCTACATCTACAACATCCACTTGGGGTGGCGCAGGAATATGCCTTAATAACGGAGTAAATATTATTAATGCCGGAGTTATTCGCAATAATACTATTACTAACGAAGCAAAGGGTGCGGGCATCCTTATGTATGACGGCGAACTTTCGATTGAAGATTGCACTATAAGCGGCAATTCCGGAGCGAGTGATGGAGGCGGTATATATATTTCCGGCGGAACGGTTACCATGAATGGAGGAAATATCAGTAACAACGCATGTGTATATAGTGGCGGTGGAATATATCTTTTGCCGGCAGGTACATTCTACTTAAATGACGGTCTGATTGAGCATAATTCTACTTCGAGTGCTGACTTCGGTGGAGGCGGTATATGCAACTGTGGAACAATCTATCTTAATGGAGGGACAATACAATATAACGTGGCTGCCAATAACAAAGGTGGTGGCGTGTGTGCATATGGAACAACATATATTAACGGATGTAATATTGAGAAAAATACGACAAACATAGGTGGTGGCGTATACTATGAGACTACAGAAATTCTAAGTGTCGGAAAAAATACACAAATTTGCAATAATGTGACCGGTGGAACAGTCACTGAGAATGCCGGTGCTTATACACTTACAAGCGGAATGTTATGTAACTTGTATATTCCTGCGAACAAGACGGTTACAATAGCAAGCGGTGATGATGCACCTACATCA
>JAZLJS010000065.1:0-2777 GCA_045617945.1 Lachnospiraceae bacterium
TTATGCGAGGGGAGCACCTCCACGACGGGGCCTACAACGCCTAAATTTCCAAACGTTTTAAATACGTACTCATCGGACGAAACCGTACGAACGGCGACATCCACCGGGTCGTTTCCCCATGCATACGGCACAAATTCCACACCGACGTTCGCATACATGGACTGCACCACGGCGGAATCTTCAGGATTCACGCGCTTGCCCACGTACACATCGAGCTGCTTGTAGTACGTAGTACTGTTCTTGCCGCCGTAGGTAAGGAAGAAGCTCGTATTGCCCTGGAGCTTGTTCATGTTGAAGCGGTCAAGAATCGGGTAGGGCTTCGAAGTGGGTTCCTTTTCCTGGACACCCGACATTTCGGAATAAATATACCCATCCGAAATGCGCAAGATGCTCCAGGGCGCATCATCGCCAGGGATGCGGCCACGGAAGGTACCGATTTCATCCAGTCGCTTTTGCGGAGCGGTTCCGTTCCAACTTATCAGGAATTGCTGGTTAGCATTGCTCACAGAATCTGTCGACAAAACATCAAGATACGCATGCCTGCGAAGTGCAGAATCCACCTTGCTGGTATCGCGTTCCAAAAGCGAATCCACCGAAAGAACAAAGTTTTTCACCCAAATGGACTTAAGCAAAGAATCAGCTATATTTTGGGCAAGAATATTTGCAAACGGTACATAATGCGAACGATTCTCCAAATCAAACGACAAGGAATCCTTAGAGAATACGTAATCCAATGTTGTACTTACCGTATCGCCCTTTGTAGTAGCACACCAGCCCGAATTTAAGGAATCAACAAACCATTTTGGTTTAGCCAAAAGATTACCCATGGAATCAGTCTGTCGCAAAATAAAGCTTCCATTTACAGCACCATTTGACATACCATACTTAAAGTTTCCGAACGACATTTTGGAAAGAGAATCGCATAAAATTTTCCAAGCTCCCTGCAACGTATCACTGGATTTTACATTATACAAATACACCGGAGATTGTATATTTCTATTAGAAAGAGCCGCATCAACACGCATACTTGCACCACTAAATTCAGCAGGATCCGTAGCAGGATTTTTTATAAATCCCAAAGACACATAAACGGAATCCCAATAGTCGTCATCCCAATCAAGCACACCATAATGTATCCTAGATTTCAAACTCGGATAATATTTAAGTTCTTTTAAACTTGCCGGGACACTATCGTTCAAGTCACTAAAATTCCCCGTATATGGATACGATATTTCAAAACTACTGAACTGTTTAATAGCTTGATTGGGAGTCATCAACGGAGCCACAGTAAAGTAAATACCAGTTTTTACATTAGCTAAGGAATTTACAAGATTTTCAGATTCGGCCGAGGAAGAATCACTATTAAGTACAGATACGAAATTGCCATAAGAGGCAACCGCCCTATATTTCACGTTTCCACCTGCATTAAAGAAATTCCAGTAATAATGTGAATCCCAGGTATTCAAATTGATTTCATCGGCAAAAAGCAACGGATTCATTCCCGATTTCGTCATGGCAAAACGCTGGGCTTCAAATGCGGTTATTTTTGCATTCGTCGTATCATAGTCATACTCCCAAGTATTCCCATTGTAGTAATTTCTTAGGTTATATTCGTTCACCCCACCAACATCGCCTCCAACAGGATAATTGGATTCCTTGACGGACTTGAAGTAGCCCTCGTCACCATACAATGTTTTATTTGTCGGATCAAAACGCACGTAGCGGTTCGCAAGGTTGTTATACCCCCACTTAGGATTCCAATAAGAGGTATCCACAGACAATGATAATTTTACACCAATATTATTATAACTCCCATTATACTTTTTACAATCATCATTAAATCCATAATTAGATGTAGAAAGCGCATAAGTGGAACTTCCATCATAAGGGCTAATGTGAACTTTCATCATATTAGCATGGGGATTGTAAAGAAGCAACGAATCCATATCAACTTTAGATTCAGCATCCGCCGTCAGAGAACCGCAAACAGCATCGTCCGCCTTGGCAGTATCGGACAAATCAACAACGCAAGAAGTCCCCGTAGAACTCAAGCCAATCATATCAAGAGATTTTTCAGAGGGTCCGAATTCTTTGATAGATTCCCAATAAACGGGCTTATTCCATGCTGATAGGAAATGATAAATTAAAGTGCTATCTCTATACGATTCCATTTTCCAAACACCATTCCAATCAAAATTTTTATTATTTTCATCTATATCATCATCAGCCGAACCAAAAGCAACATTTGCGCCACCTAGTTTATTATTAACAATATCATCATATACACCTTCTGGCATAACTTTTATTGCTACTGCCATACGTTTACCCTTATAAGATCGTCCATCATAGCCAACAACATCAACAATTCGGCCCTGTTCTATAAACCTAGATACAGTTTGATTTTCATATAAAGTATCTCTTGTAATTACAATTTTATACGGATATTTCAATTTACTTTCATGGCATTCAAAACATTGCGGTAAAAGATTTATTGGGAAAAATATATTTGCAGCACAATATCCAGCATTAAAATCATTTGATAAGTCAAACCCTTCCGCCACAAGCATCATAGCAATAGTCACCGGGAACTTATCCCTATGCCTATGAATGCCCATGCTGAATCGATTCTTTTCATAAAGAGCAGGGAGTTGTTTTGCCAGAGAATTAGCACCCGTATAAATATCCCACTTGTAATAGAAGGTCCTGTAGTCTTCGGGCAGGTAGTTCGCCTTTGCATCCACCTTCATCAGGTAATCGATGTTTCCTTCAAAGCGCAA
>JAZLJS010000066.1:0-1160 GCA_045617945.1 Lachnospiraceae bacterium
CATTGACCGTTGTGCACTTTCCGCATCCACTGCTACCCAGAAGAACCGTAAACTCATCCCTGCAGATATCAAAGCTGATTCCTTTTACAACTTTTGAATTATTAGGATAAGTTACATCAAGATCCTTTACTCTGAGAACCGGTTCATGGACTGACCGGACAATGCTGCCCATGGCTTCATAATATATAATACTGCCCAGTGACCGTGCGATGCTGACAGCATCATGATCATCCCGGGGAACCGGACACTCGAGTCCGGGAAAAAGCACGTATCCGAAGGTCCTTGTTTTGTCTGTCTTCAGAAGTACCGCCGTTCCTTCCTCCAGCTGATATATGATATCATCTTTCCCAGCCGTACCGGCACAATCCGGAACTGTCATACCCCGCGTACTGATTTCGACAGCGTTGTCTCCGTCGCAGCGTATGGCGGTGTCAATATCCCCGTCAGGACCTAAGAGAACAATACAGTCGCTCTCTGCCTGAAAGCTTTCTTTCAGTCGCCGATGTCCCTCGTATATAATATTGTCTTTTACTGATAACTGCTTAAGCAGTAACGGAATAATCCATGCAGAACTGGTCATTCTTCCTAACCTCCCTGTCTCATTCCCTTGCGTTAAGTGCAATCGCCGGATCGATCTTTTTTACCCTGATTATTGTCATCAGCACCCACGCCGCTACATATAACAAAGAGAGTAAAATATTTATAAGGATAGTATGTCTCAAATTAATCACCGGATAATATATGTTTTCATTGCTGATCATACCGAATATCTGTGCAACAATCAGTATCCCGGCAGGAATACCGATCAAAACGCTTATCACTAATCCGGAAAGGCTTTCCAGCAATGAAATCCCGGCAATCTTTTTCAGCGGAACACCTAATGAATTCATTATCGCATATTCTCTTTTACGCCTGTTTACATTCAGCAGAACCATATTGTACACAACCAGCATCCCAAGCATGAACATAAGGACGGTCAGAATACGGCCCAACGACATTTGAATCTGAAATTCGGTTTTCAGATTCCCGTATTGATTACTAAGAACTGTTGTGGAAGTATGCCCCGGTATATCTGCCAAAGCCTTCTTAATCTCCGATGCATCCGCGCTGTCTTCTATTATAACTCCGGTCTGATTCGGAGATTCATATCCAAGAGCAGC
>JAZLJS010000067.1:0-3485 GCA_045617945.1 Lachnospiraceae bacterium
CTCGTAATTGTACTGCCATTCCTCGCCGTATGCCAACTTGTGGATACGGTACCATATAGCCTCGCGGCTCGGTGCATTGAATCCACCAGTGTTGTAGCGCATGATGGAGTAGTCTGTAGGACGCCATACTCCGCTCCAATAGGTCAATCCTCCCTCAAAGCATCCGAGTCCCTCATTGGCATAACGCTCGTCGTTCAAGAACTTGCTCCATTTGACCTGCGTCGGGTCTGAGGTGAAGTCAACGTTCTTGTACCAGCCATAAGGTTCCAATGACTTTGTGCCCTCTATTTCACCATATGATATAGCGCCCATATATTCGTAGGCATATTCATCGGCCAGTTTTGCAAATCCGTGACCGCCGGCCTCGTGAGAAACCAGCCCGTTGAATGTATCGGTATCGCTGCTGGTCGGGAAATATGCTATAGCCGCTCCTCGTCCGTAATCTCCGGAATCAGGATAATACATAAAGCATGTGCCGGCGTATGCATCCTCATTCATCATTACGATAATCAGAGCATCGTCCATCTGCTCAGCGGTCAATGCTTTCTGCGCATATTCGAATACCTTAGGATCGTTACCATAAACATAAGTGCCGTCACCATGACCGGTACCGAACACCGTTCCTCCATGTTCATATCCTTCTGTCATTGAGACTACATCTATCGTGTAAACATTGAAGTAATTCTTATACGATTTGTATGGTTCTTCGCTGAACAATGCATTAATAGCCTTCTGCACTACATTGTTGTATGTTCCGTCTGCTATCTGTCTGTCAGAGAATGCGTCACCCATAAGAACCACGTTCACGCCTTTGCCGACAGTTGCAGTCTGAACAGTATGGACTGTGCCGTCTGCGGAATAGTCGGTGGAGATATAGTAATCCGGCCAAACGTCATCCGGCAAATCATCATAATCATATGGTTCGAAATACTGTCTGAACTGAGCCCAGTGAGGACTGCTCAGATATAATTCCAATGACTGTCGAGGCACATACATCTTCACATTGGGCGTATCAGAAAATTGTGTGTCAGAATATGACGGCGGAACAATAGAACGGAAATATACCTCCTCAAGATTATCAGAATACAAAAATGGATTATACAACAAAATATGGGTAAGTCGTGCGGATAAAACCACTTTTTTCAATTTATAACACCAAGCGAAATCATATCCTCCTAATTCAGTTACATCATCACTCATAGTTACTGTCTCCAAATCAGGAGAATAGGCGAATGAACTGTAACCTAACGAGGTAATACCATCTGGGACGGTATACTCTTTTACTCCATTGGGAACAATCAATTTGCGATATTGAGTACCGAAAACAATACCTTTATGGTCATCCGATGTGCAATCTCCATATACGGTCTCCAAACCGGGGCAGTCGTATATCGCATCTGCTGCTATCTCAACTATCGACGAAGGAAATGTGATGGATCTTAAATTATTCAGTCCATCAAAAGCATAATTCTCAATACATTTTATACCTTCCGGAATAACATAATCGGTTATATCTTCTCCAGCAAATTTGATAAGCCAAAGACCTTTCCAATCATCCTGGCAATCGTTTATGTCAACAACAAAACATCTGTTGTCCGCCGTATGGAATTTATCATTTCCATAAAATCCTTTTATTCCATAACAATCATGGAAAGCATACGTGTCCAAATAAATCAAACTTTGGGGTAATACAATATCACAGTCAAGATGTGTATCCAAGAAGCAATCGCCATAGATTGATTCCAAGCCCTCATTCAATGTAATACTCCTAAGTTCATTACACCCGGCAAAAGCATACCATCCGAGATGCTTCACATTATCGGGAACAGTATATGATGAGAGCCCTGCAGGAGCAAATGCGGCAAGATACCTCTCAGTAGGAATGATGGTTGACCCGTACCACGGGGCATATCCATCTTCGACAATTACGCACCTTCCATCGTCAGACACATTCTTGCCAATAAACCTTTCCAAATAGGGAGATTGCAAAGCGCGACTACCAACGAATTTCAATTTATCCGGTATTCTTAATTGAGATGTACCTATGTGATATAGTGCTAAATCTTGCAATGTCTCAATACTGTTAGGAAGCAAAAGTCGAAAGAAATTAATACAATTGTCATAACCAAAATCATTCAAAACTTTTATCGGTCCATCACATTTAATAACGCCTTTCCCGTTGGAATAAGTATGTGATATAACATTCACATCGAATGGTTTATCATAATAATTCAATTTTTCCAGATTGATAATCTGATCATCTTTTGTAATATACCATATCTCATCATCAGGCGGTACAGGATCTACGGGCGGTATATTAAATACCGCTTCAAGTGGAGCCAGTGCATTCTTCGTGTTTCTGACAACCACCTTTGAGGATGACGTGCTTTTGAGCATCTGCCAGCCTTCGCTGTTGGTGACTGTGACCGTGAAGCCATTATTGAATGATACCGGCGGTACGCAGAACCAGAATTCGGTGGCAGATTCCGCAGTAGTCCCGAGAGTTACGCCATCTCCGCAATCAAGTGTGATGGAGGCAGTTGCATCATCTGACATCGATACCGAAGGCAAAGCGCCATATGCTACCTGGATATTTGCTTTACCACCAATCTTCTCCCTGTAGTGGCCTTCCAGTTTTATCGAAGTTACCGTTCCTTCTCCGTATAATTTAATAACTACATAGCCGCACAGGTTCTTGAACTGAAGGAAGTTATCCTCTTTGTTCTCTGTCGCGGCAACCATCGTATTGGCACACGGGCCGAATGAATTTTCGGCATACTTCTGGACGGATGGCAGCACAACCGACATACTGCCGTCCGGGTTCATTTCATTGGAAGCATTGTAAGGATAGACGGCATAATTGGCATCCAAAGGCTCGGCAGAAACAAATTCGGGGCTGCCTATTGCCGAGAATGAGCCGTTGTTCGCTCCAGTCTCCCCATCATACTTATACTCGCGGTTGAATGTATTGCCAACAAATATCGACAACCTGTCATCCATCGTCCAACGAAGCGACATCTTCTCATCAACGTACGTCTTGGTCGTTTCATCCGCAGCATCATCAAATGATGCATAGAATGTTGGAAAGTCTCCCACTTTATTCAGCGGATTATCCAGCTCTTTTACAGCACATCCTGACAGCAGAAGAGAGGCAAAACAAATGAGGCCTATTATCTTTTTCATATCGGTTAGAATCAGGGGGTTCAACATTCGTATATTTTCATCGTCCGTCTTTGCCGGAATTGTTCATGGCATCTTTCCAACTGCGCTTTACGACAACAGGCTTGTGTAGTGGCTGGAACGGTTTGCCCCTGCGTGCGGCAGCGGCTCTGGCCACCTTTGCCCTGCTTGCAGCCTGTGCTGCAGGAGTGCGGTTGATGGCATCGTAGGTCACGAAATCCTCGTAATTGTACTGCCATTCCTCGCCGTATGCCAACTTGTGGATACGGTACCATATAGCCTCGCGGCTCGGTGCATTGAATCCA
>JAZLJS010000068.1:0-18010 GCA_045617945.1 Lachnospiraceae bacterium
TTTTCAATGTACAACCATGCTCTGAGAACTCAAGGGTGGAACCAAAATCCTCAAAATCACCATCAAAATGAAATGGGTGGGCGAGTTCGAAGAGCATTTCTTATAGCATCAGTTTTTCATAACTCATTTGACACTATCTCCATTATATTTTATCATATTATTCCTATGCAGTTAATCAACAATACTTTGCTATTTGCATCATTATCGGTATAATATGAATGGTCAATTATGAAAGGTGCGCGTGCATGCAAAAGCTTACAAAGAATCATTATAAACTTACCGTTTTTATCATAACAATTCTGCTGATTGGATTGATTATCGGCTCTTTTGCGTTAGGCAGATATCCCATTTCCGCCAAAGAACTTCTGGGAATCCTCGGATCAAAATTATTCCCCATAGACCCTTTCTGGACGGCGGCTCAGGAGTCTTTACTGCTGTATAGCCGATTGCCGCGAATCATCATGGCATGCCTCGTCGGATGTTCTCTGTCAGCTGCCGGTGCCGCATATCAAGGAGTTTTCCACAATCCCATGGCTGCGCCGGATTTACTGGGCGCTGCAAACGGTGCCGCCTTCGGCGCTGCATTGGCCATCCTTCTGCATTTCAACAAATCCATGATTATCATCAGCGCATTCCTGTTCGGAATCTTCACCGTATTTATTGTATTTATAATCGGTAACAGCATTCGAGGCCAGAAAGCGCTGGGATTTATTCTCGCCGGAATTATGGTGAGTTCGCTCGCATCCTCAGGTGTATCCTTTATCAAACTGGTAGCCGATCCGAGTAACGAATTACCGGCCATCACCTATTGGCTGATGGGCAGCTTAAACGGCATAATGCCGCAGGATTTGCTATTTGCAATCATTCCGATGGCTATCGGCCTTACGGCCATGTTCCTTCTGCGCTGGCGAATCAACATCCTGACATTGGGTGATGAGGAAGCGCGTACAATCGGAATCAATACCAAAACCCTGCGAATAATTATCATTATCGCAGCCACATTAATCACGGCCGCCTGCGTTGCCGTCAGCGGTGTTATCGGATGGATTGGATTGGTGATTCCGCACATGGCACGCAAGATTGTGGGGGACAATTACTCCCGACTGCTTCCGGTTTCCATGCTTACGGGCGCTTTATTCTTACTGATAGCGGACGATTGTTCCCGCTGCCTATTTACCAATGAAATACCGATTGGAATCCTGACTTCGCTTGTCGGAGCTCCGTTCTTTATCTACTTGATTTTGAGGGATGGTAAACATTCATGAGCTTAGTAATTGACAACGTCTATTTTTCATATAAGAATCTGCCGGTTCTACACGGAATCTCTTTTTGTGCCCAACCGGGAGACGTAATCTCCGTGCTCGGTCCCAACGGTGTCGGCAAGAGCACCTTATTTAAATGCATCCTGGGATTATTAACTCCCCAGCAAGGGAAAGTCATTATCCACGAGACTTCCATAACAGATATGACCACAGAAGCCATCGCCAAAGAGATTGCTTACATTCCGCAATATCATAATCCCGTTTTTAATTATTCTGTTTTCGATATGGTACTAATGGGAACCACTGCTCAGACAAGCATGTTCGAAACACCGAAAGAAGCGCAGCGTAAGCAGGCCGAAGAAGCCTTGCAAATTCTAAATATTTCACATTTAAGAGATCGTAACTATCTCAATATCTCCGGCGGAGAGAGACAGTTAACGTTAATTGCCCGTGCCATTGCGCAACAGGCCAAAATATTAATCATGGATGAGCCGTCCGCCAGTCTGGACTACGGCAACAAGATTCGCCTGATGAAAACCATACAATCCTTGGCCGACAACGGTTATACCATCATCCAGTCCACCCATGATCCCGAACAGGCCTACAAATACTCCACCAAAATACTGGCAATGCTTAACGGCCAGACCCTGGCCTTCGGCGCACCCGCAGACATCATGGACAACAAGCTGATTGCCACACTCTATGATTTGGAGGAAGAAGAATTGTTTATTAAAACAGCGCCTGTATCGCTTTATTGAAAACTTCCGAATCCTTCTTAACCTTAAAATCCTCTCTGCTCCGTAATACCAATCACGCTGCTAACGAACATAGCAAACATACAATTAATCGACGACATCATCCCTACAGGCGTCACAGCATATTATCAATCACCGGCATCCTTACGGCCTTTTCAAAACCGTAGAATCGCATAGCGTTTTCCCCGAGAAATGCCCTCTTTTCATCATCCGTCAGCGCTTCGGATTCAATAATGAAACGTGTCGCCATGATATAAGTAATGTCCGTTCACTCTTCCGTTCTGTATACACAAGCGGATGCGTCGGATCATTTTGAAAATATGTACCTTTTACAATCATGCCTTCTTCTCCGAATCTATATTTTATCCGACGAATATCGCCGTTTTCATATCAAAACATCTACATAAATAATACTGTCATTTTCATGGAAAGTCACTCAAACAAAATATATTTTTATCCCCCGAATTTATTGTATAATCATCATATGATTACACTAATTGCTATAGGATATATCATCCTCCCAATTATCATATTTGTATTTGGATGGCTCAAATTACCGATTGCCCTTTTGGTGAATTCGGTAGTTCTGTTCTTCGCGTTCCGACTCGGACAGGAATTCACAAGATACAACCAAACTACAGACAATTCCTTATCGGACACTACTTTATTAGGCGATAACTCCACTAACAACATTACCACCACGCGCAAGTTTCTTACAATATCATCTTACAACGTTCACGACACAATTTACATGGTTGTATGCGTCCTGACATCTCTGTTCTGGTCGTATCTTTCGGGAACCGGCAAAAACGTATTTCAGAACGAAGATTACATGGGCCGCAACCCCATCTTTCGGGACCTGTGCAACTACGCATGGCCTGTAATATATCACATGTCCGACGAGCCGGATTACGTGCAGGCTCTTTGCTCTGCCAATCAGACCGTTGCTTTTGATTACTACTTCTCATGGTGGCTTCCGGTAGCCGGTATTTCCAAGCTGTTTCACTTATCCGAGCAGACTGGCAATATCTTACTGTGGCTCTGGACATTTCTCGGCGTCCTGCTAGTTATGCTTTTGATCACACAACTTATTGGTAAGCGTACATATATCATACCCGCAGTTCTGATCTTTTTCTCGGGATTGGATTATGTCGCATATTCCTTTTTAAACGGAACTTTTCCGTTCACGGAGCACATTGAATGGTGGGCCAAATACTTTCAATATTCATCCAATACAACCCTGTTGTTCTGGGTATTTAACCAGACACTTCCGATCTGGATTGTAATGGCACTGTTTCTGCAACTTAAAAGCACAAAATACGCAGCCGGACTGATCTCTGTCCTGTTTGCTTATTCTCCCTGGGCAACCATAGCCGCCGTACCGTATCTGATTGCAGGAAGTTTCGACAAAGGTAAATTTGATACCAAAAGTATCAATCCCGCCAACATCCTGATGTCGCTTTCATCCTTTATTGTTTACGGCCTGTTTTACACAGCCGGTGACGGCGCCAACGGTTATTTCGGAACAATCTTCGGCTGGTACGGTGATTTCGTCGGAGTCTTTGCCCGATATCTTCCTTTCATTTTCCTTGAATTCGGAATCTATCTGATAATTATTTGGAACAACGCCAAACACGACAAATACTTTGCAATAACAGTTGCAGAGCTTGTGACTTTGCCCCTTATTGTAATACGTGACTACAACTTCACAATGCGCGGCTCCATTCCGGCACTGTTCATCCTAATGATTTACGTCATACGCTTTCTTCTCTCCCAACAGACACAATCACACAAGCGAATACTGATTGTCGTCCTTTTTATTGCAGCACTCACACCGGCAACGGAATTGGCCAGAGTAATCATCAACACAGCGCAACATGATCCGTGGATGATTAAAGATTCCGTCTATTCCTTTGGAAATATGCAACTGAATAACACAGAGCTCATCGAAATCTACCGGGATCAATACTTCGTATACGACTACGAAGACAAACCGTTTTACAAGTTTCTTGGCAAATAAAGAGATGCTTTCATCATATTTCCAGGTCACTTGCCATTAAAATATTTATTATCCTTTTTTGAGATTTGTTCGTATAACTAAATAGAACGGAACAATCAAGTGTAACCTTATCTACATAAAATTAACCACATTTCTGATGCATCCGTTTCAATGAAAGAAAGGAGTGAATACTATGAAGAATAGATTAAAACGATTTTTCAACTTTCATGAATCTGAAAGAGAACCCGGACTTAAACAAATAACAAATTCAGCCGATGGCAAAAATGTACTTGCATTAAGTGATGATGACTTAAGTATTGTTTCTGCTGCAGGAGACTTGACTTTTGACAATACTATTCCGATTACTTGTCCGGAGCCTCCGACTACTTCATTTGGAAATGAATTTATCGTATTAAATGAAAATAGCGGAAACGGTAAATACAGTGGATCAGCCAGTTATTCTTCTCAACAAAGCGGAGCAGAATATAGAGGTTGTACGGTTGAACACATAACCTCTCCTACACCGATGGGTGGTCCCATCATGAATGACGGAATTATGACTCCAAATGACAAACCTATCAAATAAATCATTGATGAAAGATTCTTATGAAAAAGGAAGAAATACCATTACCCGTTCTTCCACTTTTCCTGTTTCCGTTTTATCGCAAGGTCAATCAACTGCTTTGACTCTTCAAATGCCTTTGGCAGATACTCCTTCTCAAGCGCCTTGTCATTTCCTTCCTGCGCCTTAATCGCATCCCAATTCTTCAACACTTCCGCTGAATCAGCCACCGCAACATCACCGAATACGTGTGGATGTCGCCGTACCATCTTGTCCGCAATTCCTCGGCACACATCCTCCATGGTAAACAGGCCCTCTTCCTCAGCCAGCTGCGCATGAAAAATCACTTGCAGCAGTAAATCTCCCAACTCCTCTTTGAGATTCTCCGCCTTCCCAGTTTCTTCCAGAATATTAATCCCGCAAACTACCTCACAAGCTTCCTCGATACATGTCTTCTTAATAGACGAATGCGTCTGCTCCCTATCCCACGGGCATCCGTTCTCGGATCTTAATGTATTTACAATATCAACGATTCTATCAAATTCCGACATTACTCGTCCTCCTCTAATCCTTCTTCCAAAAACATATTCCATTTGGCATTGATCTCTTCACAATCCTTCTTCTGCATAATCCGATTCCGATCACTCAATATCGCGAGCATCTCATCAGCAACCTCCTCTAACGGAAGCAGCTTGTAATGGCGTAAATACCCCATCATCCGGTAAAGCTCCATACTCAATTCTGTTCTTGGTTTCATAATCCTAATTCGTTCACATTTGTTTCAATAATTTATTGCCGTCAACTCACAGCCTGTTATACTTATCACTTTTCCCCTTGGCTTTTTCCACTGGGTACTTTTCATTATTTACTCGAATCTTTTCCTGAATAATTTCATCCAGATCCAAGCCGCAGGCATCCGCCATCAATACGCAGTAATTTACAACATCAGCCAATTCTTCCTTTATCTTCTCTTTCTTTCCGGTATCGGAAACATCCGTCCCGCTCCACTGAAATACTTCCAATAATTCGGCTGCTTCCAATGAAATGGAAATCGCCAAGTCCTTAGGATTATGGAACTGCTTCCAATCACGATCATCTCTGAATTTAAGTATCTGTTCTATCGTTTCTTTTGTCATAATCATTCAATCCCGTTGTTCGATTCATCCGATTCTTTATCGCGTCGTATAGTTTCGTTTCCAAAACATCATTCTCTGTATCACTCATAAAGTCGGATTTTAAACCATTATAAATCAGCATACAAACCTCTCTATACACACTTACTTCAAGCCATGACTTTCCACTATTTCCAGTGCAATCTTTTTCAAATAATCCATGGTTCCGATTACATCGTCGGTTGTTGTGTTTCCGTTTAGCAGACACAACCGCAATACTCTCTTACCTTTTAGAACCGTTGTAACTATGAATGCGTAACCATCTCTGACAACATTCGCATTATAGAAGGAATAATCAATCACATCTGCCAACAGATCCGTTCCCAATGCCTGCAGTGCCCATTTATGCGTATCCCAGGATAAGGAATCTGATAATTCCACACCTTTTGCGTAATTGTGATATATTGTGCTATTTCATTTCGAATAATACATGGTTTCATCCAGTTGACCTTCCAGCTTACTGATTACTATCGATCCCGCTACGTCACCCGTTGTATTATTAACCGTTCTGAACATATCAAGAATTGCATCAACTCCGAGGAACAATCCCACACCTTCAATCGGTATTCCAAGAATCGCAAATGCCGGTGTCAGTAAAACTACGGAACCTCCCGGAATTCCCGGCATTCCCATTGTCAGAAGCAACATCGTAAATAACAATGCAGCAATCTGCGCAGGGGTCGGCGTAATTCCGTAAACTCGCGCAAAAAAGAGCGACACAATCGTTAAGCAAACACAACCACCGTCCATATTGATGGTGGCTCCAAGCGGAATAGCAAAGGATGCAATCTTCTTCGGAACTCCAATACTTTCGCAGAATTCCATATTAAAAGGCATCGATGCGTTCGACGAACTAAGCGAAAATACAGTTAATGCCGTCGACATATATTTCTTGAGCATAATAAACGGATTCAAATGTGCTATACATCCAATGATTATGCAATACATCACACCGCAGGAAGCAAATCCGACAAGCACGACCGCACACAAACTGGCTATCGTAACCAACACCTTTGAATCCAACGTAAGAACGGAGCTAAAGGTTGAACAGAACACCACAAGCGGAATCATCTTGGAAAGCGCTCCGATAATTGTTGTAAAGATATCATTGAAAGACTCAAACAACTTCTGCGCCGGCTCTGCCTTCTGACCAACCGCCATACCAGCCAATCCGATTGCAATCGCAATAATGATAATCTGAATTGTATTATTCTGTAAAAACGATTCAACAATATTTGATGTAAAGAATCCTTTTATGGAATCTACAAGCGACGGCAATTCAACATCTGTCGCAGCTGCTTCTACTGCCTTAATCGATCCAAACTCGCCCGGTTTGAAAACCGTAAATAACACAAGCCCCAGGAATATAGCAACTATCGATGTTACCGTATACAAAATCATAAGCCGCTTACCGATTCGGCCTACCGAACTCACACTGTCAAATCCGGAAATGCATGTTGCTATCGAGAAGAACACAACCGGTCCTACAATCGCGCACATTAGATTCAAATAGATAGACTTAATCGGACCAAGAAAATTGTCATTCAAAAACTTATTTACTTCTTCGGGGACAAACAATCTGAATATCACTCCAAGTAACAGTGATATCACCAACGCTGCAATCGTGATAATAATATTACTTTGCTTAATACTATGTGCACAAATACTGACATAATTGATTCCATTACGATTCCGATACTTAATCTCATCTGCATTCAGTTTGATCAGCATACGGTTAATGGCATTTTCTGTCTCAACATCATTATCATCAGAAATATCCAATAACGACGTTGCCACAGGAACTGCAAGCTCATTACTATAGTCAATCACTTCTCCTTTGACGGAAATATCTATAAATATCTTGCCAAATTGCGATCTGATTCTAACCTTACACTTATCAGTCTCCGTACTGTACGCAAACAGTTTCACCATACACTCTTCGGCGGTAAGCATTGCCTTATATATTTCTTTGGAAGTGCATCCGGTTTCATCAAGATTTCCTCTTAAGAAATCCAGGATTTCTCCCATATTCTGCTTTTTCGCTTCAACAATCAATTCCTTTTTCATAATCGTTTCGTAAACTCCTTATAATATATGGGATTCAGTGACTTTTATATGAATAGAAAACTGTATATAAATAACTGTATATAAATAATTTAATTCCTCTATATGTGAGTGTCAAATTTAATCATACAGATAATTCAGCGAAGAAGTGGTTTAGGGTATTATTATATTTTAGACTTGTAAAAAACTGCTTGTTGAACTATTTACCAAGGAAACGCAAAAAACACTCTTTATACCGATAGGATCTTCAAAAACCCATTTCTTATCGGTACGGCGCCTCCAGAAACATTATACGTAGCGATAAAAATGCCAAAGAATATTGCTATTTACAATTCGCCGCTTCCATCTATGCAAATAAAGCTGACTATGATGCGATCATTATCGGATGAGCACGTTGACAACGTCAGAACATGGTCATTAATCGTGATAGCCGCGCCTACATTTATCAAAGAATTCTCATTGATATACTGGAATATCTCCAATATTTCCCTCTGATTGTCGCCGTCGCAGACGTTGAACACCGGAGTATCGGCATCCGCAAGCTCATAAGCATACAAACGATAGCGATATTTCACCACACGCCCAATATCATCGGTTGTAATGATTTGGATATACTCATGATTCTTGTAATATCCCGGATCATCTATATAATGGTGTAGCTTGCCGAACATGACGTTTTTATCCACATCCTGTCCATATAGGATTGTATACGGATCTTTGAAATACGGACGGTTCTTTCCTTCGATAAAAATAGCACCTTCTCGGCTGTACGAACCAGTGCAGCTATGTTTCAAATAAGTCTCGTTGTCCCCACTGTACATGATTGGATAACTGATTTTCTCATTTTCAAAGTACAACCAGCCCCTGACATCCGGATACTGGTCACGCAGCTTCATTATATCCACCGAAATAACATCATCCCAATCGATATCCATTTTGTTAAGAAACGCTTCTGCTTCACCGGAAGCGGCCATAGAATTGTTCGACGGAGACTCTTCACCCTGCGCATTTCCATTCTTTGCATTAATATCAAAGATGGTCTTGGGCTTCTGCGGATTATCCGCAACGTCATCATTTACAGTTGCTTCGGTAATATACTGATCAACAATCTTATTATACAATTTGTTGGAACGCATAATGCTTGCCTTAATAACCAGCGCTAAACCAATTCCAACAAGAATAACCAACAATGATATTACAATAACGAAAGGATAAAAGTATCTTCGCGGAATACGGAATTTACTTCTATGAAGACGTTTAACAGCCGGGTCCTCCGGCGGAAACATCTTCAATCGTACTTTTGCGATGAATTCTTTTATGGCCCGGATCGCCGTCGAAACTGCTTTCTTTATGAAAGAAATTGCGGTTACAAACCATTTCTTTATAGAAGAAAATACAGATACGCACTTATTCTTTTCTATCTTGGATTGATTTCTTGCGACAATAAAATTGGCGACAAATGTCGCCAATTTCTTACTGGCAACTCTTCGCCATACAATTACCTTTGCAAGAAACTTAATAAAACTCGTCCGCATTCAAAATACCCGCTAATTTTTATAGTACATACGAATTATAATACTTCTGATACCATATTACTTCTCATAATTTTGCATAATTCGTTCTATTCGCTCATTGCGCTTATGATAAATCGTCTGTAAAGGCCATGAAATACCACGTATGTATTCCGCATCCTCTACATCAAGCTTCTGTAAAAACTCCTCAAACGCCTGTGCATCCTTATATTTCATACGTCCCCAGTCACACGCCACATAATCCGTCGGATCCACCGTTCCGATTGGCGTTTCCACTTTTCGAAATGACTTTCGCCCTACGTCATTCACATCTTGAACATACTCTGTTTGATACAGTGTTTCCGGTGTTTCAGGAAGGATTAAGATAATCTCCTTCGTCTCCAAGAGGCGTCTATACATCAATTCACTGATCACTTCCATCGGAGCCGGAAATGTTAAGTTCTTCTTAATCGCAGACGCACTGTACCCCAGATCCGTCAAATGTCGAATAGCTCCGCCATATGCCTCGTCCCAAAACACCCCTATCCAAAATTAGTTTGCCACTACAGCGTCGCAATAAATCTCATAAATGCTTCGCGGCCCTTTTCATCCCGCTTATAAACACCGGCATCCATAAGAACTTTGACAAACACTTTACCGGTCTCTTCCCTAAGAATCCCATCAATCGTTTCCGCAGTAATCTTCCCTTCATACGCCGGCAGAAATTCATCCACCCAATCCGCATGTTTTGCCAACACTTCATTGCTGCGGTAATCCTTACCTTCAACAATATATTCGCCCAAAAGAGCGAGCTCATCCTTCAAACGGCTCGGCAAAATGGCCAATCCCATAACCTCAATGCCACCAATATTCTCCTTCTTGATATGAAAATATTCCGGCCGGGGATGATACACGCCAAGCGGTCTGTCCGCGGTTGTTATATTATTTCGAAGCACCAAATCCAATTCAAACTTTCCATCACGCACACGCGCGCAAGGGGTAATTGTGTTATGCGGAACGGTTTTGGCAGCGGCTTCTCCATCAACTTCTTCCGTAAAAGCATAAATAAATGCCTCTTCATCCGTATATCCGCGCCAGTTTTTCAGAATATGATCCGCCAATTCAACCAGCCGATTCTGCTGCTTACAGCGAATTCGAATAACCGACAACGGCCATTTTACAATACCTGCCTCAACATCTTCATAACCCGGTATGGTGAATGACTTTTCCACCTCGGCTGCCGCCATCGGAAAGTCATACCTTCCGCCCTGAAAATGCTCATGCGCCAGAATAGACCCGCCGACAATCGGCAAATCTGCGTTGGTCATAACCGTGTAATGAGGAAATTGCCTGAGAAAGTCAAACAATTTCTCAAACACTTCACGATTTATCGTCATCGGAACATGCTTCTTGTTCAAAACAATACAATGCTCATTGTAATAAACGTACGGCGAATACTGAAATCCCCACGGTTCCTGGCATATCGTTAACGGAACAATTCTGTGATTTTCTCTTGCGGGATGATTCACACGGCCCGCATAACCTTCATTCTCCGCACATAATTGGCATTTCGGATACGCGGTTGCCTTCGCACTGCCTGCTGCCGCAATTGCCTTCGGATCCTTCTCAGGTTTGGCCAAATTAATGGAAATCTGAATCGGACCGAATTCACTGTCCGTCGTCCACTTAATATCCTTTTTGATTCGATACGTGCGAATATAATCCGAAGCCTTCGACAGCGCATAGAAATAGTCCGTTGCGGCTTCGGGACTTTCCTTATACAATTCCCAAAACTTCGCATTCACTGTGGACGGTCTGGGAACAAAACAATTCATCACTTTCGTATCAAAAAGATCACGATATAATGTCGTATTCTCTTCAATCAAACCTTGCGAATACGCATAATCCAGAATCTGTCGCAAATTCTCTTCCAAATGTGTAGCAAGATATTCCAGCGAATGACTTTCTTCACTCAAGCATTCCTTCGGAATTCCTTCATCCAAACACTCACATTTCTTCTGAACATCATCTTTCAAGTTTTTACTTCCCGATTGAGTATCTTTAGATAGACATATACTTCCTTTTGGAGTACCTTCAGTGAAACGTATACTTCCTTCTTGGATTCCTTCAGAAGATGCATCTCTTGGATCTTCGTACTCCGACAGATGCAAAACATCCAACAAAAGATTGATGGAATAAATTCGTTCCTCTTCTTCGATTAATCCATTGCACACCGCATATTCCGCGAGCGCCGCAATATTTTCATAAATCATTGTAAACACCATCCCGCTTGCTATTCATCATAGTCATATAAATGAACAAATATTTATGACTTTTCTTCATTCCTATGCAATTACTTCCATGCCGCCATATTTACGGACTTTCAGCACATGACAACTGTCTTCGCCAAAGAACTTCTCGATGCCCTGCTTAAAACTATCGACATAATCATTCTCCACAAATGCCTGCACAGTTCCCGCAAATCCGCCACCATGCACACGACATACACCATGGTCCAGCAAAAGCTTCTCACACAAGCTGATGCCTACTGCCACCGACTGTGCCTGAATATCCGACATCGGGTAAACATTCTGCAAATATTTGTAAGAACTGTTTCCGGAATCTGTAATGCACTTCTTAAAATGATCAAAATCACGTTCACAAAGCGCTCTTGTTTCACATCCTGCCATCCAATGATCATAGTAGAAATGCATGGCGCGAAGAACCGGACGATCGCCGAGCGCTTCCCTCAGTTCATTTAAGTGTTCGTAAAAGTCACTCTCCTTGACTTCACGAAGAACTTCTTTACCGAAAAATGCTGCGACTTTCTTCATTTCAGCGGGAATTGCCGCATATTCTGCCGTCAAATCCGCATGATCTCCCTTTGTATCAATAATACACAAACTATGTTTGAATTCCTCAAAATCCACTTCTACTTTGTTTACAATCGGATTATCTTTATCGCCAAAATCAATATTTACCAGACTTCCAACCGAAGATGCCATTTGATCCATCAAACCACAGGGCTTTCCAAAGAAAACATTCTCAGCATACTGTGCCGCCTGCGCAATATAAATCGGATTCAACTTGCCATCATTATACAGGTATGACAATATCGTTCCGATCAACACCTCGAACGCTGCCGAAGATGATAGTCCGGCGCCGATAAGCACATCACTTGTGATAAATGCCTCGAATCCGCCAATCTTATATCCGTCCTGTAGCAGTTTGCATGCAACACCGAGAACGAGAGCTTCACTTGTTCCTTCTTTTATCAATAATGCACTGTTTGAAGATATGCCATTTTCTGCTACACTATTGGTTTTTGCACTATCTACTGAATTATTCCTTTCGATATCTGTTTTGACAGCATCATTATTTGCTACTAATACTTCATTAATTGTATCAACAGACATTTCTTCCAGATTAAATGAATCCGAAACAATCTTTATCGCGCCGTCTTCTCGCGGTGCAACAACAGCAATCGCATCCAAATTCACTGCACACGCAAGAACCTGCCCACGCTGATGATCGGTATGATTCCCACCAACCTCGCTTCTGCCGGGCGCACTGTATATTCCGACCGCTTTGCTGCCATACAATTCCTCAAACTTGGAAAGCGCCGCAACATACCGCCCTCTTTGATACTCCAGACGACTCTTATCTACATAAATATCTGATAGCAAATCATCATATTTGCCTTCCTCAAAACCATTTTTAAGAACTCTCAATTCAACCATAATATGTTCCCTCCATTATTCCATTTTCGTCGATTGCGGCGAAATTACGGGTATAATATGCCAAATGATACCTTTCGCACGTAATGCCTTCTTTTTTACGGGTAAATCATTTCTATCCAATGAATCTACACGTAATATTCCTGCAATCGCATATTATGAATAAAAAAACAGCGATTCCTTCACAGAAATCGCTCAAATACGCAAACCGGAAACGAACAGCCAATGCCCAGGCGCCCTCACGGCACACAAGTACATCCGCTTAGTGCTGCTTCATTCCTGACCTGACACGGTTCACAGCGTCCTGTTGCGTAAGACCCAAACAAGATACTGCCCGAACCGGCCGCGCGATTTCATTATATAGATATCAGAATGAAAAGTCAACCGACCGCTGTATAATATGGTGTGCAACCGGTTGCGCAAACTTATAGTAGCATTTCACATTTTACTTTACAAGAGTAAATACAGGAATATTTGCATTAATCTATAATCATTTCTTTTTCCGCAGAATTCATTCATTCTAAACAGCAATATTCTTTTTAATCAAATCTTAATTTCTCTGTAAGGAATTCTTAAATCATTCATTTTATAGTATACTTGTTCTTGAAGATACAGAAACAACATTTTCACTATCTGATAGAAATGATTCTGCAACAGAATCAAACTTTCAATAAATCAAACATATGATATTTGTAAACATATGCTTGAATCGTGCTTAACTTTATTTACTTATTGCAAAGGAGAATACTTATGAAAAGATTACACAAATCCATCTATGATAAAAAGCTCTGCGGCGTTTGCGGCGGTATTGCGGAATATTTTGACTTAGATCCTTCTATAGTTCGTATCGTTGCGGCCATTCTGATCCTCTTCGGCGGCGTCAGCGCATGGATTTATATCATTGCAGCCCTCATTCTTCCCGAAGGCGACATCGAAGAGTAAACTGATTGTGTAACACACGACCAATATTAATTTACACTGACTAAATCATAGCACCAAATAGTATCGCAACACACAAGCGACATCTCTCAGCTATAATCCGATTACCAGAAAGGATCCATCCATGTTAATCAGCGGTCTTCAAAAAACTACACTTCTGGATTACCCCCAAAAAGTGGCTTGTACCATATTTCTGGGTGGGTGCAACATGCGTTGCCGATTCTGTCATAACATGGATATTGTTGAAAATGCCACACCTTTTTGTACCGAGGAAGAGGTTCTACAATTTCTACAGAAACGAAAAGGTGTTTTAGAAGGAGTCTGCATTACCGGTGGGGAGCCAACATTGCAGCCGGACCTTCCCGACATGATCCGTAAGATTAAGGATTTATCTCTGTGTGTCAAATTGGATACAAACGGAACCAATCCACAGATGTTGCGTCAATTAATCGATTCCAAGCTTATAGATTACGTAGCCATGGATATCAAAACATCCCTTTCGGAGTATGATTCCATCTGTAACGCACACATTGATACAGATGCCATCAAGGAAAGTGTTTCTATCCTCAAAGAAAGTGATATTCCTTACGAATTCCGCACAACGGTAATTGCCGAATATCATAACGATACAACATTCACCGAAATAGCCGATTGGTTGCAGGGATGCCCGGCATATTATCTGCAGGCCTTTGTAGATTCCGATTACGTTCCCGACCACTCCCTGTCTGCTCCGGATAAAGACACACTTATGTCATATGTAGATATTTTGCGCCAAAAAATCAACACCGTAGAAATTCGCGGTGTTGACTGACTTTTTCATTATTGATTAACTTCATCTTTGTAGACTAATCTCAGCTTTATTGATTGACTTCAATAAACAAAGATTTACATTCCCTGCTCTTTTTGAAAATGAATATAATTTACAACCATAAGTGCAATCTTCAGAGTCATGGCGTCATCGAAATTACGAATATCGAGGCCCGTGACTTTTTGTAATTTCTCAATTCTATACACGAGCGTGTTTCGATGAATATACAACTGGCGTGAAGTTTCCGAAACATTCAGACTGTTCTCCAGAAATTTATTAACCGTCATCATAATCTCATCATCTATCTCTTCCGGAATATCATCTCCGAATATTTCATTAATAAACAGCTGACACAAATTCACCGGCAATTGATAAATCAACCTGCCAATCCCCAGAGAATCATATGCAATAATCGTCTTCTCCGGATAGAATATCTTTCCGACATCAAGCGCCATCTTAGCTTCCTTAAATGACTTGGAAACACCTTTGATATCGCCGACAACCGTTCCGAACGATACGCGAACCGACTCCATCGCCTCTGAACCCAACATATCAACCAGCATTCTGGCCGTCTCATCGATTGTTTCCTTATCATCATCCGACTCAAGAGCCTTGATTACAATAATCCTGGATTCATCAATTGCTGTCACAAAGTCACCCGCCTGGGAATAGAACAATTCCTGCACCATTTCCAGCGTTTCATTATCTCGCTTCTTGCACGGCTCAATCAAAAATACACAACGTGGCTGCACTGCTTCGATATGAAGTTTCTGCGCACGGTTATATATATCCACCAGTAATAAATTATCCATCAAAAGATTCTGATAAAAGCTGTTTCGATCAATGCGATCCTTGTAAGCAACTATCAAACGAGAAATCTGAGCAGCAAGAATCTTACCGATTACAAACAAATCATCGCCCTTTTCCGCAATCAATACATAAAGAAGTTGATCTTCATCATATATTTTCAGCAAAAGCTTGCCCTTCATCTCCTGCGTATCCGCCTGTGACTGAACAAATGACAACACAATTGCCCGATCCGTATCAGAAGCACCTTTTGTTGCAGCAACCGTCGATCCAACAGAATCTTTCACCATAAATTCCGATTTCGCAATCGCATGTACTTCCTCAATTGTTTCCTGAATCACCTGGTTTGTTATCATGCATAACCTCCACTCACTATTTCAAGATCTATATGCAATCACTTACATGCATATATGCATATATGCTTATATACACATATGCTTTCATATATATACTTAGTTAGTCATACATATACCTATATAATTAATAAGGATTTATCAAGGTATTACTTCATTCTTTCACCATTGTATCGAATTATCACTCGAAGAGCAAGATAGGGACTTATCCAAGAATAAGCATTCTTGAGGAAAAGCATCGGAAGACCACAATCTAAGCCTATCCCGATGCCCAAGTAGAAAAAATAATGAGATTCAATGCCTTTACCCCGAAACCATACTCATTTCATCATTTCCGGGGTAAATGTGAAAAACAGCCCATCGCATCCACAGATTTGTGATAAAATGGGCATATGAAAACTTCAATCTCTAAAACTACAACAAATTCAAATATTTCGAGCACTACAACAACCTCAACTTCATCGAATAACGCAGCGAACTTACCTTCATCAAATGCCGCAACAACCTCATCAAATCCCGCGACATTGTCTGAAGATGAGAAATATATGAAGGCAGCCATACGATATGCCAAGAAAGCATATGCTCTCGGAGAAGTTCCTATCGGTTGCGTTATTGTATGCGACGGTAAGATTATCGCATCCGGATATAACCGAAGAAAAACAGACCGAAACACCTTATCTCATGCTGAGTTGACCGCTATCCGTCGTGCCAGCAAGAAATTGGGAGACTGGAGATTGGAAGGCTGTACCATGTATGTAACACTTGAGCCTTGTCAAATGTGTGCCGGCGCATGCGTTCAATCCCGTATTGATCGTGTTGTGATTGGATGCATGAGTCCCAAATCCGGCTGTGCCGGTTCCATTTTAAATCTGTTGCAAGTCCCCGAATTCAATCATCAGGTGGAAATTACTACCGGTGTATTGGAAGATGAATGCAGTTGTATGCTTACTAACTTCTTTGCTGAACTTCGTATAAAACTCAAATCTGAGAATTCCGATATCTAAGCTTCCCCGGCACCATACTGCCAACACGATATCTTCAAAAGAAATGCTCCTTTTTTGTTCTCCTTGAAATATCGCGGACATTATATTCGATAATTTATGGACAGGCAACTCCGCCGACTATGAGGCAAAAGATGGCGATATTAACAAAGAACCCTCCGCAAACGCGGAGGGTTCTCTATTATTAATCGGTTTATTACTAGTTTGTAATAACCATTTCTGTATCCTTATCGAATACATGAATCTTCTCAACATCAAATGCGAACTTAACTGTATCGCCAGGTCTAGCTGTTGTACGAGGACCAACTCTAGCTGTGATCGGGAACTCTTCAAGATCGAAGTACAAGTAAACTTCAGCACCAAGAAGTTCGTAAACCTTAACAGTAGACTCAAATGCGCTCTGAGGTGAAGAAGCAACGAACATTTCGGAATCATATACATCTTCAGGACGGATACCGAATGTAACGGTCTTTCCATCATAACCACCTTCGATAAGCTTCTTGGACTTAGCGGGAGGAAGAGGAATAGAGTTGCCAGCGAACTTCAAGGAAGCAACATCACCCTTAACTTCAACTTCTGCATTTAAGAAGTTCATCTGAGGAGATCCCATGAAACCTGCTACAAACAGGTTGCCCGGCTTGTCGTAAAGGTTCTGAGGTGTATCAACCTGCTGAATAACACCATCTTTCATAACAACGATTCTTGTACCAAGAGTCATAGCCTCTGTCTGGTCATGTGTAACGTAGATGATGGTGGTTCCTAATCTCTGGTGAAGCTTAGCAATCTCAATTCTCATCTGAACACGAAGCTTAGCGTCAAGGTTTGAAAGAGGCTCGTCCATAAGGAATACCTTAGGGTTACGAACTATAGCACGTCCCATAGCAACTCTCTGTCTCTGTCCACCTGATAAAGCCTTTGGCTTACGATCCAACAAAGCTGAAAGATCAAGGATTCTTGCTGCTTCCTTAACCTGCTTGTCAATCTCATCCTTAGGAACCTTACGAAGCTTAAGACCAAATGCCATGTTATCATAAACAGTC